>JAJEGA010000011.1 GCA_022820125.1 Anaerolineae bacterium | reverse complement strand
CCCTCAGTAAGTCCAATAAAGTAATGCAACAAAATGAAGGAACGTCGTAGGGGCGACTCTTGAGTCGCCCACATGTACAGTGGCGACATAGTGGGCGAGACAAGTCTCGCCCCTACAGATCTCGAATCAGATTAGCATCGCCTTTTTCGCATGAATTACTTGCGTTTACTTCTGTGTACTCGGTGGTAAAAGAACGATTTGATGCGATTGCACTGAAGCCGCGGCGCTATCGCCCGTATTCCTGCTTGCCGAGCATGATCTGGCTCAGGCGGAACATATCGGTGCGCGAGGTCATATCGAGGCTGATCGGCGTCACCGAGATGACCGCGTCATTCAGCAGGGCATAGACATCGCTGTCCGGCTCGGCGGCGGTGGGGTCGCTATTGTACTGATAACCCAGCTTGCCGGAATCGTGCAGCGCCAGCCGCTCGGGGCGCGTGGGCCAATAGACGCGGCGGCGCGACAGGCGGGTCAAGCGCCATTCGGTTTCGCGCTTCGCGCCCCAGGGCACATCAATCTTCAAGACATCGACATCATCGGGCAAGGCGCTGTGACCCATCAGCCAACTGCCCATTTGCAGGGCGAAATCAGCCGCCACGCGGAAATCGACCGAATTCGAGTAGCTGCGGTGCAGGTCGGTGGGCGTCTGTTGGCTGACGGCGATGGCGGGAATGCCGAGGCTGGCCGCTTCCAGCGCCGCGCCGACGGTGCCCGATATCGTGACGCCGTTGCCGGTATTCTCGCCATAATTTATGCCCGATACCAGCAGCGCTGGTTTTCCCGTCGCCAATTCGAGCACAGCATGCTGCACCGCCTGCGCCGGCGTGCCATCCACCGCGTAGGCGCTGCAATTTGCGCAGTCGATCGGGGCTTCGTAAGGGAAGATGCGCCCCTCGCTGTAGTGGGGCATGCTGCGCCCCATGCCCGATTGCTGCTCGCGCGGCGCCGCCACCAGCAGATGACCGGCGCCCTCGTATGCTTTTACCGCCGCCCACAAACCGGGCGACTCAATGCCGTCATCGTTGGTGAACAAGATAATTGGCTTGGCGGAGTTGGCCATCAGGATATTCCTGTCTGAAGTCTAGGCGGTCGACATAACTCCTTAGCCTATGTCACGGTCTTTAAGTGGGCAAGGCTTTATATTGCGCGTGGATTAGAGGCGCATTATCACATGATGAAGGGCGGCCGCTGAAAGAAAGTTTCTGCTGAAGCGCGATAAGCCGCTAGTGGTGTTGAAGGCGCTGTTACCGGTCGACCGCTCAACCTGACCTCGATTCAGATTTCCTGTTGCCAACCTTATTGATACATGGTATCAATAGCAATGTTACTGATACGTGGTATCAATAAGAAGCGCGAGGTTGGATGTCTCATGCCCAAGCAAAGCATCAATCCCGAAGACTGGCTGGCTGCGCTCGACGAGAGCGGCTTCCGTGTGACGACAGTTCAGGAGACCTTGATCGATATCTTCGCGCACAGCCAATATCCGCTCAGCGCCGAGCAGGCTTGGGATGCCGCCCGGCAGTCGCGCCCAAAAACCGGCAGAGCGACGGTTTACCGCATGGTCGAGAAGCTCGAAAACCTGGGCTTAATACGCCGCGTTCATGGTTATCAGGGATGCAGTCGCTTCGTGCCAACCCTGCCTGAGCTAATGATGCTCTTTATCTGTCTGGACTGCGGACGAGCGGATTATCTCGACAGCCAGCCGCTGGACGATCTGATTCAGCACACAGAAGACGCCAGCGGGCATCACATTATCAATAGCCGATTGGAACTCTTTGGCGCCTGCGCGGACTGTCAGCAAACCGATTGATGATTCAGGAGAAAGAACACGATGAATTTGTCTGTCGATTGGGGAACATTGTGGCTAGGCGGATTTTGCCCGGTGGGGGCGCTGGGTGGTTTGCCGGTGCGTGGCGCGGATTATGCCGCCCATCCACCGCTGGATGATGTGCTGACCCCGCCCCCTGACACCGCAATTCATGCCGATGCGACGCTTGCGTTCGCCGAAGAGGCCTGGTCGGATCGGCTGGGCGGCGCAATGGTTCTGCTGGCGCGCGATGCCTACCGCGCTCGCCGCTTGCTGCATCAGGCGGCCGGGATTCAGCCAGGTGAATGGGTGGGTATGCCGGCGAATGCCAGCCATGATCTGGCGGAGTCGGTCAAACATCATGAGGCGCGGCCGCGCTTTCTGGACTTTGACGCGGATCTGCGGCTGGCGACGCCCGGTACGCGCTTCAGTTGGACGCAGGTGCTTCGCGGGTTGTGGCAGCCGCAGGATGCTGCCTGGCTCGACTTCGCCGACACCCTGCCTATGCCCGGCCCGGCCGCGCGCCCGGCGGTGACGCTCTACGGCTTGCATCTGGCTGATGACCGCCCCGGCGCGTTGCTGGCATTCAGTGATGCGGCGCTCTATGCCAAGGTCAAAGCATTACGTCAGCCGGCGGACTGCCCGAACGCGGCGCAGGCATTAGCGCAGTGTGAACGCCTGCCAGAACTGGCGGAGCGGCAAAGCGCGAATTTGGCGGAGGCGCGGCGCGGCCTGCGTGAAGCGGCCGGGCTGGCGACGCACGAGCCCAACAGGCTGGCGCTGGCGACCGCGGTCGCGGTGCAGATTCCGCCGGAGTGCGATGTCCCCACCTTTTACGCCTATGTTGAGCAGGAAAATACGCCCGTGCTGGCTGCCGCAGATTCAGCCTTTGCATTACGCCGCGCTCCGGGCTGACGGCGCGCCCGATCACCGAGCGACGGCGGCGAATCTCGCCCGCTGGTTATACGTCCCGGTGGGGCCCGATTACACCTTTGAGGAGATTAAACACGGTGTGCTGGGCATCGTCAAAGCGGCGGAGTATCTAGGTGTGCGCTGGCGCAGCAATCCAGCGCATGCGGCCGAGTACGCCGCCTTGATGGATCGAACTTATGGCGCCGGGCATGATGCCTACCGCCCGTTGTTCGCCCTGGATGGCGCCTTCGCAGCGGGAGATTAGCCATGCGGTTGATCGTCATCACCGGGATGCTGCATCAGCCAAAAGCCCGGTTCACGCAGGCGCTCATTGAAGTGTTGTCTGCCAAGACTGATCGCCTCGCGCTGATCGACAATAGCGATGCGCCGCTGGCGATAGCTGGGCTAAGGCGGCAACGGCTGGCGGGCGGTTGTGTCTGCTGTTCGCTGGCGCCGGCGCTGATCTCGCAGCTGGGGCGACTTGATGCTGATTATGCGATTCTGCCCGTCTCTGCGCAGGCGGATTCGGGGGCGCTGGCGACGATCCTGGATGGTTTGCGCAGTGAAGACCTTCAGATTACAACAGTGTCTCTCATTGATCGGCTTGCTCAGACGCATAACCCGTATCTGGCGCGGAAACTGAAGGCTTACAGCGATATTCAGGTTTATGAGCCATTTGATTTCTCGGAGGCTGTTCATGCCGCTTTAGGGCTTGAAGCGTTGCCTGGTTGATGCAAAAACCGGACAATCGCTTCATATCCCAAAGGTAGGGGCGTTTCGCTGAAACGCCCTGCTAGTAGACATGGAAACGCGGGCGTCTCGGCGAGACGCCCCTACAAATTCTCATTATTTTCTTGTTCTGCTAAAAGTACGAAAACGAAAGTTCAAACGACAGTTCAATAGAGGAGGCAGAAACATAATGAATACAGCTGAATCACGAGTTCCCGTTACGGTGCTGACCGGTTTTCTGGGGTCCGGCAAAACCACGCTGCTCAACCGCATCCTTACCGAAAATCACGGCAAAAAAATCGCGGTGATTGAGAATGAATTTGGCGAGGTCGGCATCGATAACGATCTGGTCATTGGCGCGGAAGAAGAAATCTTCGAGATGAACAACGGCTGCATCTGCTGCACCGTGCGCGGCGATCTGATTCGCATCCTTGGCCATCTTATGAAACGCCGCGACAAGTTTGATTACATCATGATCGAAACCACCGGCATGGCTGACCCCGGTCCCGTCGCGCAGACCTTTTACGTCGATGATGACATGCAGCAGAAGCTCCATTTGGATGCGATTGTCACCTTGGTCGACGCCAAGCACATCTGGGAACATATTGACGACAGCGACGAAGCCAAAGAACAGGTTGCCTTTGCCGATGTCATCCTGCTCAACAAGATTGATCTGGTCGCCCCGGGAGACCTCGAGCGACTGGAAGCCCGCATCAAAAGCATGAACAGCATGGCGAAAATCTATCGCAGCCGCGACGCCGTGGTCGAGATGGACAAGATCCTGAATGTGGGCGGCTTCGATCTCGAACGGGCGCTGGAGATCGACCCGAAGTTCATGGAGCCGGAATACCCCTTTGAATGGTCGGGCATCTATCAACTGAACGCCGGGACCTACAAATGGATGATGGGTGATGGACCAGACCCGGCCATGGGCGCCGCGCTGTTGCCGCTGGCGAATATGGGATTAGCGGCGCAGGAAGCGACGCTGATGGACGCCGTGCTGACCTTCTCGGAAGATGAGCAGGCTTTAGTGGCGGGCGAAATGATGCGCCTTGGCAAAGGACAGTACAACCAGCTCGTGCTGAACGAAAACGGTGAGACCGTCTTCAATGTCGCGATCGAACAGCCGGGCTATTACCAACTGTTCACCGAACATCACCCGGACGAATTCGACGCCTGCTTGCGCGGCGCGGATTCCGTGCCGGACCCGCTCAAGACCCGCGAATACAAGCCCGATCATGAACACGACGAAGAAGTGTCTTCCGTTGGCATCACCATCCCCGGCGATCTCCAGCTAGAGAAGCTCAATGGCTGGCTCAGCCAGCTCTTGCGCGAACAAGGGCAGGACATCTTCCGCATGAAAGGCGTGTTGAGCGTGCGCGGTTGGGATAAGCGCTTCGTATTTCAGGCGGTGCACATGCTCTTTGATGGCAGCCCGGATCGCCCCTGGGGCGCCGAACGGCGTCAAAACAAGATGATCTTCATCGGGCGCAACCTGGATCGGGATGCGCTGGAAAACGGCTTCCGCGAATGTCTCGCGTCATGACGCGGCGCAAGCACAAACGGGCGCAACCATCGCTCAAAGCAGTATGGCGCGTCAATATTGACGATCACCCGATTGGGCTGGCGTGGTCGCCGGATGGCAAACGCTTGGCAATTGCCGGCGTGTCCGGCCCAATCACGCTGTTTGATAGCGCGGATGGCGCGGTTCAGCGGGTGCTGCGCGGCCATGCCCTCGATACGATGGCAATTTCCTGGCACAAAGACAGCCGTCTGCTCGCTAGCGTCGGGCAAGACGGCAAAGCGCGGCTTTGGGATGCCGAGACGGGAACGCAGACATCCGAAATGTCAGGCGGGGCGAGCTGGGTGGAGCGCGTCGCCTTCAGCCCGGTGGGCGATTGGCTCGTGTCAGCCGCCGGGCGCAAACTTCGACTGTGGAACAGCAGCGGGGAATTGATCCGAGAATATCCCGATGCGAACAGCACCATTACCGACATCAAGTGGCGCTATGACGGGGTTCAGTTCGCCATCTCCGCCTACAATGGAGTCGTGCTGTATGACCCTGCAGAGCCGGAACCACTGCGCCGTTTTGAATGGCAGGGGTCGACGCTCACATTGGAATGGAGCCCCGATGGCAAATACATCGCCACGGGCGACCAGGACTCGACAGTGCATTTCTGGATCGCCGATACCGGCAAAGATCTGCAGATGTGGGGCTACGAAACCAAGGTGCTCGAGCTGGCATGGAGCTTCAGCAGCCGCTATCTGGCGACCGGCGGCGGGACTCAGGTTGTGATCTGGGACTGTTCCGGCGCGGGTCCCGCAAACACTCGACCAATAATGTTGGAAGGACATCAGCATCTCATCAAGCATCTGAAGTTTCAGCGGCAGGGCATGTTGCTGGCGTCTGGCGGCAATGATGGCCTGCTGGCGATCTGGAAAGTCAAGAAGAAGAAAACCGCTCTGCTGGCGGATGCTGTGTTCAAAGCGCCGATTGCCAACCTGGCTTGGTCGCCGGATGATCGCTGTATCGCGGTGTCGGATGAGAGCGGGACCCTGTCGGTAGCGGCAATTCAGTGAATATGAGAATCGTGTTTCAAAAGAAAGATTAGCCCTCGCGCGCCGCTCAATTTGCCGTCCTCGGTGAATGTCTGCGCAAGAAGCCTTAAGCGCTGGACGGCTTTTCGATTAAAAGATTCCTACGCTGCGGCCGCCCCCCGGGGGTATGCGGATGCGCCAGACCGCCTGAGCCCTGTTGATGGCGAAGGATGCTTGGACCCCCTAGCTATATTTGCCTGTCTTTCTTGGAGTCTATCCCTTATCATGAACTCAAAACATGGCTTGAAATGGCACAGCTCTCGCCTCTGACGAATCATTACCTCGCGCTGCTCAAGCGGCATCTGCCCGAACTGGCCTTTCGCGAGGCTCAACTCTTGCAATCCTCCGGTCAGTTCAATCATGTCCTTTGCCTCGATGAGCGCTGGATCTTCCGCTTTCCCAAGAGCGTGGGCGCAGCCGCCGACCTGGCGCGCGAGCTGCAAATCCTGCCGCGCCTGGCGGGCAGACTGCCCCTGCCAATTCCCGAACCGCGCTGCCATGCATACGACGGCGCGGGCCTCCCGCTCTTCATGGGCTATCCGCTTATTCCCGGCGAGCCCCTTCTGCGCGAGAAATTCGCCGCGCCAAAAGCCGACGACGCGATCCTGGAAGGTATCGCGCGTGATCTGGCGGGCTTCTTGCGGACGCTGCAGGCCATTCCGCCGGCTGAGCTTGGCTTGACGTCCGCTGGCGAAAGCGCCAGGGACGAATGGGCGCGGCTCGGCGACGCCATGCGCGCCAAGCTCTTTCCATATATGCGCGGCGACGCCCGTGAACAGGTGGCGCGAAACTTTGAACGGGCGCTGAATGACGCGGATTTATGGCGCTATGGCGAGTGCCTGATTCACGGCGACTTCGGGACGGGCAACATCCTCTACCGAGACGGACGAATCAGCGGCATTATCGACTTCGGCTTCTGTGGTCCGGGCGACCCGGCGCAAGACCTGGGCGCATTGCTCGCTAGCTACGGCGAGACCTTCGTCGAGCGCGTCTGCCGTCACTACCCGGCGCTGGGAACGGGCAAGCGGCGGGCGCGCTTTTACTGGCGCCATTACGCGCTGATTCAGGCGCTTTACGCCCTGCGCGATGGCGATGAAGCCGAGTTTGAAGACGGGATACGCGATTATGTTTAGGGCATTGCCGCAAAGGGGCAGAGGTGATTCCAAGTAAGTAGTGATAACGACTGCGGTACACAAGAATTTGCCAAACCAATTGAGAGGCTGTACGGGCGAGCCGGCGGCTAGCCCACACATATAGAATATTCAATTCGCGCCTGGCGGTGTATTGTGACTCAGCAACGGACGTGCCTTGAAGGGAGAAAAGGTGAGTCGCCTGCTGGACGAAGACATAATCGGGGCGAACGGCGGCGTGGATCGCAAGCGTAGGCCAAACGCCATCCAGGCTCCCATGCTATACTGCAAAGAAATTTGCCGGCTTAGCACAGCAAGTCAGGATCCTTATGGCCGAGATCAGTTTGAGCGCTTATCAGAACGAGCTCGAGCGCCTCTTGGGCGAGAACCGCTACGACGAAGTGATCGCCCATGCCCGCCACATTCTTAAATCCCAACCCAAGAACCTGCGCGCCTATCAGCAATTGGGCGATGCGCTGGTCGCGAGCGGCCGCTGGGACGAAGCGGGGAGCCTGCTCCGCCGGGCGCTCGGGGCGCAGCCGCAAGACTTTCATACGCATTCGCAGCTGGCCCGCGTTTTTGAGCAGCTTGAGCAATACGACCGCGCCATCTGGCACGCCGAGCGCGCGCTCGATCAAAAGCCGAACGACCAGGAAACCATTGCGCTCGTCCGCGAGCTTTATCGCGTTCATCGGCACGAAGAGATTGATCGCATGCAGCTTAGCGCCGCCGCCTTGACGCAGCAGCATATCCGCGCCAATCTGTTGACGGGGGCGCTTGATACGCTGGCGGCGGCAATGGAGAACAACCCGCAGCGCATCGACTTGCAGCTCTTGCGGGCGCGCGCGCTTTGGCTTGATGGCCAGCGAATGGACGCCGCCGAAGCCGCGCTTGACATCCTCGATCGGCTGCCCTACGCCATCGACGCCAATCGCATCATGACCGAGCTCTGGCTGGCGGAACAGCGCCCATCGGATGCGCAGCGCTATCTCGAGCGCATTGAAGACCTCGACCCCTATCTGGCGCATCAAATGGCGACGGGCGAAGAAGCGCCCGAGACCCTGCTGCTGCTGGAGCGGTTGGACTACAGCGCAATGCCGCGCGAAAATGAAATAGTTAATCCGGAATGGCTCGACAACTTGGGCGAGGCGGGCGCTGACGCGGACGAAAGCGGCGGCGGGCTTGGCGCGCTGCTGGGGATTGACGAGGGCGAGCCGGCGCCGGCTGAACAAGATGTCACCGCCGATCTCGACGATTTGCTCTCTGACGAACAGCTGGAAGACTTGTTCAGCGAACTCGTGATTGGCGAGCCGGTGGCTTCGGTCAGCGAGGCGCCTCAAAGCGAGAACGATGCCGAAGCGCTGCTCGCCTCGATGGAGGAGCGGGGCTTCATCGAGCCAGTTGCTCCCGGGGCGGACGAGAGCGACGACCTGCCGCTCGTAGAGGAAGACGCGGATGATGATGAGGGCGTGGTCGAGTTTGTCGCCCAGGCGCGCGCCGCCTCCGATGAGGCTGAAACAGCCGAGCCTGAAGCCATGCGCGCCGACTTGGATGACGACTTGACCGACTTGTTGGAGCGCCTGGACTCCTCGGAAGAAGACGGCGGCTGGATGGCGGAAATCCAGGGAGGCAGCCTTGAGCTCGAAGCTGAAGACGAGTCCCTGGCTTATCTCGACGATTTCGAACGCGAATGGGTGAAGGCGGGTGAAGACGAAGATGCCGGCGGCGCGCCTTGGTTATCGGCGGCGATGCGCGAGGCGATGGACAAGAACAGCGATAGCGAGCTTGACCTCTTCGGCGAAGATGAACAACTGCAAAACCTGCTCAAGCTTGATTCTGACACCGAGCCGCTGCGCCTGAGCGACATTGAAGATTGGATCACCGCCGAGCCCGCTGGCGCCGCTGAGGAAGCCGGCGAGAGCGCCTTGGATATTGACGACGACCTGCTGCATTCTCCCCCCGGAACCGCCTGGCTCGAAGCCGATGAAGCGGCCCGCGCCGGCTTGCTGCTTGATCCCGCTGAAGCCGACGACCCCAATCAACTGAACGCCGAATTGATCGAAGGCTGGGGCGCGGAATTGGGCGATGACGATGATGACGACCCTTACGTCGATTGGCTGCGCGATGACCCCCGAGACTTGGGTGACGGCGAGCTGCGCGCCCTATCGTCCGCCGATGACGAAGCGGCGCTCGCGACGCCCGATAGCAGGCTCTCTTCAGCAAAAGAGCAGGCGCGGGCCTGGGGTTTGGATGATGCCGATCAGCTGGCTGATTTTGTGGAAGATGCCGGCGGCGACGGCGCGCCCGATTGGCTGAATGCGGTTGTGCCGGGTTTGGATCGCGAGAATGACGCCTCGACCGATGATGTGAATGAATATGCCCGTCCGATGTCATCGCCGGGCAAGGAGTTCGCCTGGGTCAGCGATATCGTGCAGGAAGAGACCGGCGAGATGAAGGCGATCGACCCGGACGAAGCGTCCGCCACGCCTTACTTCCGCTTCAGCAATCCACCCGCTTGGCTGACCACCATGCAGAACCGCGCAGCCGGTACACCCGCCGCCGTGACCGCCGTCACCGCGCTCAGCCTGGACGAAGACATTGAGGCGCTCGACCTGGACGACCTCACCTTTGACGATTACTTCAATTTTGATACGCCAACGGACAAGCTCGACGCCATCAGTCTCGATGAGGATACTCAGCAGCTGAGCTTCGCGAGCCTCGATTGGGACGATTATTTTGATCTTGAATCCCCAACCGAAAAGACCATCGCCATCACGCTGGATGAAGATGCGGAGTCGCTCAATTATGATGCGATTGGCGTCGATGACGCTGATTTCGATTTCGAAAAGGCGACCGACGAGATTTCGGCTGCGGGCGCCGACTTCGATTTCGACGATATCGGCTTGGGCGGTGATCTGATTGCGGATGCCGATCAAGCGGCCGAGGCGCCCCCGGCTTGGCTCAACTACGATAAGCCAGGCGCCGATGCGACCGATGCCGATGATCCTAAGCGCAGTCGCCGAGACGATCAAACGACGCTATAATAGGTCTCCGCTTCGATTCTCGCATTGCATGGTCGCCCGCCCGGTCGCCTTATCCGCACGATGAACCTGGAATAATTGAGAACATGTTTGAAGACCCCGAACTGCCCGATTTTGATTCCATGTCGCAAGAAGAGCTGATCAAATGGCTGGAAGAGTTGACCAAACTCCAGGGCGCCGTCTCGTCCGACTTCACTGATGACGCCGCTGGCGAAGGCGACGATTACCCCGACGACGAAGCCGACAAAGCCGACGAGACATGGTCCGCCTGGCTGAATGACACGCAGAGCGCCGCCGCGCCGCCGACCGAGGACAACCTGAGCGTTGGCGACAATTTCGCCGATGAAGACGAAGAGACGCCGGTTGATCTGGCTCGCTTCGATCATCAAGACAGCGGTCCCCTCGATGCCGAGGCGATGGCTTGGCTGGCTGAAATCAGCGCCGCCGAAACCGAAGAAGAATTGCCCGAGATCACTGATTATCGTCCGCCAGCGCCGCCGCCGGAAAACCTTGACGAATTGCTGGCGCAAGGGGCGCAGGAAGATCCGCTGGAATGGCTCGACAGCTTGAGCAATAGAAACGCCGGTCCGCGCCTGCCCTTGGCTTCACATAGCGAGCCGGCGAAAGCCCATGAGGACGCCGCTTTCGACGCCGATGCCGGCGCTGACTTTGACGATGCCTACGAAGACGATGAAACGCTTGACGACCTGGATGACGAGAGCCTCTACACGCGGCGCCCGGATAATAGCGCGGCCGTGCTCGATTCAATTATGGGCATGACAAATCGCGAGGGCGAAGAGTACAGCACGCAGTCGATGGCGCCGGTGCCGGATAATGCGGAGCCGGCGGAAGCGCGCATCGCCCAACCCGAGCAAGCGGCGCCCGCAGTCGATGGCTTGACAAAAGCTTTTATGTTGGGCGAGCGGCCGGTTGACCTGGAAACCTGGTACATCAACCGCTTGCGCGAGATTGCCGCTGGCGAAGGGGGACCCCCGCAGCCCGCGGCGACGCCCGCTCCCACGCCAGTTGCCGCGGCCGCCAAACCGCCTCCGCCCGGCTTGGCGGCCGCCATCTATTCGGCGCGCGGCAAGGTCGAAGCGAATGAATTGCGGGCGGCGCTGGCTGATTACGAAACGCTGCTGCGCACCAGCGCGGGCTTGGAGTGGGTCATTGGCGATATGCGGGGATTGATCGCCCAAGAGAAATACCGGCGCAACCCGTCTGTGCATCGCGTATTGGGCGACGCCTTCATGCGGCAGGGGCGCTTGGACGCGGCGCTTGATGTTTATCGGCACGCCCTCACGCTGCTCTAGCTGGTTACGGAAAGCCAACGGGATTCCCCTTACGTGGAAAGTTTCTGAACAATCTCCAAGAGAACGGTGTCTAAATTGTCGAATCGCTGCAAAATGTAGAAAAACGCCACAACACTGCCACCAATTGTTATGGTAGCAAAAATACCCAGAATCCACTTTATCCATTGTACGTCAGACTCTAATGAAGCCAAGGACTCAATGTCTCGTCTTGTATTGGTCCGCATAGACTGGTCTGCCATCTCAGCGCCTATTGCCCTTAACTGTTCGACCTCTGACTGCTGTGCCATGTCTCTCCGTAGATTTCTCGCCTATGATATTCGCACACGATAGATTATAGCATCGTGATATGTCAGAATTAACAAGCGCATATACAAGTGTTGGCTGCGACGATCGTGGTTCTGAGCAAGACCCAAGAGCGATTTCGAGGTCCGCGATGAGGTGCGCTTGGCATAATCCGAAACGCAAGACGCTTTGAGATACTTGGCGCGATTTTGCGCTGACTGCCATTCCGAAACGTTTTTGATTTCTCAAATGTCCCCGCCCTTCGCCCAAGAACTCTTTTCCTGGTATCGAGGAAACCGAGCCAACCTGCCTTGGCGCCGCCAGCCCAGTCCCTACCGAGTCTGGCTGTCCGAAGTGATGCTGCAGCAGACGCAGGTGGAAACCGTCATTCCTTATTACGAGCGTTTCGTCCGCGTCTATCCCACGATTGAGGCGCTGGCGGCTTCTTCGCTTGATGATGTGCTGAAGCTTTGGGAGGGCTTGGGTTATTACAGCCGCGCCCGCAATCTGCATCGCGCAGCCGGCATCGTCGTCAACGAGCGAGCCGGCAACATGCCGTCGACCGTGGAAGAATTGCTCAAGCTGCCCGGCATCGGGCGCTACACCGCTGGCGCCATCGCGAGCATCGCTTTCGGGCGCGCCGCCGCCGTTCTCGATGGCAACGTCATCCGCGTATTCACCCGCCTGCTGGATATGCGCGATGATATCAGTCAAGCGGCGACGCAAGAGAAGCTCTGGCGGCTGGCGGATGAATGGCTGCCGGCGCAAGACACGGGCGAATACAACCAGGCGCTGATGGAACTAGGCCAGCGCGTCTGCCGGGCGAAGCGACCGCTTTGCCGCGCCTGCCCGATTCAAGCGCATTGCCGCGCCTGGGCCGCTGGAACGCAGAACAATCTTCCCTGGCGCGCTAAACGGAGGCCAAGGCCCCATTATGATGTGACCGCGGGCTTGATACGGGGCGCGGATGACCGGCTGCTGATCGCGCAGCGCCCGCTGGATGGCTTGCTCGGCGGCTTGTGGGAATTCCCCGGCGGCAAGGTCGAGAAAGGCGAGCGCCTCATTGATTGCCTCAAGCGGGAATTGCGTGAAGAACTGGCGATTGATGTGGCGGTGGGCGAGCGCTTCGCGGTGGTGGATCACGCATTCACCCATTTCAAGATCACGCTGTACGCCTTCAATTGCCGTTACCAAGGCGCGCTGCCGCCTTACGATGAACCGCAGGCGCTGGGCGTAAGGGACTGGGCTTGGGTGGCGGAAGCGCAGCTCAGCAACTACAGCTTTGGCAAAGCCGACCGCGTCGTGATTGCCGAGTTGGCGCGGCGGCGGACCATGCTCTTGTAATCGAGAGGCGTCCCGACTATGGCGATGCTTGATTATTACTGCCGGCAAAGCCCCATCACCGACCCTGGCGAGTTCGCCTGGATGTACGATGACCTGCCCGATGACATCGCCCGCGCAACTTTGGACGAAGCGCGCGCTGATGAAAGAGCGCGGCTATTCGCGGACGACCGCCTGCGCCTTCCGCCGGTGATTCAGAGCTACTCGCCGGCGGCCAAGCCGGAAGAGATGCCGCTGGACGTGGTCCTCGACTTTGCAGCTGGGCAATGATAAAGGGTGAAACGTCGCGTATAATCGGGTTTGCTACAAGATGCGGAGATCACAGAGCTCATGGAAGCGACACGATTAACTGACCAACTGATTGACGAGGCGCGTTCTCTTAGTCGCGCCGAAAAACTGCGTCTGCTTCAGATACTTGTCGATGAGCTAGCTGCTGACGACATAATACACGAGACCATCGCGCCTTATGGCAACGCCGCGGCCCTTGAAGCGCTGACCGGCATGCTGCGAGAAGTAGATAAGCCTGTCGAGCGAAAAATCGGATAGTGGCTCGTTTCAATTATGTTGACCGGGTGGAAAAGGCGACCGGACCAATGCCGCTTTTGCGATTGTCGCTGCGATACAGGCGGCGATCGCTGGACGTAACCGGTCTTGTGGACTCCGGCTCGTCGATAAGCGTTTTGCCCTACAACGTCGGGCAAGCGCTTGGCGCCGTCTGGGACAACGATCTGCAGCCTTTCCCGGTTGCTGGATCTTTCGGAAGCTCACAAGGTCTCGGTATACGGTTATCGGCGAGTCATCCACATCTCAATGGGGGCTACCCACTCGACCTTGTTTTCGCTTGGGTTCGGTCCGAAAACATGCCAGTGATTTTCGGACAAATGAACTTCTTTCTGGAATTTGATATATGTTTCTATCGCTCGCTAGGCTATTTTGATATTCAGCGACGGCAAAATGAGTAGTCCATGCGCGAACTCCTGACAAACCTCACTCGCCTGATACGCAGTCTCTTCGGCGACAACGTGCCGGAAGGCGGCGCCTGGGATCGCATCCCGCCCGAGCTGATGACCCCGCGCGAACGGCTGCTGCGGCGCAGCTCGCTGATCATGTTCTGGGGCGCGCTGGTCAACCTGGTTGCCGCCCTCATCGTAGTTGGCATCGCCATCCATGCCGCCAACCAGGACGCGGCGATCTTCATCGCCTTGCAAGAGGCGGCGCTCGACCGCTTCACCATCGACGCCGATACCGCGACGTTGCTGATCTTCGCCGGCATCGCCGCCAATTCGGCGATCCTGCTGGTGCTGGCGGCGGTGATCATGGCGCAGGAGCTCTGGACCGTTTTCACCGCCTGGCTGCTGACGGCGGCCAATCTGGCGGCGCTGCTCGTCTTTGGCTTCACGCCCGGCATCCTGGCGATGATCCCGCTGGCGACAGTCGGGTTGATGACCATCGGCGATTTGCGCGCCTTCCGCATGAATCCGGTGATGGTCAAAGAACTGCGCGGGCGGATGCGCGGCGTGCGCGGCTTCGCCATCATCTCCATCTTCCTGACGCTGATGAGCTTTTTCACCATTCTGCTTTATCTGCTGCGCGTGCCCGCCGGCGGCGTCGTCGTGACTGGCGACCTGGGACGCGAGCTCTTCATCGGCGTGCTCTTCATCGAGCTGATGCTGATTATCTTCATCGTGCCTGCCTTGACCGCCGGCGCCATCACCACCGAGCGCGAACGCAAGACTTACGACCTGCTGCAAACGACCCTGATCACCAAAGCGACATTCGTCGTCGGCAAGATGCAGTCAGCGCTGGGTTATATCGTTCTGCTGCTGCTCTCGGCGATTCCGCTGCAGAGCATCGCCTTTCTCTTCGGCGGCGTCAGCGAGGCGGAGTTGATACTGGCGCTGCTGGTGCTGCTGGTTTCGGCGATTGCGCTGGGCGCCTTTGGCATGTTCTTCTCCTCGATCACCGAGCGCACGCTGGCAGCCACCATCCGCTCCTACACCGTCGCCATCGTCATCACCGTCGGCTTGCCATTGCTTGCGCTTATCCTCTTCCAAAACGCTTACGGCAATGTCGTCAACAGCTTCACCAATCGCTTCACCGACAATCCCGCGATTGAAGCGACAACCATCTACCTCGATATGATCGCGACCAGCCTGAATCCGATCATGGCCACCCTGCGCTCGCAGCAGATGCTGATTGATCATCAACAACTGGTGACCATGCGCGTCACCCTGGCGAGCAACGGCGCGTCCATCCCGATTCTCTCGCCCTGGGTGCTGCTGACGCTGGTATATCTCTCGGTGACGGCGCTGCTGGTGCTGATTGCCATCCGGCGGATGGAGCGGCAGGGCGGGTAGCCCCCAGGCAATCGCATCAAATTAAATTGCGCTGATAAATAACAATTTTCGTGGCGAACGGCGCATTATGATTTTGGTACGATTGACTCTGCCCCCCCCCCCCCGTTATGTTGTATAGTATCCTTTGCAAATCCATCTTTTACCCAACTAGGTTGCGAGGTGATATAACAATGAAAGGCAAGATGGTTACGCTCATAGTTTTACTTTGCATCGCGGTGATTGCCGGCGGCGCGCTGGCGCAAGATGACGGTCTCAAACTGACGGGCTGGCCCTACCAGGTTGATGTCGTCACGGAGAATTTGGGCCGCTTCACCGACCAGTCGGGTCATGACGCCGTATTCCTGCCCTTCCCCAGCAACGAATATCGCGACAAGATGGTCGCCAGCTTTGTCGCCGGCACCGAGTTCGATGTCGCCTATGTGCGCGACAGCTACCTGGCTGAATGGGCGGCGGCTGGCTGGATCGTGCCGATATCCGGCATGGAAGGCGCGGATGAGTTGCTAGCCGACTTGCCGGCCGGCATCATCGAGCAGATGTCCTATGAAGGCGAAGTCTATGGTCTGCCCTACTATTCCGGCGTTCAGACTTTGGCTTATAACGCGGCTCACCTGTCAGCCGCTGGCATCGACGCGCCGCCCGAAACTTGGGACGAGATGTTGGCGCAGGCGCAGATGATCAAAGACGCTGGCGTCGTCGAATATCCCATCTTGATGTCGCTGCGCAGCGGCGAGAATTACCTGCTGCGCGAATGGGAAACCTTGACTGCCGCCCGCGGCGGCCGGCTCTTTGATGAGGACTTCAACCCGGTCTTCCAGGAAGAGGGCAGCGCCGCTTGGGAGGCTTTGGATTGGCTGACCGAGGGCTTGGAAATGGGCGTGATCGACCCCGCTTCCATCACCGATGACGACCCGGGCCTGCTAATGGCGGCTGGCACGTCTACCTTTGCGACCACCACCGATTACGCGCTCAAAGCCATGAATGACCCCGAACAGTCGAACGCCGCCGGCGACATCAAAAATGCTTTGATCCCCGGCACCGATGAAGTGCGTAGCGGCACCTGGGGTTATGTGCGCCTCTACGCCATCACCGGCAACGCCCCGGACAAAGAGGCCGCTTGGCAACTCGTGCAATTCCTCGGCGGCAAAGACGCCACCGGTGAGTACTATGTGCCGAAACGCTGGGCTTTGGAATTTGGCTTGGGCTTCTCGCCCGCGCCGCTCTACGAAGACGAAGAAGTGCGGAATTCGCTCTCCGGCTGGATTGATCCCGACCTGCTGAGCGAGCAGTCCGAATACGCGATTTCGCGCCCGTACCGCTTTGTGCCCTTCTTCTCCGATTGGGAGATCGGCAGTTGGGGCCCGCTGCAAGCCGCCATCCTCGGCGATGCCGACAAGGGCGAGGTCCTGAATGAGCTGGCTGAAGAATGGAACGAGCTGAAGGACGATTGGGGCTACTAATCCCGGTCAAAAGAAGCAAGTAATCGTGGGCGACCTGCTACCGCGCGTGGACACAGCGGTGTGGTCGCCCCTGAATCAAATCAACAACCGCTGAATCTGTAGGGGGGCAGCCAGTGGCTGACCCGCCACCATCAAGGAAGACCGCCGTGCAGACCAGGCCCGAGACACAGCGCAAAGAAATGTCCCAAGGCGCGTTAGCCCTGATCTTCAGCGCGCCGGCTGTGCTGATCATCGCCGCCACCATCCTGGCGCCTTTCCTGATGGCGGTCTTCCTCAGTCTGCACAACTGGAATCTCAAGCGCCCCGGGCGCGAGCGCTTCATCGGGCTCGAGAATTACACCGATTGGCTGACTGATAGCGACTTTTGGGAGCCGCTGCGAACGACTTTTACCTTCGCGATTCTAGCGGTCATCGTCATTGTCTTTATCGCGCTGCTCGTCTCCCTGCTGCTCAATGAGCGCTTCCCGGGCCGCGGCGTTCTGCGCGCGCTGCTGCTGGTGCCTTGGGCGATCCCGTCGGTCGTCAACGCCTTGCTTTGGAAATGGCTGCTGAACCCGCAATACGGCTTGCTGAACGCGATCTGGTACGATCTAGGCATCATCACCGAATACCAGAATGTGCTCGGAAGCATGCCCAGCGTGATGATCTGGCTGGTCATCGCCTATTCCTGGATTCACATTCCCTTGGCGACCCTGCTCTTGCTCTCCGGCTTGCAGACCATCCCCAGCGATATTTATGAATCCGCCATCGTTGACGGCGCCGGCATCTTCCAGCGCTTCGCCTATATTACCCTGCCCATGCTGCGCCCCATGCTCTCCATCGTCATCATTTTTGAGATGATTTTCGCCCTAAAAGTCTTTGATATTATTTTTGTCTTGACCGCCGGCGGACCAGCCGACGCCACCAATGTTCTGGGCTGGTCAATCTATACCGAGACCTTCCGCAAGCTGGATTTCGGCGCGGGCAGCTCCATCGCCATGCTGCTGGGCGCGATCACGCTGGGCATGGCCATCCTGTTCTATGTCTTTTTGGACAAGGGGGTGGAGCGATAATGCGCAAACATTCGCGCTTGCGCCTGGCTATCATTTACTTCTTCGCCGCTGTGTTGCTGCTTGGCACGGTCGGTCCTTTCCTGTGGCTGGTCAGCTCAAGCTTCCAGTACGAACGGCAACTGTTGAATCGCCCGCCGCAGTGGCTGCCCAATCCCATCGTGCTGGATAGCTACCGCGAGATCTTCGAGGGGGCGGTGTTGGGCGAAGAATCGGGCGTGCCCTATCAATCGCGCATTTTCCTTGGCTCTTTCGGCAACAGCTTCGCCATCGCCGGCAGCGTGGCGGCGATAGCGGTCGTGGTCGGTTCGCTCGCTGCCTACCCCCTGGCGCGCTTGAACTTCCGCGGGCGCAGCGTCTTGCTCTTTGGCATCCTCGCTAGCCGCTTGATACCGGCGCTGTCCTTGGCGATCCCTATTGTGCTTGTGGCCAAGCAGATCGGCATGAGCGACCGGCTCATCACCCTGGTCTTCATCAACCTGTCTTTCGTCCTACCCTATGTGATATGGCTCTTGCAGTCTTATTTCAAGACGATTCCGCTGGAATTGGAGGATGCCGGGCGCATTGATGGCTGCAGTCGGTTGCAAGTTGTCATCAGGATTATCTTGCCGCTGGCTCGCCCCGGCCTAACATCGGCGGCTATCCTGGCTTTTCTGGTGGCCTGGGGCGAGTTCCTCTTCGCGCTGCTGCTTTCGGAAACGCCCGCTTCATACACCAGCACGGTAGTTGTCTCCCTTTTCGCCACCGATGTCGATGTCAACTTCGTCAGCATCATCACCGCCGGCGTCATCTCGGTCATCCCGCCGATCTGCTTCGCGCTCATCTTCCAGCGCTTCATCATAAGCGGCTTGCTGAGCGGTTCGCTCAAGGGCTGAGCCTGGTCGACAAGCGATTCGGGGGCCGCAAAGGTCTATTTTCGGTGGTAAATCTTTCGGTCGCGGAGATGCAGCTGATTTCCAACCGGCGCATGCCGCGGCAGGGGAATAGTCGTGCCACTCGCCGCCTCTAGAAACTTGGCAATCAAGACACAATCCGGTACGATACATACGTACGATACATACGATTGTAGCAATCAGGAGAAAATCCTTTGGAGTTTGATACAAGTCTGTCGCTGGAGCTCGTCGTTACAATTCTTGCGATTCTGGCAGCAGTCTGGCGTATGGAAGGAAGATTCGACAAGAAGCTTGCGGACTTGCGCCAAGAGCAAAAAGGCGACATCACCAAGATGCGTACGGATCTGAAGTCCTTTCGTACAGAACTCAAAGCCGATAACGCCGCACTGCGCCAGGAATCCAAAGCCGACATTGCCGCACTGCGCCAGGAATTCAAAGCCGACATTGCCGCACTGCGCCAGGAACTTAAAGCCGATAATGTCGCACTGCGCCAGGAATTCAAAGCCGACCATGCCGAGTTGCGCACAGAACTCAAAGGAGACATCGTCGAAATACGCTCGGACCTCCGCCGCATTGAAAGCAAAGTGGACGTCTGCAATCAGCGTGTGGCGCGCCTTGAAGGCATCATCCTCGCGCGCGAAGACATGGTCGACACCATCGCCGATTCACCCCAATAAGCCCTCTCTCAACAAGCTCGTATCCCCGATCCAGCCGGCTGGCAAGGCAATAGCAAGCCTGCTAGAATGACGAAATTGACACGCTAATTAGCCATATAGGGAGTCCCTGATGAGCAATCCCCTGCTGGAGATTCAGAACTTCGGGCAGAGTGCCTGGCTCGATTACATCCATCGCGACGACCTGAACAACGGCGACTTGCAGCGCCGCATTGATGAAGAAGGCGTCCTCGGCGTCACCTCCAACCCCTCCATCTTCCAGAAAGCCATCGGCGATTCCGATACCTATGACGACGCCATCATGACCATGCTCGATCTGGAAGCGCAAGACATCTACGAAGCGCTGGCGATTGAGGATATCCAGCAAGCAACCGACCTCTTCCGCCCGATATACGATCGCAGCGCCGGCGGCGATGGCTACGTCAGCCTGGAAGTCTCGCCCCTGCTGGCGCGCGATACCGGCGGCACCGTCGACGAAGCCAAGCGCCTGTATGAGACGGTCGGCCGACCCAATCTCATGATCAAGATACCGGCGACGCCCGAGGGCATCCCCGCCATTGAAGATACCATCGCCGCCGGCATCAACGTCAACGTGACCCTGATCTTCGCCATCAACAATTATGAGCGGGTGGCGGAAGCCTTCGTCCGCGGCTTGGAGCGGCGCCTGGCTGCCGGCGAAGATGTGACGCGCGTGGCTTCGGTCGCCAGTTTCTTCCTCAGCCGCATCGACAGCATGGTTGATCAAATCTTGGAGAACAATATAAGGGCGGCGCAGCTGCGGCAAGATACCGCCCGCATCGCCGCCAACCGCGTGCTGCTGGGCCAGACCGCCATCGCCAACGCCAAGATGGCTTACAAGTCCTTCCAGCGCATCTTCCACGGCGAGCGCTTTGAAGCATTGCGCGAAGCCGGGGCGCTGGCGCAGCGACCGCTCTGGGCATCGACCAGCACCAAAAACCCGACCTATCCCGATACGCTATACGTCGACAATCTCATCGGACCGCAGACGGTGAACACTTTGCCGCCGGCCACACTGGCCGCCTTCAAGGATCACGGCACGGTCGCGGAAACGGTCACGCAAGACGCCGGTGAGTTCCTGCCGCCGGAAGAGGCGCTGGATCGGCTGGCGGAGGCCGGCATTGATATGGGGCAGGTCACCGCCCGTTTGCAGGATGACGGCGTCGATGCCTTTATCGACAGCTTCGAGACCTTGATCTCGCAAGTGGCGGCAAAACGCACCCTGCTGCGCAGCGGCATTATTGAGCGCGCCAAGCTGGCGCTGGGCATCTATCACGGCGCCGTGGACGAAGCGATTGCGGGCTTGGACGCCGATTACGCCAATCCGCGCCTCTGGAATAAAGACGGCAGCCTGTGGAAGGCGGGGGCGGCGACGATCAAGAAAATCGTCGATCGGCTGGGCTGGCTCAATGTCGATACGACCATCGACCGCGAGCGGCTTCAAGCGCTGCAAGAGAGCATGCGCGCTGAACGCTTCGAGCATGTCGTCCTGCTGGGCATGGGCGGCAGTTCGCTGGCGCCGGAGGTGCTCGCCGATACCTTCGGTCCACAGGCGGGCTTCCCTGAATTGATTGTGCTCGATAGCACCGACCCGGCCCGCATTCGGCAGGTCGAGGCGCAGATCGAGCTGGAAAACACGCTCTTCGTCGTCGCCAGCAAATCGGGCGGCACCATCGAAACTGTCGCGCTTGACCTTTACTTCTGGGAGAAGACCGGCGGCAATGCCGAGCAATTCATCGTCATCACCGACCCCGGATCCCGCCTGGAGACAGTCGCGCGGAAAGCTGGCGTCCGCGATATCTTCCTGAATCCGACCGACATCGGCGGGCGCTACAGCGCGCTCAGTTATTTCGGCATGGTTCCGGCGGCGCTGATCGGGCTTGATCTCGCTGGCTTTTGGGCCAGCGCCGATACCATGATCGCCGCCAACCGCGAGAGCATCCCTTCAAGCTATCACCCGGGCTTGCTGCTGGGCGCGGTGATCGGCGCGCTGGCGAAAGAGGGGCGCGACAAGGTCGCCATCTACACGTCGGAATCGCTGCGCAGCTTTGGCAATTGGGCGGAGCAGCTGCTTGCCGAAAGCTTGGGCAAAGAGGGGAAAGGCGCGCTGCCGGTGGTGGGCGCCTCCGTCGGCTTGCCCCATGATTACGTCAGCGACCGTCTCTTCATTTATCTGCGCCTCGATAACGATGCCGATGTCGCCGAGCAAGACGCGGCCATTCGCGCCCTGCGGGAAGCGGGCCACCCGCGCGTGACCATCCGCATCGCCGACGAGCGCGATATCGCCGGCGAGTTCTTCCGCTGGGAATACGCGACCGCCATCGCCGGCGCGCTGCTGGAGGTCAATCCCTTTGACGAGCCGAACGTCACCGAAGCCAAAGACGCTACCAAGGCGCTGCTGCAAAGCTACCAGGCGCAAGGCAGCCTGCCGACTGCCACGCCCTTGATGAGGCGTGAAGGTCTGGAATTCTATGCCGATGAGAGCACCCTCGAGCCGCTGCGGGAGCTATGCGGTCAGCATGGCTTTGATGGGGCAGACGCGGTCGGCTTAATCGCGGCGCAGATGGCTGCGTCTCGCGCGGGAGACTACTTCGCCTTTTTGATTTACTTCACAGCCACGCCGGATGAAGAGCGGCTGATTGCGCATGTTCAGCGGAGCCTGCGCCATGTGACCAAGCGCGCCGTCACCATCGGCTACGGTCCGCGCTATTTGCATAGCACCGGGCAGTATCACAAGGGTGGGGGAGACAACGGCATCTTCTGGCAGTTGACCGCCGATGCCGCGCCCGACCTGGCGATCCCAAGCATGGACTATAGCTTCGGAACGCTCTTCGCCGCGCAAGCCGCCGGCGACTTGAACGCGCTGCACAGCCATGGCCGGCGGGCGATCTGCCTGCACCTGACCGGCGACCGCAGCATCGGGCTTGAAAGCCTGCTGACGGCGATCAAGGTCGTCGAGTCGCGGCGGCGTTAGCGAGCTAATCCGTCCTGATGAGTTTAGCAAAGCGTGGATGTTGCCAAGAAAAGAGTGTACAATGGGACTTGACGCATTCATTCAACTGGAATGTGACTGTAAGCGCCATTTAGACGAAATGGAACAGAATTGTCTACGGACGCGCAAGGCGTAGGGGAAAGTCTTCCCGGACCAAGATCGCCTGCCGGCGCCATGGCGCAGGGCAGCAACAAGCCGCGCGAGGAGAATGAGGCTGCATCCATGCCAGAGGCGTCAAGCGACAGTGTCGACAATGTCAAATCGCTGCGTATGGTGTCCGCGACGATCATAATCCCAATCATTGCGGCGATGATTGCCATGGCCGCTCTGATTGTGTCGCCTCTGAACAGCAGATTTGACTCGATTGATTCGCGCTTTGCGCAGATTGACCAGCGCTTTGCGCAGATTGATGAGAAGATTGCGCGCCTGGAAACCAAGATAGACGCCAATTCGCAGAAGATTCTCGAAATTGAGAGCAAGCTTGACCGCATCGCCGATATGACGATATTAGCGCATGGCAACGGTGAAATCACGAGCGACGAACTGGCTTTGATTTGGGAAACGGCGGGGCGCGAGTAGGAGCAAATTGACAATTAGCATCGCGGCAGATGGCTTGGCGCGCGCGACTTTCATTGCCGACGGACTAGGCTGTTAAGTCATCCCCTCAATTGATGGTGGCCAAATACTACATAAGCAAAAAACCCGCCTCAGATGAGACGGGCTCTGTTTCTAACTCTCTTGGGCGGAACTAGTCGAGCACGGCCACAGCGCTGGCTTGCTTGCCCTTGCGGCCTTCGGTGATTAGGAATTCAACGCGCGCGCCCTCGTCGAGGCTGCGGTAGCCGGTTCCCTGGATCTCGCTGTAATGTACAAACAGATCATCGCCATCTTCCTGAGAGATGAAGCCATAACCCTTCTCGGCGTTGAACCACTTGACAGTACCTTGCGAACGTTCTTCGGACATCTTCTGCTTACTCCTGCTAAAGAAACGATTAACCGGGTCGTTGCCACAGCCTTACGCGAGCTCAACGAACGCCAACGAACCCACCCTACCGGTGTGGGAGCTTCGCCGCGGGTTTTGCGCTCTCGGGGACTGATGGGTGCATTCCCACTGCACCAATGTGGAAAAAGACGCTCATGTCTTCCTTGTACCACGTTGCCCAGTAACTGTAGCATCAATGCGCGAGCAATGCCATAGCGAGTTTTTATTCGTTCGCGGACGAGCCAAGACTCGTCCCTAGGAAATTCATCCAAACGGTTGGCGTCCGTACGAGCGACTGGCTCGCCCCTGCAGCCGGCTTGCCCTGGCTATCTCCGCTAGAGAACCAATCAAACCGACTTCGCCAGTTGATAGAGCCGCGGGGCCTGCGCGGCGATGACTGCCGCTTCGCTGCGCCAGGCGAATCGCTCGCCGACGCCGCCATATTCAAAAGCCAGTGTATCCGGCTTCTGCCAATCGCCAGCGCGGATCTGCGCCAGCGCCCATTCGGTCATCGCCCAGTCCTCTGCCGTCAGCGCGAAGTGATCGTGACGAATGCCCTGCTCGTCCGGCTCGGGCAAGATGCCCGTCACATGCAACTCGCGCAAGCCCTGCACTGGCAGCGCCTTGATGTAGGCTTTGACGTCAGCGCGCCCGCTGCCTTCACAAGCGCGGATGGCATGGGCAATATCCAATAATAAGCCGCAGCCGGTACGGCGAACAATTTCGGATATGACAGCCGGATCAACAATCTCCTCAATGAGTGCGTCTTTCCAAACGCCCGCGGGCGCCGGATAAGGCACGTTCTCGATGACGATATTCTCGGCGCCCAAGCGCTCGCATAGCGGCGACAATATGCGCGCCGCGCGCTGAATGACCGCTTCCGGCGAGACGCTTTCTTCCGCGAATTCAGACTGGGCCAGGGCAAAGTGCGTATTGATCGCCAGCGTTTCCGTCGTATCCAACCAGCGCTGCAGCTGAGCGAAATCGATCTGGGCCATCTCGCCGCGCCAGGTGATCAGCGAGCAATGCACGTAGCGCTTGTGAATCGCGCCGACCTTCGTCACCAGGTCGAGCCAATCCGGACACTTGAACAGATCGACCTGGATGCGCCCTTCCCGCCACAGTTTCTCGGCTTGCGGTGAATAGTTGATGGCGAATCTCATACGCTGGTCTCCACTCGGATTGGCGGCGCTTCCTATTCTACACGCCGTGATTGACCGATACGCAAGATGACTAGCCCAGCCGCTTGAGATTATGTTATCATCTGGCGCAATTGATCGCGCCTGAGAACCCTGCTTATGACAACGATTCTGCTCATCCGGCATGCCGTGAATGATTTCGTGAAGACGGGAAAGCTTGCCGGTCGGATGGAGGGCGTCCATCTCAACCAAGAAGGCATCGCTCAGGCGGAAGCGCTCGGCCGCCGGCTGGCTGAAGCGCCGCTTGGCTGCATCTATTCCAGCCCGATTGAACGCACCATGGAGACCGCCGCCGCCATCGCCAAACATCATCCGACGATTGCGCTGCAAACGCATCCCGAGATCACCGAAGTCGAATATGGCGATTGGCAGGGCATGGCCATCAACGAATTGGCAAAACGCAAGATGTGGGCACTGGTGCAAGAGTACCCCTCGCGCGCCAGATTCCCCAATGGCGAGACGATGCGCGGCGTGCAAACGCGTATCGTCAATGCGATTGAAGCGCTCGCGCAACAGCGCCCGGAGCAGATGATCGCGCTGGTCTTCCATGCCGATCTGATCAAGATGGCGCTGGCGCATTATTTGGGCATGCACTTGGATGTCTTCCAGCGGATTGTGATCTCGCCGGCCTCAATCAGTACGCTGCATCTGAGCCACAGCCGACCTTTTATCATCGGCATGAACGACATTGCCCATCTCTTGGAATTGAAAAAAGCGCGCTCCCAAAAGGCGGCGGCGAAAGCCGACGACTAAGGGTCCGGCCAGGCTCACGCTACAAGTTGCCTTTGCCATACTTGTAGACGGAGGACACAATGGGAAATGTAATCGAACTCAATCCGGTTGACTTTGTCACCATCGGCACCATCGGGCCCAAGGGAAAGCGCACCTTTCATCTGCAGGCGGGGAAAGACAATCGCCTCGTTTCATTTACGATTGAAAAAGAGCAGGCGCAGGCGCTTTCCTCCGCCATCGCCGATTTGCTGAACGACATCGACGCCCAAGAGGAAACCCGCACCGAAGCCGACTTCAGCCAGTTGGATATGGCGCTGCGCGAACCGATTGAGCCGCTGTTTCGCATCTCCCAGATGGGCTTGGCATACGAGCCGAACGACAACAAAATCATCCTCGTCGCCCAGGAATTTGTGCCGCAAGATCCCAACGAAATCGATGACGATGAGCTCATCGATGACTTGGACGATAACGACGAAGAGGAAGCGCGCGCGGCTTTCAATCTCTTTGAAGGGGCAGAGGGCGAGCCGCAAGTCGTGCGCATGTGGTGCACGCGCGAGCAGATGCGCGCCTTGAGCCTGCACGCGATTGACACGGTGAAATCGGGTCGGCCCGATGCCAAGCAGAATGGACGCATCATCTTCTACTGGGCGTGATCAGTGGACGCTTGCATCGGAGGCGTCAAATAAATTCCAGGCAAACGGTGCAGGGGATACCCACCGGGCTGCCCGCCTGATGGGCAAGGGTGTAGGGGCTACCCACCGGGTTGCCCGCCTGCGCCACTGAATTATTGCGGCGTGAATCTGGACGCCTGAGGCTACGAGACAGTCTCAACGCGGGAGGACGAATCATGGCGATAGAAATCCAGCAGTGGACCGTGGAAGAGTATCTCGCGCTGGAAGCTGAGAGCGAGATCAAACACGAATACATCGACGGAGAGATTTACCCCATGACCGGTGGCACAGGCAATCACAGCACTATAATCGCATATACAATTGCTGCTCTGGTGAATCTATTGAGTGAGTCCGATTGTGTGGTTCGCTCAAGCGATATGCGCGTCGGAGTTGATGAGACGAAGTACGTATATCCTGATGTGAGCGTCGCCTGTGGCGAGCCGGTTTACGCCGACGACAGCGAAGTCATCTTACTGAACCCAAAGGTCGTCGTCGAGGTAACATCTCCCTCTTCCATTGAGCGCGACCACGTGCTTAAGCTCGAGTTATATGGCGCTGTGCCCAGCATTCAGGGTTATCTGATTCTCGATCAAGAACGCGTTTTCGCGCAGTGGAATTTGCGCAGCGAGAGTGGCTGGCGCACTCGGCAGTTCACCGACCCAACTGACGAGATTGAGCTCGAGCCGCTCGGCTGCGCGCTCAGGCTGGGATCGCTTTATCGCAGAGTCAAGCTGGGATCTTAAGCCTCCGAGTGGCAGTGTTTCGAAGTCGGCGCAAATCCAATTAGCCAATTTCAGTTGCGCCACATGGACACCGAAGAACACAATCAAAAAGGCATATTTCGCATAAGTTCCTCGGTGTACGCGACGGTAGAGTTTTCTTGTTTCCGCCTAAAAGACGCGCTTCCCTCCGCGCCGATCGGTTGCCGCCGCGCTTCCCGGCAAGCTACAATAATCCTGCATCGCCACTAGCCAGGTCAGCCGCCATGAGCGTCAACCGCGTCTACACTGCCCGCGCCCTTGATCAACCGGTTTGCATTCCCCTGGACGAAGCTATCGCTGTGCTCGAAATGGGCGAGATGGACACAGAAGTCGGCTTGATGCGCTGGGGCTCGAACTATACCTTTCTGGTGAACCTCGCGCGCGATGAGGCCCGACTGCTGGCGATTTATAAACCGCGCCGCGGCGAGCGCCCGCTTTGGGATTTCCCCGATGGCACGCTCTGCAACCGCGAGACCGCCGCCTACCTGACCGCGAAAGCGCTGGGTTGGAATTTGGTGCCGCCGACCCTACTGCGCGCTGGCACGCGCGGCATCGGCTCGGTGCAGCTCTTCATCGACCACGATCCGGAAGAGCACTACTACACCTTCGACAAGCCGGAACTGCTGCCGCAGCTTGAGCGCATGGCTGTCTTCGACGCCATCGCCAACAATGCCGATCGCAAAGGCGGGCACTGCCTCGTCGATGAAGCGGGCCAGCTCTGGGGCATCGATCACGGCTTGACCTTTAACGCCAGCGAGAAGCTGCGCACGGTGATTTGGGACTTCGCCGGCATGCCGCTTCCCGCCACCATCCTCGCCGACCTGCGCCAACTCTGCGGGCGGCTGGACGATGAAGACGACGCCTATACGCGGGGCATGAGCGAGCTGCTCTCGCCGATTGAGATGCGCATGCTCGAATACCGCGTCGATCGCTTGCTGGCGGATGGCGTCTTCCCGCAGCCGGGCGCCGGTCCGAACCGCCCCTGGCCCGCGGTTTAGCGCTATGCAGTACCTTCAAACGTAGGCGTTAAACTGAACGGAATGAATCTGGCAAGTTGGATTGAAATCCATGGAAACGTGAAACGATGACAAGCACCATAGATTTATCGGGAATGCCCGCTAGCAAAACATACAAGCGTGATGAGGTCATGGATTTGCTTAAGGCATCTGAGACCGTCGGGTATATGAAAGGTTATGAGGCTGGCCACAAAGAGGGTTCCAGTACGGGAAGAGCGGTTGGCTTCGACGCGGGTCACGATGCTGGTTACAGCGAGGCAGTCGTTGAAAGCTACGATGAGGGATACGATGACGGGCGTAATACTGGATACGCCGACGGACAAAGAGTTGGTTTCAAGGAAGGCCACGAAGCCGGTTTCAAACTGGGGCATGCGATTGGAAGCGGCGTTAGTCACGATACGGGCGTAGGCTATTACAGGGGCTACCAATTTGGATACAAAGATGGACATGAATCCGGCCGCGACGAAGGACACACAACAGGCTACGGTGATGGACACAATGCTGGAAGCGATGCGGGATACTCGAGAGGCTACCTAGAAGGACGGAGAATTGGCAGCGATTCAGGGCGTGAAGTTGGCTATGAGCTGGGACATGACTCTGGCTACAAGAAGGGGCATGAAGCGGGCTACAAGAAAGGACTCACTGCCGATTACAAAGAGGGTCACAAAGCTGGATACGACAAGGGTTACGACAAAGGCTATTTTGAAGCTGGATACGGCAAGGGTTACGGCGAAGGCTATTCTGAAGTTGAATACGACGACCGATACCAGAGTGGGTACAGAAGCGGCTACACTGACGGAATAGAAGACATTAGTTTCGATGGAGATTTTGACGAAGTCTATCATGAGGCATTCCGCTATTCTCCCTTTGCACGCCGTTTCACTTTTGACGACGACGGAGAAAAATACTACTACGATGGTGGACAAGAGGATGGCTATGACGAGGGGCACGAGGCTGGTTACGAGCAAGGACATGAAGATGGCTATGATGAGGGACACATAGCCGGTTTCAAAGAGGGACGCGAAACTGGCTATGATTAGGCACGCCAAGCCGGATACGACGAAGGCATTAAAGCTGCATTCGGAGCGACCTCAAAGTGGCAACAACTTAGGGCAAGAAGAGGGCTTCAATAAAGGGCATTTTACGCTTGGCCGATAAGTGCAAGGTTACCTTCATAAGCGGCCCATTCCCGCAGCCGGGTGCCGGTCCGAATCGGCCATGGCCCGCGGTTTAGAAGGCAAAATCAAATGCTTGATGTAGTTTTAACTACGTCTATTCAGATAGTGCAGAATTTAAGCTGGGCTTCAACTGAAGATCGACGCCGGGTTGCAAATGACCCATAATGATCTCAAACATATGGTGAAATGGAAGAAAGTCTTCATCTTCTAGCTCAACTAATGCATCTATAACTTTCCTCTTGGCAGACTCGTCATTGTTCAGTGCTCTATGAATCATCGACTTGCGTCCACTGTCGAACAGATCTTTGATAGTATCTTCGTCTAGTTCGACATGCTTGCCATCGTATATTAGCTTGTCCGTTCGAAACAGTTGATGGCCTGTCCTCTTGTCAATACACATAAGGAAATCGTCGCTGAAGTAGAATTCCATAGAGAGGTTTTTGTTAAGAGCTTGTTCTTTACGGTCGGGAAAGCTAGGGGGCGGAAGAACCAACACCATTAAATCTTTTGACACGAAACTTAGGTCGTTCTCCGCCAGTTCCTGTGCATGAATCTTCCTGCATAGTTTTCGGAATCGACCAATGCCTGCAAGATCGTGGTCAAAGAGCGCACCGATCTTCCGTCCGTCAGCAACGCGATACAACTCCTCAACTAAGTCACCAGCACGGGTCTCACCCTCACCGTCAAAAATCGTAAATGGCATCGGCCCCTTATAAAGGCGTTTCCAAGCGTACTTCAAAGCATTTACGTCATGTATCCCTTCGACGATCAACAGCGGCATAGTTGCCTTTTCCAACTTTGTCAGATTGTCGTATAGAACTTTCCTATCTTTTTCATAGTCCCTATATTCGCGGTCAATTTTCTTGACGAGTTCAAAGAAACCGAGTTCATTTGCAATGCGCTTGGTATGATCTTCGTGTGCTCCCAAGAAAACAGGTTCTACAGATGTCACATCTTCCGTGTGACCTTGGTATTCACGTTCGCGACGCAAGGACAAACGGTATGTCGAGGTTTTCCTGCTTTCCATTGAAAGAAAGGCGGGTGAATGAGTGCTCAAGAAAATCTGCGCTTGTCGAGAATATATTGTCTCAATTTTCGTTGCTAGTTCAGTCGATTTTATGTATTCAAGTGAATTTTCGGGTTCTTCAAATCCCCAATAATAGAAGTCATTCTTTTTTTCACTCGTCAAGTAGGCAAGTATTCCAGCGACGGCAAGTGCTTGGATTCCATCTCCGCGCAATTGTAATGATTTATTGCCTTCCGTATAAAGGCCTGCGGCTTCTAGCAGCGTCAACAAGCTCTCTGGAAGCTGAAGTGAGAACTGCAGACCAGTTAGATCAAAGAGACTTTTCCTCAACGACGCGCTTTCTTTGGATACTACCCTGGACAATTCCGCGTTGGCAGACTGCAATTCTGCGCTCGGTCTGTCGGTGATAGTCTTTGAATACTGCGATAAAAGGTAGCGAAGGTAGTCGCGATCTCGGACAGCGGGAATGTAGAAAAAGTGACTTCGATTCATGAATTCGGTTAGTGCCCTAGGACGCTCTTCCCACGACTTTGTGCCATTTGCGTCTCCCCACGTGGTCTTTGGCTGGGGCTGATTGATGATGTCCCAATATTTCTCTATCCAGAATTCTTCTGACAGTGAACTTTCATAGCGTCTTTTGGGTCGCCGGAATGTGAATCGTATTGAAACTTCCTTCTTGTTATGGCCCGAGGATGAATAGTGCGAATGCCAGGAGTTTGTGTCGCGCTGAAAATCGAATGGAGAATGCCTATCCACATCATTCGTGAAAAAGACATTCAGCGCCTTTATTACGTTGGACTTACCAACGTCGTTTAAACCTGAAAAGACATTTATGTGGGAGAGGTCTGCAATTTCGATCTCATTTATTGACCGAAAGTGCTTTATGACTATCTTACTAATCATGTCCATATGGCTTCTCGCACAGTAATCCGCCTTGATACGCATCGTTGATTATCCCCACTTTATTGCATGAAGCAAGGGCAGCAGGGCGTAGAACAGGTACTTCTGTATGCTATAATCCCCACACTCACCCGCCAATGAGGAACACCCATGCCCATCACATCCCGCGGACGCTACTTCATCGACGACACCGGCCGCACCCGCATCCTGCGCGGCGTCAACCTGAGCGGGAGCAGCAAAATCCCGACCGATCCGCCCGGCTACACCCACCTCCCCGAGAGCCTCGCCGAGAAGCGCAAGCTCTCCTTCATCGGCCGCCCATTCCCGCTGGACGAAGCCGATGAACACTTCAGCCGGCTCAAGCACTGGGGGCTGGACTTCTTGCGCTTCCTCGTCCCCTGGGAAGCGATCGAGCACGAGGCGCCGGGCGTCTACGATGAGGCTTATCTCGATTACCTGGAAGCGGTTCTCGAGAAGGCGCTGGCATACGATATCAACCTCTTCATTGATCCGCATCAAGATGTCTGGAGCCGCTTTTCCGGCGGCGATGGCGCGCCCACCTGGACCTTTGAAGCGGCCGGCATGGATGTCGAGCGCTTTCATCAGACCGGCGCCGCGCTGCTCCACCAGGAACAGCCCGATGATTTCCCCCACATGCTCTGGGCGAACAATTATTATCGCTTCGCCGCCTTCACCATGTTCACGCTCTTCTTCGGCGGGCGGGCTTTCGCGCCGCAGCTCATGGTCGATGGGCTGAATATCCAGGATTATCTGCAAGAACATTACATCAACGCGTTCGCGCTGGTGGCGCAGCGCGTCAAGCATCTGCCCAATGTGCTTGGCTTTGACACCATGAACGAGCCGCATCCGGGTTTGATCGGCATGCCTGATCTGCGCGGGCTGGATCATCTGCCATTCCAGCGCGGGGTGATGCCGACGCCGGCGCAAGCCATCTTCCTCGCCAACGGCTTCGCCCAAGAAGCAGCCGATTTCGGCTCGCCACTGCCCAGCCTGCCGCCGCTAAAGGTCGAAACGCTGCGAATCGATCCGCAGGGCGCCACCGTCTGGCGCGCTGACTGCGCCGATATCTGGCGCGCGCAGGGCATCTGGGATGTCGATAAAGACGGGCAGCCGCGCCTGTTGCGCCCGGGTCATTTCGCCCGCGCCGATTTCACGCGCGATTTTCTCAAGCCCTTCATCGAGCGCTTCGCCAGCGGCATCCACGCCGTCATGCCCGCGGCGCATATCTTCCTGGAAGCCGAACCCTTCGCGCCGCCGCCGCCCTTTGAAGACGCCGGCAAACTCGTCTACGCTCCCCATTTCTACGATGGCATGACGCTATTCACCCGCCGCTTCAATCCGCATTTTAATTTCAACTTGTTCGGCTTGCGTCCGCTGATTGGCGAGGCCGACATCCGCGCTTATTTCAGCGAGCAATTTGGCCGCTTCCGCGCTTATGCGGACGAAGCGTTGGGTGATGTCCCAATCGTGGTCGGCGAGTTCGGCGTTCCCATCGATATGAACGGCGCGGCCGCCTATCACAGCGGCGATTTCTCGCGCCAGGCGCAGGCGCTGGATTACAATCTGCGCGCGCTCGATGACCATCTGCTGAATTATACGCTCTGGAATTACACGCCGGACAATTGCAACGAGCGCGGCGATGGCTGGAATGGCGAAGACCTGTCCATTTTCAGCCGCGACCAGCAGAGCGACCCAAGCGATATCGATTCCGGCGGACGCGCCTTGTCCGCAGTCGTGCGCCCCTACGCGCGCAAAGTCGCCGGCGAGCCGCTGAATATGCGCTTTGACATGAGGCGCGGGCTCTTCACCTTCAGCTTCCGCGCTGATGCCCGCGTGACCGAAGCGACCGAGCTCTTCGTGCCCAATTCGCAATTCCCCGATGGCTACCGCGTCGAGGTCAGCGATGGCGAGTTTGAGATCCTGCGAGAGGAGCAGCGCGTGCTCTACCGCCACAGCGACAAAGACATGCCGCATCTGATCCGCGTCGTCTCGAAGCGTCCGCCGCCGGCCGAGCTCTCGCCCTGGGACAAGCTGGCGATTGTCGGCTTGATTGTGGTCTTCGTTATGTACCTGCTGGGGCGGGGCAGGAGGAAGAAGGAGGAGACAGAATGACAGTTTTCCTTGATGCTGCCGTAAAAACAGAGCCAATCCACCAAGAGGTCAGAAACTATATTGATGCGAGTATGCGCAGCTTGCAGAAGGCGCGGCTCGACAAGCGGAAAAATGCGACGCTTGGGGACTTGTTCATGAACCGCAATCCTTATTTCCTGCGCTCAACCAGAAAATCAGCCTGGGAACTGGTGCAGTATAGCCTCGACAACTACCTCCTGTCGGTCGACGAGCTCCTCTTTGCAGACTTCGCCCGCAAGTTGTCAGACTTCATGGCGCGGCGCGGTCAACGAATGCTGGCGCCTGCCGCCATTTTGGAACTCTTCGCCCAAGACGATTTGCCGTTGCGGACAGAACTGTTGGAAGAGTACGACCGTGTCTTCAATCGCCTATCGTATCAGTTTTATGAGGAATTCTGTGGTGAAGATCGTCGCGTCAATTGGGGGCGATTGACGCGATTCATATATGAGTGCGATGCCGAAAGCCAAACGGAATGACGACAACAACTAAGATTCGTTTTTCTTCGGCGTTTTCGGCCGGGGCCAGATCTCGATGAAACGAGCGGTCAATTGCCTGGCGCGGTCAGTTATCTCCGCTTCCGTCCATTGATCCTGTTCGAGAATGTACTTGTTAAGTTCAATATGACTGCCGTGTTTGGCGTATTCCGACTTTTTGTCCTCGAATGATTTCGCGCCAAGTTCTTGGTTGTAGCCTGTGAGAGTGAGATTGCCCAAGGCGTGTAAGTACTTGGCATGGATTACGTTCGCATCATCACCGAGAATGCCTTGCCATTCTTGTGATAGTTCGTCTTTCCTTGGCATTACATGTTCGATTTGAATGCGGCCTCGGTCGCTGAGATCAACTCGCTCTTTGTGTCCGAAAGAATTCTCCAATTGTTCCAAGATTAATCGAGCCTTCTTTCGCTCTCGCAGGTACAGTGGAAACTCAACAAGCGCCGTGCAATTGCGCTGTCATCCGGCCAATCTTTGTCATCAAAGTGCTCCCACAATTCTTGTAGGCGCTTCGACTTTGTTACTGCCTGTGCGAAGTCCAATCCGTAACCTCTAGTTCTTAACCTCATGATCGACCGTCGTAGGATGAAACTTTCTATGCCATTCATGATGCTGAGAAAGTCGGTCTTGGTGATGTGATCTAGTGCCTCTTCTTCTTCGTAACGATCATACAGCGACAAAATGAATGGTGTTGCGGTTATTGCATCCAAGAATCCAAATCGCATAAATGCAGAGCACAATTCTGCATCCTCCTCATATATTTCGGGATGCACGATCCGCCGGTAGTATTTTGCATATCGCGACTGATGGACTACGAGCAGCTTCAGTGAGTTTCGCTTCTCTTCGTCATCATTGCTGCCCTTAAGAAAGCACTCAAGATATTCTTTGTACTTAGAGTAAACCAAACGTTTCGCAAAATACCCTTTTCTCTCAATCAGATATCGATAGTAGAAATCTTCCAATTCTTTGGCACTATCCTGTTCCTTTCCGGTGACTACCAAGAGGTTTTCATACGGCTCCCATACGCTCTAAAAGAACGCATCCTGTGTCTTGGGAGACAGATGCATCATCACAAAGTTGCGAATCAGGTCTGCCACTAACAGCGGTTGCCCCGTGGAATTCATGCTCTCATAAATCTTCGTTGGATCGTCCTTTGATTCCAAAGTGATTGAGACGAACTTCAAACGGGCGATAACAACCTTATACAAGTCTTTGAGGAAATCCGGCACGGTTTGCTCACTGGTTCGTAAATCTCTCTTTACTTCCCGCATGAAGTATCTGTACGCCTTGACAATCTGGAGGCCGCTATCATGTCTTGTAACCTCTGAATTGACAACTCTTTCGTATGCAATTCTGTCGTCTGAACGAGGAATAAGTCTGTTTTCCTCGTCCCCATCAGGAGTCCTGAAAACAAGATGATCTGCAACTGAAGACGCAATACTTTCGATTTGATGAATCCTTGCAACATCCCGTATCACGCACAGAATTAGGGACAAGGTGACCAATCGTTGTTGTCCGTCAATTACCAAGTACTTTTCAGGGACATAAGAACCGGTATCGCCGTGATCGATAATCATTGGACCTAAGAAGTGCTCGTACGTCTTATCTTTTTCATTCAAAAGCGCCTGAAGGTCCAACCACAGTTGCTTCCATTTTTCGGCTTCCACGAATAAGATCTTTGAAACACAGGAATAATGTGCTGTCGCTGGCTCGAAAGCATGTTACTCAATGTAACCCTGGTCGTGTGCATCCTCTGTCTCTTTCGATAGTTACTGCCATTTCTAAGCGTAATCTTGAATCACATCTGAAACATACTATATCTCGCCCTGTCTATTCCATGCTATTTTTAATCCAATGCAAACAAAGAACGCTAGATGCACTTATTCCAAACTGATAAGCTACTTACCTGCCTGCTTTTCGCATTCACCGTTCAAGCCCAACCCCCCAGCCCCATCCAACCCCTAATCCAGCGGCCACTCCCGCACCTCGCAGCGCGCCGCCCAAGTTTCATACAGCCCGCTCATCATCGCCACCCGCTCGCCCTCGCCCCCGCTGAGATCAACCAGCTCCGTGCGATCTTCAATCATGTTGTAAAGCTCCCAATCCCCCGGATGCTTGCTGACCAGCTTCCAATCGCCGAGCCGCACAGCGCGGTTGCCTTCGTGCTCCCAATAGAGCGGCTTCTCCCGCCGCCAGTCCGCGCCTTCCAGCGCCGGCAGAAAACTCTCGCCTTCCACTGGTTGAATCGTCTTGCCCGCGAACTCGCGCGGATAATCAGCCCCGGCCAGTTCAGCGAAGGTCGGCAGCACATCGATGAACTGAACCGGACTGTGGCAGACGGTCTCCGCTTCAACCAATGCCGGGTAATGCACGATGCAAGGCGATGAGATGCCGCCCTCGTGCACCCAATGCTTGTACAAACGGAACGGCGAATTGGAGGCGTTCGCCCAGGGCAGGTCGTAGCTCATGAAGGTGTCGGCTGGTCCCGGGAGCATGTCGACGCGATTGCCGATGCGTACGCGCCTGCCATCGGGCAGGGTCGGCACATACGAACGATGATCGCGCCAGCCGTCCTCAGCCATGAACTCGGCACAGCCGCCATTGTCGGACAAGAAAATGATCAGCGTGTCATCGGTGATGCCGAGGCCGTCCAGCTTCGCCAGGATGCGGCCGATGCCCTGATCCATGCGGTCGATCATGGCGGCGTAGGTCGCCATACGCAGGTCTTCCCAATCGCTGTTTTCCTCGGCCTCCCAGGGATGGGAATCGGCATCGCGCGGCGAGATTTGCCAGGCGCGCTCGAGGATGCCCAGGCTGTTGAGTTCTTCATGCCGCTGCTGCCGCAAGCGGTCCCAGCCGCCGCGATACTTGCCCTCGTATTTGGCGATGTCTTCGGGAAAAGCATGCAGCGGCCAATGCGGCGCCGTGTAGGCGACATGCAGGAAGAAGGGCGCGCCGTTGCCATGCGCCTCGTCAATCATGTCGATGGCTTTGTCGCTGATGGCATCGGTGTAATAAAAGTCATCGGGATAATCCTGAACGAATTCGCCATCTTCCGTCAGCGCGTGAGGGAAGAAGAAGCTGCCGGCGCCGGCCAGCGTGCCATAGAAGCGGTCGAAACCGCGCTGCTGCGGCGTGGGAAAACCGGGCGCGCCGGGCTGCCAAGCCTCCGGTTCCTGCGCCAGCATTTGACCGCCGGTATGCCATTTGCCCGACATCAACGTCCGATAACCGGCGTCCTTCAGCACTTCGGCGATGGTCACCGCGTCATCGCGCAGGTAGCCCTGATAAGCGCGCGTGCCGCGATTCGCAACCATGTGCCCCACGCCCGCTTGATGCGGATGCAAGCCGGTCAGCAGCGCCGCCCGCGAGGGGCAGCAGCGCGCGAAGCTGTACATCTGCGAGAAGCGCGCTCCCTGCCCCGCCAGGCGATCAAGATTCGGCGTCGCAATCTCCGAGCCATAGCAGCCGATATCGGAATAACCCATATCGTCGGCGAGTATAAGTATGATATTTGGCTTTGTCATGGGAGCTCCTGCCATTATGGATTCTATGGGGGCGCCTCTGTGAGCCGCCCGAAAATGCGCACGATTCATAACGCTTTCTGTAGGGGCGAGACTTGTCTCGCCCACTATGTCGCCATTGTACATGTGGGCGACTCAAGAGTCGCCCCTACAACGTTCCTTCATTTTGTTGCATTACTTTATTGGACTTACATCTATGCCCTCTGTGTCCTCTGTAGTTAAGCATTCCCCGCTTGAAAAGCCCGCGCCTCCGCCATCGTCGGCAGCGAGGGAATCGCGCCTTTGCCCAGGCAGGTCAGCGCGCCCACCGCATTGGCGAAGTCCAGGATCTGCGGCAGCCGCGCCCGCCAATCGTCGCGGTTTTCCAGGATGCCGATCAGCATCGCCGCCACAAAGGCATCGCCCGCCCCGGTGGTATCGGTCGCCTGGACCGCGTAGCCGCCATGCTCGATGACGCCCCCGTCCTTGAGATGGACCGCCGCGCCGTTCGCGCCATAAGTCACGCAGATCATGTCCATAGAATCGCGCCACAGAGGGGAGACATCATCGCTGCCGGTCAAGAATTCCAGCTCCTCATCGCTGATCTTCAGCAGATTGGCGCTGTCCAAGCCCGCCAGCATACCGGCTCGGGCGGCTTCGGCGTTATCCCAGAGCGGCAGGCGCAGGTTGGGGTCGTAAGAAATGAACTTGCCCGCCGCCATCGCGCGCTCCAGCGCCTGGCGCAGCGCCGAAGCCGCCGGCTCGCGGATGAAAGTGATGCTGCCGTGATGGAAAACATCGCAGGCTTCGATCAAACCGGTATTGACATCGGAAGGTCTCATCAGCATATCGGCTGAGGGGTGGCGGTAGAACATGAAGCTGCGGTCGCCATCGGCGGTGTTGGAGACGAAAGCCAGCGCCGTGCGCGCCTCGCTCGAATAGGTGATGCCTGTGATATTGACCTGCTCCGCCGCCAGCACACCAGCCAAATGATGACCGAAGGGGTCATCGCCCACCTGCCCCATGAAGGCGCTGGGATGCCCCAGACGGGCGACGGCCGCGGCCACGTTGGCCGGCGCGCCGCCCGGCGCCTTGACGAAACCAGAGGCATCGCCGACGCTCAAGCCCATTTCCAGCGCGACAAAATCAATCAGCAATTCGCCAAATGATAGAACGGACATGGTTTGGAGATTATCAGTTGTGAGTGAGATGCGCCACTAATCCGCGGCGACCGCATCATCGCGCGCGACAAATTCGCCGATGAAGCCGCCGCAATCGCTGGCGACCAAGGCGCCGATCGCCAGGTTGAGCTCAAGCTTGCCCATCAACTGCAACAACTGGGTCATCTGCTGGCGCATAATCAGCATCATATCGTCCCACTTGACATCATCAGGCAGCCCGCCCTGCCGCAGATCGCGCATGCTGTCGAGGTATGCCAGCGCCGGTTCGACATCATCGAATACGAGCTGGCAAGGCAAGTCATGGCGGACGACGGCGTAGAAATGCCGGGCGAGCATGCGCGTGCCGTTCTCCAAGGCGAAGCCATCGCAGGGCAGCGTCGGCGGGTTCACTTTGACGCCGTTGCCGCTCAGGAAAACATTCGCCCGGTGGATGAGCATCTGCAATTGCGGCACGTTCTGCAGGCTGTCCGTAGCCGCGAGCAGGCGCCCGTCCGGCTTCAGCACCCGTTTGATTTCCGCCAAGCCCACATCAATATCCGCCAGATGATAGAGTACGTGATTCGCCATCACGATGTCAAAGCTGTGGTCGCTGAAGGGCAGCCGCATCGCATCGCCCAGAGCCAGGCGATCGGCGGCGCAAGGATGATTGCGCAGCAGGTTCGGCGACAAGTCAAGCGCGAAATAGGTGATCTCCGACTGCTCTTGAATCAGACTGGCGTAGTGGCTGCCGGTGCCCGCGCCGATATCAAGTATGATTTCATCGCCGGCCCAATCAATTGTATCCAGCGTCCAGCGCACGAAGTCGACCTTGGGTACGGCGTATTTTGCCTGCGTCTCTTCTTGTATGCGCAGGTTCTGGTCCGTCGCGTAATAGCGGCGGATCGCGTCTGCTTGGTCCATCAGCCATCCAGGCGGTTAAGCTACCCTTGCCTTGCCCATAATCTTACTATACAGCCGATTCTCGCATGCGCAAGGAATTCTATTGCAGCGACTGATCTGTGAAAGAAGGATCAGAACTGTTATAATTGTAAAGATTGGAATCGATTGAAAAAGGTCCTTTTCAGCGGAGGGTGGAAAATGATTAACAATTTGATCAGTTCGTGCATGGCCGTTGGTTGCATGACCGTTATCGCCCTAGTATTGTTTTCAACAATTGTCCCATTTTCGATCCACGTCGTCCTCGGAGGTGGTGCGCTGTTAGGGATCTTTAGCGTCTTTGCCGTACTCTCAGGTGTTTTATCGGTCGGAAGCTCAGCGAAAAAGAAAGGAAAAAGGAAGCGGTAATCAAGGATTGTTACAGGCCTTTTACGCTAATCCGTGCAATAGGAAATCTGCGGTTCTGTCTTCGGTATCGACTGTGGGGAGTGGTGATATTAGCTGGCTTAAAATATTGACAAAATGTAGGGGCGTTTCGCTGAAACGCCACACGTTATTGTAGTTTGGTATAGTGGGCGACTCACGGAGTCGCCCCTACATGCCTTGTTTTTGCGGACGAAATGACAGGCCGAGTCTGCAATTCATTGACTAGTGCGGGCGACCTGATAGGTCGCCCCTACAGATTCGGGGATGGCGGGAGACTTAGGTGGAACCCCAGGATTCCCAGTACGTCAATTCCGCTGCCGGCACGCGATCGGCTTTCTGGAAGGTCTCGCCGCTGAAATAGGCGGCGGGCAGCAGGGCGGCCGTGGTGAAGTCGTCGGGAATGCCCAGGATCTCGTTGCATTCTTTTTCGTAGCTGAGGTGCAGCGTCGTCCAGGCGCTGCCGATCCCGCGCGCCCGCAGCGCCAGCATCAAGGACCAGGCGGCCGGGATGATGGAGCCGTACAAGCCGGCGTTGGAAGCCGGGCTGGCGTCATTCGCTCGCCCTTGCACGCAGGGGAAGATCATCATCGGCGCCTCGTGCATGTGGTCGGCCAGGTATCGCGCCGAGCTGATGACCCGCTGCATCTGCGCCGAAGGTTCTTCGTCCGGCGCCGAGCGCGTCGCTACCCCAGCGTAAGCATACCAGGAGTCCTTGTAATAGTTGCCGATCTTCGCCTTGATCTCGGCGTCGGTCACGATCAGCCATTTCCAGCCTTGGCGATTGCTGCCGGTCGGCGCTTGAATGGCGATCTCCAGGCAGCGCTCCACCGTCGCGCGCTCCACCGGTCGCGTCAAATCCAGCCGTTTGCGCACGCTGCGCGTCGTCTCCAGGATGTAATCTACCGATGCCAGATCGAAGTTCATAATCATTTCCTTTCGATATGCTTTACGTTTCTGGCGGGCGACTTGATAAGTCGCCCCTACAAGGCTTGTTCCGTATTGTGTATTCGCCTCCGCCGCGCAGCCCTCTGTGTTGCCTCGTTTCCTCGGTAAGTCCAATAAAGTAATGCAACAAAATGAAGGAACGTCGTAGGGGCGACTCTTGAGTCGCCCACATGTACAATGGCAACATAGTGGGCGAGACAAGTCTCGCCCCTACAGATCTAGAATCAGATTAGCATCGCCCTTTTTCGCATGACTTACTTGCGTTTACTTCTGTGGTAAAGCCTTACAATTCAGCTTACTTTCGCACCTTTATTAGTGTACCGACAAGTACCGGACAACCCCTACAGTTTTCACCAAAAAAAACGAATTCATGGACAAGCATTTTAGCCCTCGTCAGTCGTAAAGAGTTCCGCCAGCCAGCCCAGAATCAGAGCGCTGACGCTATCATAAGCCGAATCAAAGAGCCGCGTGCCATGCGCGCGACCGCGATACATCCGTGCGGTGACTTGCCCCTTGGCATTGAAGAACATCTGGCGGATGGCGCTTGAACTGCTCTTGTCATTCTGCGCCGCCACCAGCAGCGCCTTGCGCTCAGCCAAGCCATCAACCAGCGCCGCCCCCGGTTTTACGCCGCGATAATCCAGCCCGGGCGAGAGGGCGATGGCGCCGCGGCAGATCTCCACCTGAGCGCAGCTGATGAGGGCGACATTGGCGCCGATGCTGCCGCCGATAATCGCAAGTCCGCCGGCGCCAATATGCTCGTTTTCCGCCAGCCAGCCGCGCCAGCCGAAAGCTGCGTCATGGATGATCGCATCCCAATCTTGCGCACCGCCGGAATCGCCATGCCCGCGCATGTCAATGTTGAGCAGGGCATAACCGGCGGCGCTCAAATCGGGGATCAGCGGGTCCCAGGCGGCGCGATTGCTATTGAGCATGTGCAGGAGCATGATGACAGGCGCGCCCTCTGCGGCCGGGTGGAAATCGGCGACCAAGGCGAAGCCCTCATCGGCGGCTCGGGTGATGGTTTCGCCGCCCGCTTGGGCTTGGCTCGCGCCGGCAGTGGCGAATGTCAGGCAGCATAGCGCGATCAGGCACCGTATCTTTCGCATATAGCGCTCCATCATCCACCTTTCTCTCCTGGAGAATCTAGCACATGTCGCGATCAATCTCCACATTTGACTGCAACTGCCCAGGGCAATCGCACCAAAATCAAAATGCGCCGTTCGCTACGAAAATTGTGAAAATGTAGGGGCGTATCGCCGATACGCCCGTTGAATATGACATAAATTTTGCGGGCGTTTCAGCGAAACGCCCCTACAAATCTGCAATGCGTCTGTGGAGGAAAGAGGAGGGCGAGACAAGTCTCGCCCCTACAGATTTTGCGTTCAGATCGGTGTCTACGCGACCCTGGTGCTTCGGGGAGGGGGCCGGTGGGGTGGGGTAGAAAAAAGCCCTCAGGCAAAGTCGAAGCCAATGCCGCCGTTTACCACGCCGTGCCAGGCCAGGGCGGTTGCGATGACGGTATCGTCGTGGACGCCGGGGGGCGCGCCATAACGATAACCGCCGCCGGGCAGGCGCTCCAGCGAGAAGCTCGCCAGTTCGCCCAGCAGCGCCGGATCATCCAGCAAGCCAAGCAGGCCGCGTTCAATCGCCAGCGCCAGCGCTTCAATCAATGGCGACTTGCTCCGTGATGTGGTGAGGAAGCTGCGCATCGGCAAACCGTCTTCTTGCAGCGCTTCAATATTGGGCGCGCCGATGCTGTTGGCTTCCGCCCAGATCAGCTGCGTCCGCCAATGCGCCGCAATCGTTTTCAGCCTTCCGCGCTGCAGCCGCCAGCCGATGTTGTTGAAGCGGTCAAGCGCGACCAGGCGCCGCGCTGTGGCGTCAATCACAGCGATGACGGTGTAATCGTGGTGCCGCCCCCAATCGACGCCGGCGACGTAGTCGTGCCCCGCTTCCGGCGCCTCGACCCGGCCCGGTATCACGGCTGCGCGAATGCCGCGGAAGACCTGCCCGCTCTCATCGCTGAATTCCGCCAGATACTCGGTTCGCCAGATATGCTCGGTCGTCTGCCGGCGGATGCTGGCCAACTCGTCCCTTGCAATCATGGGATTGTTCGCCGTCGTGAAATGAAAGGACATCCATTCGGGGGCTTCATCGTCCAAGCCCAGGCGATACTTGTCCCAAAACCAGTTGCGGCCGAAGGGCGTGCTGAGGAAGAGCGCGCCGCCCCGCGTCGTCGTCAGCATCGGGCGCAGGACCTCGGGCCAAAGGTCTGGCGTCATGTAGGCGGCTTCGTCCAGCACGGCAAGATCGAGCCCCTCTCCCCGCAGGTTGTCCGGGTGGTGGGCGCTGCGCACCGCGATCATACCCTCGCCGCCAATGTCAATGCGCCGCTCGCTCTCGCTGATGGCGATGCCCGGCAGCTGCCGGACGGTCGCTTTCAAGTCGCGCCAGACCTGGCTCGCCATCAGCGCTGTTGGCGTCAGCCACCATGCGCGTTTCCGCCCCTTGATTGCCGTCTCCAGCAGCGCCATTTTGCCCAGCTCGGTCTTGCCCCAGCGCCTCCCGCAGGCGACTACCTTGAACCGCGCGGGGTCGTCCCGCACTAGCGCCTGACCACGGTGGAGCATCCTGTACCTCACCGTCATAGTAGTATTCGAAGCGGATGACTTGTTCTTCTTCCTCTTCAATGTCCTCGATAACCTCCTCCAACTTCAGGGCATTGCCAACCAGGCTGCCGAGCGCCGTCGCCAGTTGATTCAGCGGCGCCTTCGATAAGGTCTCTGCGTCCAGCCGCGCGAGCACCAATTTGCCGCGTTCCAGCATCTCGACCTGCAAGTCGAGCGCGAGGCGGTCGCGATGCCGCCGCTGTTTCTTTCGAAATTGGCGGCGCAGTTCGTCTTCAGCCCCGCGCCAGTTGCGCAGCGTCGCTTCAGGAACCTCCAAAAACTCGCTGACCCGCGCCACATCGCCGTCGTGCTCGTCTATCTCGTTCAGCGCTTTGATCTTGCTCCTGAGGGAATAACGTCGACTCATCTATTCTCGGTCCTTTATCGCCGCCTGCGCTTATAAATGCAGAAGAGACTCCCACAGCTCGCCATCCGGCTGATAACGGGAACGGCAGGCAATCCGTCCGCGTATGGGAATCTCCCTCGGTCCGCTTAAAAATTAGTACAATTGTTCTATGTATTGGCGTCGATTTGTTCACGCGCTCATCTTTTGCCTAGAACGCGCGGCCCGTCCCGGCGGCGAGCGGCGAGGCGACAGCTGATGTCATCAATGATGATGCTGCCGATGTCGAGGAATTCTGGGCTTGGGCATGCTTAGGGATGTTACGATTTGACTGATTGCGCCAGCGAGTAGCGCGAGTATTTCGAGGTTGCGGAGAGGGCGCCGTAGTGGTCTGTCTCAGCGCATGTCAATAGACGCGCAGGCCTGAAGCGTCCGCTCCAGCGCCGCTTTCTCGCGGCTATCGATGGTGAGACGGTATTTTGCTTTAACTTTGATGATCCTGTCCGCGAACCAGCAAGCGTTTAACCTGGGCTTCCATTCCGCAAAGTCCTTGCCGCTCTTCTGATGACGATTCACACTCGGCGCTGCCAGCGTGAGATTCAAAACGTCTCTGGCGAAGGCTTTGCGCGTTTGCTTTCCGGCAGCGCATAAACCGCTGTCATGCGCCTCGGACTTCGCCACCATGTGTTCGATGTCAGTCTCGCGTGTGCTGCTGAAGACCGTTCCCGTGTAGGGACCATAGACGCGTCCGCCCATTCCGCGCACGATTTCGGCTTCAACCGATTGCGGGTAGGGATAATCCTCCGAATCATAGGGCGAACAACGATTTTCGGGGGCGACGACAAGCGTGTTCAAGGTGTTGAGCGCCAGCTGGACGGCGGCGCTGATCGCGGAACCGGCGGAAACCGGCGTGGAGGGCGGCGCGCCCGCTTGCGGTTCACTCGCGCCGACGTATCCCGTCACAGCTATCCAGCCAAGTTCAATATCAATCCAACAGTAATCACCGCCCTGGCGGGAGGCGACGACCTCATAGCGCTCGCCCGGCGGCGTAATGCCCAGAATCGCGGCCGACGTGGACGGGCGCCCGCGGATATTCATCTTGCCGCTGACCCAGACCTGGCGGTGTGGGAAGCAGCCAGCGTCATCAACTGCTTTCGACGATTGTTCGCTCTTGACCGTCGCGCTAGCTAAAGGCCGGGTGGTCGCGCTGGGTAAAGGCCTTGGCGTCGCGCGAGCGGGCGCGCTGCTTGGGCGGCGCGGGGAGCGCGAACTCGGCGCCGGATCGGGCGGCGAGATGATGGCGAAAACGACCGAAGCGGCAATCGCAACGAGAACCATGCTTGTTCTCAGGTTGCGTCTGCTCGATCGCCGCCGCCGTCTTTTTGGCTGCCACAGATTCATTGTAATCTCGATTATATTCGATTTACCGCTTCAACTCCGTAATCATGTGGCTGGAGCGGATTTGGCTGGCGCCATCTGCCCATTCGACGCGGCGGCCGCCTTCAAAATTGCGGAAGTATGGCGCGCCTATCGCTTGGGCGCGGGCGGCGGCGAAGAGCTCGCCCGGGATGCTGTACACAATTGAGGCGTAGCGCTCCGGCACAGGGCGCGGGATGGGCAGCAGCGTCTTGACGTAGCCGCGGATTTCGGTCGCGTCTTTGGTCGAGACCAGCGCCAGGGGCCGGCCGATGCTCTGGGCGGCGCGCGCCACCTCCGCCATGCGGTCGGCATCAAAGCCGTTCGCCGATAGCAGAATCGTGGGGATATTCGTCGCTTCGACGAAATATTGCAGGTGCGTCCATTCTTCCGTTTCTTGGGCGAGGGCGCTGTCGCCGCTGGCTTCCAGCACTTTGGCGGCGCTGAACATGGCGACGCCATAAAGCGGGCCGGCGCCGACGAATTCGAAGAGCGGGGCGTCGCTCCAGGCATCAACCAGCTCTGCGACGATAGGCTCACAAACTTGGATCGTCTCCTCAATGACATCCGCCAGTTCGGCGATGGCGGCGCGTTCGGCATCGGCTGCGCGCGTGGTCAAGCTGCCGCGGACTTCGCTAATGCGCAGAGCCGCCAGCAGCAAGGCGATCTGCGAGGCGAGGTAGGAGCGGATGCCGGGCACCACCATGCCAGCCAGCTCATCGGGCAGGGGCGGCACGGCTGTCTCGAAGAGCTTCTCGGCGACGCCGTTGAGCGGCCCGCCGGGATTGCCGGTCAAGGCCACCGTGGTTGCGCCCGCCAGCCGCGCCATGTCCAGCGCTTCAATCGTGCGGCTGACCTCGCCGGAGACCGAGACGCCGATGACGAGATTGGTTTTGGGTCCGGTCGCGGGCAGGTAGCCGGCGGTGTAACGGCTGAATGGCAGCGCGCTGAGCGCCTGCGTCGGCAGGCCGGTCAACTGGTGGAAAGCCAACTCGGCGCCGACTGGGGCGTGGTGGCTGTCGCCGCAGCCGACCAGGTAAATGCGCTTGACCGATGCGCAAGTCTCGAAGTCGAAGGCGCGGCGGGCTGAGGCGTCGAAGGGTTTGACGATGGCGCGGACGAGATCGGGCAGGGTGTCGATTTGCTGGTGCATGGGGCTTCGGCTGGGCATGGGGTGGGTTCCTTTGTGGTGGGCGGTTCGGATGAGAGTAATGTAGCGTAGCTAAAGTGTCGAGCCAAATTTGTAATCGACTGCAATGTCAATCAATAGGATTCTCTCCCTTGGATTAGTATAATCATCCATCCACCGAGCTATTAAGGGAGAGAACGATCTAGGGTGAATGACACAACGCTAGGGGCAAAGCTAAGTGACATTATCATTCGCTATCAGAATTCGTTTGTTGGAAAGTCTTACAATGACGAAAATCAAGATCATGACGTGTTGATGGACGTATTCGGTTTAACTCCGGAAATCAAAAGAGAGAATCGTCAATATTGGGGACGAGAGTTGGGAATGTGTTGGCAACTGATAGTGGCTTGTGTTTTCGAAAACTTACGACAAGATTATGGACCGGCGTTGCGAATTGGGGGTGACGAGCCGTGCGATTTTACGTTTGGTAGATTTGCGGTTGACACCAAGTACCGCGTCGGTTCTGGCGATTCGGGCACACTCAAGAAATTTCGATCATACGGGCCATTGCTTCGAGAGATGGGACATGAGCCGGTATTTTTGATTTTACGAACAGATAATTTGCCAGCGGCAATTACCGCTTGTCGTGCGGGAACTTGGCAAGTGCTGACTGCTATGGAGAGTTTTCAGTTTATTGAAGTGCACACTGGATTTGACTTGTACTATTTTCTCAGTCAAATAGGGGGAGATTATCAGGTTGAACGCTAGCGGGTATTGGTTCGTTGCTATCGTCTAGAAACGGCAACGGTTTTTCACATCCGCCAGACAATCGTTTGCGTATGATCTCAATGTACTCGGGAACGACTTCAATACCAATATACCCTCTTCTAAGATTCCGTGCTGCGAGCAAGGTTGTCCCTGATCCGGCGAACGGGTCTAATACTACATGATTGCTGGAAGGTGGCACAAACATCGTTATCAGTTTTTCCATCAATTTCAAAGGTTTCACTGTGCAGTGAACATTAAAATCATCGTCCGGTGTCTTCGGGATATTCTCGATTATATTGGATTGGAATGACTCGTTAGGATTTCGCGTATAAAACAAGCCAACTTCGTATTCGTGAAACGTCGTCAGGTAGTTTTGTTCCAAGGGCTTTTGCAGCACGGTGATTGCCTCCCATTCATTCCGCAAACAACTGTGCCAACCTTCCCATTTATCATAGTCGGGGAAGCCCTTTTGCTTGAGTTTTGCGCTTAGATTAAGTCCCTTAGGAATGCCGCTGTGCCGACGATAAACGATACAATCTCGAGTGTAAAATCCGGCCTCCTCCAAGGCAACTTGAACATGGGCAACAGTTCTTGTGCTGTTAAATACCGCGATGATGCCGCCTGGCTTCAAGACTCTGAAGACCTGTTCTCCCCATTCCAAACACCAGTTTTGATATTCTAGAATGTTTTCTCGATTTCTTTTGTACCATCTTTGATTTCTGACTCCGCCGGCCAAACCACTTCCATACGGGATATTCTTTACAAGTGTCCTGCTGCCTCTTGCTCGTGCGCGACGTGTCCGACGTTGAATCTCATGCGCATCCCACTTGTGGCCAACAAATTCGTAATTGTAAGGTGGATCAGTTATGCAAGCCGAAACAGAATGTTCCGCCAATGTTGGCAGAATATCATGACAATCTCCTGATATAATTTGTTCTGTAAGTTCCATCGCGCCACCAATAGACACCAGTTATTTTACCCGTTTAATGCCGCCAATACAAACGCTGGAATCCAATGCGCGGCCGCGACGATATCGTCCAGCGCCGCTGTCTCCTCGGTCGTGTGCGCATTCGCCACGATGACGCCGGTCAAACCAACGCAGCGCGCCCAGGCGCTCAGCAGCATATCATCGCTGCGCGAGACGTAGCTGTAATTCATGCGCACCGTGCCCGACCGCGCCCGATTGACCTGCGCCGCCAACGACTCCGCCAGCGCCTGATAATCCAACGGAACGACCGAGCCGCGCCCATCGCCGGAGACAAAACCGTGGGACGCGCCAACGCCCAGCGTATGACCGGCGGCTTCATCGAGGTTGTGCGCATCGATGTTGATGAAACCGAGGCGCGGCTGCTCGATGCTATGCGCCAGGCGGGACGCGCCTTGGCCGAAGAGGCCGATGGGCGGACCCTCTTCCTGATCGGTGAAGGCGAAGAGAATGCGGCGTCCGCCTTCGGTGACATCGCAGTATTCCTTGAGCATGCGCGCGCTAAGCAATCCGAGAAGAACGCCAATCGCGTTATCCAATCCCGTGCCGATAACGCGCCCGTCGCGCAGTTGGGACGCCCTGTGCATCATCACCGTGTCGCCATTATGGACTTCGCCGCTCTCGGCGCGGAAGCGGATGCGGTAATCGCTGCCGCCCGCCTCAAAGCGCAGCTTGCCACGCGCAGTGACAGTCACGCCTCCGTCAATATAACGCAGCGCAATCGCCGAAGCTGTATAGCCAGCGCCGGGCACGCGGATGGCGCAGAGGGGATACAGAGTTGATTCCGCGAGATTCCGAACCCGGAAGCAAGGGCGGTCCATGTGGGCGGTGACGACCAAGTCGAGCGGGGCAGTGGATTCACCGATTTCCAAAACGAGGTTGCCTGTCGAGCCGAGGGGCTGGCAATAAAGGCCGAGCTCCTTCGCAATCTGCTGAATCACTTCGCCGACTGTGCCGGGCAAGATGCAGCTGTTGGCTGGCGCCGGGGCGGCCAGCAAGCGCGACAGCTTGGCGAAGACGGCTTCAGGCGCGGCGGCTGGGTCTGCGCTGATATTTGAAAGCAAGTTCTGGATTAGCGGATTTGTCACAGGTTTTTTCACCACAGAGACACAGATGGCACAGAGACACGAAGCTGTTGTAGGGGCGAGCCATTGGGTCGCCCGCCGATTCAAAAGAGTGCTGTTTCGGGCGACCTGATAGGTCGCCCCTACATATCTAATCTGCCGTCAGATGAAAGCGCATCCACAAAGAGCTGATAAACGCCATCGGTATCCAGCGCCTGGATGACATTGACATTGGGCGCCTGCCCGCTGATGCCGGTGTAATCGATCACCGTCTGTCCTCGCGTATGCGCCCCATTGAGCTCCACCGTCGTGTAGAATTTGCCGCTCTGGCGGATCAAGTCCGGGCGCAGCGTGATTGCCATCGCCAGCGGATCGGGCAGCAGATAAGCCGGGCGCCCGTAGGCGCTTTGCAGCCGTTCAGCCGTCTCTTGCGAGATGGCGCGGAAGAAGCGCCCCTCGACCGTGTCGATGGCGCAGAGCGCGTTGAACTTGTCCCAGGGGAAGCCGTGCCTGAGAGTAGTCTCCCAGCTGAGCATGGTGGCGTCGGCGAAGGCGGCCAGGGTGATGGCGGCTGCTTCGGGATCGGTCCAGATATTGTATTCGGCGGTGACGATTGGCGTATTGCCTTGTGCCGCGATCGTGCCGCCCATGAAGACGAATTGCTTGATCCGCGCCGGGAAATCGGGATCGAGGCGGATGGCGGCGGCGATATTGGTCAGCGGACCAAGGGCGATCAGCGTCAGTTCGCCTTCGTGCTCGCGCGCGAGGCGCAGCAAGGCAAGCACCGCATGTTCGTCTTCGATCGAGCGGGTGAGGGCGGGGCGGTCGCGATAATTGCCTAGCCCATCGCCCCCATGGAATTCAGCCGCGTCCTCCCATTCGGAGATCAGCGGCCGGTCGATGCCGGCGTAAACCGGCACGTTTCGGTTCATGATCTCGAGGATGGTCAGCACATTGGGATTGACCTGGCGGATATGCACATTGCCGGTGAGTGTGGTGATGGCGAGCACATCGACGCTGCTGTGCGTCAGCGCGAGCATGATTGCTTGCGCGTCGTCCACGCCAGCGTCTGTATCAATGATCAGCTTCATTCTTAAAATCTCTCTCTATTAGATTGCCGTTGGCATTCAGGCTGATTTAACCACAGAGCGCGCATAGGACACAGAGGTTTTTTGTTTCAAACGACGCGGAGCGGGCGAGCCAAGGCTCGCCCCTACAAGGCTTGTTCCATGTTGTATTTCTGCCTCCGCCGCACAGCCCTCTTCGCCCTCGATGTTGTCTCGTTTCCTCTGTCGTAAAGCCTTGCAATTCAGCTTTCTTTTGCGCCTTCAGAAGCGTACCGACAAGTAGTGGACAAGCCTTACAGGTTGAGACTTCGCGGGCGGGGCGAGGGCTGCGCGAGCCATGCTAGAATGATTGAAGGATATCATAGCGAAAGATTGAGGGATTGAATTTGCTGCGCTCCTGGCGCGCGCTTCCGATGCAGTGGCTGCTGCCCCTGGGCTTTTTCCTGGTCGGCTTGGTCTACCTCTACGCCGTGCCCAACTTTGAAGCCTCGGACACGGTCGAGCACGTAGGCATGATCAAGTTCATCGCCGAAACTGGAACGCTGCCGGTCCAATCCGGCGATCACGACGAGCTCTACGGTCAGGAAGCCAGCCAGCCGCCGCTCTACTATCTCATCATGGCGGCGGTATGGAATGCCTTCGACACTGCCGATTTCGACCAGCGTTACCTGCCGAGTCCCTTCACCGTCATCGGCGATACTTCGGGGCGGGGCAATCGCAATCTGGTTATCTACAAGCAGCCCTACCCGCCGGACTTAAACGGCGCCTCGCTGGCGCTTTACGCGATTCGTTTGCTGAGCCTGGGCATGGGCGCGGCGACGGTCTGGGCGGTTTATCAGTCGGCGCGGGTCGTGATGCCGGGCGAGGCCGGCATCGCGCTGCTGGCTGGCGCGCTCACCGCCTTTAACCCACAGTTTCTCTTCATCAGCGCATCGGTGAGCAACGACAATCTGGTGAATATGCTGGCGGCGCTGACTGCCTGGCGCCTGCTCGTGATGCTGCGGGATGGCTTTGAGGCGCGGCGGGGGCTGGCGCTGGCGCTGCTGATCGCGCTGGCGGCGCTCGCCAAGCTCAGCGGGCTGGTATTGGGCGCGGTCGTCGCGCTGGCGGCGGTGTGGCTCTTGATACGGACGCGGGATTGGCGCGGCTTTTTCCAACTTGCGGCGATGATGCTGGTCTGCTGGCTGGGCATCGCCCTGTGGTGGTACGCGCGCAACCTGACGCTCTACGGCGAGCTCTTGGGCACGTCAACGATGCTGGATTATTTCGGCCGGCGCTCCATCACAGTCGGGCAGCTGGTCGCCGAGGAATTTGAGGGATTGCGCGTCAGCTATTGGGCGGTCTTCGGCGCTTTCAACATCGTCGTGGACGACCTGTTTTATCGCTTGATGGATCTGCTTAGCGCGGCTGGGGCGCTCGGACTGATTGTCTTTCTGTGGCGGCGACGCCACTCGAAGCCTGCCCTAACCGCTGTCGGCTTTCTCGTCCTGTTGCTGGCGCTGGGGGCGGCATCGCTCATTGCCTGGAGCCTGGATACCTGGGCGAGCACCGGCCGGCTGCTCTTCCCCTATATCACATCGGCGAGCCTGCTGCTGGCACTGGGCATTCACGCGCTTCGCATTCCCAAGCTGCTGATCATCGCGCCGATGTTTGTTTTCAGCCTGGCAGCGCCAATCGTTTACATTATGCCCAACTACGATCATCCGCCGGCGGTGGAGCGGCTGCCGGCTTCGGCGGCGCGCGTCGATGTCCGCTGGGGCGACTTGCGCATGATCGCTCACGAATTGCCTGAGCAGACGACTTGGCGCGCGGGCGATGACATCCCGCTGGCGTTCTATTGGCGCGCGGAAGCGCAATCGCCGCTGGCATACGCGCTTGTACTCAGCCTCGTCGATGACGCCGGCGCGGTGATCAGCCGCATCGAGACCTGGCCCGGCTGGGGCGCGATGCCGCATCCCTGGATGAGCTTGGGTAAAGATTACCGCGATGATTACATGATGGAGATCCCGGCTGAGGCGGCGGGGAAGGGCGAACTGACGCTGGAGGTTCGCTGGTATGTCTTTCCCGATGGTCCGGCGTTGGAGGCGGAGTTGGATACTGGCGAGATGGTGGATGCGATGAGGTTAGGGGTTGGGAACTTGGTTGGGAGTTGATCTCCGATTGTTCTGCCACCGTAGACACCGGTTCTTTTGAACTTGCCAATTTCCATCTGCAACTATGTCGAGATCTGTAGGGCTTGTCCGCTACTTGTCGGTACGCTACTGAAGGCGAGAAAGTAAGCTGAATTGTAAGGCTTTATCAAAGAGGAAACGAGGCAACACAGAGGGCGCAGAGGGCTGTGCGGCGGATATGAAAAATACAATACGGAACAAGTCTTGTAGGGGCGTCTCGCCGAGACGCCCGCATCCTTGCCGGCAGTAACGAGGGCGTTTCAACGAAACGCCCCTACAGCATTCGATTAAACTGTGGTCGAGACCTTCGCGAAACGCGCATTTTACTTAGTAATTCGGTATCGATCTTTTGCCTCCGCGCATGACCTATAGTAGCGGACAAGCCTTGTAGGGGCGACTTATCAAGTCGCCCGCGTCCAACTCCCTAAGAAGTCAACGGGCGACCCAATGGCTCGCCCCTGCAACTTTCGCAAAATCTGATGCTTGTTGTGGCTGCCCAAGTGGACAGCGTTCCATGAAGCCAGGTTTTGCCGAATCGCGGCGCGCTGGGTATAATGAGCCAATCAGAAATGAATCTGATTGCACAATTCTAATCGCGGAGGAATGAAATGAAGAAGCTACGTTTAGCGCTCGCAGTGATGCTTGTATTCTTGCTGGCTTTCACCGCAGCCGCCCAGGACGAGCCGCTCAAGGTTGTGTCTGTGATCAACGGCACGCTCGGCGACAAGTCTTTCTTTGATAGCGCCCAGCGCGGCATGGACGCCATCGCCGATGAATACGATATCGAGATTGACACGGTCGAGCTCGGCATCGACCCCGCCAACTGGGAACCGGGCTTGCTTGATGTCATGGCGGACACCGATTCCTACGACATTCTGATCGCCGGCACCTTCCAGATGATCGACTTCATGGCAGCCAACGTCCATAACTATCCGGACAAGCTCTTCATGTTCTACGACGCCGGTATGCCATACGACAATGCGGATGTCTGCGTCGAAGGCTGCGCCAACGTTTATTCAATGACCTACGCGCAGAACGAGGGTTCCTTCCTGGCTGGCGTTTACGCCGCGGCCATCACCACCAGCATGATGGACGGCGTCAATGACGACCCGATCATCGGCGCGGTCGGCGGGCAGCAGATTCCGGTCATCGACGACTTCATCGTCGGTTACGAGCAAGGCGCCTGCCTGGTCAATCCGGAGTCGCAGAATATCGTCCAGTACGCCGGCAGTTGGAACGACCCGGCGCGCGGCAAGGAGATCACCCTGGCGATGTATGAGCAGGGCGCGGATATCGTTTTCCAGGTTGCGGGCGGCACCGGCGTTGGCGTCTTTGAAGCGGCGCAGGAACAGGGGCATTTTGCCATCGGCGTCGACTCGGATCAGGCGACGATCGTGGCCGAAACCGATCCCGATCAAGCCGAGCGCATCCTGACGTCCATGATGAAAAATGTCGATAACTCCATCTTCCGCGCCATCACGCTGCATCTGGATGGCGAGCTGCCTTACGGTTCATCCGAGAGCCTGGGCATCCCCGAGGGCGGCGTCGGCTTGGCCAAGAACGAGTTCTACGATATGTCGACCTCCGATGACATCAAGGCGATGGTGGAAGCGGCTGAGGCGGCTGTGGTCGCCGGCGACATCGAGGTCCAGACGGTCTTCACCAGCGAAGACATGATGGCGGCGGTCGGCACGGCTTGCGCCGATATGCCGACGGCGGGCATGTCTATCGACGACCTGATGATGGACGATATGTAGGCGTGGCAAACCCATCCCCCAACCCCTTTCCCGCCAACTCTAGTGGCGCGTAGACACAGCCACGTCTGGCTGGCATGCCATAAAGGGAGAAGGGGAGAAAAGTCCCTCCCTCATTTTGGGGAGGGACTTAGGATGGGGGCGAAATCGCCCGTCAGTTCAATTGCAATCGTGCTAGAAATCCAAAGCGCAGAGGTTGTTCTGGTGCCTAAGCCGCTAGAAACCGAATACGACTATTGCCTCAGCACTGTAAAGGCTGGCGGAATCCAGAATTGAATCGCGGTTTAGGTTAGATCCTATAGGTCAGTTTCGTCAGCTATTCTTGACTCATAGCGAATTTTGGCTAGGTATGCCATGATACAGTCTGAAACGACAAAACCCGCTCAGATTACTATGTGGGAGGTGGCCGGCGTCGACGCAGAATCCAAGACTTCTGAGCCAATGATAGGCAACATTGACTGTCGGCTCGGCGTATTGAATATAGAAGATAATTTAGTTTCGCTAATCCTCACTGACCCGCCATATTTTATAGACGGCATGGGAGAAGGCTGGAATACAAAAAAGCTGAAGAAAAGAGTAAAACCAGGGGTTGTTGGATCGCTTCCGGCAGGTATGAAGTTTTCTACCCAGCAAGGAAAAGATTTACAGCAGTTCTTATACCCAATCGCTATGGAATGGCTACGAATTCTACGCCCGGGCGGATTCTGCTTGCTTTTTAGTCAGAATCGCCTGGTTCATAGAGCGGCCATAGCTTTGGAAGATGCGGGTTTTGAGATACGGGATATGTTGCTTTGGCGCTACGAGGGCCAAGCTAAAGCGTTTACACAAGCCCATTTTGTGAGGAAGAGCGCTCTACCTGAACAGGAAAAGGACAGACTTATTAGAAAACTAGGTGGACGCAAAACACCGCAACTGAAGCCGCAAGGAGAAATGATAATCCTGGCTCAAGCCCCGCGTGAGGGCACATTCGTTGAGAATTGGGACAAATGGGAAACCGGTCTTATTGATGTCAGCAAGCCGTTTATTGAAGGCGAGAGATTTCCGGGCACAGTGATACCAGCCAAGAAACTAAAGAGGCAATACGGCCACATGACCGAAAAACCAGTAGACTTGCTGAGGCATTTGATACGGATTTTCAGCGCGCCAAACGCGCTTGTGTTAGATCCATTTGCGGGTTCTGGAAGTACTGGCGTCGCCGCGTTGATGGAATCACGGTCGTTTATAGGATTCGAAATTGAAGAGGAAATGGCTGAGATTGCTAATTCTCGCATTCTTGAGGCATTTTCTGATGTGTAAGAAGCTTCCTACACAGACCCAGCTACAAGAAGCTTGGAAAGAATTACGCGAGATTCATGAGACCCACCTGCTTCCACACCAAGTAAAAATTCCAAGCGCGGAGCATTATAGTGAACGAGCCAAGTCAATTTGGCTAGCGGTACTCTACTTTCATGGAAACGAAGAGGTACATAAAGATGTAATCAGTGACGTTTGCCAACGAGACAAACCGGAGTTGGGTAGAGATCAGCAGGTTCGCCATCTGAAGCGCGATGGCTGGCGCTTGACCGGTAAGGGCGGCTACCACCAGTTGGATCCCTACCAGCCTTCAGCAGAGTGGGTGACTGAACGGAATCGCCAAGCTGGCAGATTACATGCGGATACATTCGATAACTTAAAACAACTCTACGGCAATTCTTGCGCAACCTGCGGGGCCACAGAGGGCAGGCCAGACCCACGCTATGGCCAGGACAAAGTTATCTTGCAACAGGGTCATATGGACCCCGCCAAACCGGCCACAAGAGATAACATTATTCCCCAATGTCAATTCTGTAATCGCGCGTATCGAAGCGATTTTGTCTTTGATGACAAGGGACGTGTCTATGCAGTGGCTGATGTTGGACCTGTCCGGAGAGCTTCCCGGCAGATACAGCGGACGATCTTTGAATGGCTCAAGTCTGTTTTCTAATGTTCATCGGTTCGGGCCCTCAGTGGTGAAATAACATGCCCATCATCGAAACGCGCGGCATCCACAAAATCTACCCCAACGGCGTGCACGCCAACGACGACATCGACTTCGCCGTCGAGCAGGGCGAGATCCACGCCCTCGTCGGCGAGAACGGCGCCGGCAAATCCACCTTGATGAAGATCCTCTATGGGCTGGAGCATGCGACCTCGGGGCAGGTTTTCATCCGCGAGCGGGAGGTCGAGATCGGCAATCCGCAAGACGCCATTGAGCAGGGCATCGGCATGGTGCATCAGAACTTCATGCTGGTCGATTCCTTCACTGTAGCGCAGAACATCATCCTCAACCGCGAGACGAAGCAGGGCATTCAGATCAATTTTCAAAGCGCAGTCAGCGATACCGAGGCGCTCTCCAAAGAATACGGGCTGGCGGTCAATCCCAACGCCAAGATCGAAGACATCCCAGTGGGCATGCGCCAGCGTGTCGAGATTCTCAAGGCGCTTTATCGCGGCGCGGAGATTCTGATCCTCGATGAGCCGACCGCTGTCTTGACGCCCAGCGAAACGCAAGACCTCTTCGCCGCCATCCGCAATCTGGTCGAGGGCGGCAAGACCGTCATCTTCATCACCCACAAGTTGAAGGAAGTCATCGAGATCTCCGACCGCGTCACCGTCATGCGCGACGCGCGCAAGATCGGCACGGTGGAGACAGCGCAGACCAGCGAACGCGAACTGGCGCGCATGATGGTCGGGCGCGAAGTCTTCATGCAGGTCGACCGGCCCGCGGTGAAGCGCGGCGCATCGGTGTTGCATGTCGCCGATTTGACCTATGCCGATGACAGCGGGCATCAGCTCTTGAAGCATGTGAGCTTCAACGTCTACGAAAATGAGATCCTCGGCATCGCCGGCGTCGAAGGCAATGGGCAGACTGAGCTGGCGGAGGTACTGACTGGCTTGCGCCCGCCAACCACCGGCGAAGCCTTCATCAACAACGAACAGATTCTGGGGCGCGGTCCCCGTTCCGTGCGCGAGCATCAGGTGGCGCATATCCCGGAAGACCGCCTCACCAACGGCGTCGCCCTTTGGTCGTCTATCGATGACAACCTGATCATCGACCGCTATTATCGCGAGCCTTTCACGCGGCGCGGTTTGCTCGATATCAAAGCCATCGTCGATAATGGCGCGAACCTGATCCACGAGTTCAATATCATCGCCCCGGACGGCGCGATTCCGGTCAGCGCGCTTTCCGGCGGCAATATGCAGAAGGTGGTGGTCGCGCGAGAATTGTCGTCTTCGCCCAAGCTGCTGATCGCCGCCCAGCCGACGCGCGGCGTCGATATCGGCGCGATTGAATTCATTCACCAAGAACTGGTCGACCAGCGCACCGGTGGCCTGGCGATTTTGCTGATCTCGGCTGACCTGCAAGAGGTGATGAAACTCTCCGACCGCATCATGGTGATGTACGAGGGCGAAATCGTCGGCGTCTTCCCCAATGACGATAACCTGACTGAAGAACGGATCGGCTACTATATGCTCGGCGCCGAACGCCAGCCAGCGCAAGAAATGGAGCGATACGTATGAGTTTCAAGCGCAAAGGACAGGCGTCCGAGTCCGAAACCGTCGCTGAGGTCTCATTCTTTAGAAAACACCTGTTGATGATCGTGGGCGGCGCCGCCGGCATCAGCGTCACCCTCTTCGTCATGAACACGCTATTCGACGGCTCGATGGAAAAGATGACCGGGACGACCGATTGGCGGAACATCCTGCTGGTCAATGCGCTGGTCGGCGCCTGCATCTTTCTCTTCGTGGTCGAGCTGAAGCGGCAGGCGATCCGCGTCATGCTGACGGTCATAGTGGCGCTGCTGCTTGGCTTCCTGGTGACGTTCGTCTTCAACCTCGATTCAGCTGAACGCTTTGGGCGGGGCGAATTTCGCGCGCAGGTCGTCTCCGATGCCGAGCCAAGCGAGAATGACGAAGTCGATCTCGAGTACAACAAGCGCCGCGGCGGCGAATTCAACAAACCGAATGTGGTCGCGCCGGTCAGCGAAATCGCTTGGACCTTCGCCGGGCGCGAGGGCGATAAGGTCTCGCTGCTGGCGTACGCCAAGAATCGACGCTCGGATGTCGATCTGCTGGTCGAGCTGCGCGATGATTCCGGCGCTGTCCTCGCGGCGGCGACTTCGGCGACCGAGGCCCAGGTCGACGAGACCTTTGACGATCTGGTAAGCGTCAAGGACGCCATCATCGAGGGTTTCAAATTGCCCGCCGATGGCGTCTATACGCTCTACACGCGCCCCGAAGACATTGCGACCGAGACGGTGCTTTCCGAAGCGCTCAGCCAATCGCAGCTGGCTTTTGAAGCGCTGCTGCTGGGTCCGATCGAGCGGGTCAATCGCTGGGGCGTCTGGATTCAGGACGCGATCACGCTGATCCTGCTTGGCATGTCCTTCGCCATCGTCTTCCGCGCCCAGCAATTCAGCCTTGGCGCGGAAGGCCAGCTATACTTCGGCGCGCTGATTTCCGGCATCATCGCGCTGAACTCGCCCCACGTGCCGGGCATTATTCTTATCCCCTTCATCATCCTGGCATCGGGCACAGCCGGCTTTATTTATGGGTTGATACCGGGCGCGCTTAAAGCCTACCTGGGCGCCAATGAGCTGGTCTCGACACTGATGCTCAACGTGGTCGCCACCCGCTTCTTCGAGATGGTGCTGAACTTCCAACTGAAACCGCCCGACGCCGGTTATGTCGCTTCGGCGAAATTCACCGATAACGCCGTGCTGCCAGTCATCGTAGACAAGACCCAGGTGACGGTCGCCGTTTTCTTGCTGGTGGTTGTCGTCTTGGTCTCCTGGCTCTTGATTCGGCGCACACCGCTTGGTTATGAGATCCGCATCATCGGCTCAAATTTGCGCTTCGCCGATTACGGCGGCGTCAACTCCAGGCGCACCATCATGCTGGTGATGGCGATCGGTGGCATCGTCGCTGGCTTGGCGGGCATGCACCTGGCCAATGGCATCCACCGTCAGCTGATCCTCAATATCTCGTTCGCGCTGGCATTTGAAGGGGTGGTGGTCGCCTTGCTGGCGCGCCTTAATGTGCTGGTTGTGCCGTTCACCGGCTTGCTCTACGCCTACTTGCGGGCGGGCGCCCAATTCATGGAGCGCGACGCCAACGTCAGCTTCGAAGTGGTGCGCATGATCCAGGCGATCATCATTTTGCTGATCACGGCAGAGGCGCTGGTCACCTTCTTCCAGGCGCGGCAGAAGCGGGCGGATATCGATGAAGAAGGGCATGCGGTCGCGGCGCTGGAGGTGGCGGATGAGGGTTGAATCGCGCAGGGTATAGTGCGGATTTTGATTTTGTTCACCACAGAGGCACAGAGGGCGCAGAGATATACGGATGAAGCATCGTGAGTAGCTCGCAAGAGGAAGACCCACTGACATACGAGATAATCGGCGCGGCAATTGAAGCGCATCGCGCGCTGGGCCCTGTCTTGCTGGAATAGCTTTATGAAGAAGCATTCTGCATAGAGTTGGAAGATCGGGAGTTGAAACACGAAAGGCAGCGGCACATCGACGTCGTATACAAAGGTAGAAACATTGGTGATATGTATGTTGATATCGTAGTGGAAGATACTGTGATTGTAGAATTGAAGTCCGTCAAGAGCCTGAATCCAATTCACTTCGCGCAACTGATGACGTACATGAAACTCTTGAATCTCAAAAACGGACTGCTTATCAATTTCAATGTTCGGTTTTTGCGGGAGGGCATCAAGCGGATTGTCCTATAGAAGATGCCCTCTGTGTCTCTGTGCCTCTGTGGTGAATTTTCCTAGACTTGCAGAACTGATCTGGCAATATCGAAGACACAGAGTTTATTTTGGAAGAACTGGACTAGATTCCGCATGTCGTCCGTTTCAACGTCTGGATTCTTGTTGCCGTATTGAGAGGTGACAATGTTTGAGAATGTCATTGACGGGATATTCAGCGCCCTTTTCGTCGCCGCCATCTTGCGCGTCACCACGCCGATTCTGCTGCCATCGTTGGGCGCGCTGATTTCGGAAAAAGCTGGCGTGCTCAATATCGGCTTGGAGGGCATGATGCTCTCTTCGGCTTTCACCGGCGTTGTCGTCAGCGCCTACGCCCAGGATTGGTTCGGCTTTGAAACCGGCGTGAGCATCGGTCCCTGGCTCGGCCTCGTTCTCGGCGTCAGCGTCTCGGTCTTGCTCTCATTTGTATTGGCGCTCTTTCATCTCGATTTGAAGGGCGATCTCTTCCTCTCTGGCATCGCGCTGAATATCCTCGGCTCATCGGCGACGGTCGCCATCATGTTTGAGTTGACCGGCGACCGCGGCAATACCAGCACCCTGGCGAGCTTGCAGATGCCCTTCATCCAAATCCCCGGCTGCGTCAAAACGGAGACGACCACAACAATCTTCGAGTTCCTCTGTGGCGCTTTCAGCAATCAAAATCTGATGACTTGGATCGCCTTCATCGCCGTCTTCATCGTCGCCTTCGTCTTGTACCGGACGCCCTTCGGCATGCATCTGCGCGCCGTCGGCGAGAATCCGGAAGCGGCGGCGTCTGTCGGCATCAATGTCAAGCGCATTCGTTATTTCGCCCTGATGATCAGCGGCTTCTTCGCCGGCTTGGGCGGCATCCACATCGGCATGGGCTACCTGCAGCTATTCCAGCGCGATATGACCAACGGGCGTGGTTTCATCGCCCTGGTCACGCCCTCGCTCGGCGGCGGGACGCCTGTTGGCACGATGGTCGCCTCATCCATATTCGGCTTCTTCGACGCCTTGGGGCTGCGCATCGGCTCGCTGGAGATTCCGGCGCAGTTGCCCCAATCGATCCCCTATTTCGCCACCGTGCTGGCGCTGGTGATTTATGCGCTGCAGCGGCGGATTTCCCAGCGCGTCACCGAGATGCGGACGGCATCCGGCGCTGAATTTGACGCCGCTTTCTGGGGCTCCATCCAGCGCCTCAGCATCACCCACATGCTGCTGATGATGATTGCCGTCATCGGCGTCGTCACCAGCGGCTCAATGCTGGCGGCGCCCAATGGCTTCGGCGGCGCGGAAACGGCAATGCCGATTGGTCTGCTGATCGGCGTCGCCTCGGTTGCGCTCTTCGTCATCGGCACCCCCTTCGTCCGCGATATCTTCAGCATCCAGCGAAACTGGCTTGCGAGCGCACTGGTGACGATCGTCTCGCTGGGCATCTATCTGACGCTCTTTATGGCGCTCTTCTTCGAGCCGCTCGTGGCGCTGATTATCGGGCTCGTGCTGAGCGGGCTGGTCTGGTTCATGATCGGCGGGCGGGTGCTTATGCGGGGGGAGTGAGGTCTCGAAGTATTCTGCTACATTACTGTGTTATAATGCGGTAAGTCTCACGCGAGGGCAGCATGCAACTAACATTAGACTTGGTTGTTATTATTCAACTTATCACTGTGATTGTCGTTGTTGCCGGCTTCATTTGGCGGCTGCCTTCCAAAAGCGACATACAACGACTCGACGATCGTATCGACACGCTGGAAACTGAGTTAGGTCAGCGTATCGACAAGGTTGAAACCACTTTAGGTCAGCGTATCGATAAGGTGGATGCGAAAGTAGACGATACCAGAGAAAGCTTGTTGGCCGAAAACGGCGAACTACGTAAAGAAGTTAAGACGGATATGCAGCGCCTTGAGGACAAATTAGGCGCCGCCAATCAATACCACGCCAGAAGCGTTGAGTTGCTCGACGCCATCCGCAAAGAGCTTGAAGAACGTAGACAGCCGCTCTAAGTTGAGCTACGAAATCTCGAATCGTATTCTACGCTGGCGACTGGCTCGAAAGCGGGCGCATATCAATTTAGGTGGAGTGCTAACCGCTGAGACGCAGATAGCATGGGAGGCCCGCTGTTGCGCGTAGACAATGCGGTTGAGTCACCCCTACATATTGAACGTCGCGGACAGGAGTCGCAATTGTATATGCTAAACAAAATCCTCGGCTGCCTCTATGGCCAAGCCCTCGGCGACGCCTTCGCCATGCCGGCGCAGGTGCACCCGGATGACACCGAGCGCTGTTTCGGCTGGCTCGATAGCTGGCACTCCGCTCCCGATGACCACATTGTGCATGCCGGTTTGCCCGCCGGGCGCATCACCGATGATTCCGAGCAGGCTTTCTCGATCGCGCAGGGGGTGATTGACGCGGGCGGCGTCACGTTGGAGGCGGCCGTCAGCGGGCTGACCGCCTGGTACGACCGCGTCGATGGCGACAATTCGCCCTACGTCGGACCCAGCACTCGGCGCGGCATGAATGCGCTGAAGGCGGGCGAAGATCCGCGGGCGACCGGCTTGTGGGGCGATACCAACGGCGCGCCAATGCGCATCGCCCCAATCGGTTTGCTGCATCCGGGCGATATCGAGGGCGCCGTCGCCGCTGCCGTCACCGTCTGCATGCCGACTCATTTCACCCAGCCGGCGGTTTCGGGCGCGGCGGCGGTGGCGGCGGCGGTAGCGATGGCGATGGTGGAAGGCAGTTCGCTCGATTCGGTCATTGCGGCTGGGCTGCGCGGCGCTGAACTCGGCGCGGAGCATGGACGGCGCTGGTTCGGCTGCTCGGTGGTTTTCAAGATTGAGCAGGCGCTGGCGATAGCGAGCGGCGACGACGACGTGGGCGCGAAACTGCGGCGGATATTTGATGAAGTTGGCGCCACTCTGAACGTGCCGGAGACGGTCGGCGCGGCATTCGGCATTTTGGCGCTGGCTGGTGGCGATCCCAAGGAGACGGCGATCCTGGCGGCGAATCTCTCCGGCGATGCTGATACCATCGGCGCGATCGCTTGCGCCATGGCGGGCGGCTTCGCCGGCTTCGGCGCGATCCCGGCGGAAGACGTGGCAGTTTTGGAGAACGACGCCGTCTTTCAAGAATACGGTGTGCGGGCAATTGCCGCCGGGCTCTTGACGCTGATCCAGAAGTCGGAGCGCATTGCTTAAACATGCCTAAATGCTTGGTCACCGTCGGCGATCTGGTCGTCGATATTGTGCTCGACGCCCAACTGCCGCTGCTCCCCGACCAGCATCAAACAGTGAAATCGCTGCGCTATGAAGCGGGTGGCGCTTGCACCACCATCCTGGCGGCACGCAATATGGGGCTCGATGTCGCCGCCCTGGGGACAATCGGCGACGACCATCAGGGGCGGATGCTGCTGGATATCCTTGTTGAAGCCGCAGTCGATACCTCGGCGCTTGTAATCCCGCCCGGCAGCACCACAACCACTGTCATTGCGCTCGCCGATGCGGAGCGGGGCGGTCATGTCTTTCTCGGTCATTACGGCGCGGGCGCGCATATCGGATTCACGGCGGAGGCGGAAGCGCGTCTTTCGGCAGCCGATGCTGTCTTCATCCCCGGCTATACGCTGGCGGAAGCGCGGCTGTTGGGATTAGTTGACGGCGTATTGAACTGGCTCGCGGCGCATGGGCGCCCGCTTTACTTCGATGTTGGTCCCTTTTCGCGTCAGCTTTCTCCGGCGCAGGTGGATCGGGTTTTGGCGCAATGCCATGTGCTGTTCCTGACCGAAGGCGAGATCCCGTTCGTCGCCGCTGGCGAGCGCGGAGCCGATGCTTGCCGCCGCCTTTGCCAGCATTACCGGCAGCTGACGATCGCGCTCAAACTCGCCGAAGCGGGCTGTCGCGTCCTGTCGCCGTCAATCGATCTGACTTGCCCGGGCTTCGCCGTTGATGTCGTCGATACGGTCGGCGCGGGTGATGCCTTTGCCGGCGCCTACATTTGGGCCGATCTGAACGGGTATTCTCCGCTGGAATGTGGCACAATCGCCAATGCGATGGGCGCGGCCAGCGTGACTAGGTCCGGCGCCGGTACCGCGGTTCCGTCATGCGCCGAAACGCAGGCTCTGCTCGAACGAGAGAATACAGGAATCAACTTATTATGCTGAAGACCATCACCATCGAGACGCCGGCGGGCGATGCGCTGGTGGACATTACGGCGGAAGCCAAGGCGCTGGTCGCCCAGAGCGGCGTGGATGCCGGCATCTGCGCCCTGATCGTGCCCCATACCACCGCCGCCATCACCCTCAACTCGGGCATGGATCCGGCGACGCCAGCCGATATCGTAGCCGATCTCCGGCGCCTGGTGCCAACGCGGGTCGATTTCATCCACCAATACGACACGCCCGCCGATGCCGCCGCCCATATCAAAGCCACCCTGGTCGGCAACAGCATCACCCTGGCGATTGACGGGGGCGAGCTGCTGGTCGGTTGGTCGCAGAGCATCCTGTTCTACGAATTCGATGGTCCGCGCAAGCGCGAGATACAGGTCAAGATCATCGCTGGCTGAGCAATTGCTTACCTTAAACACGGGAAGGAGCACTCGATGCAAAAGCAAAAGGTCGATCAGATGAGCTTCCAGGGCGCGCCTCGGGCTGCGACCATCGGACGCTGCCGCACGCAACTGTCAATCTTTCAAGTTATTGGGCATGTGGTCATCTGGTTGATCATCTCTACGCTAACGCTGGGTATTGGCCTCTTATTCTGGCCCTATGCCGCCGCAAAGCTTATCCTGGAATCGATCGTCATGGTGGATGAGCGTGGCGGCGCCAACGCGAGTCTGCGTTGTAACTTCGGTTTCGGCGAACAGATTGGACATGCCGTCTTGTGGATGATTCTGATTGCGCTCACTGGCGGTCTCGCCGGGCTCTGCTATCTCTTTGGCGTGGCGCACTTTGCGCTTAACCGCACTGAACTGGTTTCCCAATAAGATTGTTAGTTCGTTTAACGAAGGAACGATTATGCCGCGCAAAATCATAATTGATACCGACCCCGGCGTCGATGACACCATGGCGATCTTCTTCGCCCTCTGTTCGCCGGAGCTGGAGTTGCTCGGGCTGACCACCGTCTTCGGCAACGTGCATACCAAGCTGGCGACCAAGAACGCGCTGCGGCTGCTCGAAATCGCCGGGCGTACAGATATCCCGGTGGCGCATGGCGCGGACGACGCGCTGACCGGGGACTTTGAAGGACCGGTCCCCTTCGTGCATGGCGAAGACGGACAAGGCGATATCTTCTTGCCCGACCCGGCGCGCGCGCCCATCGACCTCAGCGCCGCTCAATTCATCGTTGAACAGCTGCGCGCCAATCCGGGCGAGATCACGCTGGTCCCGATAGGTCCCTTGACCAATATCGCGCTGGCGCTGCGATTGGAACCGCGCATCGCCGGCTGGGTCGACGAAGTGGTGCTGATGGGCGGGAACGCGCTGGCGCCGGGCAACGCCAGCCCCGCCGCTGAAGCCAATATCCGCAACGATCCGGAAGCGGCCGATCTGGTCTTCGGCGCTGATTGGCAAGTGACCATGGTCGGGCTTGATGTGACCCTGCGCGTGCATATGAAGCCCGAACATATCGCCGAATACGCGACGCACGGCAATCCCCTGTCGGCTCATATCACGCGCATCCTGCCGCATTACCGCAATTATTTTGAAGCGAATTACGACGCCGAAGGCATCTATGTGCACGATTCCAGCGCGATCGCTTATTTGATTGAGCCCGATCTTTTCACCCTGCGGCGCTGGCCCATCCGCGTCGGCGCGCTGGGGTTGGGGCGCGGCAAGACCTGGCCCGCCACCGGTGGCCGCATCCCGCCGGAATGGGAAAGCCGCCCTCTGGTGAACGTCTGCGTCGGCGTCGATGGCGAGCGCCTGGTCGCGTTGGAAGCGGAGCGGCTGCGGGGGGCGTGATGCCCAAGCCCGCAGAGGAAGGACCATGTAGGGGCGACTTATCAAGTCGCCCGAACAGCCATGCCAATTTTTGCGGGCGACCTGGTAGGTCGCCCCTACAAATATCGCCAGTTAAGAAGCTTGTGATCGTTGCCTTGCCGCTTAAATATACGATCGCTTCAAACCTGTCCTGATCCCAAACGAACGGGAGCGGGGTTGAATCCAAGTCAATCGCGATAAATCTGCTGCATAACGGCGAATTCGTTGAACATCATCCACTCCTTTTGTATCAAGCCCGCTTTGATCTCCTGCTGAGTGATGCCCCACATATTGACGCGGTGTCCGGTCGGCGCGCCATAGACGCCAAAGCCACGATGCGTGCCGATCAAGCTCCAGCGCACCGAAGCCAGATAGCCGTCGGCATCATTGCCCATCCAGTAAATGTCATCGATTTGCAGCATGGCGTCGGGGAACATCGCCAGCATCCCCAGGATGAAAGATTGATAGTCGCCACGTCCATAGATGACGCGTCCGCTGCTGCCGCGGAAGACGAGCGAGCGGTCGTAGGCGCGGGTCACTTCTTGCAGGCTGCGGCGATTCCAGATATTGTGCCAGGAGCGGCGAATGAATTCCTCAATGTCGAAGCCACTCTCATTGCTCGGCATCAGGCGGGCTGGCTTGCCCTGGCCTGGCAGCCGCTCCGCTTCGCCAAAGGGCCGATCTTCGATGCCCGCGTCCGCCATTGCCTTGCCCAGGCTGCGCGCCGTCTCGCGCAGGTCAAAGCCGAGCTGGCGCACGAGCCCGGCGGTGTCGTAGCTGACCCATTCGGCGAAGATTTCATTCTCCAGCGAGACGCAATTGGCGATGCACCAGAGCGTTACCTTTCTGCCCGTCGGCGGACCAAACTTGCTGTAGCCGGTGTTGTGTCCGCTGATAACCGTGCGGTGCGAGGTATGGAAGCCGATTTCGTCATCCCCCGCCCAGATTATCTCGTCGGCGTAGAGGCGGATATCGGGGAAGGCGTTGATCGTGTGGGCGGTATCGGCGACGATTTTCTCGTTGCCGTATTGCAGCCCGAAGTCATCGTAAACGCGCGAATTATGGCGATAGGTGTCGTAGATATAACCGATGTCTTTTTCTTCCCAGATGCGATGGGTGATGCGTACGATGTAATCGATGATGTCGCTGAATTGGTCTTCAAAGCCGCGCATGCGCTGAACGCGTTCGGACCCCGGCTCGCGCAGATAGGCATCGGCGCCTTTGGCTGCCAGCGAAATCGAGAAGTCGCGCGGCATGATGCCGGCGCCATGCGCGATCGCCTTAGGCTCGTAGGCATCGCTGCTTGGGGACTGTTTGCCAGCGGCAATCGCTGGATCGCCATTGGCTTCGCTTTTTGGCGTCATGATATCTCGCTCCGGTCCGATGCTATTCCGATATAGATGATTCCTCAAAGAAGCGAATTGTCGCGTCTCGCAGGGGCTGCCAGTCATGTCCGCAGTTCGCGATCGCTTCCAGTCGCGCGTCACAGCCGATCTGCTGATATTGCCGGTAGAGCGAATCGAGTCGTTCGCGGCGGTTGACGCCCGCTCGATTGGCGCCGGGAACCCACCAGCGATCGCCCTTCTTAATGGTGATATCGTCATCATCATTCTCGCCGACCAATAGCTGGATCGGCAGCGCGCGCAGAGCAGGAATATCAATGGCGCGGCCGAAGAGTCGCTCGGCGTCGCCTATGCCGCTCCACCAGTTAAGCGATTCATCGAGCAGGGTCACGCGGCCCGGCGCCGCCAGCGACAGGGCGGTCAAGCGCTCCGCGTAAAAATAAGCGAAGCGATGGGCGAATTGCGCGCCGCCGGAAAACCCGCCCAGCATGAATCGCTTGAAAGAGACCGAGTAGCGCTGGCGTATCTCATCGATCATGCCCAGCAGAATCCGATCGAAGCGAATGCCGCGGTAGAGCAAGAGCTTGTAGTTTTCGACATCTAGCGGGTCGATGAGACCGGCGGGGAATAACGGGCAGACCAGCAGAGCTTGATTGCGGACGGCGAAGTCCGTGAGTTGATCGCGATAGATGGCGGCATCGCGGTAGGTCCCGTGCACGTAAACGCAAATCTGCCGAATCTCATCTGGCACGTACAAGCAATACGAGAACCGAGGATCCGCGCCATAGGCGATGAATGACGTTCGACAGTAGAGGAACGGGGATCCCTTGTCGCGCGGGCTTTCAAGGCGTTCGGAAGTCGACATACGGTATATTCGCAGTGTGCCTAAAATTTCAGTTCAGCCGAAATCGCTCCAGAAATTCGTAATTCGGCGTGACGCCCAAACCGGGACGCTGGGGAATCGTCAGCCAGCCGTCATCATCCAGCGCCAGCTTTTCTTCAAACATGCGCCCGCGATTGACATCGACCGTCTCGCGATAGAATTCGACGATGAGCCCGTTTGGAATCGCCCCGACCAAGTGCAGATGGATCTCCTGATCGCCGTGGGGCGCGATGTGCAGGTCATGGGCGGCGGCCAAGGCAGCCACATTCATGAACTCGGTGATGCCGCCGAGCACCTGCGCATCGGCGTTGTAGATGGCGGCGGCGTCGTGAGCGATGAGATCGCGGAAGCCGTAGCGGGTATACTCGTTTTCGCCGGTGGCGATTGGGATGGCGGTCGCCTGCGCCAAGCGAGCGTGTCCGCGATAATCATCCGGCGGCAGCGGCTCCTCGAACCAAAAGATGTCGTAAGGTTCCATTTTGCGCGCGATTTGGATCGCCTCGCGAACGCTGTAGGCGCAGTTGGCGTCCACCATCAGCTTGACATCGTCGCCGATCGTCTCGCGGACGACGCGCACACGCTCGACATCCTCGGCGATTGACGCGCCGCCGATCTTCATCTTGACCGCTTTGGCGCCGAGGTCCAGGTTCGCTTCCATTTCCGCCGCGAGCTCTGGCAAGCCTTTGCCTTCGCCATAATAGCCGCCGGCGATATAAGCGGGCACGCGATCTTGCGCCGCGCCCAGCAGCTTATGCACCGATTGCCCGGTCGCCTTTCCCACCAAATCCCAGAGCGCGATATCGATGGCGCTGATGAAACGCGTGGTGATGCCGCGCCGCCCGACCAGCTTCGGCGTCCAGAGCCTTTGCCAGATGCGGCGATAATTGAATGGGTCTTCGCCGATCAGCATCGGCTTGAAGTGCTCCAGCAAGCCTGCCGCCACTTTCGCCATGCCGAGCGTCTGCGGCTTATGCGCCCAGCCAATGCCGCTGATGCCCTCATCGGTGTCGATCCGCAGCAGGTTCAAGCCGCTGTGGGTATAGGTGTGCAAGCCGTTGCGGATAGGCTTGCCGCGCTCCCAGCGGTATTGGCGCAATTGCGCGTCAGTTATTTTCACTTAACGAGTCTCCTAAGGCCTAAATATCGTCGCGGCGATATGACGGACGCCGCCATCAAGCTGGATCTTATCATCAGCCCGGTTGAAATAATAAACGCTGATGACTTTGCCGCCGCCCAGCAGCGCCGTTCGCGGATAACCCAGATCCCAGGAGCCGCCGTCAGCGCGCAGGATGAGCTCCGGTCCCCAAGTGGCGCCATCGTCTTCGGAGACGCGGGCGCGGATGCCAAAAGGCGGGACGCGATAGCCGTATACCGCCAGCAAACGACCGTCTTCGAGCAAGGTCAAATCCGTGGGACCGCCCCAATCGCTCAGCCGTGAAACGAAGCGCCAACACCGGCCGCCGTCACTCGATTCGAAGATTTCGGGCCAAGCGTTGCGCGCGTCCATCTGGCAGCGCAGAGCGACCAAAATCCGGCCATCGTCCAGCAGCGCCGGGCTGGCGTAATAGCGTTTGGTGAAGCGAGCATCGGGCGATGTCGCTATGATCGGCGCCAGATAATGCCAGCTCAAGCCGGCATCGGGCGAAGCATAGACAGCCACGATGCGATTGCTCGCCGCGCCGTCTCCCAGCCCCACCGTCACAAATAGCAGCACAACCCCATCGGGCCGCACGATGTAATCCGGCTTGACCTGCACCCAGGCGAAGCCAAAGGTGGGCATACGATAGGGACCTTCCCATGTTCGCCCCCGATCGCGACTGTACTGGATGTAACCCATGTCCTGGTCGCGCTCGGGTGGAATGCCGAAGCCGGCTGTAAGGAAGAAATCGGGCGCATTCCAAGCGCAAGGTTGTGATGGGATCTCCGCGGGCTTCTGATGGAGCGGGCGCTCGATATCCTGGCGCGAGCCCAAGGTCTGCAAGCCTTCGAGGGGCCAGGCGCGCCCGCCATCGGATGAGCGCAGCGTGACGTACTCGCCGCCGCGCGCGTCCACCACATGATGCCCCAGGTCATGCCGCGCTGTATAATCGCAGCGACCGCGCGAAAAACTGACCAGCAACTCGTCTTTGGAGAAGGCTTTGAAGCCGTGGTTGAAGGGCCAACCGGCGAAATAACCGCTGTCGTAATAGACGGTGATGTGCTCAGCATCGGCTGGATGCGCAGCGCTGGGATATCGATCTTGGGTCATTTTGTCCTTATGCCGTGGGCGGTTCTTTTGCCGCGCGTATTATGGCACAACTTGAAGACCAGTCGCCAAGTTCATCCCTTAGACTCGGTAGTGTATCCATTTCGGTTGAATATAGAAAACATCATCATTCAAGCATCTGTAGGGGCGAGCCTTGGCTCGCCCACTTGAAAATCTCCGGCGGGCGATTCACAGAATCGCCCCTACAATTTTCGCTAAAGGATGATGTCGACGTTGAAAGAATATTACGCTTGACGTGAATTCCAACCGACTTCGATACACTGCCTTAGACTCAGCGCTTTGACGGGGCACGCCTGAATTGTTATGCTCTGCGGAATGGCCAAGACTTGTTTCGAAAAAGGATATTGTCATGAAACTCTTTGATTACCCCGACCCGGTGGAAAACTGGGACCTGACGATCAACCGCTACGCCACGCAGAAGGTGGAATTCGGCGCGCCGGGCGTGGCGGAAAAGGTCGCCGAAATCGAAGCGCTGCTAAAGCAAAAGATCGCCGAGTTGGACGCGCTGCCGGACGACCCCGAGCTGGCAAAAGCGGAGCCCAATGATCTTGCGGCGATCAAAGCGCTGCGTCCGCCGGGGGCGCGCCGTTTGATCACATCGCTTCCGGAGGACTTCCGCGAGCGGCTTGAGGGCGCCTGGCTGACGCGCTGCGCCGGCTGCACCCTGGGCTCGATCGTCGAAGGCTGGAAGGTCGGCCGCATGGAGGCATGGGCGGCATACCTGGGCGACCCCTTCCCGCTGATCGATTATTGGAGCCAGGCGGAGCAGCCGCATCTGCCGCGCTTGAAGATGAGCGTGCGCCACGATTACACACCCGCCAAGATGAACGGCGTCCCCTCCGATGACGACCTCAATTACACCTTGCTTGGCCTGCTGGTCCTGGAAGAATACGGACCCGATTTCACCGTCGATGACATGGGCGAAGCCTGGGTCAAATACCTGCCCTTCGCCTTCACCGCCGAGGGCATCGCGCTGGAGAACCTGCGCAATGGGACGCCGGCGATGCAGGCGGGCGCGCTCAACAACCCCTGCCAGAATTGGATCGGCGCCGATATCCGCTCCGACCCCTGGGGTTACGCCGCGCCCGGCTGGCCCGAGAAAGCGGCAGAGATGGCTTGGCGCGATGCCATGATCAGCCACCGCCGCAACGGGGTTTATGCCGCCATGTATTGGTCGGCCGCGATTTCAGCCGCCTTCGCCGTCGATGACCCGATGGACGCGCTGAAAATCGCGCTGGAAGAAATCCCGGCTGATTCCATCACCGCGCGCGAAATCCGCTGGGCGCTCGACAAAGCGCCGTCTATTACTGGCTACAAGGACGCCGACGCCCTGGTCCAAGAGCGCTATCCCGGTATGTGGAAGTCGCATTCCTTCCAGAACAACGCCTTGACTGTTTGGGGCTTGGCAGTCGGCGGCGACGACTGCACCAAGGTCATCGGCGAAACCGTCTCCATGGGCCAAGACAACGACTGCACTGCCGCCACCGCCGGCAGCATCTTCGGCGCGGTCTACCAGGCAAGCGCCATCCCCGAACACTGGACGCGCAATTTCAACAACAAGATTCATTGCTACCTGAACGGGCATCCGACATTCGCCCTCGATGATGTGGTTGACCGCTTCGCCGCGCAGGCGGCGCGGGTCTTCTCAGCCTAATGCGTATCTGTAGAGGCGAGCCATTGAGTCGCCCGCGAAAGGGTGGAATCTGTGTATGGGCAATACCGCGAGTCGCCCACGACCTAGTGGAATGCGTGTAGGGACGACTTTGTGAGCCGCCCACGAAATGGCGGAATGCGTGTATGGGCAATACTGTTGTTCGCCCACGATTCGAGCGTGATCCGAGATCAAGCGACCTACGTATGTAATCTAATTTGAAGCAGGGAGTGCAGAGGACTTTGACCGGTCTAGGAAAGATAATGGAATCGCATTGTTCAAGTCGCGCGCTAACATTTGCGTGAGCGACAGTTCACTTGAGTAAGCTGTTTTGAATAGCTTCAAGTGTCCCTCGCATTTCGTTAACCATTACAACTAAAGCCAGCACACCGGCTATCATGACAAATAGCAGCCTTTTAATCCACTCGATGTCTTTTTCCATACCTCGCATCCGCTCACGGAGAGTGTCTTGCGTCGTGCTAGGGTTTTCCACGGGCGACAACGATTCAGCCACAACGTTTTCCATTGATTATCCGTTCACGATATGATTCTGACGCTTTAATGCAACTGTATTCTATCGCAAGCCAAATTGCATTGGCAAGTCTATATTGGCGCTAGGAGTTAGCATGTGATGTAATAATAAGAATCGACGGAAAAGCAATTCCCGAGTAGACCGTTTACTTCAAGCAGACACAAGACACAGGACAGGAGACAATCATGCGACTATACGAATACCCAGAAAAGGTCGGGATGTGGGAGCGCAAGATCAACGCCTACGCCCAGCAGAAGGTCGAATTTGGCGCTCAGGGCGTCGCCGACAAAGTGGCGGAAATCGAAGCCTTGATTGCCGAGAAGATAGCCGAGTTGGACGCGCTGCCGGACGATGCCGAGCTGGCGCGGCGCGAGCCCGACGACCTGCCGTCCATCCTGGCGCTGCGCCCGGAAGGCCGCCGCCGCCTGTGGACATCGCTGCCGGACGATTTCCGCGAGCGTCTTGAAGGCTCCTGGCTGGGGCGCTGCGCCGGCTGCACGCTCGGCTCCATCGTCGAAGGCTGGACGGTCGAGCGGATGGAAGATTGGGCGGCATACCTTGGTGACGAATACCCGCTGGTCGATTATTGGAGCGTCGCCGAACAGCCCCACATGAAAAAGTATCAGACCAGCCTGCGCGAAGATTTCACCCCAGCCAAAATGGATGGCGTCCCCACCGATGACGATCTCAACTACACCCTGCTCGGCATGATGATCATGGAAGAATATGGGCTCGACTTCAGCACCGACCAACTAGGCGAAGCCTGGATCAAATACCTGCCCTTCGCCTTCACCGCGGAGGGCATTGCGCTGGATAACCTGCGCAAGGGCGTGCCGCCGATGCAAGCGGCCGAGCGTGATAATCCCTTCCTGAATTGGATCGGCGCCGATATTCGCTCCGACCCCTGGGCTTATGCCGCGCCCGGTTATCCCGAAAAAGCCGCTGAAATCGCCTATCGCGACGCTTACGTCAGCCACCGGCGCAACGGCATCTATGCCGCCATGTTTTTCTCCGCCGCGATATCAGCCGCCTTCGCCGTCGATAATACGGTTGAGGCGCTGGAAATCGGGCTGGAAGAGATACCAGCCGATTGCACGCTGGCGCGGGAGACGCGCTGGGCGCTGGATATGGCGCCGCAGATCGGGGATTACCGCGATGCCGCCGATGCCATCGCCGAGCGCTACACGGTCATGGGCGGGGCGCATGCCATCAACAACACCGTGCTGACCGTCTGGGGCTTGACCGTCGGCGGCGACGACTACAGCAAAGTCATCGGCGAGACAGTCGCCATGGGCAAGGACAACGACTGCACCGCCGCCACCGCCGGCAGCATCTGGGGCGCCGTCTATGGCAAGAGCGCCATCCCCAAACATTGGTACAAGAACTTCAATAACAGGGTGCATACCTTCTTGTATCACCAAACGCCCTTCGCCATCGACGACACCATCGACCGCTTCGTCGCCCTGGCCGAGAAAGCGCACGCTCAGTAGGGGCTACCTATCAGGTCGCCCGCCAATACGCGAAAACCGTAGGGGCGAGCCTTGGCTCGCCCACTAATACGCGAAAACCGCAGGGGCTGCCTATCAGGTCGCCCGCTAATACACGAAAACCGTAGGGGCTGCCTATCAGGTCGCCCGCAAATACGCGAAAACCGTAGGGGCTGCCTATCAGGTCGCCCGCCAATACGCGAAAACCGTAGGGGCTACCTATCAGGTCGCCCGCCTATTCGACCAAATACACAGGAGACGCCCCGTGTCCTTTTACAATTACCCCGAAGAACTGGAAAACATCGACCGCGAAATTAACCTCTGGGCGCAGTTGAAGACCGAAACCGGCGCGCCCGGCGTCGCCGATAAAGTGGCGGAAATCAGCGCTCTCATCGCCGAGAAGCTGGCTGAGCTGCGCGCCCTGCCCGATGATCCCGCGCTGCAATCGACTGAACCCGACGACCTGGAAAGGATCCGCGCCTTGCGCCCGGCCGGCGTCCGCCGCCAATGGACGAGCCTGCCGGAGGCGACCTATCGCGACCGCATTGAAGGCGCGATCCTGGGGCGTTTCGCTGGCTGCGTACTCGGCTCGATCGTCGAATGCTGGGAGATCGACAAAATGGAGCGCTGGGCGGCTTACAACGGCGAAGCCTTCCCGCCCGTTGATTACTGGAGAGAAGCCGAGCGCCCCAACGATCTCAAGTATCAGACCAGCCCCCGCGATACCTTCACCCGCTCTAAGATGGACGGCGTGCCCACCGATGACGACATCATCTACACGCAGCTGGGCATGCTCATCCTGGAAGATTACGGACCCGATTTCAGCGTGGAAGATGTCGGCGCCGCCTGGATGAAATACCTGCCGCACGCCGCCACCGCTGAAGGCGTCGCGCTGCGCAACCTGCATGCCGGCGTCCCGCCCATGCAAGCGGCGGTCGTCGACAATCCCTTCATGTTCTGGATCGGCGCTGATATCCGCTCCGACCCTTGGGGTTACGCCGCGCCCGGCTATCCCGAGAAAGCGGCTGAATTCGCCTGGCGCGATGCGGCAATCAGCCACCGGCGCAACGGCATCTACGGCGCCATGTACTTCTCCGCTGTAATTGCGGCCGCTTTCGCCACCGGCGATCCGCTGCAAGCGCTGGAAGCGGGCTTGGCGGAAATCCCGGCGGATTGCCTGCTGGCGCGCGAGCTGCGCTGGGCGCTGGATAGCGCCGCTGACATCAAGGACTATCGTCAAGCGCGAGCCGCCGTCGATGAACGCTTCGCCGGCATGCACCGCATCCACACCATCAACAACGCCGCGCTGACCGTCTGGGGCTTGACTATCGGCGGCGCTGATTTCAGCAAGGTCATCAGCGAGACGGTGGCGATGGGCTTGGACAACGATTGCACCGCCGCCACCGCCGGTAGCATCTTCGGCGCCGCCTACGGAAAAGACGCCATCCCCGAGCACTGGACGCGGGACTTCAACAACAAGGTCTATTCCTACATCATCGGGCATCCCCAATTCGCCCTCGATGATATGGTTGACCGCTACACCGCAATCGCCCGGCGAGCGCTCGCTGGAGATTAGCCGATCTGCATTTTACGCGGATCTGTATGGCTTAGCGATTGAGCCGCCCGCGAACTGGTACAATGCTCGTATGGGCGACCCTTGGGCCGCCCGCGAACTGGTACAATGCCCGTAGGCGCAACTCTGTGGGTCGCCCGCGAACTGGTACAATCCCCGTAGGGGCGACCCTTGGGTCGCCCACGAAATAGTACATATTGCGTAAGCGCGACCAGCATTAAGGCGGGAGACCAACCCATGAAACCCTATAACTACCCTCAACCCCTGCAAGACATCGAACGCAGCATCAACCACTGGGCGCAGCACAAAGCCGAAACCGGCGCAGCTGGCTTGGACGAGAAGATGACTGAAATCAAAGCGCTGCTGGCTGAGAAGCTGACGGAGCTGCGCGCCTTGCCCGAGGACCCTGACCTGCGCGCCGTCGAGCCGGACGACCTGGACGCCATTCGCGCGCTGCGGCCCCAAGGCGCTCGCCGCTACTGGACCGAACTGCCTGAGGCGATTTACCGCGACCGGCTCGAAGCCGCTTGGTTGGGGCGCTGCGCCGGCAATGTGCTGGGCTCAATCGTCGAACTCTGGGCGCCCGACAAGATGGAGGCTTGGGCCGCCTATCTCGGCGATGCCTTCCCGCCGGTCGATTATTGGCGCGAGGCGGAGCGTCCTTTTGAATACAAATATGAGACGAGCCGGCGCGATGCCTTCACGCCCGCAAAGATGGATGGCGTGCCCACCGATGACGATCTCATCTACACCCAGGTCGGCATGCTGATCCTGGAAGACTACGGCATCGATTTCACGGTGGATGATGTCGGCGCCGCCTGGGTCAAATACCTGCCTGTCTCGCCGGCGTCGCCAGTGCTCGGCAATCTGCAAGCGGGCGTGCCAGCGGATCAGGCGGCCGTAGTCGATAATCCCACCCAGTTTTGGATCATTGGCGACATCTGCGCCGATCCCTGGGGTTATGCCGCGCCGGGTTATCCCGAGCTGGCTGCCGAGTTCTCCTGGCGCAGCGCCACCATCTGCAGCCGCCGCAACGGCATCTACGGCGCCATGTACTTCTCCGCCGTCATCGCTGCCGCCTTCGCCCTGGGCGATCCCATGCAAGCGCTCGCGGCCGGCTTGAGCGAAATCCCGGCGGATTGCGTCCTGGCGCGGGAAGCGCGCTGGGCATTGGACGCCGCCGGCGACATCAAGGATTATCGCGCCGCGCGCGCCGCCGCCGACGAGCGCTACGCCGGCATGCACCCGGTGCACACCATCAACAATGTGGCGCTGACGATTTGGGGGCTGAGTATCGGCGGCGACGACTTCAGCAAGGTCATCGGCGAGACGGTGGCTATGGGCTTGGACAACGACTGCACCGCCGCCAGCGCCGGCAGCATCTTCGGCGCCGCCTACGGGCTAGAAGCCATCCCCGAGCAATGGACGCGCAACTTCAACAACATGGCGCATTCCTTCATCATCGGCCAGCCGGAATTCGCCATCGATGACATGGTAAACCGCTTCACCGCGCTGGCGGGGAAGGCGCTGGCGGCCGATTAGGGATTAGATTTGCAATTGCAGGGGCTAACCATTGGGTCGCCCGCGCGGCTCGCTAATGCACGGATAGCGAAGGTCTTCTTTACCAAGGCAATTGCACCAAAATCATAATGCGCCGTTTGCCACGAAAATTGTGAAAATGTAGGGGCGTATCGCCGATACGCCCGTTGAATATGACAAAAATATTGCGGGCGTTTCAGCGAAACGCCCCTACAGATTACGAAATGTGAGGGGAAATTGTTATTTATCAGCGCAATTTAATTTGATGGGATTGCCTTGTCTTCTTTACGAGCAGAGTACAATTCTGGTTTCCATTGCGATACAATGACAATTGTGGGCATACGTAGGGCAGGGGCCAAAAGACATGGAAACGATCACGGTGAGCATCGTGCAAGATGATGACATTTACATATCCCACTGTCTCGATTATGACATCGCCAGCCAAGGATGCACCAAGCAAGAGGCGATAGACAACATCAAAGAGGCGGTATCGCTCTTCCTGGAAGTCGCGTCGCCAAAGGAAATCCAGAGTCGGCTCGAGAGGCGCGGACAGCCAAATTAATGTAATCTTCGCCCGTTCAAGCAGCGTATGTATATTTGTGGGCGACCCAAGGGTCGCCCCTACATTTTGCGCTAGGTAGTTGAAAACCGGAGACTGATGGCATCCTCACATTTGCTCCTCGACCCGCGCATCATCGCCTCCACCGCCAACGCCAAACTCGAGCTTGGTACGGTCCAGAAGCAGCCCGCCAATCCCCTCTTCGGTGAAGAATACTTCGCCGACCCGCCCAAACCCTGGGAGGCGCGGCTCGACAACGTCTATCCCAGCGTCATCTACGACGAAGACGAAAGCCTGTTTAAGTGCTGGTACAAGTCCTTCATCGTTGACGAAGCATCCAACAAGACGCCGCTCGATCAGCGTCCGCTGCGCGCCTATGGCGAAAGCAGGCGCGAAGAGGGCTTGCTCTACGCCGTCTCGACCGACGGCATTCACTGGCGGAAGCCAGCGCTCAACATCATCGACTTTGAAGGCTCGACCGCCAACAACCTCGTCATGCGCCGCGCCACCCACGGGATCCATGCCGGCGGCGTCTTGAAAGACGCGCGCGAACCCGACCCCGCCCGGCGCTACAAATTCATCCACCGCAATGCCAGCGCGCGCCGGATGGCCGCCTGCTTCTCCGCCGATGGCTTGCATTGGTCGCCGCCCGTGCTCTGGCGCCAGCATGACGCGGTGGGCGATTGCCACAATAACGCCATTTGGTCGCCCGAGCTCGAGTGCTACGTCTGCATCACGCGCGGTTGGTCGGATGGCATCCGCACCGTCTTGCGCAGCGAAAGCGCCGACTTCCTCAACTGGACGAAGCCGGTCGAAATCATGCGCGGCGCCGATGCCCACGACCAGATCTATTCCATGCCGATCTGCCGCTACGGCGACCTGTATTTGGGTCTGCCCGCCGTCTTCCACAAAGGCGACGCAGCCGCCGCCGATTGGGATACGGTGGATACGGAGTTGGCATACAGCGTCGACAGCGTCAACTGGGAGCGGCTTTGCCCGGGCGATGCGCTGATCCCGCGCGGCGGCGGCCAATACCCCAATGGCGCCTACGATTGCGGCTGCGTTTATGCGGCCGCCCCCTTCATTCACGACGGCGCAATTCGCATCTATTACGGCGGCAGCAACGGTCTCCACAACAACTGGCGCGAGGGCTCGCTTAATCTGGCGCTGCTGGAGCTCGACCGCTTCGCCGGTTATGCGCCCGCAAGCGCGCGTGGCACGGCGCTCCTGGAGACGAATCCGCTGAAACTGACTGGCGAGCGCCTGACGTTAAACGCCGAGATCGAGCCTGGCGGTTCAATCCGCGCCATGCTCCTGGATGGGGGCGGGGCTGAAGTGGGCGGCTTCGGCTTCGCGGATTGTCTTCCGCTCAGGCAGGGCGGGGCGAGCTGCCATCTGCGCTGGCGCGCGCGCGACATTGCCAAGCTTGGGGATCAAACCCTGCGGCTTGTCGTCGAGTTTCAGCAGGCGAAGCTATACGCCCTTAACGCAACTGCGAACCTGGCGTCCGATTGAGCGCGATTGGCGCGGCGTCGCCGGCGTAAACCGGACGCAGAGGCGCTAGCAATTCGCGATTCTCATTGCGCCACTCGGCGGGCCAATCCGTATCCGCCAGATACGCTTGAATCGGCTCGGGCAGTTTGGCGAAATCGGGATAATACCAGAGCGTGATATTGGTGCGGCGCTTGTCGCTCTGGTTGCCGTGCGCCGCATGCAGCAGCCGCGCGCTGCCCATCACCACATCACCCGCTTTGACTGGCACATCCACCTCGCCCTCAGCGCGCTGAAACGCCAGATTCGCCAAATCATCGGCGCGGCTCAAATCCTCTTCGTGCGCGTCCGGCAGCGCGTCATGCAGCCGGTGGCGTTTCAAATGCGAGCCGGGGATCAGACGCAGGCAGCCGTTATGCCGCGTCGTATCGACCAGATAAATCATCAGGAAACACTGAATCGTCCGCGGCGTATAACTGATTGGGTCATTCCAGAAGCGCGCGTCTTGATGCCAGAAAAGCGGCGGGCTCTTCGGCGGCTTGCTGATGATGAAACCGCTGCCCCATTTGGGATCAGCAAAACCCAGCGCCGCCAGCGCTTCGAGGATGGGCGGATAAGCGATGAGCCGCGCCATGAAGGGATCTTCCGTCACCCGTATCAGGCTGCCTTGCGCCCGCTGTCGCGCGAAGTGCGCCGCCTCTTGCCTTGCCAGCACGCCATCGGTGACCGCGCGCAGCCGCGCCAGCATGTCGTCTTCGATGATGCCTTCAAGCAGGCAGAAACCGTCGCGGTCCAGTTGATCGCGTTTGTCTCTATAGTTAGCGGGCATTAGTTTCCCTCTTTAGGGGCGAGGCGCCGGCTCGCCCCTACAATCGCATTTTCGAGGCGGGCATCAAGCGGTCAATGATGAATTGCTCGAATGGTTCCAGCGCATGGGGCAGGCTCGTCCGCCCCAAGCCCAGCCGGAAGTAATTGCCTTCGAACAGCATCACGTCCGCCGGCAACACCATGACGCCACACTCAGCCACGACCGCCTCGGCGAATTCGCTCACCGGCATTTCGGCTCGCAGCTCCACCAAGGTGATCGTGCCGCATCGCGGATAGCTCAGCCAGAACAAGTCGCGGTAATGCCCAAAGAATTCGCGGCAGTGCCCGATATTGCGCCGCACGATGTCGATGCTGCGCGCCGTCAGCGCCCGCCAATTCTCCAGCGCGATCAATGCCAGGATTTCGCTGGGCGCGCTGCCGCAGATCGTCGTATAGCTCTTCATTTCCTGCAGCTCGTGGCTCAGCCCGGCGTCCCGCGTGATCAGCCAGCCGACGCGCAAGCCGGGCAAGCCAAAGCATTTCGACAAGCCGCCGAGCGTGATCGCCCGTTCGTATAGCTCGCAAGCCGATGGCAAGCGCAATGCCTCATCATGCTCGGTGAAGCGATAAATCTCGTCCGAAAAGAGAATCAGATTCCGCTCGCGCGCCAATTCAACGATGCGCTCGAAATCGACGCGCGGAGGCAGATAGCCAGTGGGATTATGCGGGAAGTTTATGATCAGCATGCGGGTGTCGGGGCGGATCAAGCGCTCCAGCTCGTCAACATCAAAGCGCCAGCCATCGTCCCTGCGCCGCTGCCGCCAGAACGAAAGCTCGCAGCCAGTCGCGCGCGCGATCTCCCACAGCGATTGAAAGCTCGGATGCATCGCCACAACATGATCGCCCGCCTCAAGCAGGCTGTTCATCGGCAGGAAGACGCCTTCCTCAGGCACCGCCTCGATGACATCGGCGGCATCAATGCCCGTGTGCAAGTCGGCGATCGCGGCGCGCAGTTCGGGATGCCCCTGCGTCTCGGTGTATCCCAGCCACAGCTTTTCAAATTGCTCGCGCCTTTTGGGGCTGGCATAAGCCAGCAGCGCGTCCAGCGTCAGCGGCTCGGTATCCGACTGGCTGATGCCATAAGGCGCGCTGAATTCGTGCTGGCGGAAGAAGTTTTCGATCTTGAAGGGAGCGAATTTCATCGGGTCTGTGACTCCTCAACTCGGTCCACGCGTGACATCAATGCAGACGCCGTTGTGGTCGCTCAGCTGCGATCCGTCGGAATCGAACCGGCTGATGTACTGCAAAGAGTTTACTCGCAATTCTGAGGACATGGCGATGTGATCGATGAAGTGGCGGCTGATGCCAGCGGTGGGTATCAACCAGCCAGCGAAAGTCTCTTTCCGCTTTTTGTTGACTTCGCTACCTTCATAGGGATAGTTGAAGGCTGGGATCTGCATATTAAAATCGCCTAGCAGGATGGTGTTTAAGGGATCTTTGCTGTATGGCAGGAATTCTTCTCTCAAGCGAGGCAGGACTTCTTCCCTCAGGGCATCGAGATATTCGCAGGCGCCGCCCCAAAATGTCTTTCGCTGGTCTCCCCATTTGGCATGATTGCGATAATGCGCGTAGGGGACGCACATGCCAATAATCGTCCATTGCTCGCCGCCAGCGAAGGTAGTCGCCTTGATGAAGCGTCCAGGCGGCATGTCTGACGAGCCGAGCGTATCGACATTCGACCAGCCGAAACGGCTCCACAGCACAACCTTGCGCCCGCCGCGGTTCTCGATTTTGCCCGCGCCTGATAGCTCGCTCGCGATCGTTTGACCAAGCTCAGGCATCGTTTCGGGGCGCGCTTCCGTCAGACAGATGACATCCGGGTCGTAACTCGCAATCAGGGCTTTTGCCTTCGCAAATCGCCCGCTGCGACTGCCCGGGCCGAGCCATTCCGTATTCCAATTCAGTATTCTTATGCTCATGCTACAAGCCCGCTTTGTCGAGTTCATCCTGCAGGGCGGGCAGGCGCGCGAACTCCCGCCGCAAATCCGCAATGAGCGTTTGCCAGCTGGCGCTGTCGTTCATTTGCCGGTACATCTTGCGGACTTCCGCCAATAATTCGGCCGCGCTTGCATAATGTTTCCGGGTTCTAAGATCAATCTCGGCGCGAGCGTAGTTGATAAAAATTGGAATAGCGCGCGCCGGTCGCGCATGGCCTGAGTTTTCCGCCACAGTAAAGTCGAGGCGGTAGTTCACATGCGAAGGATGATGATCCTGTCGCTGAGCAACTTTGCCTAAAGCATCCCAAGCCAAATCCCAATCTTCATCATGCAAATAGGCCTGGGTGAGTACCGCGTGCGCTTCTTTCCGCTCGAGTTCGCTGATAACCTTTGGGCGGGCGCTCCCCCAATCCCCGACCGCTTCGGCGGCATCGCGCAAACCGATATAATTGTTGATCTGCGGGTCGTTTCGCATCCGATTGAGCTGCCAGCGAAATTCCGCTTTTCCATCACCTTGTTTCCGATACAAGGTGATAAGCCAGTCCGCAAGTCGGGCGTCATAGTCGCGTTCCAACGCCGCTTCCGCCAGTTGAATCGCCCTTTGGTTCTGCTGATGCTCCACGAGCAAATCAAGCCCGCGCTGTAGTTCATACGCTGGCTGCAATTTCGCTATGACGCCGGCAGCCTGTTCATAACGTTTCAACGTGAGCAATACACTGGCGTATAGATAATGCAACTCTTTTGCTTGAAGACGTTTGAGTGTTTCTTCAGGATCGGTCGAATCAATCTGGTCTAATGCCATCAAAAAATACTCATAGGCTTCGCCAGTCCATTTGCTGTAATATCCTTTTTCGCTCTTACTCTCCTCAGCCCAGCGAATGCGTTCACGGATGCGGGGGGTATCGGCCGGCCGCGCGATTTCCAGAATAATCTCGTCCGCTTCATCAGCATAGCCAATCCCGCCAAAGTCGATATCCCATATCACTGCGCTCACCAGCAGATCGACCAGGCGCTGGCGCAAGTCTTCATGGTGATCCATATCAAGATGAGAAAGGGCTTCTCTCAAGCGGGCGACGCTGTGGTTGATCGCCTCAATATATTGCCCTTCATCATTCGCTGGATAGTCATTGTCGTTACACTCTTCGAGAATGGCGCAATAGATGGCAATGGCCTGCGCATAATCGCCGCGCCAGGCATAGCGATCGCCCAGGCTGGCGAGTTCGTAAACCTTGTTTTCGGCGACGCGAGCCATCCACTCGCCGTCAAAGTCTAAAGCCCCTTTTAATTCACGCTGAATGGTTTCTAAGTCAATGAGTTGGTTTGGAAAGTCGTGGACTGTCGCGCGTTCAACAATATCTTCAAGATCAGGGTAACGTACAATCATCTCTTCAATGATGTCGAGCAAATCTGTTTTCTCGCGCGACATGAGTTCATCACGCAATGGCTTGCGCTTCTCAAATTGTTCCGGCTGGCGCAAATAGGCAAGCAACATGGCGACGATATGCTTGCAATCCCCGCCCCAATCATATTCACAACTGCAAATTGCGGCGGCGATTTCCCCGTTTATGAATTTTGCCCATACGCGGTAGGGTTGCGCATAGGATCCTTGGCAGCGCGCGCTGATTTCATCGCCTCGGCGAACGGGCGAAGAAATAGCGCCATTCTCATAAAGCGCTTTGCCGCGGCTAAAACTTTTGCCAAAAGCGCGTTCTTTGATCTGTCGCCAAGTGAATATGATATTGTCATCCATCGCTTTGCTATTCTATCCGCTTATTTCATCTACCACTCAAGCGGCTGCTCATCGCGGAAGAAGCCGCCCGTCGGTCCGTCATCGGGCAAGGTCGCCGCCCAGACGATGCCGGCCGCGCCTTCAGGGATGGGCCGCCCGCCGGGGTTGTTCGGGTCGGTCGCCACCCAGCCGGGGCAAACAGCATTAACCAGGACGCCGCCGTCTTTCAGCTCCGCCGCCAGCATCCGCGTCAAGGCATTCAGCGCAACCTTGCTGGCGATATAAGCCGGCGGACCGGCGCCGAGGCTGTTAAGAGCGGCCGCGCCGCTGCTCACGTTGACGATGCGTGGATGCGCGCTCTGCTTGAGCAAGGGCGCGAAAGCCTGCGTCACGCGCCAGGGTCCATAGAAGTTTGTATCAGCCGCTTCGCGTACCGTGTTTAAGTCGGCATCCAGCGCCTTTTGCCAGTAGTCGTAATAGGCGCCCGCATTGTTGACCAGCGCATCGAGATGCCCGTAACGGGTTTCGACTTCGGCGGCCGCGCGTTCGATGCTCGCCTCATCAGTGACGTCCATTTGCAGCGAGGCGATATTGTTTTGGTCCAGATTTTTGGCGGCGGCTTCCGCTTTTTCCAAGTCGCGCGCCGTCAGCAGCACACGGTAATCGAGACACGCCATTTGCCGGCAGACTTCCAGCCCGATGCCGCGATTGGCGCCCGTGACCAGGGCGATCCCCTTCATCAGCCTACCCTCTCAATTCAACTTACAGCCGCTCGCGCAGCATCGCCGCCATGATCGCCGCCCGCTCCGGCAGCGACGATATCTCGCCGTATTCGTTCACAGCGTGCCCGCCTTCGCCCACCATGCCCATGCCGTCCAGCGTTGGCACGCCAAGTGCCGCCGTCTTGTTGCCATCGGAGCCGCCGCCGGTTTTCCCTTCTTCCAGCGCGATGCCCATCTCAGCCGCCAGCGCCTGCGCCCGCTTAAACAGCGCCGCAATCTCGGGACTGCGTTCCATTGGCGGCACGCCAACGCCCCCTTCAACCACGATTTCCGCCTGCGGATGCGCCGCCTTCAGGTTCATCATTTGCTCGTGAATCGCCGCCTGATTGACCTTGGTCCAGGCGCGCACATTGATCTCGATCCGCGCTTCCGCCGGCACCACGTTGGGGCGCGTGCCGCCGCTGATCACGCCGACGTTAGCGGTCGTGCCGATGTCGTAATCCGTCATCGCTTCCACGGCGATCACCTGATGGGCGATCTCCTCAATTGCATTGACGCCCTGCTCATGATCAGCGCCCGAATGCGCCGCTCGTCCCGTCGCCGTGATCGTATACTGGCTGACGCCCTTGCGCTGCGTCTTGTATGCGCCATCCTGGGGCGGCTCGGTCACAAAGACGACATTATGCGCCAGCGCCTCAGCTTTGATTTCCGCGGCCGAATGACGGCTGCCCGTTTCTTCGTCGGAATTAAGCAGGTAGGTGATTGGTCCCTCGGGGAAAAGCTCAAGCGCCCGAAGCGCCCGCAAAGCCCAAAGCGCGATGACGATGCCGCCTTTCATATCCATCGCGCCGACGCCGTAAAGCCGGTCGCCCTCAATCCGCGTCGGTCTGCCCGCCACCGTGCCCACATCCCAGACCGTGTCCATGTGGCTCATGATCACGATGCCGCCTTCGCCCGCGTTCCAGCGCGCGCGCAAAACATCGCCGACTTCGGCTTTCGGGATGACTTCGACCGCGCCGCCCAACGCGCTTAATTCTTCCGCCAGCGCCGCGCGCAGCGCATCCACCGCCGGCTTGCAGGAGGTAGGCGATTCCAGCGCGATCAAGCGCTTCAAGTCAGCTACCATGTCTTTTGTGCGCTCGCGTAGATAATCCAGGATGCGGCAGTTGTCGTGGGCGGTCATTTGCGATTTATCCTCTGTCAATGAACGAGTGGCAAGAGTATAACACTTGGCTTGAGAATCGCAGAGCGCGCTATTGTCGATTATGCCATAGTCGCGCGCGCATGCGTTCCGCCCATCCAGTGACTGGCTCGCCATTCAAAGTGCGCACCGGTGACCCGGCGGGGCGCGCCTGCGATCTTCCGATCGGGCAATTTAGACATAAGAATCTCTGGTTCAAGCGACATGCGGAACAAAGGCGCAGTTGACTCTCTTTTGCGCCCGCTCCTTGTGATTGAATCCCGCGCAATTCGCCGCGACATCGCCCCTTGAGCGGCAGCATCTGGCGGAGATGCGCGCGACGCTAGCTGAGTGCTTGGACTGCGAACAGGGCAATCGCATCAATTTTTTCTTTACCACCGAGTACACCGAGGACAGAGAGATTAGGTTCTTTTGACGACTTTTCTCCTAAATCCACTGCTTGAATTGGGCAGGCATGCCGCTACCTTGTCGATAAGCTTCCATCCCGTCCAAAAGTATTGCGATAAAATGCCGCGAAATCTCTGATCAATCGCATTTCTCGGTGCTCTCGGTGTCCTCGGTGGTTAAATTTCAGTTTAGTTTCGCTCGTCGCAGGGGATGCCAGTTTTGATGCGATTGCCCTGGGACTGCAAAGACCGCCAGAACCCCGCCGGCGCCCAGTAGACAATGCCCAAGAATTCCGCTGAAGAGGAGCAAATTGACGGGCTGCCGTCATCTACCGTGACGCAGGCTCTCCGGGTAATATACAGGTATAGTCGCCAGCCAGTCCTGCGGTCGAGTGCGATGAGAGTAATGCCGCCGTCGCGTGTTCTGATTAGCCTGCTCATTTGTCTGCGCGCCTGCTTCGCCGCAGCCCAATACGACATTGCCCCGATCTTTCAGCCAGCGCCGCGCCCCGCGCCAACGTCGCTGCGGCTTGCCTCCGATCTGCGGCTGGAGACGCATTTCGCCCCTTTGACGCCGGGCGGCGTCGGGCTTCTGCGATTGTCTGGCGGCGGCATTGAGCGGGCGCGCGCTGACTTCCATGGCGCTGTCTTCTCGTTTTTCCCCGCTGATGACGGCGCCTATTACGCCCTGATCGCGGTCGATATGAACACTCATCCGCGCGCCTATCCGCTGATCGTAACGGCGGAGCGCGCTTCGGGCGATGTTGTTTTCGAAGTCCCACTGCGCATTGAGTCCGGCGCTTTCATCACGCAGAATCTCGTGCTGCCCGGCAACCGTGTTTATCTCACGGATCCTGCAATCGAATACGACGAGCTCGCGCGGCTTAGCGCATTGACGGCATTGGTCAGTCCCGCCCCGCTCTGGGATGCCAGCGGTTTTGAGCTGCCCCACGACAGCGCGCTGACCACCCCCTTCGGCGACTTCCGCACCCTCAATGAAGGTAGAGAATCACGCCATACCGGTTGGGATCAGAACCTGCCAACGGGCAGTCCGGTCCGCGCTATGGCTTCGGGCGAGGCGCGCTTCGCCGGCATGCTCGATATCCGCGGCAATTATGCGCTGATCGACCACGGCCTCGGCATCTATTCCGGCTACGCCCATCTCTCCGAGCTGCATGTGGAAGCCGGGCAGCGCGTGGAAGCCGGGCAGATCATCGGCTTGAGCGGCAACACGGGCCGCAGCAGCGCGCCGCATCTGCATTGGGAAATCGCGATACGCGGAAAGTGGGTCGATGGCAGCGCCTTCCTCGAGCTCTGGCTGCCCGCCCCCGGCGGCGCCAGCGGGGACGCGAACCGGCGGCAATAATTCTCATTGCCGGTCAAATCAAGGTATAATGCACAAATGATCGCGCTAACATTTGATATAATCGAGCTTCCATCATCACAGACATGCGCCGGGCGGTTGGAGGCGAGGGCGGCGCCCATGCCGACGATCGCGGCTCGCTGACTGAGGAGAGAATCATGCAGCAGAATGACAACTTCCGCCTGGTTGTCCGGCGGGGTCCCCAGCCCAATCAAGCCTTTGAAGTCAGCAAAGACGTCACCACCCTGGGACGCGATATCAGCAACGACATCGTCCTCAACGACCGCGAAACCAGCCGTCATCATCTGCGCCTGATGCGCTCGGGCGACACCTTGACCATTGAAGACCTCGGCTCGACCAACGGCACCTTCGTCAACGGCAAGCGCGTCTCTGGCGTGACGCCACTGCAAAACGGCGACATGATCGGCTTGGGCGAGACCGTCACCCTGGCGCTGGAAACCGTCAGCGCTGGCGCGGATGCCCCGGCCCCGCCCCCCTCCAACCTGGGGGACATGCTGCCGCCAGCGATACCGTCCCCGCCCGAGACGCCCTTGCCGCAAACGCCCTCAGCGCCTGAACCCGCTTATACGCCGCCTGCCGACTACGGTTTGCAAGGCGCGCCGCCAACGCCAGCCGATCCCTACGCGCCCAATATGCCAAACGCGGGCGAGCAAATGCCGCAGCAGCCGCCCGCTTACCCGGCTTATCCCGAAGCCGGCGCCGCCCCAGCCCAGCCTCCGCCCGGCTACTATCCGCAGCAGGGGGCGCCCGGCTACCAGCAGATGCCGCCGGCGCCGCCGCAAGGCTACCCCGGCTACGATTACGACCCCTACGCCGCGCGCGAGGAGAGCAGCGGCACATCGCCCTGGCTGATCCTCGGCTGCTTCGTCTTCTTCATACTGGTCTTCGTCTGCTTCGCCGGCATCGCCCTCACCCTCATTGATGTGCTCAACCTCTGGTGCGATCTGCCGGTGGTCCGCGATGTCGTGCTGGCGCTGGGATTTGGTTGTTGACAAATCGATTCCCTCTCCACCAATACGGTTTGTAGGGGCGAGACTTGTCTCGCCCTAAATTGGCGCGAATAGTTGACTGAGGGCGACCCGATGGGTAGCCCCTACAAATGATCAATTCAGCCAACACGTAAACCTATAGTCGCCCCAACTCCCGCGCCCGATGCTAGCCTGCGCGCAGACCAAACAAAGGAGCGACTAATGTTCAACTGGCTCAGCGACTTTTTCCGCGTCCGCCGCGATCAACTGCGCCCGCGCGCGCCCCATATCGAACGGGTGGCGGCGCATAACAGCCATTTCCTCAATCCGCCGCTGGATGCCCACAGCGCCCGCGTTTACGAAGGCTCGCCCTGGGTCTATGTCGCCATCAATCGCATCGCCGAAGCGGGCGCGTTGGTGCCGCTGAAGGTGTATCGCCTCGCTGGCGAAAAACGCATCGGCATCGAGAATCACCCGCTGGAGCTGCTGCTGAACAATCCCAATCCGCTGACCAGCCGCTTCGAGCTAATCGAGCAGACCATCGGCTCGCTCGAGCTGCACGGCAACGCCTACTGGTTCCTCTCTGGCGACAGTCGCGGACTGCCGCGCGAGATCTGGCTGCTGCGCCCCGACCGCGTCGCCATCGTGCCGCATGAGCAGCGCATCGTCGCCGGCTACCTCTACGAGATCGGCGGCGAGCGCATCCCCCTCGACGCCATCGAAGTCCTGCATTTTCGCCGCTGGCATCCCGATAACGATTTCTATGGCCTCTCGCCAATCGCCGCCGCGCGCAACGCCGTGCTCAGCGACCGGCACATGGCCGACTGGAATCGCAACACCTTCGGGCAGGACAATGGCGTGCCCGCCGGCATCGTCAATATCAAGGACTTCATCAGCGATACTGACTTCGAGCGCCTCAAACGCGAATGGCGGGGGAACTACGGCGGCGCCCAGCGGCGGACCGCCTTCCTGCGCGGCGGCGCCATTGAATGGCAGCACATCGGCTTGAGCCACAGCGATCTCGATTTCCTGCAAGGGCGGCAAGCCCAGCGCGATGAGATTCTCAACATCTTCGGCATCCCCGTCGGCTTGGTCAGCGAGAACGCCACCGAAGCCAATGCGAGGGTCGCCGAGCGCCAGTTCATCGAGCGCACGCTTTATCCCAAGCTGGTGCGCATCGCCCAGAAAATCACGCAAGAGCTGCTGCCCTTCTATGGCGCCGACCTGGTCGCCGAATTCGATGACATCCGCCCGACCGACGCCCAAGCGCGCCTAGAAGAAATCCGCACGGCTTACCCGCTGCTGAGCGTCAACGAAATGCGCGAGCGCTATTTTCAGCTGCCGCCGGTGGCTTGGGGGGAGGTGGCTGTCAACCACCGGAACTCGCCTTTCCCGCTCCAAGACGAAACCGGTAGGGGCGAGCCATTGGGTCGCCTGCTTACCACGGTCACTCAAGAAACCCGCAAGTCGGCGGTTGAGAATGAGCTGGCGCAGTGGGAGCGCTTCGCCTTGAATCGGCTGGAGCGGGAAGCGCCGGGCAGGCCCTTCGAGGTGACGGCGCTGCCGGACGAGCTGGCTTTTGAGGTCAGCGCGGGCTTGCTCTTCGCGCGGGATCGGGAGAGTGTGAAGGGAGTGTTTGCTGGGGTGAGGGCGGGGTTGGACTAAGTACGCCGTAGGGGCGAGCCGGTGGCTCGGCCGTCGCCTTCACGGAATTCTGTCAAGAAATTCCAGCGCGGCAATCATCGCAATGCCTGTGCCCACAATCCATTTAATGAGCGTGGCCTGCATGGCTTGTAGGTCTGCTTTTGTCGCCAGGTGCGGATATGCGCCTTCCAATCGTGCCACCCTTTCACTCAAGTTTGCTGGGGGCTGGAGCGTATCATTCGCTATCTCGGATGCCATCGTGGTGTTTTCCTGAATGTCAAGGTATCAGAATTATAGCGCTTTTGGCGGCTTGATTCAATTTCTACTGAGCTATTCCGCTTGGTCGAGCGTGAGTTCATCGAGATCGGTTTCGTCGCGCTGCTGTGGCGCGGGCGCTTTGGGTAATGGGTTGGGGTTGGACATGCGGGGCGCTCCTTGTTAGCATGGATGCTCAGGTTGTCGTTGTCAGGGCTTCGGGGGACCCTTTCGTTCCCAAGTTCGTCCAGGCTTTTGAGTTGGTGGCAAAGGCGAATCACCTGGCTCAATAGTCACAATGCGTGGACGCGGTACTTTTCCGCCTCGCGGACCGCGTTCAATATACTCTCCCGGTCTTTTAGGTTTAGTGCCAGGCTTCTGTCTATTCGCCATCTTCTTCTCCTGGAAATCTACGACTTTATGGCCTGTACGATACCATTTGTAGAAGTCAACAATGTTTACTCGAAGTAACTGTGCGAGTTCCTCATCCGTGTATCCTAATTCTAACCTGTGTTTGTCAACGAGATCGCTAACAAGACGCGGCTTCTCGTGATCGATTGGAAACGGTTCGCTTTTCCTATAACCGAATCGGCTGAGCTGTTGAAATAGCGACGTAAAGCGTCTCTCGGAAATCACTTCCAATTCCTTTGCTCGATATATCAAAGCCTGCATGGACACTTTCCAGTATTGTTTGAGTTCAAGCATATGCTGGATAGTCACCGGCTTAAGCTCATCAATTATGTCGTGCTCCGGCATAAGGAAGGCTGCAGCAAATCGATTGGCCTCGTGTTCCATTTCTTTGTAAGGAAGTTCGTTTCGATGCATTACTAAATGTCCGAGAGCATGGGCTAATGATAAACGAGTTCGATCTGCTGGCGCACTGCTATTCACAAGAATAATTGGAGGCGAGGGGGGAATCCACTGAACTACCTCATCAATCTTATCGATTTGGAAATCAACGCTGAAAACAAGACACGATGCTTGCTCAAGTTGGGCAATGAGATTCTTGATCGGTCCGCTAGGAATACCCCAAAAGGATCTTACCGCGTACGCAATATCATCAACGGTATCGAAATCATCTACCGACAATGAAGGAACAGTCAAAGCTCGTACCTGTTGAAACGCCCGTAGCAGTCGGTCACAACTGATTCGATACAGATTCACCAGTCCGTCTATACGTCTAATATCCCGGGCAGATACGGAGCGCCGCCGCCGATGAAAAACCTCAGTTGACTCCGCGCCGAATCTTTGCCCACTCTGAAAGAAGAACTCTTCGGGAAATCCTAACGCTTCAGCAATGTACCGCAAATCTTCCTCATCAACCTTTGCGAGATCCCCTTCGTAACGTGAAATCTTAGTCTGTCTGATGCCGCTCTCCTGCGCGAGCTGCGTCTGTGTCATTCCCCTAACTTCGCGCGCCAAAGTTAGCATCTCGGGATTGACCGTTGCGTTCATTCACCCTCCCTCATATCTGCGTATTTCTTGCGAATGAGTGCTTATGATGATTACGCGATCTCCTGTCCTGTATGTGGAAAGTCATCATCAAGTATACCCAGCTGCCGCATTGCATGTAAGGTGAATCCATCCTGGTTCAGGAAGTAGAGCTCGACAACCTCACGGCGCACAAAATAACCTATATCGTATACGCAAAGATGCGATAGCGGTGGTATGAATCCACCTTCAATTGCATCCGGAGGAAACAGCAGGCGCGGCGTAGGTAGCTCTCTAGCCCTTCGAACAGTTACTGGCTCGCAACCAATGCGCGGACCCCCGACGCAGGATTCGTCTATCACTTCGTATATCTTGAAAAAACGACAAAAGTGTGCACGGTCGAACAAGAGTCCTTGCATGATCCCAAAACAGACCCTTTCCGAGTGTTCATCATCCGTCAAGGCTTCGGTGATGTGGGCGATTAGCCAGCCACGCCGATTCCAACTTTGGTGCATGCTGTTCATATGCTGCTGCAAATGTACACGATCTCGCAGAATAGCCTGGTAATCTTGAATATGGCTCAACACCCCGTACTTAATAGCATGGATCCTCGGCGGCGTTAGAAAGGGGAACGGGTCGTACGCTTCAATTGGCCACATAGGCTTTGCTTTTCACAATACATTAGTCTGCGACCTAGCTTACCGAAGGACGATAAGATTGTCAAGTATTGAGTGTAGTTTATGCGTATAACTAATCAACAGGCACGATTTTCGTACCTTTAGGCGGTTCGTGAAATCGTGGCTGACACAAGACGTTTGTTGGATATCCGGAGTATATTCGCTCTGAAATACACTGCCGTCCGACGCGCCTTCTCCGTGCCCTCTGTGTCCTCTGTGGTTAATCAAATCAAATCCCGCTGACTCTCCCCATCGACGCTCACATCCCCCCGCTTCCAGCGCGCCGCCCGCGTAAGCGTCCCATGCTGCGGCGGCATCTCCACCCCCGCGCCGTCAAACAAATCGCCAATCGTCAAAATCTGCAAGCGCCGATACTTCGCCCCCCAGGTCCGCGACTCGTACCAGCCGGCCGCCAGCGCCTCTCTGGTCATCGCCTGCGTCGGCGGCTCCAGCGTGATGAAGACGCCGATCGCCGCGCCCTCGCGCTCGACTGTGCCTTTCAAATCACGGATCTGCCCCGAATTCACCACCCCCGACTTGACCTGGACGACCACCCTCCGCGGCTTCTTCTTGCCTCGCTCGTCTTCATCGAAGAAGTTGATGATGCCGTCAATGCCTTGGTCGGCGCCTTTCTTGCCTTTGCGCGATCCCGCCGACCCGCCGGCCGGTTTCGCCCGCAGCAGCGACAGCGCCCACCACTCGAATTGATAGCGCCCCTCGTTGGCGGAATCGCGCGCCAATTCCCGCGCCGCGTCCACCGTCGCCGGCTCGCCAATGACTGCGTAATCCGCCCCCGAGACCAACTCGAACATATCTTGCAGGCGGTACTTCTGCAGGGCGATGCTCAGATGCGTGATGTCGATGCCGATCCACTTGCGCCCCAGCTTGTGCGCCGCGGCGATAGCGGTGCCGCAGCCGCAGAAGGGATCGAGCACCACATCGCCTTCGTTCGATGAGGCGCGGATGATGCGTTCCAGCAAGGCTTCGGGCTTTTGGGTGGGGTAGCCGAGGCGTTCTTTGGCGTGTCCCGCGAGAGGATTGATATCCGTCCAAACATCTTGAAGTGACACACCGGGCATCTCATCCAGGTAGCGCTTGTACATAGGTACGTTGCCAGGTTTTGTCTGGATTACTCTGCCTTCTTCAATCAGTCGTTTCATGCGCTCTTCAGAGTATCTCCAATGGCGCCACACGCCCATTACTTCATAAAATGGATTGCCTTTTGACGCGCCTCCTGGCCCCAATAGATTATCGAGACGGTATTTTCTGCCGGCCTCGTCAACCTTGTTATAGAACTTTCTGACGTATTCTGGATCATGTGGAGTAAACACTGTGTTGCGAGTTGCGCTGTCAGATCGCGTGTAAAAGAGGATTACGTCATGTATCCTTCCCATGTGAAGGACATTACCTTGCGACCTGTCGCTATGGGCCGAACTACGCTTCCAAACTATTTCGTTTTGGAAACTAGCTGCTCCGAAGATGGTATCGAGAATGAGCTTCAAATAATGACTCGCGGTCGGGTCACAATGCAAATACAAGCTGCCGGTCGGCTTCAAGACCCGGTGCAGCTCGACCAGCCGCGCCGTCATCATCACCAAGTAGGCCATCATCTGGTTGCGCTCGATCAGGTCCATCAGCGCCGCGATCGCCGTCGAGACCTTGTGCGGCGCGTCCACGACCAGCTCGTCGTATGTCGCTTCGGCCGTCTCGCCCCAATGCCAGGTGTCTTTGAAGGCGGTGATCTGCGCTTCGCTGTCGGCGCCGCTCTCCGACTTGAAGAGCACGTTGTAATTGCGGTTGCTGTTGAATGGCGGGTCGAGGTAAATCAGGTCGACGCATTCATCGGGGAAGTATTCGCGGTTGCGCAGGATTTCCAGGTTGTCGCCGTAATAGAGCCGGTTTTTCATGGCGGGCCTCGGGGGGTGGATTGGCGCGTTCAGTATAGCACAGGGGGCACGGGGCTTAATTGACAAGGAGCGCCCGTTCGGGCTGCGGCTGTCCATTGGTAGCGGGCTTCGCCGGAGCGACTCACACAAAACAACGAAACCGCCTAAACCAGAATCTGTAGGGGGCCTTGGCTCGCCCTCTCTGCGCTATCTGTGTTCCCTCGTTTCCTCAGTAAGTCCAATAGAGTAATGTAACAAAATGAAGGAACGTCGTAGGGGCGACTCTTGAGTCGCCCACATGTACAATGGCGATATAGTGGGCGAGACAAGTCTCGCCCCTACAGATCTCGAATCAGATTAGCATCGCCTTTTTTCGCATGACTTACTTGCATTTACTTCTGTGGTGAAGCTAATTCTTACAGCGCCTGCCAACGGGCTTAAACCCGGTCTTTGCCCACGGCGGGCGCGCTAATCGGTCGCTTTTACGCACATCGGTTGATTTGTGGCGCCAAGACTTTGCCGCGATCAATCGCCTACTCGCGCAGGACGATGCGCAAAATCTCGCCCGAGTTGATATCCGCTGTGAACAGCCGCCCATCCGGCGCTTCGACGATGCCGTTGCTCGCCTGCAGCGGACTCTGATCAGCCGGCAGCTCTTCGCCGAGATGCGTCAGGCTCTCGTAAAAGCCATCGCCGTCCTGGTCGCGGAGCAGGCTGAGCCGCTCGCCATTGAGCAGAATCAGCGCCTCGCCGCGCGCGATCAGCCCGGCGACCTGATCCAGCGCATGTTCGTCATCGGCGTAGATAAGGCGTGTCTCATCGGCGCTGCCATCGCCATCGCGGTCGGGCAGAGCGTAAATCTCGCCAGCGCGCGTGGCGGCAAGCAGGTTGCCATCGGCGTCAAAAGCCAGAGCCGCGATGATATTAAGGCGGTCGCTGTCGATCGGTACGCTGCCATAAGGGATGGCTTCGGCGGCGGCGGGGAGTGAGAAAAAGTCGTCAGCGACCGGCGCCGTCGGTGAAAGCGCGGCGCTGGTGGCGGCTGCCACGGTCGCGTCAGATGAGAGCGACTGCCCGGTCGCTTGGGCATCAGCCAAGGCGCTGCCCATTGCCACGACCGTCGGATTCTCCGTCGCCGCAGTCGAAGCTAGCTCGGCGGCCGCAGTGGCGCTGCCCATTTGCTGGTGCAACTCAACCGCGCTGCAGCTGGTCGTGATCAGCATGGCAAGCGCCAGAACGGCGGCGGCAATACGCGCAGCTGGCGTCGATCTATTGTTTTTGTTCACGCGCTAAAGTATACCGCGTCCGCGAACTATCAAACGGGTGGCGACGCGGTCGTGATGAAGAAAAAGACGAAGGCGAGAAAGGCGGCCAGTATGCCGAAGGATACCGCCGGCTTGATGCTTATGCGCTCGCTCGCGGCCGCGACGATCGCCTCGGGCTGGCGCAGCATGGCGTCAGTCACGCGATTGGCGAGCCAACTCATGCCTATTCCGCTAACGATGATCGCCGCGGCATAAGCCAAATTGTCCGCGTCCGCCAGGTTATAGAGGCTGCGAATAACGAGCGCATTAAGCGTCATGGCGGCGATGACGGCGGCCGCAGTCCCGCGCCAATCCGGTTCTTCGTTGCGCAGTATGGCGCGGTAATATGTATAGAGATCAAGGGCGAGCAATGGGAGCAGCGCGCAAATCCAGGCGACGAATTGCAGCATATCGGTCTGAAATAATTGAATCATGCCATAGCGCATCGCGAGAGCCAGCAGCCCGACGATGGTCGCGGCGCCGGCGTAGCGCAGAAGGCGGGTGCTAACCACGCCGAAGAAGGTCAAACCCGCGGTCAAGTTTGCCGCCAGCAGCCATTCGGGCCGATACAAGCCCAGCGATTCCGGCTGGATGCCGAATAGGGTCGCGTCCCAGTCGATGAGCATGATCTGCAGCCAGAGCAGCGAGATGCCAGCGAGAATCAACAGCGCCAGCAGATCGCTCGTCCGTAGCGCGATTGCACTGCGCCAGGCCGCCAGCGGGAGTGTAGACGTGTAGATGAACAAAGCGAGCAACTGCGTTAAGACGAAGCTGGCCAGCAAGATCAGATGCGGTATGCTCCAGGCGGTGATGTCTTCGCCGAAAATCCAGTGCCAGACTGGGTCTGCGGGCAAGGCGTAACACAAGAACGCGGCATTCAAGATGAGCAAGCCGATTATGGGATTGGCGCGGAAGCGCTGCTGAAAATTGCCGCGCAGTTGTCGATTCAAATAAAGCAGTGCCCAGAAGCCAGTGGCGGCCGCTGTGGCGAAGCCGAAATACATCAGCAAATGCGGTCGCCAGAATAAGTCTTCGCCGAAGGGGATGCCATAAACGCGGTGCCAGATTTCATCCCAAAATGCGCCGACGAAAGTGGTCAAGCCACCGGCCGCCAAAATCAAGGCGAGGCGCTGCCGTAATTTCACGGTCAGGGTGTCCCGGGTTGCCTGGCGCAAATTCGGCGCTAAGGGGCGCAAGAGCAAGTGCCAGAAAGCGAGGACAAAGACGCATAGCGCCAAGAGAAACAGACCTGCCTGCGCCCAGAATAGGCTTGCGTTCATCTCCGCCGGGATGCCGCCCCAAGCGGTGAAAGCGACAAATATGACGATGCCCGCGCTTGCAGTCAGAATCCAGCCGAGGCGGTGGTTGAGTGTGGTCATGGTTACGCTCCGTCGGGAACGTTTGATTTTCTAACAGATTACCACAGTTGGGGAGGGCGGGTCTACGGTTTGAGCAGTTGGGTGAGGAAGGCTTTGGCGTCTGCCAATTTAGGACTTTCCCACAAATTCCTTTGCTGCCACACCTGTGTTTCGTAGGCATTGGACAAAAACAATCTTTCGGTAATACCGCTGACATCGGTGTCCAAGCCCACATTCTTGCCGATGAGAAATACCCGTATTTGTGCCTTGGATCTCTTTTCGGGAACAATCGTTACCTGCTTCTCTTCTAAACAGTCGAAGAATTTATGTACACAGTTCGCAATGGGATCGACCTGTAGTGAATCCATGACAAGATCTTCAAGCATTCCTTCGCGATCTGCTGAGGGAACGATCAGCACGGACACTTTGGGATCACCGATCGTTAGCACAATTGGGTGGTCCGGAATGTCAATAATTGGTGGACCTTCTCTGTTGATGGTTCTGATTCTGTCTTGAACGCTGCGAAGCGCATCAGTGTTGAAGTCGCTGTCGCGCGCGATTCCTATATGGGTTATGTGCTCAAAGTTATCAGCCTTCTTCAAGTCGCGGAGCCGCAGTGTTAATTGACTTCTGCCTCCGTATTGGATGATCGCAAACTCAGATACGAGAAGTCGTGTATCCGATGAAGCTACTAGATGATCTACAAAGTTTCTGAAGAAGATTTCATCATCATTTCCTTCTACTAGCAGCAGCCGGGTTATGCCATCTGGGATCAGCTCGTCCATTAGCGAACCTCATGATCAAAATCAAAGGCCGCTACCGCTTCCATATCAAGTTCGTTGTAGGTGGTGGCTCTTAATTCTCCCGTTTTGCGACTCCTGCTCAACCGATGATAGCGGAACTCTTCGAGTTCGTCGTCTTCAGAGAAGGCTTCGTACGCGGCGCGAATCATTTCGAGGCTGTGCGTGGTGGCGAAGACTTGGATGTCCAGCTCGCGCGCGACTTGACCGATGGCTTTCCAAACCTTGCATTGCACCGAGTGGTGGATGCCGTTTTCGATTTCGTCTATGAAGATGATGCCGCCTTTAGCCTCGTGCATGGCAAGTACGATGTCTGATAAACGATTCATGCCTTCGCCGGATTCTGACATAGCGATCATGTTTTCAAGACCGATGTCCGTCATCAGATGCGATCGCCAGCCGTCGGGATTGATGCGCACATCCTTAATGCGGGGCTCAATAAGTTCCAAGGCGCCAACCAGCATATCAATCTTCTTCGTCTTCTGAATTCTGTTAAAGCGTCGCTCTATGTCGCGCGCGCTTGCGCCCGTCCTAGCATGAAGGAGTTGGCTGGGGCGGAAACGGCTGGGTTTGAGCCGCGGGTATACAATGCCCGAGTGAATTAGCGCAAGATATGTAGGGTGACCATCAAGGCTGGAACAGAGCTTGAGCAGGTCCACGTCATCCGGCAGTGCATCGTACTGATAGCCAAAGCTCTTGTATCTCGACTCATCATCAGTAGCGTCGGAGACAGAAACACTTTGAATCGACAACTCAATTCTTGATTGAGATGTGTCAACAGTCCGATTTGGGATTTTCTCAGTTGCTGCTAATTCTATGGAGAGACCTGTTTGTAGACCTTTGAAAATTGTCGACCAAGTTAACTGATTGCGCGGTTCACTCTCATTTTCAGGATTTAGCAACGCCCTGCGAAGCCCGGGATTGCGAAGCAAGACCTGGCCGCTGTAGGTGCCAGCCAAGACATGCATCGCCTCCATCAACGCCGTCTTCCCGGTATTGTTCTTCCCCGCAATCAAATTCACCCGACTCAAATCATTGATCTGCAAGTCCTTGAAGCAGCGGAAATTCTTCACCCGAAACGACTTGTACATAACGCACCTTCTTGCGCAAAAGCGCTTATCCTGCCCATCATTATACATCCGCGCCCCGCAATTCCAGTGCTACAATGCGGGCATGACCAAGATCCTCGCCATCGAAACTTCTTGCGATGAGACCGCCGCCGCCGTCATCACCGACGGGACGACCATCAAATCAAACATCGTCGCCTCGCAGATTGACCTGCACGCCCAATACGGTGGCGTCTTCCCCGAGGTCGCCTCGCGCGCCCACGCCGAATCCATCAGCGCGGTCGTCGAGCAGGCGATGGCGGAAGCCGAGCTGACCTATGACGCCTTGGACGCCATCGCCGTCACACAGGGACCGGGGCTGGTTGGCTCGCTGCTGGTGGGCATCAACTTCGCCAAGGGGCTGGCGCTGGCGACCGGCTTGCCCTTGCTCGGCATAAACCATTTGGAAGGGCATATCTATTCGCTGTGGCTGGCGCCCGATTTCAGCGAAGCCGAGTTTCCGCTGCTGGCGCTGATCGTCTCCGGCGGGCACAGCGAGCTGCTGGTCATGCGCGCTCACGGCGTCTACCAGCGCATCGGCGGCACGATAGACGATGCGGCCGGCGAGGCTTTTGACAAAGTCGGACGCCTGCTCGGCTTGCCCTTTCCGGGCGGACCAGCCATTGAACGCGCGGCCGCAACCGGCGCAACTGCCGCCTATGCCTTCCCGCGCGCCAAAACCGATGGCAGATACGACCTCAGCTTCAGCGGCTTGAAGACCGCAGTGATGCGCGCCGCCACCGTCCAACCCAGCGCTCGGCGACAGAGCCGACGCGAACGCGGCGCCGAGAAGCGGGCGGAGCTGCGCGCCGACGCGAATATCAACGATCTTGCCGCCGCCTTTCAGGATGCGTTGACCGACGCGCTTGTGGCGACCGCATGTCGGGCGGCGAGCGACTTCGCCGCGCATGCTGTGTATTTGGCTGGCGGCGTCAGCGCCAATCAGTTGCTGCGGCGCAAGCTGGCTGCGGCGCTCGCTGTGCCGGTCCGCTATCCGCCGCTATTCCTCTGCACCGACAACGCCGCTATGATCGGCGCGGCTGCCTGCTTCCGCTACCGGGCGGGTCATCGCAGTCCGCTGGACTTTGAGGCGCGCGCGAGTTGGCGCTTGAGTGAAGATGTTTATGGCGATTGACCGCTCGTCAGCAGCTCCCGATGCAGCATCGTAGACGCGACCGCGCAAACTGACGCGGACGACTGTACAATATCAGCTATCGCCTGGTTATGCAGCCGAGCAGCTGAATGAAAAGAAGGACAATAGGCATCATCGGCGCCGGCGCAACCGGTCTGGCAGCCGCCTGGGACTTCGCCAAAGCGGGCCACCAGGCGTCGATCTACGAAGCCTCTGACCGCGTCGGCGGGCTTGCCGCTGGTTTCAAAGATGAAGCCTGGGACTGGACGCTGGAGAAGTTTTACCACCACTGGTTCGCCAGCGACAACGAGATCTTGGCGCTTGCTGACGAAATGGCTGTGCGCGAGCGCATTATCTTCCCCCGCCCGAAGACCAGCTACTGGCTCAATGGCAAGCCCGTTCGCAGCGAGATGTCGCCCTCGGCGTTATTGCTGCCGCTCTCGCTCCCAGCCACATTGCGCATGGCGCTGGTCGGCCTGTTCGTCAAGCAGACGCCGCGCTGGCAGCCCTTCGAAAAGGTCACCGCCGACCAGTGGATGCGCCGCTGGATGGGGCGCGAAGCCTACGAGAAATTCTTCATGCCGCTGCTGATCGGCAAATTCGCCGACGAATACGATCAGGTGCCGATGTCCTTCATGTGGGCGCGGATCGTCAAACGCTCGCTTAAGCTCGGCACATACACCGGCGGCTTTCAAGCCTTCCTTGACGAACTGGCGCGTCAATTGCGGGCGCAAGGCGTCGCCATTCATCTGAACGCGCCCGTCGAGCGCATCAGCCAGAAAGACGGCGAACTAGCGCTGCGGGTCAATGGCGAAACATTTAACTTCGACAGCGTCATTAGCACGACATCGCCGCAACTGCTCTTGCGCTTGACCGCTGGCTTGGCTGAAACCGATTATGGGCGGCAAGTCGCGGCGCTGAAAAGCATCGGCGGGCTTTGCGTCGTATTCGCCTTGAAGCAGCCCCTCATGCCGGACGACACGTACTGGCTTAACCTGCCGGCGACTACGGCGGATAAGTCGAAGTCGGCTTTTCCTTTCCTGGCGCTGGTCGAGCATACCAACTTCATCCCGAGCGAGCATTACGGCGGCGACCATATCATCTATTGCGGCGATTACGTTTCGCCCGCCCATGAATACTTTCAGCTGAGCGAGGAGGCGCTGGTCGAGCGCTTCCTCCCGGCGCTCTACAAAGTGAACCCCGCCTTCCAGCGCGATTGGATTCGCAAGTTTTGGGTCTGGCGCGCGCCCTACGCCCAGCCGGTGCCGGAGCTCAACCACAGCCGCAATATACCGGACATCAAGACGCCGCTGCCCGGGCTCTATTGGGCGAGCATGTCGCAGGTATATCCCTGGGATCGCGGGACAAATTACGCCGTCGAGATCGGGCGGCGCGCTGCCCGCCAAGCCATGGCTGAATTTGCGCGCCAGGGAATCGCGGCGGATTGATTTGCCGCCGAGACCGGGCGATCAGCCCGCTATATTCCTGCGAGACGCAGCCGGCGCATCTAAAATCGTCTCTACTTGGGGGCTAATCGCTGTCCTGTTTTCAACGCTGTTTTGCTGTATACTCTTTGTAATGGGAAAGTGTGGCGGCGATGCCTTCCGTCGGCTGAAATGGCGCAGGGAAGGACAGCGAGATTGCAACTCAAAGCGCCGGCGCTAAGCGGGGTCAACTGATCGCATGTCAGAAGCGCAAGTGGCAGCGACCAATTTAATCGCCGAAATGAGGCAGCTGGAAGACCAGTTGGACGAGGTCAACAAGACCTTGGAAGCGCAGCGGGAATTGTTGCGCCGCCGGAAGATCGCCATGCCGGTCGCCATCGTCAACAAGGTCGAGACGCTCAAACAAGATTTCAAGCGCTTGGAACACAATGTGCTTGAAGAGCAGACCGAGCTGCGGCAGCTGCGGGCGCTTTCGGAGATGTCCACGCGCATCACCAATTCCTTGAATGTGGATACCGTGCTGGCTGAAACGATGGAACTTGTCATCGTGCTGACGAACGCCGAACGCGGTTATATCGTGCTATCAAACGACGAGACTGCCGAGTTGGAATTCCGCATCAGCAGCGAGAGCGGCTTAATGGGGCGCGCGATGGCTTCTGGCGACGGACCGCAGATCAGCATGACCGTCGTCAACGAAGTCATGTCGACCGGCAATCCCTTGCTGGCGGACAACGCCTACCAAGACGACCGGCTATCGGAGAATCAGAGCATCATCAACTTCACGCTGCGGTCGGTCTTATGCGTGCCGCTGCGCTATAAGGAACGGATTATCGGCGTCGTTTATGTCGACAATCGCCTGGTCGCCGGTCTTTTCACCGAGCGCGAACTGAACCTGATGATGGCGTTCGCCAATACGGCCGCGGTCGCGATCGCCAATGCCCGCATGTATATGCGCGCTGAGCAAATCCTGGCGGAGATCACCCAGGTCAAGGAGTTGATGGACAACATCTTTTCCTCGGTGGGCAGCGGCATCATCGCCATCGACTCCAATGACCTCGTCCACACCTTCAACCGCGCCGCCGGTGAAATCCTGGATCTGCCGCCCGATGCCGCGGTCGGCAACGATGTCTCGCAGCTGATGAAAACAGCCGCGCTTGAACTCGAAGATCACTTGGCGCATGTCAAACGAAACGACCAGGATCACTCGCTTGAACTGAGCGCCGAGCTGCCGGGGCGGGGGCAGGTCGCCCTGGCGCTTTCGCTGTCGCCGCTCAAGGACCGCAACGACATGACGCAAGGCGTCGCCATGGTGATGGATGACGTCACCCACTTGCACGAGCATGAAACCACGATCAACGCCATGAAAAGGATCTTGCCCGAGGGCATGGTCGATCAGATCAACGAGATCGCCAACATCGAAATGGGCGGTTTGCGGCGCGAGGTCACCTGTCTCTTCGCCGATGTGCGCCCCTGGGTTACGCTGCCCGATGTCTCCGCCAGCGAGAAGCTGCGCATCCTGAACCAATATCAGGCGATCGCCACCGCTTGCATCAATGAGTGCGGCGGAATCATCGACAAGTACATGGGCAACGAGGTGATGGCGCTCTTTAATACGCAGCTCAATCCTGAACACAATCATGCCCAGGCGGCGCTTGAATGCGGTCTGCTAATGCGCGATCGCTTCGTCGACCTCTATCGTGAACTGAATATCGACCCCGACCCGCATTACTATATCATCGGCATGTTCACTGGCGTGGCGACGCTGGGCAATGTCGGCAGTTTTCAGCGGCGCGAATTCACCGCGTTGGGCAACAGCATCAACACGGCCAAGCGCATCCAGGAAAATGGCGCGCGCGGCGCCATCACCATTGCGCAGCAGACGCTGGATCATATCCTGAGGAATCATGACGAGGAACACAGATACGACTTTCGCCCTCGCGCTCCCATCTCGGGCAAAGGGCTTTCGGTCGCCATGCGAGCGTATGAGGTGAGCCGAAGCGCATGAGCGAAGTGGCGAAAGCAACGGGGTTCAGCGCGATTCAAACTCAGTTGAAGGGCTTGAAGACGCGCGCCGATGAAGTGAAGACCTTGCTGGAACAGCAGCAGGCTTTGCTGCGGCGCCGCGGCATTAGCCTGCCCGCCAGCGCCATTGACCGCCTGTGGACCGTTCGCTCCAGCATAGACAAACTCTCTGTCGCCCTGGTGGAGACGCATATGCAGCTGCAGCAGCTGCGCCGCCTGGCGGAGACCACCGCGCTGGTCAATTCGGGGCAGGAAACCGACGAAGTGCTCAACGAAGTGATGGAGAATGTCATTCAGTTGACGCAGGCTGAGCGCGGCTATATCGTGCTGAAGAACCGCGACACCGGCGAGTTGGAGTTCACTGTCGCGCGTGGGTTGAGCGCCGAAGAAACGGCAGCCGGCGGACGCATCGTCAGTTGGTCGGTCATCAATATGGTCGCCGAGAGCGGCGAGCCTTTGCTGACCGTTGACGCCGGCGCCGATGAGCAATTCAGCCACAGCGAGAGCATCGCCGGCTTCAGCCTCTTGAGCATATTGGCGGCGCCCTTGATCGCGCGCGATGAAGTGATCGGCGTCGCTTATTGCGATAATCGCATAATGGCGGGTTTGTTCAAAGAAAACGAATTGGGCCTGCTGACGAGCTTTGGGCAGCAGGCGGCCGTCGCCATCGAAAACGCGCGCCTCTTCGAGGACATACGCGCGCAGCTGGCATTGATCGAAGAGATGCAGGGGCGCCTGTCCAATATCTTCGCCTCGATCGGCTCCGGCGTCATCACCGTCAACGGCGAGAATTGCGTCCTTGTCTGCAACGAAGCGGCGGAAGCGATCACCGGCGCCGCCAACGCGAATGCCTGCGGCCTGCCCTTGAATGAGCTGCTGCCCCAGGTCACCGAGGGCTTCTACGAATCGATCGAGCGCGTCCGCCGCGAGCAGACGCAGCATATTTGGGCTGAGCGCTTTGAGCGCCATGGCCGGCAGCGTTATTGGCAGGTGGTCGCCAGCCCGCTGCGCAGCGACGACCAGGTCAATCACGGGGTCGCCCTGGTCATCGACGACCTGACCGAACGCAAGGAACAAGAAGAACAGCGGCGCCTGCTGGGCACCTTTGTGTCGGATGCGCTGCTGGAGAATATAGGCTCGATCAGCGAGCTGGACACCAGCCCGGCGGAACGCACGATCTCGGCAATGTTCGCCGATGTTGATGGCTTCACCGCCTTCAGCGAATACCTGCAGCCGGAAGATTTGATGCGAATCATCAACCGCTATCTGGGCGCGGCCAGCGATGCCATCACCGCGCACGACGGCATTGTTGATCAATACCTCGGCGATGCGATCAAAGCGCTCTGGAATTCGCAATTGAACCAGCAAGACGATCACGCGCTGCGGGCGGTGCAGGCGGCGCAGGCGATCCTGGGCGAGATGGATGCGCTGCATGAAGTAGTCGACAAGCACCATGAGCTGCACTTCTGCATCGGCATTCACAGCGGGCATTCGGTGCTGGGCATGGTGGGCGGCGCCAACCGCATTGAGTTCGCCGCGCTGGGCGAAGCGCCCGATGTCGGCAAATTCTTGCAAGAAAACGCCGAACCAGGCGAGATTATCATCAGCGCCGAGACCTACGAACTGGTCAAAGATCAGGTCCACGCCCAGCCAATGCCGCCTCGAAAGCAAAAGGCGGGCTTTGAGCATATCAACACGATTTACCGCGTGCTCTCACGCGGCGCGTCCGAAAATGGGGCGAGCGGTTCTTAGGTGTAATTATCGGCGCGACACTAAACAGAGCGGGCAATGATTCTGAGCAGCATAGGCGCCATCGACCGAACGAATCGGCTCAAGCTCATCGGCTTGTCGCTGCTGGCGGCGCTTTTGCTTTCTTCCATCGGTTATCAGGCTTATAGCGCAAACCGCGACTTCGCGCTGGTCTTGAGCGTCTTCGCCACGCGCTTCCTGGGCATCTTCGTCGAGGCGGTTCCCTTCTTGCTCCTGGGGTCCATCACCTCGGGCTTGATCGAGACCTTCATCAAATCGGACGACATCATGCGCTATCTGCCGCGGAATCGGCTGGGCGCGGCGATTGGCGGCGCCTTTCTTGGCTTGGTATTTCCCGTCTGCGAGTGCGGCGTTGTGCCGGTGGCGCGCCGGCTCTTCAAGAAAGGTACGCCAGTTTCGCTCGGCATCGCCTTTCTGTTAGCGGCGCCATTCATGAATCCCATCGTCTTCGCCAGCACCTACATCGCCTTTGGCTTTGGTCCCGTCTTTATCGGGCGCATCATCGTCACCATCTTGGTGGCTGTCACTGTCGGCGTCGTTGTTGGGAGCTTCGCGCAGCGGTCCGCCGTGCTCAAGCCGATTTCCCTGGGCGGCGCTCACGATGATCACGCGCATCACGATCACGAAGCGCCATCGACGCGCGCCAAGCTGATGGGGGCGCTGGGGATCGCCGGCGACGAATTCTTCGAAATGGGGCGCTTCCTCATCTTCGGCTCGATTCTGGCGGCGCTGATGCAGACGCTCGTGCCCCAGGAGAGCTTGCTGGCGCTGGGCACGGGTCCGGTCCTCTCGGTCGTCTTCATGCAGATTCTCGCGTATGTGCTCAGCGTCTGCTCGACGGTTGACAGCTTCCTGGCGCTGGCTTTTGTCAACACCTTCACGGCGGGCGCTATCGTCAGTTTCCTCAGCTTTGGACCGATGGTGGATATCAAAAGCACGCTGATGTTCACCGGCGTTTTCCGCCGCCGCATCGTGCTCTACTTGGTCTTGCTGCCATTTGTGATGAATCTGCTGGCGGGAACAGTGATCAATTTGATCTTGGGTTATGTTTAATCGAAGGTTCGACCTTATCAATGGAAGCGCGAAACTATAACGATGACTGCGGCGCGGCATAAGCGGGAAGAGCCGGTGGACATCAGCGCCTGGGCGAAGTCGCTCATTCTGTTCGGTATGGGCATTTACCTGACGCTGCTCATCCTGACTGGCAATCTCGATAATTACATCAATCAGCGCTTCGCCTGGCTGGTCGTCGTGGGCGCGCTGTTGTTCTTCGTCTTGGGGCTGACGGCGCTGAACCGCAGCTTGAATCCAGAGCGAAGCGACCACGACCATCATCACCATGACCATGACCATCACCATCACTACCATATCACCTGGGATATCCTGCTGGTGGTCGCTTTTCCGCTGCTGCTTGCCGTCTTGATACCGTCGCGATCGCTGGGCATCGAGGCGGTGAACGGCGGCGTCAGTTTGAACCCGGTGGGCGTCGCCGGCGTGACGCGCAGCCCGCTTGACCGCAATATCCTCGATTGGCTGCGCGAATTCGATCGCGCTTCCACCCCGGCGCAATTCAACGGAACGCCGGTGGATGTCATCGGCTTTGTCTATCGCGAGCCGATTCATCCGGAAAATGGATTCATGCTGGCGCGCTTCACCATGAGCTGCTGCGTCGCCGATGCCTTCCCCATCGGCATGCCGGTTATCGCCGATGACGCGGGCGAATACGCCGCCGGCGGCTGGCTGCGCCTGCGAGGCGAGTTGAAAGCGTCGACCTTCGGCGCTGATATCCTGCCCGTTGTGTTTGCCGATTCAATAGAGCGCATTGATGAGCCGCGCCAACCCTATCTGTATCCCTGAGCGATTGTTGAGGCTATGAAAAGGGACAAGCTGGACATCGCCGTGGTCATCATCGTCTGCGCCTGTTTGCTGGGCGTGGCGGCCGCCGGCTGGCTGATGGACCCCGCGCGGCAGCCCACGCGCGTCGCCTTCCTCTATCCCGCCACCGGCGGAACGCAAAACGTCTGGCAGGCGGCGATTGACGACCCCGCCACGCCGCAGCAGTTGACCTTCAGCGAGAATGGCGTCTTTGATTTCGACTTCAGCCCCGATGGCCGCTGGCTGGCGTTCGCCGAGCGCAGCGATGTCGGCGCTGTCACCCTGCGTCTGCTTGATCTCTCGGAGAGCCGCCTGGCTGACCTGGTGGATTGCGTCGCGCTCAAAGCGAATTGCACCACGCCGGTTTTCAGCCCCGATGGCAAGTGGCTGGTCTACCAGCGCGCTGAATCGCTTGGCGGGCGTTATGGCTTGCCGCGCATCTGGCTTGTCAATATGCGCAGCGCCGAGTATGACACAGTTGCGCTGATCGCGGACAAGCAGGTGGTTGGGCATAGCCCGGTCTGGTCGACCGACAGCAACACGGTCGCCTTCTACAGCGCTGATGTGACGCAGCCGGGCATCTTGATCTATGACTTTATCCCGCGGGGCGAGGACGATATCCAGTTGCGCTTCATTCCCTCATCGCACGGCACGATGGGCACGCTCGCGCCCAACGGCACCCAGTTGATCTTCCCCGAACTCAGCCGCCGCGGCGATCAGTTTTTCACCCACCTGCGCATCGCTGATCTGCGAGCGAAGACCTTCGCTTCCTTCACCGACCCGCAGGGACCAGGCGATGACGTCGCCGCGCAGTGGAGCCCCGATGGCGATACAGTCGCCTTTGCCCGCCGCTACACCGATGAGCGCTGGACGCCCGGTCATCAACTGTATCTGAAGCAGCTGTCCGCCGCCGATGATGAATTGACGCCGATCGCTTATGAACCAAGCCTCACGACATCTTATTTCCGCTGGAACGGGGAAGGCGACCAGTTGGTGACGCAGCGCTTTCCGCTGGCCCGCGGGGCGTCAAGCGGCGACGGACCAGCGCTGCCGGAAATCTGGGTGCACGATCTGGCTAGCGGAACAAGCCGCAAGCTAGCGGAAGATGCCTTCGTGCCGCAATGGGTCGGCGCTTAGCACGCTGCCGTGTTCACCTGCGGGCGCCCTGTCGCCTTTGCGCCTGTGGCATTAAAATGGCGGGCCTAACTCACATACGCGCCTGACCGCTAATGAAAATCGAGCGCCTCTCGCTGACGAACTTTCGCAACTACGCGCGGCTGGAATTCAGCCCGCCGGCCGATCGCCCGGTTGTGCTGGTCGGCGAAAATGCCCAAGGCAAAACCAGCGCCTTGGAGGCCATCTTCTACCTGGCGACATCAACCTCGCCTTATACCAGCAGCGACCGTCAGCTGATCCACTGGCGCACCGAGAATGATCCGATTCCCTATGCGCGGCTGTCGGCTGAAATCGGCGGCTCAAATGGCGCCTATCACAAGCTCGATATCACCCTCATGCTGGATATGACGGCGGGCGCGGCGCGCTTTAAGAAGGCGATCAAGCTCAACAATGTCGACAAACGGGTCATGGATGTCGTCGGCTTGCTGAATGTCGTGCTCTTCTTGCCGCGCGACCTGTCGCTGGTGGAAGGCTCGCCCAGCGATCGCCGCCGCTTCATGGATGGCACGCTGCGGCAGGTGGATCTGGAATACCTGTTGGCGCTCAACGAATACGAGAAGCTCCTGCCCCAGCGCAACGCGCTGCTCAAACGCATCGGCGACAGGCGGGCTGGCGCGGTCGAGCTGGATTTTTGGGATGAACAGTTGGCTTCCAGCGGCGCGGTCCTCATTGCCGGGCGGCAGCGCTTCTTGCGCGAGCTGGAGATCAAGGCGCGCGATACCCATCTCGCCTTGACCGGCGGACGTGAATCGCTGAGCCTTAACTATCTGCCCAGTATTCTGCCCGCTGCCGAAGGGGAAGGGCGGCAGCTCTCATTTGAAGTCGCCGGGCTGGACTTGCGCCGGCAGTTGACGGCGGAAGAGATTAAGCCGCAATTCCTTGAACGCCTTCATTCGCAGCGGCGCGAGTCCATCGGGCGGGGAACCACCATCGCCGGACCGCATCGCGATGAACTCCGCCTCTTTATCAACGAGCGCGACTGCGGCTTGTATGGCAGCCGCGGTCAAGCGCGCACCGCCGTCATGGCCTTGAAATTCGCCGAGCTGGAATGGATGCGCGACCAACTCGGGGAGTATCCGCTCTTTCTGCTTGATGAAGTGGCCGCCGAGCTGGACAGCAGCCGGCGCGCCTTTCTGCTTGAACGGCTCAACGGGGCGGCGCAAACGCTGGTGACCACCACCGAACTTGAGATCTTCAACGCCGCTTTTCTGGAGCGCGCGAGCGTTTACCAGGTCAAGAATGGGCAGATTCAAGCAGGCGCGCGCTAATCCCGCGATTGCCTCAGGCGCAGGCAAACCCTGGACCGGCTGGACGAATACTTGGCGTCCCTGCCAAAATAGGGTAATGTAGCGCTTTGCCGGCAGAAGCGCTCCCGCAGCTTAATCAATTTCCTCGCCCGCGCGACCATATAGTCGCCCGCCAATAGAATATGCGTTCTACACTTCCTCTCATATCCAGCTTAGCGAGAGGAATTGCCATGGCATGGACGACGCCCAAGACCTGGTCGAGCGAGCCGCTGACATCGATCGACCTGAATACCTATGTGCGGGACAATCAGAATCACCTAAAAGACCGCCTGGACGCCAGCGCCAATCGGATCATCAGCAGCGGGGCGGCGCTATTAACGACGGCGAACGCTTTCGTCGATGTCGACGCGACCAAGCTGGCTCTGACCTTGACGACGCATGGCGGCGATGTGCTCCTGGGTTTCACGGGAACGGCGCAGAACAGCTTGAACAGCGGCGCGGTTTATTTCAACGTGGCGGTGGATGGCGCGGACTATATCGCTGATGAAGGCTTTATCGGCTTGAAGGGCGCGTACAGCGGAGACAACAACCGGATAAAGCCAATTTCCTTCGTCTTGCTTATCAGCGGGCTAAGCGCCGGCAGCCACAGCTTCATACTGCGCTGGAAAGCCTCAGCCCGCAATACCGCGAGCATGGATGTCGTCAACCTGCATCCGCAATTCTGGGCGAAGGAGGTTTAACAAATGGATATCATCAGCCCCGAGGTTCTGGACGCGCGTCTGCTGGATGAGGTGGCGCGGGCGGCGCTGGGCAAGGCGACCTGCGGCGTGTCCGTTGGATCCGACTCTCGGATTCACTTGCTGGCCAAGAACTTGCCGGAACAGCAGCGCGCCAGCGATGTGCTGATGCACTTCGGCCTGCTGCGCTTGACGGCATCAGCGGAAAGGCTGAAAGCCGGCGCCGCCGATCCAGTTATTCGCTGTCGCGATGAGCTGATCGCCGCCGATGAGCGGCTTGGTTTTCTGGTCTTGCGCGCCGGCGAAGCGCTCATGAAGGGATCGCTGGATATACGCAATGGCAAATGCTCGCTGACCCTGCCGCAGCCGATCGCCGCCCAGTACACGGTCTTCTTCTACCGGAATCGCGGCAACTACGCCAGTGGCGCCCTGGAGATCAATGTCGAGCGAGCCTAATCAAACAAGCAACAGAACATCAAAGGGCGAAGGAGTTTCTATGGATTTCGAGCAAGTATTTCAAGTCTTGGTGCTGTCGGTCGTCGTGTTGGTTTACTGGTGGTCCTATCGCAGCTTTCCGCCCGGAGAAACGGCCAAGCTCATCCAGCGTCTGGGCGAGGTCAGCCAGCGTAGCGAAAGCCGTCTGGATGATCTGCTGGTGGAAGTCGCCCGACTGCTCAACGAACTGCGCGCGCCGGCGGAGGAAGAGCAGGCTGAAGGCTAGAGTTGCCGCCAACCGACGCGAATATCAAGGCGGCGCAGCAGCGCCAGCATGTCAATTGGCGAAAACTGAGGGGCGGCTTTGCGAGTCGCCCGTTACCGCCGCGTTCACTCACCGAGCGCCCGTCATATTCGCCCTCAGAGACAAACCCATGCGCGCGATCCAGTTTCGGCTCAGGATTCTTCCTCATCGTGATAGGGATCGCGGCCAAGTTGCGTGTCTTTACGGATGGCTTGCTGCCAGGGTTTCCGGGCGCTGCCTTGATAACCCAGCGCGCGCAGCCGCTCCAGTTCCAGCCGTTCCAGTTCATCGGCGACCGAAGCGTAATCGGCTTGTGGAATAGGCCTATCGCGCTCGTTTCCATCGCGGTAGACGTAGCCGGCGCCGGCGCACCAGTCGCAATCTTCACCCTCGCCGCTGAAGTCGTCCTCGAACCAGCCGAAACCGTCACAAGAAACGCAGCGGATAATGCGCGGACCCATCGCGTTCATCGCCGCTCTGGCGCCTCTCGCGTCTCCGCTTCATTCGATTCGCCCAGCGCCAGCGCAAAGAGCTGACGATAACCCTCGACGTACTTAAGCGGCGAGAAATAGCCTTCGGCGAAGCTGCGCGCCTTTTCGCCCATCGCCGCGACATCGTCCGCATACACCCGCCGCAGCGCCGCCGTCAGCTCGTCTTCGTTGCCCGGCTCGACCAGGTAACCATTTACGCCGTCTGCGATTAAATCGGGGATGCCGCCAACGCGGCTGCCGATCACCGGCGTGCCCAGCAGCATCGCCTCCACCACAACGCGCCCCAAGCCTTCCGAAAGCGATGGCAGGACCATGACCCGGGCGGCGGCAAAATGCAGCGCCAACTCACGCTGCGAGACCGCGCCAGCAAAGCGCACACGCCCCTCAATGCCGAGCTCAGCCGCCAGCTGCCGCAGCGATTTGGCGTAGGCGGCATTCTCGGCGCCGCCGATCAAATGCAGCCGCGCCCGCGGATGATCCAGCGCGGCGAAAGCATTCAATAGGTGATGCAAACCCTTGCGCGGGATAAGCACACCGGCGTAAACGATGTCCTCAGCCGCTTCAACCGGAATGCGCCGCTCCATCTGCCGAAACACATCAGTATCGCTGAAGGTCATGAAGCGCGCTTGCGGCAGTGCAGGCGCGTAGTGGCGGGCGCGTTCCGCGGTCGATGATGATATCACGCGCAGGGCATCGGCGCGGCGAAAGGCGAATCGCGCGGCCCCCAGCATTAAGGCGCGGTACAGCCGCGGCAGCGGTATCGAGCGCTGCAAAAACAAATCTTCTTCGAAGTTGTTGTGATTCTCAACGATTAGCTTTGGGCGCCGGCCCAGCAAGCGCAAGAATGACTTGGCAGCAGCGCCGATTGCGCCTTCAAAGGGGCTCTGCGCGACGATGATCGCGCCGCGATGACGCAGGATAAGCGCGGTCAGCAGCAGCGGCGCCAAGCTGAACATCGTCAAGTAGCGCAGGGGCGCTGTCGGCGGCTGCGGCAGCAAGTAGAAATGGGCCTGCTGCTGAAAGGCTCGCGGGCGCAGCGATGTGGAAAAGCCGATAATGCGGAATTCGTAGCGTACTAACCGCGCCATCAACTGCCATTTGCGGGCGGCGGCGGCGTCCAGCGGCTCGCCGTAGCGGGCGCTGCTGATCCAACATACAGTCTTTTGACTGTCAGGCACAGGGATTTCCCGGATTGGTCACCGACTTGCGGCTATGAATCATCCAGCCTTCCGTCGCTCCAGCCGGGCGCGGCTCGTTGATGGAAGCCTAAGGCGCGCGTTATGCCTTGCGCTTGTCGCTGTAAACGATGACGTCCGCGCCCCCGCCCTTGGGCGAGTCGTCAAGCTTCAGCACCGATTCCAGGGCAATGGTCACCGCTGCCATCACCATGCCGCCAAGGATCGCCGTGAATATGCCGCCGTCGATCGTCAGCCGGTCGCCAGCCAGCGAATCGGTGATCATGAGCATGAAGCCGTTGATGACGAAAATGAACAGCCCGAGCGACAATAGCACCGCCGGGCAAGTCAGCAAGATGAGCAGCGGTTTCAGCAGCGAATTCACCAGCCCGAAGATCAAGCCGATGATGAGCAGCGTAGTGACATCGTTGTTCGCAATATGGATATTCGGGATCAATAAGGCGGTGACGGCGATGGCCACCGCATTGATCAAGACTCGGATCAGAAACTCTCTCATTTGCCCGCCCTCAATGCTGAATCTCGCGACTTCATTATACCCGGTATACGCGCGCGAGGCGTCATCGGTAGCGGCTTAGCGGCGGCGGCGCGAGATCAAGAACAAGAGGAGCAGCAGGCCCAAGCCGACGACCACCGCCCCGATCGCGATCGCAGTGTCTCGCGTCTGCGGCTCATCGGCGCTCGGCGCGTCAATCTCGGTGATCGTCACCGGCGTCAGGCTCGGCTGCGCGGTCGGCTCGGCTGCCGAAGTCGCGGTCGGCGCATCCGTTGCCGTGGCGGCGATTTCGGTTGGCGCCTCTGTCGGCGTGTCGGTCGCCGTCAATTCGGCAGTCGCCGTTTCCGTCTCCGCTTCCGTTGTGGCTTCCGCATCCAGCGCGATCTGCGCCACCGCCGTCAGGCTCGATTCGGCCGCTGCCGTTTCGGTGGAATCGGGTGTCGCTGTATCAGTCGGGGTGGCGGTCGGCGTATCCGTCGGGATGTCAGTGTCGGTTGCTGTTGGTGTAGCAGTGCTGGTTGGCGTCTCAGATGGGATCGGCGTATCGGTGGGCGTGTCAGTCGGCACGGGCGTGTCGGTGGGCGTGTCAGTTGGCACGGGCGTCTCAGTTGGCACGGGCGTATCGGTAGGCGTGTCAGTCGGGACTGGCGTGTCGGTGGGCGTGTCAGTTGGAACGGGCGTATCGGTAGGCGTGTCAGTCGGCGCCGGCGTATCGGTTGGCGTGTCAGTCGGGACTGGCGTGTCGGTGGGCGTGTCAGTTGGCGTCGGCGTATCGGTTGGCGTGTCAGTCGGCGCCGGCGTATCGGTTGGCGTGTCAGTCGGCACTGGGGTATCGGTTGGCGTGTCAGTTGGAACGGGCGTATCGGTAGGCGTGTCAGTCGGCGCCGGCGTATCGGTGGGCGTGTCAGTCGGAACCGGCGTATCGGTGGGCGTATCAGTTGGCACGGGCGTATCGGTTGGCGTGTCCGTTGGCACTGGCGTATCGGTTGGCATGTCCGTCGGAACCGGCGTATCGGTTGGCGTGTCAGTTGGCACCGGCGTATCGGTTGGCGTGTCAGTTGGCACTGGCGTATCGGTTGGCGTGTCAGTTGGAACGGGCGTATCGGTTGGCGTGTCAGTTGGAACGGGCGTATCGGTTGGCGTGTCCGTTGGCACTGGCGTATTGGTAGGCGTGTCAGTTGGCACTGGCGTATTGGTAGGCGTGTCAGTCGGCACTGGCGTATCGGTTGGCGTGTCAGTCGGGACGGGCGTATCGGTTGGCGTGTCAGACGGTACGGGCGTGTGGGTGGGCGTGTCAGTCGGCACTGGCGTATTGGTCTCGGTCGGCAGCGCTGTATCCGTAGGCAGCGGGGTATTGGTCTCGGTCGGTACTGGCGTATCCGTTGGCAGCGGCGTAGTGGTCTCGGTTGGTACTGGCGTGTCCGTTGGCAGCGGCGTATTGGTCTCGGTTGGTACTGGCGTGTCCGTTGGCAGTGGCGTACTGGTATCCGTCGGCAAGGGTGTATTCGTCGGCAGCGGCGTATTGGTCTCGGTCGGTAATGGCGTATCCGTTGGCAGCGGCGTATTGGTCTCCGTCGGTACTGGCGTATCCGTTGGCAGCGGCGTACTGGTATCCGTCGGCAGGGCTGTATTCGTCGGCGCATCAGTGTTCGTGGCGGATGGCAGCGCTGTCGCTGTCAGCGTTGCGATTGCCGCGCTTGTCGCGGTTGCTTCTTCCGCTGACGGGGTGTCAGTGAAAGTTGGCGGCGCCGTGCTGGTCGCAGTTGGCAGCGCGGTACTGGTCGCCGTCGGCAGCGCGGTATTGGTCGCCGTCGGCGTCTCCGTAGCGGTTGAGGTATCGGTCGGAAGTGGCGTGAATGTTGGCGTTGGCGGCAACTGCACGGTGAAGGGCAAGCTCAGAGTTGTTGTCTCGCCGCCTTCGTTGCTGACAGTCACCTGCGCCTCATGCGCGCCATCGCCCAGCGCTTCCGCCGGGATGGTGAAGACGTCATCCTCGACGACCTCGGCTGGCCCGCCATTGTAGGACACTTCAATGCGCGTGATCTCGGTCTGCCCGCCCGCGCTTACATTTACGTCCTGCGGTCCCTGCAGCACCGCGTCAACGGCGACCCCGCCGAGCGACACCGTCGGCGCCAATGCAGCGACCTCGAATTCAATGGTCTCTACAGTCTCCGCGCCCGCTTCATCGACCGCGCGAACGCTGAACGCATTTGTCCCCGGCGGCAGATCCGCCGCGTTAATGCTGAACTCCAAGCGGTCGCTCGCAACCAGAGTACCCACCTCGGGCTCAATGCTCAGGCTGACAATCGGCGACTGACCCTCGACCGTGACGGCGCCGCTAATTGTGTCGCTGACCACCGTCTCTGGCATTAGCCCCTCAATTTCAAGGCGCGGCGGCAGCGTTTCCACTTCAAAGGTCTTCTCAACCGTGGTCGTCTGCCCGCTGGCGTTGGTGACGCGGATGCTGAGCGCGTGCTCTTCAGGCAGCAGCTCGAAAGGATCAAGGTCGAATTCGTAGGGCGCCTCGCTGTCCGTATGCACCACTTCGCCATCGACGACGAACTCAACTTGGGTGATCTCAGTTTGCCCGCCGGCATCAACAGAAATCACCTCGGCTTCGGCAACGTCAGCCTGCGGCGCTGGTTGAAAGTCATCCGATACGGTCGGGGGCAAGGCGGCGATCTCAAATTCGGCGCTCAGCCGGCCCACATCGCCCTCGACATCGGCAACGGTGATATCAAGCTGATGCTCGCCCGGCTCTTCTTTGACTGGCTCAATGGTGAAGGTCTCGTCCGTCGAGACGACTTCGCCATCAAGCGCGACTTCGATGCTTTCGATGTCTTGATCGGCGAGGATCTCGACCGTGACTTGCGTATCTTCCGTCAGCGCCTTGGTGAAGAGATCATCAGGCAAGAAGAGCAGGGGCACAGGAATCGGCGCGCGCAGCGTCGCGTCATCCGATGCGCTATGTCCATCGGCTGTGATGACGTTAAGCGTGAAATCATAACGCTCGCCATCAGCCGGCACCTCGGCGCGCGCGGTGACGATATACTGGCTGCGGAAGAGAAAAGCCAGGTTGCTGTAGATATCGCCCAGTTCTTCGGGCAGCGGCGCATTATAAAACTCGGCGTTGGATTCAGCCGCGATCGCTTCGAGGAAGCGTTGGTCAATGTCCCAGCCCAGGCCGATTGAGTACACCGGCACGCCGTGGATGGTCGCAGCTCGGATGCTCTCTTCGCGACTGCGCGCGCTGAAGCCGCCGTATTCGCCGCCATCGCTGAGGATAACCACAGCTTTGCGCTCGAGCGGCGCTTCATTCGCAATTTCGATGGCGCGGTAGGTGGCGTCGTATAGCGCTGTCGGCCCGCCATAAGCCAGGTTGTCGAATTGAGCCAAGATCGCCTCGCGGTCCGTCGTATAGTTGACCAGCAAACGGACTCGGTCATTAAATGCGACCAGGGCGACCGGGTCATCGGGACCTAAGGCGTTCAGGTAATCGCGCGCAGCCGCCAGCGCTTCCGAAAGCGGCTGATCCGCCATGCTGCTGCTGGTGTCTAGCACCAGGACGCTGGCGAAAGCCAAGCCGTCATCGGTGATATTCTCAACCCGCGTGACATTCGCCAAGCCTGCCAAATCCCCGCCAATTGAGAAGTTCTCCACATCCAAGCCCGAGATCAACTGCTCGCTGGAATCCAGGATGCTGGCGTGAATGGCGATTTCCCTGAGGTCTGTGGGATCAATGCCGATGATGTCGAGGCTGACGCCGGCTTCATCTTGAAGGTCGGCGATGCTGAATGGCAATAGCAACAGTAAAGCGATGATGAATCGCAGCGCGCGTCGCTTCAATTCAGCTTCTCCAACGGCAATGGCGGTGACAAAATCAAGCGCTGAATTTAACGCATTCCAATCGCTTTGTCACCCGTTTGAATGAAACGCCGCCATTATAGAAAACGAAACTGCAAAATTATAGCGGAAAGATATAGACCGCGGTGGCGGATCCGCGGCGCTGCGGCACGATAATGGCGCTATGCGCTAGAGGCCGCCGTAGCGCTCCTGCACCCGTACCAACCAACGGAAGATCGGCGCCAGCTTGGAAAAATGATCGAAGCAAACATCAATGAGCCGCGGACTTGTGATAAGGCTCGGCGGAATGTCGCGCGCGCCAACATGCAGGCTCTTAAATCGCAGCCACTCGACCCGCGGGTGATTCTTGTCGTAACCGCGAGGCGCCGTCTTGTAATGCGAACCGCTGAGCTGATAGCCAGCCGCTTCGATCGCGCTTGCGGCAGAGATCAGGTCCTCCGCCAGCGCATCATCCAGCACCGCCTGCCGATAAGCGTCGAGCATCGGCTTGGCAAAATGGAACATGCCGGTCATCAAGCCGGCGTCATCGGGGCTGATCTGCATGCCGAAGCCCGGATGCTGCATCTTCTTGCCGCTTCCATGCCACCACATCATGGCCACATTGACCTTGTAGGGCGATTTGTCTCTGCTGAAGCGCGTGTCGCGCGCCGCTCGCATCAAGGCGCCGCTGCCATTCGCGCGCGTATCAACCACGATTTCGCTGTCTATCGTCTTCAGCCGCTCGCCCATCGCCGCTACCCAATGCAGCGCCGGCGCCTTGACAAATTCGTCGTAGCGCGCCCTGTTGGCGGCGAAAAACTCACGTGTGTTATTGGCGCGCAATTCTTGCAGAAACAGTTGCGTTTCAGCCGGGAAGCCGGGGAAGTCGCTCATCGTCCTGTCCTTGATGGTATCAACCGCGCCGCTGGATTGTAGCAGCCGCCCTTGCGCTGTCAATTCAACGCTGCCGCTTCGCCCCGGTTGCTGGGCGCGATCCTTGCCTATGCAATCGCGCGACCATCATGCACAATGCGCGCAAGCTGTGACATCGTTAGCCAAACAATTGAGGATGAAGTTATGCGCAAGTTAAGCCTCGTTATGCTAATCATCATGCTCGCCGCCTTCGCGTCGATCGTGGCGGCCGAAGATGCCCCGACGCCGCAAGAACGCTGCGACGCGGCGGAACCGGGCGAGCTGACCAAAATGCAATTCGCCGAAGCCGAGACCGTGCTCGAGCCAAATATAGATTATCGCGCCATTCTCTGCACCAGCGCCGGCGCCGTCTATGTCGATCTTTATGAAGCCTTCACGCCGATCACGGTGAATAACTTCGTCTTCCTGGCGGGGGAGGGTTATTATGACAGCACGACTTTCCACCGCGTCATTCCCGATTTCATGGCGCAGGGCGGCGACCCGACTGGCACTGGCCGCGGCGGACCCGGCTATCAGTTCATCGACGAGCCCATCGGCTTCCTGACTTTTGACCGACCTGGCTTGCTGGCGATGGCCAACGCCGGCCCCGGCACGAACGGGGGGCAATTTTTCATTACCACCGTTCCGACGCCCCACCTGAATTACAAGCACACCATCTTCGGCGATGTTCTGGTCGGTCAGGATGTCGTCCGCTCCATCCGCGAGCGCGACCCGAGCGCGGCCTCCGATCCGGGCGAGAGCTTAAATACCGTTCTAATTATCACTAACCCGGACGAAGTGGATAACAGCGATGTGCTCGATCTGGAGCCGGCGACGCAGGCGCAAGTGACGGCCGCCTTTGAAGCTTTCGCCGGGGGATTGCCGCCCGCGCTGCCGCTGGACGATGAGCGGTCCGGTTATTTCTCGACTGAGGCGCTGGCGGCAGCGGCGACCGACGAGTTGCGGGCCGACTTCGCGACTTTTGCCGCGGAGCATGGTCATCAGTATCGCTATCGTATGCAAATCACCAACGGCGGCTGCGACGAGTCGGTCTTCTTTACATCATTGGGCTACTGGGTTGATGTCTATGCCGATGCCGCATCCGCTGAAGCGGCAATGCGCGCCGAATTCATGCGGCAGTGGCTGGACAGCTATGGCTATGAGCGCGACCCTTCGGGACCCGCCATCTATCGTTTCGCCGCTGAAACTTGCGACGGCGAGGCGGGCCTCCACCTTTTGTCGCTGTCCCCGCGGGGGCGCTTCCTGGCGACTATTGATGTCTTGGTCGCCGAGTCGATTTTGGAGCAAGTGTCGGCGGCCGCTCTCTTGGAGAACCTGTCTTTTCAGATTGAAGGCGCCTTTGCTTCGCTGTATTTTCGCGAGCTGCGTTAGCCCAGCCGACGCTTGAGAAGCTCCAGCGCCGCATCCCGCCCCGGCAGATGACAGATCTCCACCGCCTCGATGAACAGCGGCAGGTCGTCAGCCCGCGCGCGCCTCGCCAAGCGCAGCAGCCGCTCGCCCAAGTCATCATTGCGCGCCGCCGCCATCATCACCAGGCCATAGCGGCGCAGGTCGGCGTCCTGCGTCGCCAGGATCAGTTCCTCCAGCCGTTCGTAAAGCGCGTCGACGCGCCCGTCGATAATCCAGTTGATGATGCCCATGGATGCCGTAGGCTGATCAATCGCCTTGTATATGTCTATCAGGTCTTGGTACAGCGCAAGCGGAAAGCCGTCACCCAGCGACTCCAACGCTTTGCCCGTTAGCTCGCCGCGCCCCGTCTGCGCCATCTGGGCGCCGCCGCGCAGCAAAAACTGATAAATCGGCAGCCGCTGATCGGAAGCGACCAGCACATCAATCGCGGTCATCGCCGGCTCGCAATTGAATACCGACGTCTGCGTCTCGCCCAGAAAGCGCGTGGCATAGAGGCATGCCAGCGGCGCATCAATCGGCGCTAGCCCGGCCAGCGCGACCGCCCGCAAATTCTGCGCGACATCATCAACCGGCTGCAAATAATAGGTCTCGACGCCTAGCTTGTAGATGTCGGCGTCGTCATGGTGATCAATGTGGACCAGCAGCCGCGTCAATCCCTCGCGCAGCATGCCGGCTTTATCGCGCTTGCCATCGGCGAAATAGCCCAGGCACTTCTCCCGCAGCGCGGGCCGATGGCTTTCGTCCAAAGTGGCGATGACGCGCTCAGATCGCAGCGTCAGCAGGCACTCGTCCAAGTACTCGCGGCTCTTCGTCTTCGCGAGCAACTGCAGCGCTTGGTCACGAAGCGCTTCCGCGGTCTCTGCTTGCCTTAACGCTTGAAATAGCTCAGCTTGTGTTGGCAAACCTCCACCTGAATACAGTGCTGTAGGGGCGATTCGCTGAAACGCCCCTTGCGGAAGCTCGGATAATCAGCGGGCGGCCAGATTGGTCGCCCCTACGGATATCTACTGCGCATCCAAGCCCAAGCCCTCGGCGCAAGTTGTGATCTCGCGCCAGGTCGCTGCCGGCAGATTGATGCCATTCGCCAGCCGCTCTTGCCGATTGCGCGCCTCGACCTCGCCCGGGTAGAGCACTTCGCCATCCAGCGGATCGGTCTTCACAAAGTCAATTATCGTGTCGACTTGACTGCGGAAGACATCCAGCGCGCCAAAACGCGAAATATCGATCATCAGAATCACCGTGCCCCAGCGGTCTTCCAGCGGCGGCTGCTTGTCGGATGGCAGCGAAGCCATCAGCGTGAACAAGCCGACCATCATCGCCAGCGCATAGCCCTTGTGCCCCACGTCCGGCAAGCCCATCGGCCGCAGCGCGCCCCCCTTCGCCAGCTGCGTCGGATCGGAAGTCGGCTGCCAATTGGGGTCGACGATCCACTCGCCCGGCAGCTGCTCGCCTTTGTCCACCGCCACCATCACCTTGCCCGCCGCCGAAATCGAGGTGGCGAAATCGAGCAGGACCGTGCCGTAAGTCTCACTCGGGAAGCCCATCGCAATCGGATTGGCGCCGATCTTGCGCCCGGTGCCATTCAGCGGCACAACGATCGAGCGCGGTCCGCCGAGGCAGCCATCCCAAATCATCGAAGCCATGCCAGCTTCGGCGCCCATCTCGGCATAAGTGCCCAGCCGCCCGGTGTGCCCCTCGTGATACATCGAGACCAAGCCGACGCCTTGATCGCGCGCCTTGGCTATCGCCAGTTCGGTCGCCCCTTTGGCGATCACCTGGCCGAAGGTCCAGTTGCCGCAGATTTGCGCCATCGACGCCGTCTCCTCGACGATATCCGGCTCGGCGCTCGGCTTCAAGTCGCCCTTTTCGATCGAGCGGACGTAATAGGGCGTGCGGATGACGCCATGCGAGTCGTGCCCGGCCAAGTTGGCGTCGACGAGATGCGCCGCGACGATATCGGCGTAATCCGTCCGCGCGCCGGCGGCGGTCAAGATGCGGGCGATGAAGTCGCTCAGTTGCTCCGCTTGAATGATTGGCATTCGTTTTCCTTTCTCACTGTCCGGGCGATTTACGCGCAAACGGCATCCCCCTTGTCTCACGCGTATGAGCCTGAGCCAAAGGAGCGAAGCGCCGTCGTCATATCGCCTCCGTTGGCGGGGATCATAGCCTTAGCGTAGCGATTATTCCCCGAAATTGGACTCCTGGTCCAACTCGTAGTATATCAATTGTTGATTAGTTAAGGGGGCAACTCGGTACGAAGAAGGCGTTTCATCAAGCCTCCAAAGCCGGCGGCGAGGAAAGGCTTTGGCATATACAGCCGCATCCCCCGTATCGCGCAGCCTGATAATCTCCTGATGGGTGGACCACCAGATTTCCGCGTCCCGTTGAAAATGGCTAATCCGTTGCCCCTGCCCAATGATTATGCCAACCGTGATAATGATGGCGATGAGAAGGCTGAATGTCCGAATCCAATTGAGCCAGGCTGAATTGGAATTGGTCAATAGGCTTGCGCGCTGAATGAATGCGCCAAGCGTGAGGCCGCACATCAGCCCCGAAATCATTTGCAAGACAGTCACCGCGGCAAGTATACGATCAATAATGAAACCAGCTCCCCATAAAGCAGCGCCGATTATCGCGGCCAAGACAATCACTGTGCTGAACGAAACAACTGCAGTAGCCAATAATTGATCGTGCAAGCGAGGCTCGGCGGCCGGTTTCAACTGGCTCGCAAGCATGATGAGCAGGGCCGCAGATGTTACAAACAGCCAGGTCTCAGCCTTGTAATTGGGGTTGAGAATCTGCGACAGCGCGAACAGCAGGCAGACCGCCAGCAATCCGCAACCGCAATAGATCGTCAAGCCCTTTCTACTGTTCAGCATGCGGTCGTGGAAATTCCGCTGCCAGAGCAGTGCTGCCATGACAACGATCGTCAACAGATTGAGTAATAGAACCACCATAAAGGGATAACTATATCTATCCAATACTTGCGGGTTATCACTTTGATGCGACCACAGAAGCGGTACGAATACGAACTGGATAAGCAGTCCGAGAGCAATTACAGAACGGTTCGCCCGAAATGTCCGCAGACTCGCATCGTTTGTGTCGCCGCTTCTGTCTGTCAGTGCCACAAACAGACCGGCGGCCGCTATAAGCATGAACCCGGCGAAACTTGCTCGATGTCCTAGATATTGAGTGGTCGTGTCCAGCGTACGCGCGAGCAGCAGGGGCAAGTCTCGCAGGGGCTGTATGATGAAGTTGTTGGTCTCTGGCAGCGAGCCGCGAAACGCGAGCCCCGGGGCGCTCAATTGAGTTGCGAGACCAACTGTCGTCCCTAATACTGCTGCAATGGCGAGAATGAGATAAGACTTGCGCTTCGGGCTCTCAAGGAATACAGCCACGCTAAACGCGATGAGCGTCGCAAATGTGAGCTGGGAAACCAGATACATCTCGCCAAAGCCGGCGTTGATGAAGGCATAAACGCCGACGATTATCGCCGCCGTCAAATGCTGAATGCCGCCGCGCAGCCGCCGCACCGTCTCCACCGCTAAAGCAATGCCGAGCAGCAGCAGCAGAGCGGGAAAGGTGTATTCCACCGTCGCCGAGAACCAGTAGAATACTTGCCCCGTGTAGAATGCATTGATTGCCGCCGCGACCATTAGCGACGCGAGAGCGATGGCAATTGCCCGGCGATGCGCCCAGATTCTCAGATGAGTCAAAAGCGCGCCGCTCAGCCAAGTGAAACCGGCGCCAGCGGCCACGATGATGAAGAGCGGGAACAATGCTGGCAAGGCCGTGTCCAGAGGCGCCAGCAGGCCAATCACAAAATTGTTGCTGTATTCGCCGGACCAGATTGCTCGCCAACGCAACATCAGTTGCCAAGGGCCGATATCCTGCCCCAATTTTATGACCAAATAATCGTCCGCCAGCATCCGGCTGAACTGACCCAGATAGGCGAAAAGCAGCATCGGCGCAAGTGACAGCAGTGCCAAAAGCGGGACCGCGCATCGTTTGCAAAGTTGGATCACGCCTATCTCCCTATTGATTGTGGTGCTGTAAAGTTGGAATACCTAACACGGACTGCGCATCGTCTTGTTTAATGCCTATATCCCGGTCACATCAATGAACCAGCGCTCGAGCGCGGCTTCCATCGCCGCGACTTTCTGCGGATATTGCGCCGCCAGGTCATTGCGCTCGAAGGGATCGTCGGCGATATTGAAAAGCAGCGATGGCGGGGGCGATGGCACAGTCTGCGCCGGCGCCGGCTCGCGCACAATATCGCCATAAAGCTCGGGGACATACTTGATGGCGTTGTCGTGCGCCGTATCCTGCGGGCTGACTTCCATCGCTTCCTTAATGACGGGGCGCAGCAGCTTCCAGTCGCCATCGCGCATGGCGGCGTTGCAAGCGCCGAACGGCACATAGCGGTTCCACTGCCAGAAACGCTGCGGATAAATGCCGCCGTCTTCACCGCGCAATAGCGGCGTGACATCGACGCCATCAATGGCCAGGTCAGCCGGCATATCAACGCCTGCCATGCTCAGCAGCGTGGGGAACCAGTCGGTGAAATGCGCCATCTCGCCGATGCGCGCGCCGCCATCCAGCCCGTGAGGCCAGCGAATAATCAGCGGCACGCGGATGCCGCCTTCGTAGGTATTGCCCTTGCCCCCGTTTAATTCGTAGTTGAAGCGCCGCTGCGAGAAGCCGTTCCAATCGCCCAATGCGGGACCATTGTCGCTGGTGAATATGAGGATCGTATTGTCGGCGATGCCAAGCGCGTCCAGCTTCTCGCTGATGCGCCCGATGCCGGCGTCCATCACTTCGATCATGGCGTAGAGCAGGCTGACACCGAGGCTGAATCCCATTTCGACATATCTCCGCGCGATCGCATCGGGCGCTTCCAATGGAAAATGGGGCGCGTTATAAGCCAGCTGCAAGAAAAAGGGCTCGCGCTGGTGCCGCTCGATGAAGTCGATTGCGGCATCGCTGAAGACATCGGTCAGGTAGCGGTCTCTGCTTCCGTATTCAATGCTGCCGTTGCGATCCAGCCGATAGCGATAATAGGGGTTCCAGCCGCCTTGAAAACCGACGAATTCCCGGAAGCCGCGCGACCGCGGATGAAAACGCCGATCCAGCGCGCCATTGTGCCATTTGCCGACCAAGCCGGTCACGTAACCGGCGCCGCCCAAAACATCAGCCATCGTCGTTTCATCAAGCCGCAATCGGTCGAGCCCGCGCGCTTCCAACGTGTCGATGCTGCCGGTGCGATGGGCGTAGCGGCCCGTCATCAGCGCCGCTCGCGCAGGCGTGCATACCGGCGCCGCCGAGTAATGCTGCGTCAGGACGATGCCATCATCCACCAGCGCGTCAAGCGCCGGCGTACAGGATATTTGCTTGTTGAATATGCCGAAGTCGCCATAACCCATGTCATCGGCGATGATGAGAATGATATTCGGTGGGTTCATGTGTTTCCGTTCTTGTCCCGTTGGTTTTGGGCGGGCGATATGGGGAAGCCGGTGTGGAAGACTGTCAAGGTGCCGCCAAACATAATACGGTCTCCATCGCGCAGCAGATGCGCCTTGCCGCCGGTGATCGGCTGGCTATTGACCGCTGTGCCGTTGATGCTGCCTAAATCAAAGAGCTTCCACTGGTTATCGTCTTTCGCCAGAAACGCGTGCGGCCGCGAAACGGTTGGGTCCTGCAAGGCAATCTCCCAATTTGAGCTCGGCGTCGAGCGGCCGATATAAAGCTCTTCTTTTAGCAAAGCGAAGATCTGCCCGCGTTGTGGACCCCGCGTGATGCGCAGGCTGGCGCGGTCGCCACTGACGGCGGACACGCGCTCGGCAACATCCTGCGGCGCCTCGTCATTGGCTGGGCGCAGCTTGAGCACGGAGACAAAGAGGTGCAGCTCATCGCCGATTGCGATCGGGTTCATGCCGTATATCTGCGCGCCATTGACGAAGGTGCCATTGGCGCTGCCGATGTCATCAACCGTGAAGGCGCCGTCTTTGCAAGCCACAATCGCGTGCTCGCGCGAAACATGCCCTTCGGCGATTTGAATGTCGTTGCCCGCCGATCGCCCGATCTTGACGCTGTCACCCTCGTGCAAGGGATGTTCGTTTGTGCCGCCGCTGAAGGGATCCAACCAAACCAGCTTCGCCAGCGGTTCCCCTTTGTCCTCTTTCATTGCCCGAGCCTGAACCACTTCTATCTCTGCCACTATTGTAGCATAGGCTAGCGTTGGCGCGCTGTGGCAGGGGCTGGGACGGGGCAATCGCATCAAATTAAATTGCGCTGATAAATAACAATTTCCCCTCACATTTCGTAATCTGTAGGGGCGTTTCGCTGAAACGCCCGCAAAATTTATGTCATATTCAACGGGCGTATCGGCGATACGCCCCTACATTTTC
>JAJEGA010000062.1 GCA_022820125.1 Anaerolineae bacterium | reverse complement strand
TAAGTCCAATAAAGTAATGCAACAAAATGAAGGAACGTCGTAGGGGCGACTCTTGAGTCGCCCACATGTACAATGGCGACATAGTGGGCGAGACAAGTCTCGCCCCTACAGATCTCGAATCAGATTAGCATCGCCCTTTGTAGCATGACTTACTTGCACTTACTGAAGTCACAGAGGGCTTACGCACAATCGAAACCCGTAGGGGCGACTCTGTGAGTCGCCCATTTACATTGAGCGATGTGTAAGGGCGAGCCTTGGCGCCCACTTTCCTCTGCGCCCTATATAGTTTGTTTATTTGCTTTGCGCCCCCACTCGCGCTCAGCGTCGGATCATGATCTCTTCGAGCGGCTTCTTCGTGATGGCGGGCGCCTCGGCGTCTTCCGCCGGATAACCGACGGGTATCAGGACGTAGGCGCGTTCGTTTGCCGGGCGATCGAGGATCTCGCGGAGAAATTTCATCGGGCTGGGCGTGTGGGTTAAAGTCGCCAAGCCCGAGATATGCAAGGCGGCCAGCAAGAAGCCGACCGCGATGCCGACTGATTCCTCGCTGTAATAGTGCATGACGCGGGCTTCTTCGCCCGTTTCCGCATCCTTTCGGAGGCCGTATGCCTGACGGAAGACGACAATGACACAGGGCGCGTCTTCAATATGCGGCTTGCGCCAATCGGTGCCCAGCGGCGCCAAGGCATCCAGCCACTCTTGGCTCATTCGCCGCTCGTAGCTCTCCTTCTCCTCGGCTTCAGCCGCGATGCGAATCTCCCGTTTCAACGCGGGGTCGCTGATGACGACGAAGGTCCAGGGCTGCTGGTTGGCGCCCGATGGCGCGGCGCCGGCGACGCGAATGGCGTTCTCGATTAGCGCGGACGGCACTGGCTCGCGCGAGAAATGGCGCACGCTGCGCCGCCTGAGCAGACATCGGGCGAAGTCATCGGAGCGCCGCAACTGCTCAACTGCGCTGAGGCGTTCAAAATCCAGCCGCTGGAATTTGGGTTTGCTGGGCATTGGCGGCGCCTTCTTTCATCCCGGGCGACCTGATAGGCTGCCCCTACATGCGTTCTTCTTTTTCGGTTTCGCGAGGCTAACATCAATTCGTAATGTCGAATATATCCAGATCCTTCGTGCTGATGACGCATCCCTCGTAGCCCTGCTTCACTTCGGCGACCAGTTCGTCCGGCGTCAGACCCCAGAAGAGCTGGTGATAGAGCAGCAGGCGACCGGGTCGAATTTCTCGCGCCAGCGCCGCCAGTTCGGCAGTCGAGGTGTGGACGCGGGCGTGATAGCGCTGCCAGGCTGGCGGGCGGGCGCCGAACTGCGCTGACGAATACAGCTCGTGAATCAGCACATCGCATCCCCTTGCCCAATCGGCGAATGCGGGAACGGGCTTGGTATCGCCCGAGATGACAACCGTTCCAGCGCCCGTGATGACTTTGAAACTGAAGGCGGCCAGGTCGCCGTGATCGGCAGCAAGCGCGTGCACGTCTATCCGTTCATCTTGGTAGCAGAGGCCCGCTTCGATTTCGCGCGCGTCAATCTGATAGCCGCGTTCGCTGCTGGGATGGGCGGCGCGATGTTCGCGGATGTTCGCTTCGTAGGCGAGCAGAATGTGGCGTGCCATGTGCTTGAGCCCGGGCGGACCGCAGGCGACGAGCTTCTCTTCGCGCCCGTGAATCCAGGGGGTGAAGAGCAGGTCGGGCAAGCCGACGCTGTGATCGGCGTGCAAGTGGGTGACGAAGAGGCGCGTCAGATCGCTTGTGTCCCAGTTGACAAGCCCGGCATCGCGCGCTTGAACGACGCGCTGGACGATGCCGTGGCCGCAGTCGAACAAATAGGGCTGGTCATCGACGGCGATGGCGATGCCAGCGCTGACGCGATCGGCTTCGGCATTAGGCGTGCCGCTGCCCAGGATGAGGACTTGCGCCCGGCTCATTCCAGCCAAAGCCGTCGCAGAAAGCGGATCTTCTCCACCTTGTGTTGGAAGCCGCCGCCTTCGTGATTGTTGAAGTGGTATTCGATGATCTCTTTCTCGCCTTTCACATGGTTGTAAGAGGCGTAGACGGTCGAAGGCGGGCAGGTTGTATCCATGATGCCGACCGAGAACAGCGCCCGCGCCTGCATGCGCGCAGCGAAATTCATGCCATCACAATAGCTGAGCGTCCGGTGGACGGCGGCGATCTGATCGCGGTGGACCTGCAGGAAACGCGCGATCTCCGGGTAGGGGTCGCTGGGCGTTATCTCGATGGCGCGGCGGAAATGCTGCAGGAAGGGCACATCAGCCAGGCAGACCTTGACCTCGGGCAGCAGACCGGCGACGGCGATCGACAAGCCGCCGCCCTGGCTCTGGCCGTTTACCGCGATGCGCGTCGCATCGACTTCGGCGCGGGTCTTGATCGCCTCGACCGCGCGCATGGCATCGGTATACAGACGACGGTAATAGTAGGTCTGCGGATTGAGGATGCCTTGGGTCATGAAACCGGGCGCTGACGGGTGGACGCCGCTGCCATTATCGGGCGTATCGCCGCGGCTCCAGACGCTGCCCTGGCCGCGCGTGTCCATCACCAGATAAGCGAAGCCGGCTGATGGGAAGGGCAGCCATTCGATCGGGAAAGCGCGGCCGCCGCCGTATCCGATGTATTCGACTACGGCTGGCAGGGGACCGGCGTTTCCACGCGGACGCATATACCAGCCCTTGATGCGGTCGCCATTGAAGCCGGAGAAGGTTACATCATAGACATCAAGCGTGGCCATGCCAAAGTCGGCGGGCTCGAATACGGCGTTCAGATCGTGGGAACGAGCCTCGGCTAGCGTTTGATCCCAGAAGGCGTCGAAGTCATCGGGTTCATCGCGCGCGGGCTTGTAGACGCGCATTTCTTCCAGTGGCATATCAAAGAGGGGCATGGCGCTCGTTCCTTCCGGCGAATGATCGATAGCTTGATTATACCCCTATCCCCGTGCGCCAATGTTGGCGGCGCGGACGCGGCGTTGGAAACCCCGCACCATGCGAGTATGATGGATGCGGCGCGAGAAGATGGCGGACGCAAGATGGATTGGCGCGATTATTATCTGCGCGAAGTGCATCCAAGGCTTGACCTGCCGCTGGCGGAGAAGTATCCACTGGCCAGCCTCGCGCCGCGCGGAAGGACAAGCCCGCTTGGCGAGCGCGCGCTGCTGATGCTGGTCGCGCTGACGGGCACGGGCAAATCAACGACGCTGGATATTCTGCGCGCGCGCCTGGGTGGAAGCGGGCTGGGGCTCATCCCATCGCGCAGAGAGCTGGCCGATTGGGTCGCGATCCCGATGGCGCAGGCGCTGGCGGACGAGCCGATTGAGCCGATTCGCGATCGCGGCCGCCGTTTTGGCTACACCCGACGATTCGCCGAGCAGGTGCCGGGCGGGATGGCGACCGCCTTCTCCTGGCTAACCCTCGCCGATGACTATGATGGACGCCTGATTTCGGAGGGCATCCGCGGCGAGAACGAAATTCGCTATGCGCTTGAGAACTTCCCGCGCTGGCGGATTATCGAGTTGACCCTGAATCCCCTGACGCGCCTGCGCCGTTTGAGCGGGCGGCGAGACGACTTTGACCGGGCGGCTGGCGCGGCCGATGTGGGCTTCTTGCCGCGCGACCTGCAGGCGGAAGCGGCGGCGCAAGTCCAGGCGGGCGCGATCACGGCGCAGGCGCTGGCGATCGTCCAGGCGGAAGCGGCGAATTACGGCTTCCATCCCTTCGCCGACGGCTGCGCTTATGCCAATTATCATCGCATCGTGGTCGAGGAGCGCAGCCCGGGCGAGGTGGCTGTGGCGGTAGCTGACATTATCGAACGAGAGCCAGGGGGCGAAGGCGAGCAGGCGAAATGCCAAAGATCATCCGAATAGACGCGGCGCCGTACAACATCCCGCTGAAGGGCGTTTTAACTTGGGGCGGCGGGCACGAGCTGCGCCATCTGAGCCATGTGCTGATTCGCGTCGTGCTGGGAGATGGCGCGTTTGGCATCGCCGAGGCGCCGCCACGCCCAAGCATCTACGGCGAGACGCAGGCCTCCATCTTGCATATCGTCGACGAACTGCTGGCGCCGCAACTGCTGGGCGCGGAGATTGACAGCTTCCCGTCGGTCGCGGCTTTATCGGCTCGCTTGGCGCTGGTCAAAAACAACAATACGGCGAAAGGCGCGCTGGACATGGCGCTGCATCAGGCGCTGGCGATGAGCCGCGGGCAGCGCCTCGGCGAGTATCTTGGCGCGACGCGGAAGAAGATCTTGCTAAGCGCGATCGTCAGCACCGGCGCGCCGGAAGCGGTCTTCGCCGATATTGGCGCGGCTTGCGCGGCTGGCTTGCGCGTTTTCAAGGTCAAGATTGGACGCGGCATCCGGGGTGAGATCGAGACGATTCGGCGCTTGATGGAGGACTTTCCGAAGGCGCGGTTTTATGTCGACGCCAATGAGACGCTTGCGCCCGATGCGGCAGCGGCGGTTTTGACCGAGCTGCGCGAGCTGGGGGTGATGCATTGCGAGGAGGCGCTGCCGGTCCATCTGCTGCGAGAGCGCCGGCAACTGCGGCGGGATTGCCCAATGCCGATCATCGCCGACGACTCCGCTTTTACGATTGACGACCTGAAACGAGAAATCGCCTTTGAGACATTCGACATTCTCAATATCAAGACGGCGCGAACCGGTTACTCCGAGTCGATGCGGATGCTGGATATCTGCGTCGAAGCCGGCTTGGGTCTGATGGTCGGGTCGCAGGCGAGTTCGCTGCTGGGCTGTTTGCAGGCGGCGGTATTCGCCGGGCATGAAGCGGTGACCTGCGCCAGCGAGTGCAGCTTCTACCTAAAGACGGAAGCCGATTTGAGCTTCGCGCCGCCCATCGTCGATGGCTGGCTGACGCTAGCCGATGCGGAGCGGGCATTGAGCCAAATGCAAGAGGCGCTGCGGGATTTCGTATAGCGGATGTAGGCAAAAGGAAGCGGACATGAAAATTCTGATTATGGCGGACATGGAAGGCGTCAGCGGCATCGTGACCTGGGGGCAGGTGACGGGCGGCGCGCCAATGTACGAAGAAGGGCGCAGGCTCTACACTGAGGAGATCAACGCGGCTGTGCGCGGCGCAAGGCGGGCGGGCGCCGATGAGATCGTGGTGGTCGATTGTCACGGCGCCGGCGACGACTGGACTTTCAATTCCTTCGCGCCCGAGCTGATTGATGACGATTGCACCTGGGTCGCCCATCATCCCTGGTCGCGTTATACCGAGCTGCTGGAGCAGGGCGCTGACGCCTGCCTGCTGGTGGGCATGCACGCGCGCAACAACACGGCTGACGGCGTGCTGTCTCATACCATCTCGACGGTGAAGTGGCACAACCTCTGGTTCAACGATGACCTGGTGGGCGAATCGGGCGTGAACGCGGCGCTATGCGGGCACTATGGCTGCCCGGTGCTGCTGGTCACTGGCGACGAAGCCGTCTGCCGCGAAGTGACGGCGCTGCTTGGCGCCGGGCTGACGACCGTGGCGGTGAAGCGCGGATTGACGCGTTACTCAGCCCGTCAGATTCCGCCGCGGCGGGCGCGCCAGATGATTGAGGATGGCGCATATCAGGCTTTGCAGAATCTGACGGCGGTGGAACCTTATGTGCCGTCTTCGCCGGCGACGATCACGATCGAAGTCGACAAGGTGGAGAAAATGGACGACTTCGCCGGGCGCCCTGGCGTCGAGTTGGATCGGGCGGCGCAGAAAGTTTACAGCCGGGCGAAAGACTGGATGACCGCCTGGGATCAGATTTGGCATTGGACGGTGTGATCGCCGGCAGAACGCCCCGCTATGGCTTTAGGGCGAGACCCTACATGTCAGCCGCCGGGCAAGACCAGCGAAAGCGACCAGCCCACCACCATCAGCAGACCAACTTGCCCGTGCAGTTTGGCGCTGCGTCCCTGGGCTTGGTGCATCAAGGGGACGGCGGTGCTGGTGTTGAATATGTGGATGAGGCGGCGCGCCTCCGGCAAGGTGATCAGCGTCAGCAGCGTCAGCGGGGGCATGAGACCCGCCGCGACGACGATGGCTTGCGAGACATAAGCGCCAACCACGAGGAAGACGAATTCGGCGCGGGCGAAGCGTCTGCCGAAGATGACGGCCAGAGTGCGTTTGTTGACGGCGCGGTCGGCTTCCATATCGCGGATATTGTTGGCGTGCAGAATGGCGGAGACCATGAAGGCGACCGGCAGTGAAATCAGGCAGAGCTCGACCAGGCGCGCTTCGCTGACGGTGGGCGACATCACGTAGTAGGCGCCGACGACGATCGCCGGACCCATGAATATGGCGACCGCGATTTCGCCCAGCCCGTTGTACGCGAGCGGGAAGGGACCGGCGGTATAGGCGACAGCCACGAGCACGCCGCCGATGCCGATCAGCCACAGCAGCGGCCCGCTTTGCGCCAGCAGGTACAAGCCGATCAGACAGCCGGCGACCGTCGCGAGGATGGCGCCAGCGAGTACGATCGCCGGTTCGAGGATCTTGCGCTTGATGATCATGCCTTGCCCGGCTTGTTTGAGCTGGTCGGCGCCGCGGCGATAATCGGCGTATTCGTTGATCAGGTTGGCGGCGCTTTGCAGGAAGAGCGTCCCCGCTAGCGCCAGCAGGAAGGGGACCCCCTCAAAGACGCCGTCAGCGATGGCGATGATGCCGGCCAAGCCCATCGGCACATAGGTGGCGGTGAAGACCCGGGGGCGCAGCGCTTGATACCAGGCGCGTATTTTGGAGAGGGGCGGGTTGGGCGCCAAGAGCGCGGACCTCTCATTAGGCAGATTTCATTTCACCCAATGACTATACCAGATTTAGCGGACGATTACGGACACTGTAACTTTCCCTATCAGGGCAATCGCTTCAAATTTTCTTTTACCACCGCGTACACAGAAGTAATTCCAAGTAAGTCATGCAACAAAATGAAGGAACGTCGTAGGGGCGACTCTTGAGTCGCCCACATGTACAATGGCGACATAGTGGGCGAGACAAGTCTCGCCCCTACAGATCTAGAATCAGATTAGCATCGCCCTTTTTCGCATGACTTACTTGGAATTACTGAGGACACAGCGTTTAGGTTCATTTATGGCTCTTACCCTAAATCCACTGTTTGAATTAGGCGGGCATGCCGCTGCCTTGTCGACAAACTTCCTTCCAATCCAAAAATTTTGCGACAAAATGCCGCGAAATCTCTAATCAATCGCATTTCTCGGGGCTCTCGGTGTCCTCGGTGGTTAAATTTCAGTTTAGGTTTGCTCATCGCAGGGGATGCCAGTTTTGAAGCGATTGACCTGCTACACCATGCGCTTCTTTATGCCATTGCTCCCTATGCCCTACTCTTGTGTGTGTATAATCGCCAGTAATGGTTGAACCGAGGCGACTTCTGTGAAGGTTCTTCACCTATCGATAAGTGATGGCGGCGGCGGCGCGGCAATGGGCGCCTATCGACTGCACCGCGGCTTGCAGGGGGCGGGCCTAGAGAGCGAGATGCTGGTGCTGCGCAAGATCACTGAGGACGCAAGCGTGCATCGGCTGTCGGATCGGCTCAAGCGCTGGGGGCGGGCGCAGCGGCGGCTGGCGGAGCGGCGGCATCAGCAGCGGCTGAACGCGGCGCCGCGCCTGGAGGGGAGCGGGCACTGGAGCTTGAACCTGTATGATTTTCCGATCGCGTCCGCCATCAATGCCTTCGCCGCCGATATTGTGCAGCTGCATTGGGTGGGCGATAATCTGCTGCCAATCGGGCAACTGGCGCAGATCCGAGCGCCGCTTGTTTGGACGCTGCGTGATATGTGGGCTTTCACCGGCGGCTGCCATTATGCGGGCGATTGTCTCCATTATCGCGTGAGTTGCGGCGCTTGCCCGCAGCTGCGCGATCGCTCGGCCAACGACATCAGCGCCAGCGTTCATGCCGGGAAGCTGCGCGCTTGGTCAAAGCTGCCGCTGACGATTGTCACGATCAGCGAGTGGCTGGCGGGTTGCGCGCGGCGCAGTTCAATCTTGGGCGACCGGCGGATCGAAGTCATCGGCAATCCGATTGATCCGCGTGTATTCAAGCCGCTGGACCGGGCGGCAGCGCGAGCCGCATTCAATCTGCCGCTGGATAAGAAGCTGATCCTCTTCGGTGCAATCGGCGGCACAAGCGATCCGCGCAAGGGTTTTAAGTATCTGGCGGAGGCGCTGAACATGGGGTTCAACGCTGCTGGCGCCGAGCTGGTCCTGTTTGGCTCGGCGCGCCAGGAATCGATTGATGTTGGGCTGCCGGCGCATCAAGTCGGGCGCTTGCACGATGAAGTCAGCTTGAGCGCCCTGTACTCCGCCTGCGATGTCTACGTGCTGCCAACCACGCAGGAGGCGCTGGGCAAGACGGTGATGGAGGCGCTGGCTTGCGGCGCGCCCTGCATCGCCTTTGAGGGAACCGGCCCCGATGATATGGTCGCGCATCGGCTCGATGGTTATCTGGCGCGCATGAAAGACAGCGCTGACTTGGCCGCGGGCATCAAGTGGGTCTTGGCGCGAGCCTGGTCCCGGCAGGATTTGCGCGCGCGGGTGCTGGCGCGATATGGCGTCGAGCGCGTCAGCGAGCAATATATCCGATTGTATGAGTCGCTGATTGATGGATAAGAGTCGCCTAAACCGCCGGGCATTGTTGCAAATCATGGTGTTTTCGCGCCGTTCACAGCGACATAACCATATGCCTGCCAAAATCTGGACGACGTAGGGGCGGCCAATTAGGTCGCCCGCTGTAAACTCCGCTTCTATTCGTCGGACGATCTGGTAGATCGCGCCTACAGTTTTCGCGCGCCTGTGGAGATTTCGCCAAATGAACTTTAGCTCTGTGTCCTCTGCGTCCTCGGTGGTTCAGAAAAACCTGGTGCGATTGCCCTGGCTTAATCCGCCTTCCAGTCGAAAATCCCCCGATTCTAAGTTATGCTAGCATTCTGCCAATTCATGTAGAGACGAGTAAATCATCATGATCGCAAATGATTACGCGGCGCTGGTCCAGCAAGACGAGCGGCAATTGCATCCGATGTACCATCCCTCGCGGACGGAGAACGCCGTCATGGTGGAGAAGGGCGATGGCGTCTGGCTCTACACAACTGACGGCCGCAAAATCCTCGATTCGATGGCCAGCCTGTGGAACGTGAACATAGGTTATGGCAACCGCGAACTGGCGCAGGTCGCCTATGATCAGATGCTTGATATCGCTTACAGCTCGGGCTTTGCCGGCATGACCAACCCGCCGTCGGCGCAATTGGCGGACAAACTGGCTGGCTTCTTCCGCCCGAATATGAACTTCACCAACTTCACATCGGGCGGCAGCGAATCCACTGACACGTCAATCAAGACGGCGCGCTTCTATTGGTATCAACTGGGCAAGGCGCGGAAGACCAAGATCATCTCGCGCTTGACCGGGTATCACGGGATGACGCTGGCAGCCACCAGCGCCACTGGCATGAGCAAGTTTCACACCATGTTCGGCGGCGTGCTTGAGGGCTTCATCCATGTGGCGAATCCAAACCCCTATCACTATGAGGGCGAGCTTCGGGATGGCGAGAGCGTGGCGCAGGCGGCGGCGCGTGATTTGGAAGAAGCGATCCTGCGCGAGGGACCGGAGACGGTGGCCGCTTTCATCAGCGAGCCGATACAGGGCGCCGGCGGCGTCATGATTGCCGCTGAGGGCTACTTTGAGCTCGCGCAGGCAATCTGCAAAAAATACGAGGTCTTGTTCATCGCCGATGAGGTGATCTGCGGCTTTGGGCGCACGGGCGACTGGTTCGGCTGCGACGCCTTTGGCATCAACCCCGATATCATGCAATTCGCCAAAGGCGTAACCAGCGGGTACATGCCGCTCGGCGGGATTCAGGTGACCGATGAAATCCGCGATGTGATCAATAGCGCGCCGGAAGACCAGAGCTGGATGCACGGTTACACCTATTCCGGGCACGCGGCAGCCTGCGCCGTCGGCAGCGCCAATATCGACATCATCGAGCGCGATGGCTTGCTGGCGAACAGCAGCGCCATGGGCGAGCGGCTGCTAAATGGCTTAAATGCGCTGGTTGATGAATTCCCCAATATCGACAACGCGCGCGGGCTGGGCTTGATGGCCGGGATTGATGTCGTCAAGAGCAAAGAGAGCCGTGAAGGCGACCCGGGTACGGCGGAGAAGATCAGCGAAGCGGCGCTGGAAATGGGCTTGCGGGCGCGCCCGATTGGACCCGCGATCGCCTTTGCGCCGCCGCTCTGCATCAGCGCCGACGAGGTCGATATCATCATCAATACGATGGGTGACGCGATCACGCGGGCGAGCGGGTGAGACGCTTGGCTTCACATCGACTGGATCACTCTCGCGCGTCCCGTGATGTTCAGCCGACTTCGATACACTTCCGCAAGTTGCGCGAGCGATCGAAGCGCGCTAGTCACGCCGTATCGCCTCAGGACAAGGGGGTCAGTGTCATGTTTCTGTTTGACAAAGAGGACGGGCGCATTCTTCGCTGGTGCGCGTACCTGGCTCTCATCATATTTCTTACGGTGGTCATCTACTTCGTGTTGATTGGCGGCCGATAGCGCAGGTCATCGCCTTGCGCCGCCGCTCTGCATCAGCGCCGACGAGGTTGATATCATCATCAATACCATGGGCGATCCGATAATCTAGGCGAGCGGGTCAATCAAGGTCGGGATCGTAATTCCGCCGGCTGTAGCGCGTATTGGTTCGGTCAATGATTCCGACTGGAAATAATCAAATCTGTGTTAGATAATGGTTTACTGTCGAGCCTCATCGCATCGCGCCAGCCGCGCAATATCTGATGCCAATCATCATATTCTGCGGATAGCGCTGCGAGCGCCTGGCAATCACATTCCCATATTTTCTCCAAGGAGACCCTGTATGAAGAAGCTATTCACCATTGTTCTGCTAGTCGCCTTCGCCCTGTTGGCGAACATGTCGCTGGTTACAGCCGACATGCACGACTGGTGGGCGGACGCGGCCGCGCCCTATGCCGGCGCGACTATCCGCGGCGTATCCGAGAGCACGCCGCCGTCGAATTACGTGGCTGATGTCTTGGCCGCCCAGTTCACCGAGCTCACCGGCATCAATGTCGAGTTCGAGACGACCTCTTGGGATCAGATGTATTCCAAAGCGATTAACGACATGGAAGCCAATACCGGCATCTATGACTTCGTTTACATCGAGCAGGACATCATCTATTCCTACCTGGCGCAGGATTACCTCGTGAACCTGACTTCTTTCGCCGCCGACAACCCGGACCTGGCTTATGAAGGCTATGATGAGAGCGCCTTTACCAGCTTCGCCGATTACTTCAAGAATGCCGATGGCGATCTCTTCGGCGTGCCGATGGAAGCATTCGTCAAGGTTTACCTCTATCGCAAGGATCTCTTTGAGGATGCCGATATCATGGCGGCTTTCGAAGAAGAATACGGCTATCCGCTGGCGCCGGCTGAGAGCTTCGACCAGTACGCCGACAATGCCGCTTTCTTCACCGCTTATGGCGAGAGCATGGACATGGACCTCTGGGGCACGACGGTTCAGGGTTCGACCGGGCACCCGGCTTCGACCTATGAATTCCTCGAATCCATTGGTCCCTCCTTCGGTTTGTACAATTGGGGCATCAACCTGGATGCCGGCTCGGCACAGAGCGCAAATGGCGGCGCCCTGGATGGCGATACCGCGGTTGAAGCGCTGACCTTCTGGCTGAGCATGCTGCCCTTCGCCCCGCCCGAGGCCACCTCGAGCACTTGGGACGAAGTCGCATCCAGCTTCGCCGCTGGCCGCGCCGCGCAGGGTTGGGTCTATGGTGAGAACGCCGCCTGGATCGCCACCGATGAGTCGCGCTCGGCTGTCACCGGCAATGTTGGCGTTCGCCTGCCCGTCACCGCTGAAGGCGTGATTGAAGCGGCTGAAATGGGCGAGGGCTACATCGGCTACTATGATGGTGGCGCTTTTGGCATCCCGCATTCCTCACGCAACAAAGAAGCGACGCTGCTCTGGCTGCAATTCATCGGTCAGCAATCGGTGCAGGCGGAATGGGCGGCCGCGGGCGCGCGCATCACCCACACCGCCACCTTTGATGATCCCTTGATCGCCGAGCAAGACGCCAAGGTCGATGGCTATTACACGCTGCTGGAGGAGCAGGGTCCCCTCTTCGCTGGCGCGCCGCCCTTCCCCTTCCACGCGCAGGTGCGTGAGGTAATCGATCCCTTCATCCAGCGCGCGATTCTGGGCGAGTTGTCACCGGCTGAGGCTCTGTCGCAGGCGGCGATGGCTGTCGATGAAGAACTCTCGCGTTTGGGTTACGGGATGTAAGTCGTAACACGGTAGAATCAGGCAGGGTGACAATACGTCACCCTGTTTTGTCATTACCACTGGGATCGGTTGATGCGCAATCCCCGCACCGGCTGGCTGCTACTAAGCCCCACTCTTATCATTTTGATCATCTTCGGCTTTATGCCCTTTCTTTATGTTTTGGTTGTCGGCTTTAACGAATGGAATATCTTCGCTGCTGAAGACGGCTTGCGCTTTAATGGGCTGGACAATTATCGGCGTTTGGTCTTTGACGCTGACTTTCTGCATTCAGTCGGCTTGACGATACGTTTTGCCGTCTTCGCTATCGCCAGCGAAGTTGTGCTGGGCTTTTTGCTGGCGCAGATGCTGACGCGCAAGTTCCCCGGCAAATCGCTTTTTCGTATCATCCATACCTTCCCGCTGATGGTGGCGCCGATCGCTGTTGGCGCAATCTGGCGCTTGCTGGTCATCCCGGGCTTCGGTCCAGTGCCCTTCTTTCTTGACCGCTATTTCGATATCAAATACCAGATTGGCTCCTACCCAGAACAAGCGCTGCTGACCTCGATCATCATGGATATCTGGCATTGGACGCCCTTTGTCACGCTGACGATGCTGGCTGGTTTGTCGGCGATACCGCGCGAGCCGGTCGAGCAGGCCAAAGTGGATGGCGCCAATCGCTTGCAGGTCTTCTGGTATGTGACCTTGCCCTTCCTGCGGCCCGTCCTGCTGACGACGGTTTTCATCCGCATCATGGATGCCATTCGCACGGTTGATGAGGTGTGGATGCTGGCTGGCGGCGGACCGGGCACGCGCTTCACCGGCATCTATATTTGGCGGGTGGTCTTCCCGCGCACGGATTATGGCTACGGCTCGTCGATTTCCCTTGTCACCTTGTATTTGACCGTGGTGCTCTGCTGGCTCTTATTCATCGCAATCTCTGGGCGGCGCAAGGGAGAGGTGGAATGAGGAGCTTAGGAAACGCGGGGGACTCACCGCTGATTAGGTGTGTGTACGGTCTAGCTGTAGTGGTCCTAAAAAACTGGACACCTAGCAAAGAGAGTATACTAGATGGTCAGTTGGAGGAACGCTCGTGGGGAAATACCGCAAATACAGTCCGGAGACCAAGGTCAGGATCGTGCTGGAACTCCTTCGTGGCGAGA
>JAJEGA010000117.1 GCA_022820125.1 Anaerolineae bacterium | reverse complement strand
TAAGTCCAATAAAGTAATGCAACAAAATGAAGGAACGTCGTAGGGGCGACTCTTGAGTCGCCCACATGTACAATGGCGACATAGTGGGCGAGACAAGTCTCGCCCTTACAGATCTCGAATCAGATTAGCATCGCCCTTTTTCGCATGACTTACTGGGTGTTACTGAGGACACAGAGTTTAGGTTCTTTTCGACTTTTCTCCTAAATCCACTGATTGAATTGGGCAGGCATGCCGATACCTTGTCGATAAACTTCCTTCCCGTCCAAAAGGTTTGCGACAAGATGCCGCGAAATCTCTGATCAATCGCATTTCTCGGCGCTCTCGGTGTCCTCGGTGGTTAAATTTCAGTTTAGTTTCGCTCGTCGCAGGGGATGCCAGTTTTGATGCGATTGCCCTGGGCTTGCTGGCTTGTTGCTGACGCCAGAAGTAAACCGGCTGTAAAGGTAGCAAGGTGCCGAATCAGCCGATTAGGTAGAAGGATTCCTGCCGGCCATCGAGCCAGCGCATTTCGCCGCCGCTGAGCACGGCGTCTTCTTCGAGCATGATGCGCGCGTCTTGGTCGCCCCATTCTGGAATGCGCTCGGTGATGTTCAGCTCGATAGAGTAAACGGTATCATCATAGAGAGGATAATCGCCGACGCCTGGCACGCCATCTTGCTGATCCCACAAGCCGACGAGCGGACCGGCGGCATGACCATGAAAGCCAAGCGGATGGCTGTAAACTTGGGGGCGGATGCCTTCGCTTTCGGCTCGCTCCAAGATGGCGCGCAGCACTTCGTTGCCGCTGCGGCCGACCTTCATTTCTTGCAGGTGAATATCTTGCAGGCGGTTGCCGGCGCGCAGTGCGGCTATTAGCCCGGGCGGCGCCTGTTTTTCGCCTGGGCGCAAGACGTAGGCATGCTGCTGCTGGTCGGTCGCCAATCCCAGGTAGTGAAAGCCCATATCGCAGTGCAGCAGGTCGCCGGGCATGATGATCTTTCGCGGATTCTCACTATTCTCATAGGTCTGACCTGGCGCCTGGATATCGATCGTGGGCTGGAACCAGGCGTTCAAGCCGGCGTCTTGCATGGTCTCCCGCATCCACCAGACCACATCATCGGTCGTCGTCAAACCTGGATGGATGACCGCGGTGGAAAAGGCGCGGGCGATGATCGCGTGGCCCATTTCCACCAGCCGCGGGTAAGCGTTAATCTCTTCGGGGCTGCGGCGCTCAAGCCAGCCGACGCAGAGATTCTCGGCCGAGACGAGGCGCGCGGCGTAGGGCTCGCCCAGCGCATCGCTGACCAGTTGGCGCTCGGTATGCGACATGCCGTCGCCGAAAGCAAAGATCTGCGAAGTATTGACGCCGATGCGCCGCGGATCGCGCTCGCGTATGACCCGCGCCAGGCATTCGAGCTGCTCTTCATCGTCGGGGTTCCAGACGCCGGCGTAAAAGCCATCGTAGCCATAACGCGAGAGCGTCAGCCGCTCGACCTCGTCGCCAGCGCGGGCGAAGAGGAGAATTGTGCGACGGCGCGCCGACATGGATGCGGCGGGCAGCAGCGACATGAGAACGGGATCTTCGTTGTATTCGCGGCAGATCACGATCCAGAGATCGATATTTTCGCGTTTGAGCAGCTCCGGAATAATGGTTTTGAGCCGCTTCTTCAGCCAGCGATTGCGGATAGCGGCCTGGCTGCGCAGCGGGAGGATTTCGTTAATGAAGGTCATCAGACTTAGTCCTAGAATCTTAATTGCCTGGCGAGGGCGCAACGCTTGATTGCCAGTGCAGACGAAGCGCCGCGTGCCCGCGTCGGTAAGACAGGTAAAGGTATGCCAGTTCGCCAGTCATCCCAATGGTCAAACCAAGGGAGGCGGCCAAGATGCCGTGCCAACCCAAGCCGATGCCGCCCCAAACGGCAGCTGCTGTTAGAAGGAAGCCGCCGACGATTGCGCGATAGATGGCGCCAGTTCTGTGGCTGAGCATCAGCAAGGCGCGCAGGTAACTTTGCAAGGTGGTCAGCAGGGGCAGCAAAATGCCGGCTTGCGCGCCGATGAGCGCCAGTTCATGCAGATGCGCCGGCGCCTGGAGGATGGCGCCCAGGTAGAACAAAATCGCCGGGGTGAAGGCGAAGACTGTCGTGATGAGGCTTAGCGCCAGCCCGAGCCGGATGGTGAAGTTGCGCAAGATGCGATGGCGCGCCTCGTTGTCGTTAAGCGATATCACCACCTCTTGATAAGCGATGCCACCGGAACGGGTTATCAGCAAGATGGTGAAGATCACGGGCCAAGCGGCCAGACTCTGCGCCGCATCGGGCATGCTGGCGAGGCCCCGTTCGATGACCGGGCTGACCAGAATCGTGATGAGGCTGGTGGCCGCCAGCGGCAAGTGAAATCGCAGGGCGTCGCGCTGGGTGAGGGCGCGCTTTCCCGCAGCGAGCGGCGTTTCGAGCAGGCGCTTGACATCGGGACGCGAGACAAAGTAGGTGTAGAGCGCCTCCGCCGCCATCGCCAGGATCAATGCGATAGCCCCGGTGACGGCGCCGGCGAGGGTCGTGATCGCGCCCAAACCGACGGCGACGCTGCCGGATACAAGCGCGCGCAGCGCCGTGCCATAGGCGACATAGCGCGTATTGCCAGCGCGAATCATGAGGCCTTGATGAAAGCGGCGGTATCCGATGAAGCCGCCCCAAAGGATCATGATTTTCATGCCCGGTCGGGTTGCTTCGATGATCTGGTCAGGAACCTTCAGGAGAGCGCCGAGATAAAAATCGAGCAGCGGCGTGAATGCCATCAGCGCGGCGATCGCGACCACAACGATATTGACGCTCATCATAAAGCGCCAGAGCATGCGAAAAGACTGGCGATCGCGCGAGAGCGCGTTGCTTGTCGCCAGCAGCATAATGACCGGCGTTTCGATGAGAACGGACAGCGAAAACAGCAAGCCGAATGCGGCGAGCTGCGTCTCCGCGTCCGGTTTGCGGCCAATCACGCCCTGGATCAAGAGTCCTTCAAAGGTCATCAGCAGCCAGGACAATGCCAGCGGCAGCCAAAAGACCAAAACCTTGCGATAGCTCATGGCTTGTCGGTTCTCAGTTTTGGCAGTGTCGCGTATTCTATCCAAAACGCGCGGGGATTGATACAAGCAGTGACGGGATACTGGCGCCGGGGCGGCTCGCCTCGCGCCTGGCGCCGTTTCGCACTTGACAGTGGGCTGGTTGGCTGCTAAATTGTGGGTGATGCTGGGGGCGTGGTGTAGCGGTTAACATGCCGGCCTGTCAAGCCGGAGATCGCGGGTTCAAATCCCGTCGCTCCCGTTGAGTGGAGACATGTCAAGTCATGTCTCCGCTTTTGTTTTAACAAATTGCCGACATTAACAATGGTCTTCAACACTTCTATTCGATACGCGGACGATGAACTGAGAATCGACGAAGTCGACATTGAGTCGATTGTCCGCGAGGTCGGGACGCCAGCCTACATTTACAGCTTGCCACGAATACGCGAGAACTTTCAGCGACTCAGGTCGGCGTTTGCGCCATTGAATGCCCGGCTTCATTTCAGCGTCAAAGCGAATGGCAATCTGGACGTCTTGCGCGCATTAAGCGATGCTGGCGCTGGATTCGATTGCGTCAGCGGCGGCGAGATTTACCGCGCGTTGAGGGCGGGCGCGGCGGCGGAAGCCATCGTATTCGCCGGCGTGGGCAAGACGCGGGCGGAACTCGCTTATGCGATTACGAATGGCGTCGGCTGGATCAATGCCGAGAACATCGGCGAGCTCGATCACATAGATGACATTGCGGCTGAACGAGGCGCGAAACCGGTGCTGGTGGCGCTGCGGCTTAATCCCGAAGTGACAGCAGGCGCCCATCCCTATATGGCGACCGGGCACGGCGCGGCGAAGTTTGGCTTGACGGCTGAGGTTGTTCGCGATGTTCTCAGCAACGGCGCGCGCTATCCCAATATCGATTTCGCGGGCTTGCACATGCATATCGGCAGCCAACTGAGCGAGGCGAGCGCGACGCTGTCGGCGCTGGAGAAACTGCTTGCCTTGGCGATCGATTATCCGCAGATTAGGGCGATCAACGTCGGTGGCGGGCTGCCGGTGGCTTATCGCTTCGGCGAGAAGGTTGCTCCGCCTGATCGGCTGGCTTCGGAGCTGGCGCGGCGTCTCGACGGCTACGATGTGTTGCTGGAGCCGGGGCGCGCGATTGTCGCCGATGCCGGGTTGCTGGTCGCCAAAGTCTTGTATCTGAAGCGGCAAGCGGGGCATAATTTCGCCATCGTGGACGCGAGCATGGCGGAGATGATCCGCCCGGCTTTGTACGGCGCGCATCATGAAATCGCGCCTTTGCGGCGAACAGAGGGTGAAACCGTATCAACGCAGGTTGTGGGACCAGTCTGCGAATCGGCGGATGTGTTGGGGCGTGACCGTCAACTGCCGCCGCTGGAGCCGGGCGACAAGGTCGCGCTGCTGACGGCGGGCGCCTATGGCATGACCATGGCGAGCAATTATAATGCGCGGCGCCGGCCCGCCGAGGTGATTGTTGACGGGGATCGCTGGTGGGTCAGCCGGCGGCGGGAGACGTTTGAAGACTTGTTAAAATTCGAGCGCTGATAAGCAATTTGTCAAAGGCCTACATATGGCAGTTAAGTGTAGAAATGCCAAGCTTCACAAAATAGCTCTAATCTATTAGATTGAATCGATTACTGGTTGTCGCCATTTAACAATCCAGGACTGAAAAAGTGGCGGAAGTCTCCCATGTAATCTTCGGCAAGTCGAATTCCCATGAGCTGCTCGTCAAGTGTATCATCGCTGAGTTTCTCTGCTCGCCATTCATTTTCCCGCTTCTGCAATACTACAACGTTTGGTCTACCACCGACGCCAAGACCTGCGTTTACCCTGCTAACGTGGTCCAGTGTCCAGAGAACACAGAAGATACCGTCCCCCAATGTCTTGGGGGCACTATCGCTCCAGAATATGCGCTTCACGAATGCTAGAAATGGATCTGCCTGGATACTGCCACTACCTAACGTAAGGAATGGAGAACTGTGCGTTACCTCAAGCGATTGCGCGCTCTCGTCATACACAAGGAGTGTGTGAGTGTCGTTAGCGGGAAATGCAACCATGAAATTACAAGCGAGAGATTCAACGATTTTTCTGCCGAGGAGCGCTTCGGCATCTGCAGCCCGTTGCATTGCAGGCATGACTTCATTCCAAATTATCTCTGAAATCTCGTTTCTTGCGCTAACGATCTCGCTGCAGGCCCTTACTCTTTGCCAGTGCATCTTGAGCTCGCCAAAAACTAGCTGACCAAGCCCAACCGCGCCAGCGCTAGCAACTACTACGTCGCCATCAATGGTCTTTATCTTGTCATCAACTTCTTGCTCTATTGCGGATCCAAAGGTCGTAACGCTGTCCGCGCCAATGACAAGCGCATCTTGGCACTTTACGCCAATGATAAGGGTCATGTTTCAGTTAGACGCTAAATACGCTGTTTTCGCGGTATGCGGGATACATTCTGTATACTTCGCGAACGAGCTCCGGAAACGAAAGCTCGCGCGCCCACTTAACTTTCTCCAAAATGAATGACGAGACGTCTTTGGGCATGTCCTCGATCTCTACCGTACAACCTTGGACTGTAGCCGCGTATTCTCTCCAGCCGCCTCTTGCATTTATGAGAATTGTGATCATGCCTTCGCGTTCAAGTTGTTCCGCGTCACGGTATATTTCAGCGGAAAAGGGTCCGTAGTCATACTTCCGAAAGCGATAGTAATCTTCAGGCATGTAACTGCTGCATTCCATTCCCAACAGAAACGCCACTTTCTGCAATTGAGCCGGCGTAAGCGGTTTGCCTTCAGCAGCTGCGATGATCTTCAAAAGCAAGTCTGTACGTTTCATTCTCTCCTCTCCTAATATACATCAACGCCGAACGCCTAATGCTGTGCACATTGTCTTTAGTAGTACATACGTTTTATACCATGAGTTTGTTGCGGTTTGCAACAAAAAAGACCCGCTCACGGGTCCCCAATCAGTGCTGATGGGAAGACTTGAACTTCCGACCTCGCGATTATGAGTCGCGCGCTCTAACCAGCTGAGCTACATCAGCTCGATAGCGGGGGCTGGATTCGAACCAACGACCTTCGGGTTATGAGCCCGACGAGCTACCACTGCTCCACCCCGCATCATCAACGCAACAGGTCATGTTGCGAGTCTAAAGGTTATCAGCTAGTCTGGAACCTGTCAATGCCAATCCGAGAATCCGCGCAGAAAAGCGTTTTCACCGGGGCGATCGAGACTTGCGGGTCGCAACTCTCGCCGATTATACTAGGCTGAATCAGCGAACACCCGTTCTCAACTCACTGAGGGTTGATCTTGCCCGAATTCGAATTGGATGCGCCCTTCGCGCCGACCGGCGATCAACCGACAGCCATTGAGGGCTTGTTGGCTGGCTTGCATCAGGGGCATAAACATCAGACGCTGCTTGGCGCCACCGGCACCGGCAAGACCTTCACCATCGCCAACATCGTGCAGGCGACGCAGCGGCCGACCCTGGTCATGGCGCATAACAAGACGTTGGCGGCGCAGCTCTATGCCGAATTCAAGCGGCTCTTCCCCAACAACGCCATCGAGTATTTCGTCAGCTACTACGATTATTATCAGCCGGAAGCGTATGTGCCGCGGCATGACCTGTACATCGAAAAGTCGACCGACATCAACGAGCAGATTGAGCGCTTGCGCTTGTCGGCGACGGCGTCATTGTTCTCTCGGCGCGATGTGCTGATTGTGGCGTCGGTGTCCTGCATCTACGGCATTGGCGATCCGGTCAACTGGCGCAAGATGTCGGTTGAGCTCAAGGTCGGCGAGGAAGTGCGGCGTGAGCGCGTATATCGGGATCTGATTCGGATTCAGTATCACCGCAACGATCTGGAACTGCGGCGCGGCAATTTTCGCTCACGAGGCGACACCTTCGAGATCGTGCCGGGTTATTCTGAAACGGCATTCCGCATCTATCTTTGGGGTGACGAAATCGAGAAGATCATTGAGTTTCATCCACTGACGGGCGAGGTGGTTCACATTCATGACCTGGTGACGATCTTCCCGGCGCGCGAATACATCACCGATGAGGAGCATATCCGCGAGGCGCTGCACGATATCGAGATTGAGCTGGAAGAGCAGATTAAGCATTTCAAGCGCGAAGACAAATTGATCGAAGCCCAGCGCATTGAGCAGCGCACGCGTTACGATATCGAGATGCTGCGCGAAGTTGGTTTCACCACGGGCATCGAGAATTATTCGCGCCATTTTGATCGGCGGCCGCCCGGCAGCGCGCCCTTCACCCTGATTGATTATCTGCCGGAGGATCACCTGCTGGTCATTGACGAGAGCCACATGACCGTGCCGCAGATCCGCGGCATGTACAACGGCGATAAGGCGCGCAAACAGATCCTGGTCGATTTCGGCTTCCGCTTGCCGAGCGCGCTGGACAATCGGCCCCTGCAGTTCCACGAGTTTTGGGAGAGGGTAGGGCAGACAGTCTATACCAGCGCCACGCCCGGACCTTACGAGGGCAAACACGCGGAGCAAGTTGTCGAGCAGATCATCCGGCCGACGGGCATCGTGGATCCGCAGGTGGACGTGCGCCCGATCGAGGGGCAGATTGACGATTTGCTCCAGGAGATCGCGCTGCGTGTGCGCGAGGGGCAGCGTGTGCTGGTGACGACGCTGACGCAGCGCATGTCTGAGGAGTTGGCTGGATATCTAAACGAACTTGGCATCAAGGGGCAATATCTGCACGCCGAGGTGGATACGCTGGAGCGGGTGGAGATTCTGCGCGATTTGCGCATGGGCGTTTATGATGTGGTGGTGGGCATCAACCTCCTGCGAGAAGGGCTGGACCTGCCTGAAGTGTCGCTGGTGGCGATTCTCGATGCCGATAAATCGGGCTTTCTGCGCTCGGAGCCGGCTTTGATTCAGACAATCGGGCGGGCGGCGCGTCATGTCGAGGGCAAGGTTATCATGTATGCCGATGACATGACGCCGGCGATGAAAGGCGCCATCGACGAGACCGATCGGCGCCGGCAAAAGCAGGAGACCTTCAATCTCGAAAATGGCATCGAGCCGCAGCAGATCGTCAAGGACATTCAGGATATCACCGATAGATTGCGCGCGATTGACGGCAAAGGCGAAGGCGACGATGCGACCTTTGACGCCGGGCTGGCGAGCTTGCCGGCGGATGAGCTGCAAGGCATGATTGATGAACTCGAACGTGAAATGCAGAAGGCGGCGGGCGCTTTGGAGTTTGAGAAGGCGGCGGCGCTGCGCGATCAAATCTTCGACCTGCGCCGGGCGCTGGCGCAGGAGCAGGGCCTTGAAGGCGATCTGATGTTTACCTAATCCGAATGCCTTGTAAGGCTTGTCCGCGACTAATTCACAGTAACTTAGCGGCCGTCAAATTAAGGGGCTGTAGGGGCGAGACTTGTCTCGCCCTAAAGCTCGCACTATCACATGCGCGGGCGTTTCGGCTAAACGCCCCTACAGACTTTGTTCATGCGGATTCGATAATTTGCGTGAGCCGAGTCGCGACTCGCGAGGGACTGTGGTGAATCGTTTGCAAACACCTGCATTTCATAGACACAGGCGCGATCCAACCAGTACCGGACAAGCCTTGTAGGGGCGACTGGCGGTCAGTGTCTACGCGACCCTGTGAGTCGTCCGCCAGCCGATCACTTTTCGCATAACAAATCTGGAATCCCCTAGAGTCGGTGGATTCGGCGGAGTCCGTCGATCAACGGCTGGATGTCTGCGCTGATCTTTGTCCTGGGCGCTCCATAGGGGTCGCTGACTTCGTCCTGACCAAGCAGCGCGCGCGCGATATTGCACCAGCCCTGCGCCAGCGCCGTCAAATCGTAACCGCCCTCCATCACAAAGATGATGCGACCGTCACACAGGCGCTCCGCCAGCTGTATGCACTCGCGCGCCAAGCAATCGTAACCTTCCAGGGTCAGCCGCATGCTCGCCAGCGGATCGACCCAATGCGCGTCGAACCCAGCTGAGATCAGCATCAGCTCCGGCTGAAACCGCTCAATGGCGGGTCGAACAATTTCAGCAAACAGCGAACGAAAAGCGTTGTCGCCCTGTCCCGCCGAGAGGGGAATGTTGATGGTCGCGCCTGCGCCGTCATCAGCGCCGATATCGGCGAGCGCGCCGCTGCCAGGATAGAAGGGATATTGATGAGTCGAGATGAATAGCACGCTGGGATCGGCGTAGAAGATATCGTTGGTCCCATTGCCATGATGCACATCGTAATCGAGAATCAGCACTCTCTCGATGCCGTATCTTGATTGAGCGTGGCGCGCGGCGATGGCGATATTGTTGAGCAGGCAAAAGCCCATCTGCCGGCTTGCGGTGGCGTGATGGCCCGGCGGCCGGACAATTGCCAACGCGTTGCCGGCATCCGCCGATAGCACGGAATCGACCGCGCCGATGACCGCGCCAGCAGCGAGGCGCGCAACCTCAGTCGAGACCGGCAGGGCATAAGTATCGGGATCTAGGCGGACCATCCGGTCTCCTTGCGCGACGGCGACGAGGCCTTGAAGATGCTCGGCGCTATGGACGGCAAGAATCTGCTCGTCTGCGGCTGGCGACGGCGGGAGGCGCAGCAGCTGATCAGTGAGGCCGGCGGCATCCAGCGCCTGCCAGACCGCCTTGATGCGACCGGCGTGTTCCGGGTGTTGGGGAAAGTCGTGCTTGACGAAGCTGTCGTCGGTCAGATACGCGGTTGGCACGCAGCGGTCCTTAATTGTCGTCCAGCGCCCGGGGATGCAGGATGATGTAATCGAAACCATTCATGTGAATCGACTGTGTTTGCTCGTAACTGCGGGCGATCGCCGCGAGCACAGGCGGCGGATAAAATTGGGCGCGCAAGACGACGATGCCAAATTCTCCTCGTTCAATCATGCCGACCAGCCGCCCCCCGTCGAAGCGCCCGGCCAGATGCAAGTTGCGCAGCTGCGCCGGATTGGTGACGACATCGCGCTGCGCAGCCAGGGCAAAGCCGGCTTCTTCGCTGAGCGCAGGTCCTTCAGTCGCCCTAATCAAACGGACAATTTCGTCGCCGGCCGCCCGATCTTCGGCTGTGAGCAAGTACCCGATTCTGGCATAACCGCCAACCAGAAATGAGGCGGAATCGTAGAAGTCATCGCGGACGTTGCCTTCGACGCCCAGCGCCGCCGCGACTGGCTCGAACGCGCCAGCGGTTGGCAGCTTGAGCGTGGCGCGGGCGTATCCTATATAGAGCAGCGGAATGACGATCAGGGCGGCGCGCGAGACCTTGGTCAAGATCGCCTTAGGGAAGCGCCGCGGCAATCGCCAGTCCTTTGCCAGCGCGCGCGAGAAGAAGATGCCGCTGAGGATGCAGGCGGCTGCGATTGACGTGACGAAGTAGCTATCGCCAGCGCCCCATTTGCTGGCGGCGATCGCCCCCAGCACGGTAGAAAAAACAAACCAGACGCTGTATATGGAAAGGCGGTCCAGATAAAGCTCATAGACAAGCAGCGCCGCGGCGGGGATCAGCAGCAAACCGTGCAGCTTGAACCAGAGGATAAACAAGCCAACCGCTTGCTCGGGGATGGTGTCATTGACGTTGGCGACAATCGTCTGCAGCCACCATTGGCCATCCGAGGCGATGTTCAGCCAGAGGAAAATCGCAGCGCCGGCGAGCGCGAAGACGAGAAGGCAGCGCAAGGCGCGCGCGGGCTGGCGCAGAAACATCCAGGTGAAGGCGGCTAATGCGCTGAAGGCGGCGAGCTGCTTGGTGTAGCCGGCGCAGATCAGCAGCAGCAGACCGGCCGCTGTGCCCCGTTTGTCGCGTCGTGGGAAGGCGCCTGCCAGCATGACGACCGCCAGCGTTTCAAAGGTCACCATCATTGTATGTTGACGGTAAAGGGGACCGATGTGATAAACAAAATTGGAACTGAGAAATGCCAATGCGGATAGCAGGGCGATCCAGCGATTGCCTCTGCCCTGGCGGAAGACGGCGTAATAGATGGCGCCTGCGCTGACGAGCGAAGCAAGGAAGCCCAAGAGCCGTCCGTACCAGTAGGCGGGACCGAATAGCCAGACGAATGGCGCCGCCATCACATGAAAAAGGGGCGGATAAATGCTGCCGTAAAAGGGGTAGGATTCTGTGTCTCGATAAGGCAGTTGGAAGCGGCTGTACAAGACCGTGTCATGCAGTTCAAAGCCTTCGCCCTGGTCGTAATCGTAGGGAAAGCTCAAAAGATTCGCGGTGTACAGCAAGTAAATCAGGAAGGAGAAAAGCAGGGCGGCGGTGGCGGCCGCCATCAAGAGGGTGTAGATTCGGCTGCGCGGCATCGTCATGCCGGCGCATCGCCCAGGGGGATTAGCGTCAAGCCGATGACTGCGCCAGCCGCCAGCAGCCCAAGCGCCGTGAACTGCGCCGGACCGATGCCCCCTTGCCGCCCGACGTCTACGATATCTATCGCCAGGACGGCAACGAAACCGATTGACCCGACGAGCGCCATGAAAACGCCGAGCTGCCTTTTGGTAATGCCGCTGTCTTGCCCATTCATAGCGCCGAGTTTAGTCAACATCATTCGGGCTGTAAAGTGCCTGGTCTCGCATCCGCGAGCGCAATAGTTACTATACATTTGCAAGGCGCGCCATGATAAGCTACAGCGCTGACCTGTCGGCTAACTGTTTAGCTCGACAGTGAATTGGAATTCATCGCTTGATCGAGGAGAGATCGCCAAATGATGAAGACACATACCTGCGGGGAATTGCGAGAGCGAGACGCCGGCAAGCCGGTCCAACTGGCTGGCTGGGTCAATCGGCGGCGCGATCAAGGCGGCTTGATATTCATCGACCTGCGCGATCGCTGGGGCATCACGCAAGTGGTTGTTGATCTTGAGCTGGCGCCCGAAGCGCACGCCGCCGCTGATAGCGCCCGCAATGAGTATGTGTTGAAAGTGCGGGGCAAGGCGCGCATTCGGCCCGAAGGCACCGCCAATCCCGAGCTTGCCACGGGCGATATCGACATCGTCGCCGATGAAATCGTCATCTTGAATCAATCGCGCACGCCGCCCTTTTATATCAATCGAGATGATGAAAATATCGACGAAGCGCTGCGCATGCGCCATCGCTACCTGGATTTGCGGCGCGAATCCATGCGGAGCAGCATCCTGCTGCGGCACAAGACGGTGAAGTTCATCCGCGATTTTTTGGAAGCGGAGGATTTCATCGAGATCGAAACGCCGATACTTTTCAAAACGACGCCCGAGGGGGCGCGCGATTTTCTGGTGCCGAGCCGCTTGCAGCCGGGCATGTTTTACGCGCTTCCGCAATCGCCCCAGCAACTTAAGCAATTGCTGATGGTCGGCGGATTCGAGCGCTATTTTCAGATTGCGCGCTGCTTTCGCGATGAAGACTTGCGCGGCGACCGCCAGCCGGAATTCACCCAGCTTGATTTGGAGATGAGTTTTGTCGAGCGTGAAGATGTGATGCGGCTGATGGAAGCGCTGGCGAGCGCGATCGTCAGGAACGTGACGCCAGACAAGCAGCTTATCGCCGAGCCTTTTCAGCGGATTCGCTACCAGGACGCGCTTGAACAATATGGCACTGACCGACCCGACATTCGCTTCGATTTGCGCTCGATTGACATCAGCGATATCGCCGGTCGCTGCGCCTTTCCCGTCTTCGTGGAGAACGTCAAGGCGGGCAAAAAGGTAAAGTGCATGCGCATTCCCGAGGTGGCGGGCGCGCTCAGCGGCACGCAGCTGCGCAAGGTCGCGCGGGACCTCGAAAACATGGCGCGGCGGTATGGCGCCAAGGGCTTGGCTTATATTACCATTCCGACCGACCCCGAAGGCGAGCTGCGCGGTCCCATCGGGAAGTTTTTTAATGTGGACTTGAAGCTGGAATTGATTGAGGCGATGGGCGCGGAAGGCGGCGATTTGCTGCTCTTCATGTCGGATCGCGACGAGATTGTATACGCCGTCACCGATGCTCTGCGCAATCACTTCAAGGCGGGAATGAACCTCGATGACGATTTGCTCGCTTTCTGTTGGGTGATCGATTTCCCCGAGTTCATCTGGGACGCGGAACACGAGCGCTGGGATCCATCGCAGCATATGTTCACCATGCCGCTGCCGGAAGATCTGCATTTGCTCGAGAGCGATCCCGGGGCGGCGCGCGGCTCGCAATACGACTTGGTCTGCAACGGCTACGAGGTCGGGGGCGGCAGCATCCGCATTCATGATCGGGCGATTCAGGAGAAGATTTTCCCGCTCATCGGCCAGAGCATGGAGCATGCGATGCGCGAATTCGGCCACATGCTGGAGGCTTTTGAGTATGGGGCGCCGCCACATGGCGGCATGGCTTGGGGGATCGACCGGCTGGTGATGCTCTTGGCGGGCGCGCCCAATATACGCGAGGTGATCGCCTTCCCTAAAACGCAAAACGGCTCAGACATCATGGCGCATGCGCCATCCATCGCCGAGCCGGAGCAACTGAGCGAACTGCGCCTGCAGCTCGATCTTCCAGACGCCGACGATTAAGCGCGCTGGACGGAATCAGCGAAATACTTTAGCAGTCGTAGGGGCGTCTCGCCGAGACGCCCGCAATTGTCTAGCCAAATTGATCACTGGTCGCCTTGCTAGATTGGTTTTACTACTCTTCGCCTATTGCGGATTACTTCGCGGGTTCGTCGTCCGGCGTCAGGATGTTGCCATGAACCAAGCCGCCGATGATGCCGCCGCCGAAGATGCCGATGAGATAGGGAAGCAAATAAGATGTGTCGCCCGCGATCAGCGAGGGACCCAAGGTGCGCGCCGGGTTCAGCGACGCGCCCGTCGCCGGACCGCCCGCCAAGATGCTCGCCGCCAAGGTGAAACCAATGGCGACGCCGGCCAGCTTGCCCGCGCGTCCGTAAGCGGCTGCTTGAAAGACAGCGCTGACCAGGAAGAAGGTCAATATCGCTTCGTAGACTGCGGCGGTCCAAACCGAGTCGCCGGTGAGGAAGCCAGTCGTCTGGCCGAAGTTGTAGGCGTTCTCGCCAAGGAAAGCGGCGACGCCCGCGTTTTCCTGGGGGAAGACCACAACCAGCACAGCCGCTGCGATGATGCCGCCGATGAACTGCGCGACGATGTAATAGCCGGTCTTCGTCCACTCTTGCTGGCCGCCTACAGCCAAACCGAGAGAAACCGCCGGGTTGAATTGCCCGCCCGATATATGGCCGTATGTGTAGATGAGAGCGAGCAAGATCAAGCCGTGGGCGAATGCCGGCACGACTACGCCAAATATCGGCGCGACAAGAACAGCCGCCGAACCAACAAAGACCAAAACAAAGGCGCCAATCAACTCCGCCAGCAATTCTCTTCTCAAGTCTTCATTCACTATAAGTCTCCTTCAACTCAAAAAGCGCAAAGCCGCATGCGCTGTAGCGACAATATAATTATAGGCAATTGGTGGATTCTTGCCCGAACGACTTAGTTAAGGATTGTCTTGTTTGACAGGTCAAATTTAATCTGGTATAAACTGCGACGCCTGCTGTATGCGTGATATGTCTATATGTGCCGAGCCAACATTCTTAATCAGGGAGTCTATCTTTGGCAGCCCATGTAATAGGCTTGAGCCAAAACAGCGGTTGTCAAGCGATTCCCGACCTGTAATCTTGCAGGTTCGAGTCACTATGGCTACACGGTACAGTGGGTCTGGTTTGATAGGCAGTGCGTTTGCTGCGCGCTGCCTTTGCTTTTGCTAGCTGGCGTAGTCTTCCCCGAAAGTCTGCGCTAGCAGTATCGGCAGCCGCTCCACGCGCGGCACGAGCACCTGCTGCTGATATTCCTCGGTGACATATTCTTCCAGATATTCAAAGTCCATCACGCGCATGCTTATTTTATCGAATTCAATATCCTTTAGCAGCAGCGCCAGTTGAACAATCTGTTCCAACTCTAGCCCGGTTTTTACATGTTCGCCGAGGGTGGCGAGCAATGCTGGCGCCTGCCCGATCAATTGAAGGACATTGAGGCTAAGAATCCGCTCGCGAATTGCGTACAGGACCATCTGCTGGCGCTCGGCTCGGCGCACATCGTTGTTTCCATGGCGGGTTCGCGCGAAGCGAAGCGTATCTCGCCCGTCCAAAAGGTGGGCGCCCGCCGGAAGATAGAAGGGATCGTAGCCGTAATTCATATCCGGATAGCGTTGGTCATCAATAGTGTAATCGATTGAAATCTCGATGCCGCCGAGGTGATCTACGATGTCTGTCACTGCCTGGAAATCCACCAGAACGTAATTGTGCACCCGCATGCCCAGGTTCCAGCTGACGGTCTGCTGCAGGAGCCGCGGCCCATAGCCGGCGGCGCGCCCTTCTCCCAGAAAGTATGCGCGGTTGATGCGATCGTACGCTTCTTGTTCGGGGATACGCACCCATAGATCTCGCGGAATGCTAAGGACGCCGACGCCATTTCTGGTTGGGTCAACGCTGACGAGCATCAAGCTGTCGGTTCTGACGGGTTCGCCGGTTTGATCGGGCCGGCTGTCCAAACCGCCGACGATAAAGGTGTAGCGGGATTGCCCATCCCAGGGGATCATTTCAATCAGACTGCCATCATCAAGCTGCAAGACATCGACGCCAACGCGGCGCCCGTCAGCGATGTATTCGCTGCGCGCGTCCACCGGCGTCGGGAGCACAGGCTGAAGATCCGCCGTTGGGATGACTTCCTGCACGGAGTGGGGCAAGCGAATTAGCACAAACATCGCCAGCACGAGGAAACCAAAGACAGATATCATGCCGCCTGCTAAGATGACCCAAGCCCAATCATTGCGCCGGCGCCGGCGACTCGCCCGGCGCTTTCGATAGCGGTCGCCCGCGAATGAATCCGGCAGCGGTGGCGCCGTGGACTGATTCTGAATATATTGCGCGGCGCTATAGACGGGCGGATGAGCGTGGGCCCGCGGCCGATCGCTCGCGCTGGCATCGGAGGCGGCGTCCGCGGCGTTCAGCCTGGATTGTGAGGAGACGCGCTTGCGTTCGTCAGATTGGCGCGACATACTGAACCGATTCCAACTGGCGGCGGTCAAAGTCTAGCCGTCAGTATAGGGGTGGTCATAAAATGCGGCAAATTCGCGCGCTGCGAGATTGCAGCTTTTCTGATGGCGCGAGCAACATGGCGGTCGATTGCGCTATTCTGGAGGCGGTCGCGGGAGGCGATCAGCCCCCGACGCTGCGCTTGTATGGCTGGGCGCCATTCTGCCTTTCGCTGGGTTATGGTCAACGTATCGGCGATGTCGACCATGACGCGCTGGCAAAACGTGGCTGGGATCTGCTGCGAAGACCGACCGGCGGCAAGGCGATCCTGCATGGCGATGAGTTGACCTACAGCCTGAGTCTGCCGCCGAATCATCCCTTGGCGGGCGAGGATGTGGTAGAGAGTTACCGGCGGATAAGCGCCGGTCTGCTGCGCGCGCTGGAATGCCTGGGGCTGAGCGCGGTGGCGCAACATCAGGGAGAAGGCGCGCGCCAGGGGCAGGCCGGTCCGGTATGTTTCGAGATGCCGTCGCATTATGAAATCAGTTTCGGCGGGCGAAAATTGATCGGCAGCGCGCAGCTGCGGCGGAAAGGCGCCGTGCTGCAGCATGGCGCATTGCCGCTGACCGGTGATGTGGCGCGCATCTGTGACGCGCTTCGCTTTGACAGCGTCGAGGAACGAGCCGAGCGGAAAGCAAAAGTGCGAGAGCGGGCTGTCACGCTGGCGCAGGCTGCGGGAAAGACGCTGAGTTGGCCGGTGGCGGCGGCGGCGATCGAAGCGGGATTCGCTCGCGCCTTTGGTTTGGAATTGGCGCGCGAGGCTTTATCGCCCGCAGAGACCGCGAGAGCCGACGAATTAAAAAGCGAGCGCTTTGGCAATCCTGCCTGGACCAACAAGCGTTAAAGTATTTGGCTTGCGGTTTAGTTATCGCCTAAGACGTCTGCGCCCACATTTCCCTGAGGACCTTGGCTGCGATTCGACCTCGCAATCAGCCCGTGATGAGCGCGCGCAGTTCGGCTTCGCTGATGACCGGCACGCCATTCTTCAGCGCTTTATCGACCTTGCTGCCGGGCGAATCGCCAGCGACGACATAACTGGTCCTTTTGCTGACGCTGCCGGTGACCTTGCCGCCGTTGGCTTCGACCAGCGCCTTGACCTCGCCGCGCGGCATGCTCATTGAACCGGTCAGAACGAAGGTCAAGCCATCAAGCCCACTGCCGGAAACGACCTTCTCCTCCGCCTGCATATTCACGCCGGCCGCCATCATCTTGGCGAGCACAGCCTGATTATGCTGGCTGGTGAACCAGGCGACGATGTTCTCGACCAGCACCGGTCCCAAGCCCTCAATGCTATGCAGGGGACGCGATGCGTTGATCAGGCTGCTGAGCGATTCTTCAAGGATGCCGAGATCGTCCGCCGAGAAGCGCCAGGGTTTAAGCAGGCGGAGAAGCCGTTCGCCCAGATCGGCGGCATCGAGGTAACGCGGGACGAGCTCGGTTAAGGGATGGCGCAGGCGAAAAACAAGTTTGTTGATTTCGGCATCGTCGCCGCGCTCAATGTCAAGCAGCGCCGCGGCCTTATTGGCATAGGCTTCGTTGGCAGCCTGGATCTGGACTGCGGCATCAAGCAGCTCTTGCATGGACGAGAAATTGTCGGTCAGCAACCCGGCGACGGTTGAGCCGATGCCGTCGATGCCCAGCGACGTCAGCACTTGTTCAAATGGGCGAGTCTTGGCGGCCGCGATCGACGCCAGCTGGTTCTCCACCTTCTTCTCGGCGAAGCCATCCAGCGCGAGCAGCGGCTCGGCATCCAGCGAGAAGATATCGGCTTCGTCTTCGATCAGCCCATTTTCGATCAAAGCGGCGATGGTCTGCGGTCCCATGCCTTCAATATCCATCGCCCCGCGCGAAACGAAAAACTCGAGTGTGCGCATAATGCGTTCGGGGCATTTGGGATTGGGGCAGAACCAATCGACGGCGCCCGCCGGCTGAATGAGTTTTGTATCGCAGAAGGGGCAGGCATCGGGCGGGAGAACCGCAGTCTCCGTTCCAACGCGCGCGCTGGGCACGGGGCCGATGACGTAGGGGATCACATCGCCGGAGCGCTTGACGATGACGCGGTCGCCCAGGCGGATATCGAGGGTGGCGATTTGCTCATAATTGTGCAAGCTGGCGCTGGAGACGGTGACGCCGCCGATGAAGACGGGATCAAGCTGCGCCGTTGGCGTGACCTTGCCGCTGCGCCCCACGCCGATGCTGAGGTTTAACAGCTTTGTGGTGGCTTCTTCCGCCGGGAACTTGTAGGCGATGGCGCCGCGCGGGTCCTTGCCAACGACGCCGAGTTCGCGCGCCTGCGCCAGGCAGTCGACTTTTACTACCAAGCCATCAATTTCGAAGGGCAGATCGTCCCTTCTCGTTTCCCAGGCGGGCAAGCGCCCGGTCACATCCGCCAGATCGCGGCAAAGCGCCGCGTCCGTGATCACGTTGAAGCCCATGTCCCGCAGGTATTGAAGCGTTTCCCATTCGCTTGCCAGGTCAATGCCGTCGCTGTCGACGATGGCGTAAATGTAGGCGGTCAGTTTGCGCTTTGCGGTCTCACGGCTGTCCTTCTGTTTCAGCGAGCCGGAGGCTGTATTGCGCGCGTTCACGTAGGTGGGCAGTCCTTGCGCGCTCTGTTCTCGGTTGAGCTCGCGGAAAGCCTCTTTGTGAAAAAGGATTTCCCCGCGCACGACCAGGCGCCCAGGCGCGGCGCCATGATCGGGATTCACGGGAATGCGCAAGGGCGCCGAGCGAATCGTCCGTACGTTGGCGCTGACATCATCGCCGAACTCGCCATTGCCACGGGTGGCCGCGCGCGTCATGACGCCGTCTTCGTAGGTAATGACGATCGCCAAGCCATCGAGCTTGGGCTGCAAGACGTACTGCAACTGCGCATCCGCCGGCAGCAGCCGCAGATTGCGCTCTTCCCAATTGACAAGGTCGGCTTCGTCGAAGGCGTTGGCCAGGCTCAGGATTGGCGCCGGATGCCGCACTTTGGGGAAGTCGCCAGATAGATCGGAGCCGACTCGCTGCGTTGGCGAATCGGGGAGGGCGTATTCGGGATGCGCTGCTTCCAGATCTTGCAGTTCTCGGAAGCGCCGATCATACTCGGCATCCGTTATCAGCGGTTCGTTCCGCACGTGATATCGGTAGATATGAAGGTGCAATTCGCCGCTCAGTTCGGCAATGCGCCTCTGAATGTCTTCACTCATATTTAATTCCCCGTGTCTTCGGCAACCGCGCGCAGATATCTGGCGACTGCCCAGCCTTGCACTTGAAATTGCGGATCGCGGACCTGCCACCAGGTGAAGCCGTCCGCTTCATGCGGTCCGCCGATGATCTCAATCCGTTTGCCCGCGTCTTCGCGGAATAGGACCTGGCTTTCGGTCAAGCTCGGGCTGTTGCGAATGTTGAGTTTGTCGTTGCCGACGCCGTAGACCGCCGCTTGAAGACCGACGCGCAGCGGCACGGGCGTGTTGGTGATGATCACGGTAGGTATCGCCGGACCCTCCAGCATCAGGCTTTGGGGCGTTTCCGCCGCCATGATGACCTGGACCTCCGGAACGGATGTCGCCTCTGACGCTTTTAATTGATCGGCGGCGCCGGATACCGTCGATGAATCGACAACTTGGATGACTGGCGCTAGTCTGGTTGAAGTCGGCTCGCGGCGCATTGCGAAGACCAGGATGAGCGTCATGGCGCTGGCCGCCATCACAAGCGTAACTAGCAAAACCAACGAGCGAAGGGAAAAGTAGAGCGGGTTTCGGGCTCGTCTGAGCGCGCGTTTATAGCTACGGCGGGCGGCGAATTGCGCGCGGGCTGCCAGATAGCCCTCATCCGCGGCGGCATTTGCTGCCGGCGGCGCCGCTTGACGATCGCTGAGATCTCTCGAGCCTTCAGCCATGCTCGCGTCTCACTCGCTTAAGACGGGTCTTTGAGCCAGTGGCGGAAGCGCTCAAAAGACCAGGTGTTGACCACATGCTCCGCTTCTACCCAGCCGCGCCGCGCGATGGTGATGCCGAAGGGCAACAGATCCAGTTGCGCTTCGCGGTGGGCATCGGTGTTGATCGCAAGCGGAACTCCCATATCCTTCGCCAGGCGCGCCAGCTCGGGCTTGAGATCAAGACGCAGCGGATTGGCGTTGATCTCGAGTATTGTGTTGTGTTCTTTGGCGGCGGCGAGCACGGCGTCCCAATCGGCGTCTACCTCGTCGCGATTGGGGAATTGCCGCGCGGAGGGATGCCCTATCATGCGGACGTGGGGGTTGCGAATAGCATTCAGCAGGCGCGCCGTCACTTGTTCCCGCTTTTGGCTCAATCCCGAATGCAGCGATGCGATGACAAAATCCAGCTGCTCGAGAACCTCATCCGGGTAATCGAGGCTGCCGTCGGCTTTGATGTCCATCTCGGTGCCAGCGAGCGCCTGTATGCGATTGCCCATTTCGTCGTTGATCCGCCGGACTTCCTGCGCCTGCGCCAGCAGCCGCTCGATAGATAGCCCATTGGCGATGCCAAGGCTGCGCGAGTGATCCGTGATAACGATGTACTGATGACCACGTTTGACACAGGCATCCACCATCTCGCGGATCGTATTCTTGCCATCGCTCCAGGTCGTGTGCATATGCAAATCGGCAACGATGTCCGCGATTGTGATCAAACGGGGCAGGCGATGTTCGCGCGCGGCTTCGATTTCGCCGCTGTCCTCGCGCAATTCGGGCGGCACATATTGCAGCCCAAGCGTCGCATAGATCTTGGCTTCGCTATCGCAGAGAATCTTATCCGCTGTTTCAATGATCGTCTTGTTCTCATCAACCGGGCTTAGGGCATGCTCGTTGAGGCTGAGCCCGTGATCGAGAGCGATCTGCCGCATTTTGACGTTGTGCGCCAGGCTGCCGGTGAAATAGTTAAGCGCCGTTCCCCAACGCGCTTTTGCCAATACGCGCAGATCCACCTGCAAGCCGGACAGCAGCTCCACCGAGCTCTTGGTCGGCCCCTGGCCCAGGATGCGGGCGACATTCTCCATGGTGACGAAGCGCTGCATGATCGGTCCCGATTCATCGGCGGCGATTAGCATATCGACATCGCCGATCGTTTCCCGTCCGCGGCGGATGCTGCCAGCCAAAGCCCCTTCCTGAGCCTCCGGCAATTCGAGCAGCAGATCAAGTATCTTCTGGGCGGCCGGCCTGGCGTCGCCGATGCTCGCGCGGCCGGTTTGGCGGGCAAGCGCCTCGATGCCTTCAAGTATCTTTTGCTGGCTTTTCTTCCCCATGCCGGGCAAGGCTGCCAGCTTGTCGTTGTCGGCGGCGATCTTAAGCGCATCAACCGAGGTGATATCAAGCTGCTCCCAGAAGAGCTTGGCTTTCTTCGGTCCCACGCCGTTGATGTGCATGATATCGACCAAGCCTTCGGGGATTTCGGCTTTGAGCCGGTTGTAAAACTCCAACTCGCCGCTATCCAGCATTTCGTCGATTTTCGCCGCGATGGTTTTGCCGATGTAACTGAGATCGGTTAGCGCGCCTTCTTTTGATATCACCCGCAGGTCGCGCGGGACGCCGCGTATCGTTTCGGAGGCGCGGCGATAAGACAGCACGCGGTGAATATTGTCGCCGCGTATCTGCAGCATATCGGCGCAGCGCTCAAAAATATCGGCGATTTCGCGGTTGCTGAGGCTCAATTCGGTCTCCTGATACTGTCGTGTGCATAGAACGCATATTCGAAGGAAGTATACCAGAAATCCCCGCGCGGTTAAAGATGGTATTCCGGCCAGGGCTAGCGTTCTCGATGCGAGACTTTACATGATGCGGCGCCAGGCTAAGCGGGCGAAATCCAGATACCTCAAGATGGCGCTCCATTGCTGGCTTGGCGGCGGATTGAGCTGAATGGGGGCGGGACCCAATTCTCATACCGTGGACGGAATCAGGCTCAGCGGATCTATGAATCGCTCGGCAACATCGGCTCGGCTGTCGTAATAGGTTCTGGCGCGGGCGAAGGTTCGGGAGCGCGGCATATCCAAGTGGAGATGAGGCGCGTAGATATCTTTTGCGCCTCTGCCAACCGTTCCGATCTTTTGGCCGCGCGCGATGCCATCGCCCTTCTTGACCAGCTTCTCCTCCAGGTGGGTATAGCGCAGGCAAGACCCGTCTTCATGTTCGATGACCACGGTGTTGCCGAAGCCCTGGGGCAGGTATACGCTGTCAATGACCAGACCCGCGCGCATCGCGTAGACCGGCTTGTGCTGCGCGTCCCAGCGATGCAGGTCAATGCCGCTGTGGCGCTTGCCATGGTAGGCGGGATAAGCCGCGGCATAGAGAATGTCGCCGAATCCGAGCGTGATTCGCCAGCCGCTGCCCGGCGGAATCATGGCGCCGGCGGCGGGATCCAAAGGCGAAGTGAGCGCGGATGGGGTTATCGGGCCGGCTGCTTGCTGATCGATTGGCTCGATGGTTGCCGGAATTTGAATATAATCGCCGTTCGGCAATTCGAGGCGACTGTGCCTGCGGAAATTTGGATAGTGCTCGGCGAGCGCGCGTTTCAGCCAGTCTTTCAAGCGGACATCGCTCTGGTCGGCCGCCAGCATTTCGGCGATAAAGGTTTCCAGGAAGAGGTCGAGATTTGCGATCGGCGTTTTGTGCGCCAAGCCCAGGCGCGTCTCCGTTTGCAGAAGCAGTTGGTGGCGCAACCCGAACTTGACCGCCGCCAGCATGACGACAAGGGTCGTTACTGGTTCCGCAATGCCTCTGGGGACGCAGGACAGGGTATAGACGCGGCGCAGCCAGTCTCGAGGCTTTGCCTCATCCTGCAGCGCTCGTTGCGCCAACTGCTCAGGATAGATCTGGTGAATGACATCATAGGCAATGTCGAGAAGATCCCGCGGCGACGCCCCAATGTCCAATTGCCGCGACTCTTGGATGACGGCAGGCGACGCTTCCGCCTTGAGATCGACCGGGGCGGACGCGCTCAATACTTCGCTTGCCAGCCTAAGATGCTCGTGCGCATTGGCAATCTCGCGCAGCGCCAGCTTGAGGCTTTCCGGCTCAGGCGGGGTTCGATTCATGGCTCGCCTCCTTTTGCTTCGCTTCGGGATTCTTTGCCAACTCGCGGTCCTCAATGATGTAGCCGCCCACCAAGGTCACGCAGATCGTGGTGATTGTCGGCGCCAGCACATCCAGATGTTCTTCCAATTCGGGCCGGGTGGCGGCGATCATCAAGGTAATGACGCTGACCACTGACGACCAAAAGCGCCGTGATTGCAAGAGTCGGCGCGGCGCTGCTTTGGTTTTGTCCATTGCAATGCTCCTTATCATTTTTTTGCTTCACTGGCAAACAAGTCCTTGGCCGGCAACGCAAGCGCGGCGAAAATTCAGTTTGCCGCCCTTAAGGGGATTGGAGAATCGGGGAGATGAGGCGGCCCGGTCACAAACCGTCCGCCCGACGCCGCGATTCGTTCAATTAATCAGAATGAATTCATAATAGAACAGTCATTTTTTCTTACGCGACCGTTTGATCTCGCATGTGGTTTTGCTTCAGCTTGCCAGCGCCGGCGGGGAGCTGACTTCTTGCGCCGCTTCTAAGCCCAGCCGCCGGCTCGACTCGCCTCCGCGCTCTCTGCTATCATCAATGCCAAGCTCAGATATGCGTGAGGCAAGCCAACGCGCCGTCAGCGAGGAGCAAGACCAATGGTCGAAACGCCAACCAACGCGGCTGAACCTTGGGCAGAGATTGAAGAATTGAAAACCAGTACCATCCGCTGGTCCTTGTCAGGTTTGCTTCTGGCAGCAAGCGCGCTCTACTTGGTCGCAGCAGCTTTTCCAGATCCGCTGCTCGGGGCCCTGCCTGGCGTGATATTGCTGCTATTTTCATCTGCGGTCTGGATACTGCTGCAGAAGTCGTTTTATCGCCTTGCCACTTGCGTATTGCTTGCCGCCTGCTTCGGCGTAAATCTCATGCTGATAAGCTGGACCGGTCTGGCGGAAGCGGTCATCTTCCTGGCGCTGCCGGTAGGACTGACTGCCGTGTTGATCGGCCTGCCCGCCAGCATCGCCACAGCCGCCGCTTGCACTTGTTACCTGCTCTTCGGTCACGCTCAGATCGAGGCGGTTCTACGCTATGCGGTTGTTATTCATATTTGGGTAATAATTTGGCTGGTGTGGCTGACGTCGCGCCCGCTGCTATTGGCGAGACAATGGTTTGAAGCCAGCTATGACCAGAGCCGCGAGGCGCTGGAAAAGAGCCGGGACTATCAGTTCCAGCTTCGGCGAGCCCTGGACGACCTGACGGAGGCCAATCACCAGTATGCCCAGTTGCATCGTCTGGCGCATAATCTGCGCGCTCAAGCGGATGCGGCGCGGCGCTCCAAAGAGCAGTTTGTCGCCAATGTGAGCCACGAACTGCGCACGCCGCTCAACATGATCATCGGTTTCATCGAAATGGCGATGAGCTCGCCCGAGACCTATGGTCGCAACATTCCGCAATCTTTGCTGGCCGATCTGGATATCGTCCTGCGCAACAGCCGCCATCTCTCTAGCCTGATCGACGATGTGCTGGACTTGAGCCAGATTGACGCGGGAAGAATGGCGTTAATGAAAGAACCGGTGGCGCTGCATGAGATCATCGCCGAGGCGGTAAAGGCGGTGCAGCCCCTTTTTGATTCCAAAGGATTGTCGCTGCAAACGCATCTGCCAAAAGACCTGCCGTCGCTTCACTGCGATCGCGTCCGCATCCGGCAGGTGCTGCTTAATCTATTGAGCAACGCGGGCCGGTTTACCGAGCAAGGCGGGGTAAGTTTGGCGGCGCGGCAAGAAGGCGGCCAGCTCATCGTCACTGTGGCTGATACGGGTCCCGGTATCTGGGCGGATGAGGTGGACGAGATCTTCAAACCATTTCAGCAATTGGACGGCGCAATCAGCAGCCAGTGGACCGGCAGTGGACTTGGGCTTAGCATCAGCAAGCACTTTGTCGAGCTGCATAAGGGGCGGATGTGGCTGGAAAGCGAGCCGGGGCTGGGCGCCACCTTCTTCTTCCGTCTGCCCATCGCCGAGCCTGCCTTGGCGGAGGATGAGGACGTGATGCGTTGGTTTTCGCCCCATTCCACCTATGTCGAGCGCACGCACATACCGTCGCTGCCCAAAGCGCCGGATCATCCGCATCTTATTGTCTTGGAAGAAGGCAGCGCCTTAAAAAAGCTGCTGGCGCGCTACCTGCATAGAGCCGAAATTGTGGCGGTGAAGCGCCTGGCGCAGGCTGAAGACGAGTTCAAGCGCGTTCCCGCCCAAGCGCTTCTCGTTAACGCAGCTTCGGTAGGTGAAGCGCTGGGACGAATCCAAAGGGATAGCCGGCTGCCGCTTGGATTGCCAGTCATCGTTTGCTCGGCGCCGGGCAAACGCGATGCCGCCGAAGCGCTCGGCGTGGCCGATTACCTGGTCAAACCGATCTCGCGTGATGACCTCTTGACTGCCCTGAATCGCCTCGAGATGAAGGGCCGGACCATTTTAATTGTGGACGACGAGCCCGATGTCTTGCGTTTATTTAGACGCATGTTGTCGTCGGCAGGCAGAGACTACCGCGTGCTGCGGGCGACGAGCGGGCAACAAGCTCGAGACATGATGCGCGAGGAGCAACCCGATGCCGTCTTAACCGACTTGATCATGCCGGGGATGGACGGCTTTCAGTTGATCGCGGAGATGCGAGACGATCCGGCGCTGCGGCGTATCCCGGTCGTGGTCACATCGGCGCGTGATCCCTTGGACCAACCTATAGTGAGCAAGTCCCTGGCGGTGATGCGGAGAGAAGGCATCACCATGCCCCAGCTCTTGGCGGGGATTGAGTCGCTCGTCAAGAACCTATCCGCGCAGCAGGTTAGCCTGGGCATTAAGGGCGCTGAGCAAGCCCCGCCGGTCGAAGGGTTTGCTAAGGAAGCCGGCGGCGCCGAGGCTTAGCGCCAGATCGCGCTGCGGCAGGATGGTGCAGATGATGACGGGTCGGTCGCCGAGTTGGGGATGGGCGCGAAAGCGACCAAGCAATTCCCAGCCGTCAAAGTCTTGCAGCATCACATCCAGCAGGATGATTTCGGGCATGGTCTCTTTCGCCAGCGCCAGCGAACGCTCGGCATCGCTTTCGCACTGTAAACCGTAACGTGTGTCGGCGGTGTAGCGCTGGAGCAGGCGCAGCGTATCGGGATTGTCATCGATGGCGAGCACTGTAATCTGCCTGTCAGTCGGCAGCCTGAGGCGAAATACGCAGACTTGATCGCCGACCGAATCAGCATCATGATGAAGCGAACCGCCGGAGAATCCCAGCAGCTCGCGCGCTACACTTAAGCGCTCCGCCCCTATCTCTGCCGCCGCCGACGCCAGCGAGCCATAGCCGGTGACGGACAGGGACACGTGCTGGTCGCCCGGTTGATGCGCGGCGCGGAGGACGAGCCGTCCTGTCGCTAGCCAGTCCAGCGCAACCGTGAGGATGTTCAGAAGCGCCTGCCGCGTTGGCGACACCTGCAGCGCAAGCCTTGGCAGCCCATCGCCCGGCGCATAATCGAGTTCGACAGTTGCTGACTGAATTATCGGTTCGGCGGTATCCAAAGCCGATTGAATCAAGGCCTCAACCCCGACCGATTCGCGGGAGAAAGCGGCTTTTGACCAAGCCAACTCGTCACCGAGCGCCTCGGGTACTGGAGGACTGGTTGGTTCTGCGCTTTCCAGTTTGCAGCGCGTCCAGATAAGATCCGCCAACACAGCCAGCGCCCGTTTTTCCTGCCGGCGCAATTGGCGCACGCTCAATCCTAGATCGTTGCCGACCTCGAATTGCGTGAGCTGTTCGGTGTAGCGACCGTAGAGGATATGATAATAGCGCCAGGACCGGGATTGAGTCGGCTCGTCATCACCGGGTTTTAGCGATTCAATGGTATCGAGCAGGAGGCGCCGCAGCGCGACGATGGCGTCGGCGCGGGACTCCAGGCCGAGAAGCGCCATCAATCGGCTGTCGCGCAGAACGGCCGGATCGTACAAGTGCGTCAGCGCCGCGCGCAGCTCGCTTTCCAAGGAAGAGCGGTCGATCTCCGTGAGCATGTCCTCTAGGTGTCCGCTTGATGTCCGCCTCAGTTCCAAATCGCATTTTGATTGGGGCGTCCCATACGATATTATCCAAAAGTGAAGCCAAGCGCTATTTCACCGCTTTGGCATAGATTATTTTGAGGAGAAGTAAAGATGAATTGCAAAACTGTATTTCGCTTCGTTGCCTTAATGTTGGTGTTCACTCTTTTGGGCGCGGCGCTCGCCCAGGACGACATGGTGACGGTCGTCTATTGGGACGAGCCACAGAGCCCCAGCGCCGAGGTGGTCATCAATCAGATCATCGAGAATTTCGAGGCGGCCAACCCCGGCGTTGATGTTGTCCGCGAAGTCATCGGCTGGGAAGTCCTGCGCGATATCGCCAAGACCTCGATTGAAGCGGGCGAGGGACCCGACATCATGTACTACGATGCCGGTCCGGGTTATATGGGCATCCTGGCGACCGCCGGTCTGCTCTATCCGCTGGACGACGCTTATGAGCAATATGGCTGGGACGATCGCCTGGTGCCGACATCGCGCGCCTTCACCACCTTCGACGGTCAGGTCTACGGCGTAGGTCACGAGCTTGAGGGCGGCGGCTTGTACTGGAACAAGACCATCTTCGCGGAAGAAGGCCTGGAGCCGCCGGCGAACATGGACGAACTGATGGCGCTCTGCGGCGCCTTCCGGGAGCGCGGCTATGACGTGCCGATGGCGGCCGGCTGGGCCGACATCAACGGCATGGCGCTGACGCACAACTGGTATCCGATTCTGCAGAACCTGGTGGGACCGGACATGATCGCGGCGGCGATCTCGGGCGAGCATCCCTGGACCGATCCCGGCATCGTTGAAGCGATGAATATCGTTGCCGGCGACATGGTTGACGCGGGCTGCTTCAGCGAGGATGCCGGCAGTCTCGGCTTCCTGGAAGGCAATATGCTCTTCTACTCCAGCCAGGCGCCGATGATGCAGATGAGCACCTGGGCGATGCAGTTCCTGACCTTCCAATACCTGATCGTCGATGAAATCGGCTTCATGGCATACCCGCCCTTCGAGGGCAAACCGGGTGCCTTCAAGATGAGTCTGGGCGGCACCTGGGTCGTCATCGGGGATACCGAGCATCCGGACGAGACACTGGCGCTGCTGGATTACTTCGTATCGGAAGAGGCGCTCCCGCTTTGGATCGAAGCCAAGCTGTTGCCCGTTCTCAGCGGCATCGACTATAGCCAGTTCGAATTGCCGCCGGTCTACGCCGACTTCACCACCCTCGTCTCGAACTGGACGGGTCCGGTCGGCTACCACGTCGATATCCTGACGCCGGCGCACTTCACCACCGTGATGTGGGAAGGCTTGCCCGAGGTTGCCGCTGGTCGGCGCACGGCGGAGGAGCATGCCTCCAATATGCAGGCGGAGATGGACAAAGCCATTGAAGAAGGCACAAACTTCGATATCACGGGGTAACGCCGTAAATCAGCAGGTGTAGGGGCGACCAACCTGGTCGCCCGCATCCGAGTTTTGCGTAGTAGAAACGGACGATTCAAGAATCGCCCCTACACCCGCCTTCTGTGTCGGAAACCGTAGGGGCGACCAACCTGGTCGCCCGCAATCGCACAGGTCTACATGCAGAAACGGGCGACATGATATGTCGCCCCTACAAATGTGATTTATGTTGGACGCCGAAGGGGCGACCAACTTGGTCGCCCGCGATCTCGCCAATTGCGTCCGCCCGCTGTCCGCTGGATGTCCGCCGCTAGTCCAAATCGCAGTCCGAAGGGACGTCCCTTACGATATTATCCAAAAGTGAAGCCGAGCGCATTTTGTCGAGCTTGGCATAGTTTATTGAAGGAGAGGAAAGATGAATCGCTTAAACGTATTGCGGGGGGCTAGAATAATTGCTCTCCTGTTGGTGTTTGCTCTTTTGGGCACGGCGCTCGCCCAAGACCCGGTGCAAATCCTGTATTGGGATCAGGTACATGGCGATGAGGCCCAAGCGACTATTGAAACGATAATCGCGAACTTTGAGGAGGCGCACCCGAACATCAAGATCAACCGCGAAGTTTATACCCTGGAACAGCTGACAGACATCTCCAGGACGGCCATTGAGGCGGGCGAAGGTCCCGACATCATGTATTACGACTCCGGACCGGCCTATGGCGGCATCCTTGGTAATGCCGGACTGCTCCTGTCGCTTGAAGAGGCTTATGCTGCCTATAACTGGGACGAACGACTCGTGTCCGTGTCCAGAGATTGGACAACCTACGGCGGGACCGTATATGGCGTTGGTCATGAGTTTGAAGCGCAAGGCTTCTATTGGAACAAGCGGATCTTCACCGACGAAGGCCTCGAAGTACCCTCGACATTTGAAGAGATGGTCGCATTGTGCGGGACTTTCCGCGAGCTCGGATACGATCCGCCGATGGCGGCGGGCTGGGCTGATTGGGGCGGTTTCCCCATTTCCCACAATTGGTACAACGTCCTCGCCAACTCTGTTCCGAGCGACACGGTTGCGGCTGCGATCTCCGGCGAATATCCCTTTAACTCGCCCGATATTGTCGCTTCCTTAGACCTGGTAGTCGGCTTGGTCGAGGCCGGTTGCTACGACGAGCAGGGTTCGGCAACCAGTTTCCTCGATGGCAATGCGAAGTTTTACACCGGTCAAGCGCCCATGATGCTGATGAGCACCTGGGCGATGCAGTTCTTCACTGACGAGATCACCGACGAGTTCGGCTTCATGATCCTGCCGCCGATCGAAGGTGGCGAACAGACAATGATCCAATTGATGGGCGCCGTCTGGTACATCATTGGCGACACCGAACACCCGGAAGAGGCTTTGACATTCCTGAACTATCTAGTGTCTGATGAAGCGTTTCGGCTTTGGGTTGAGGGCGCCAAGCTGCTGCCTGGCGTCACCGGAGTCGACTTTAGCGACTATGATGTACGGCCCGTCTACCGCGACTTCCTCAACCTTGTCTCAGGTTGGGACGGGCCAGTGGGCTATCATCTCGATGTGCTGACGCCGGCGAACTTCAATACCACGCTGTTTGAAAGCACTGTCGAAATGGCTGCGGGCAGGTTGACGTCTCAAGAAGTGGCCGACCGCATCAACGCCGAAATGGAAAGAGCAGTCGAGGACGGCAGACACGCCGATATCACGGGGTAGCCTGAATTAGTGCTTGTAGGGGCGACCAACCTGGTCGCCCGCAACCGCATGTTCAGATGTAGAATCGGGCGACATGATATGTCGCCCCTACAGCCGTATTTTATGTAGAAAGTGTAGGGGCGAGCCTTGGCTCGCCCGCAGCGTAAGACCTAGAACTTGGACAAGGAAACGTGACCGACAGCATCCGCCAATTCTTCGCCGACCGCAAGCTGCGCGATTACGCGACCGGTTACGCCTTCGTCCTGCCGGCGCTGGTGATGTATGTCATTTTCGTCGTCTACCCGTTCTTTTACACCATCTACCTCAGTCTTACCAAATGGGATGGCGCCAAGCCGGTCAAAGAGTTTGTCGGCTTCCTGAATTATGAGAAGCTCTTCGCCGATCCACGGCTTTGGAGCGCGCTGAGCCACAACTTTATCTGGATCATTCTGGGCACGGTGACGCCGGTCGCCATCGGTTTGTTCCTGGGCGTGCTGCTTTGGCGCGGCGTGCGCGGCATGGTCTTCTTCCGTACGGTTTATTTTTTGCCGGTGGTGCTGGCGCCGGTGGCGGTCGGCATCATCTGGAAGTGGATGTACAACCCGCAATTTGGCCCCATTAATTCGACGCTGAGGGCGGTCGGCTTGGACGTTCTGGCGAAAGGCTGGCTGGGCGACCCCTATTTGGCGCTGCCCGCTATAATCCTGGCCGGCGTATGGGGTTATTTCGGCTTCTGCTTCGTCGTCATTATGGCGGGCCTGCAGAACATCGACATGGAGCAGATTGACGCCGCGCTGGTCGATGGCGCCAATGGTCTAGAGCGCCTGTGGTATATCATCATTCCCGGTTTGCGGCATGTGCTGACGATGATCACCGCCTTTACACTCATCCTCGGTGTCAACGTCTTTGATATAATCTGGATCACCACCCGCGGCGGTCCTGGCCGCGCGACTCACGTCATCGCCACCTATACCTATAACACTGCCTTTCGCGAAAGCTACGTCGGCTATGGCTCGGCGCTGGCGATCGTGATGGGGCTGGTGTCGCTGGTCCTGTCGTTCATATTCATTTCTATTCGCGAGCGCGGAGGCGATTAGCGTCATGGCGAGCGCAATGACAATCCGCCCACGCCGTCCTATGGGTTTCTGGATCGCCAAAGGCGCCCAATACGGCATGCTGATCCTCTTTGCGCTCTTCGTGCTGGTGCCCTTCATGTGGGTGATCTTCACCGCGCTAAAGTCGAACCTCGAGATTGCCCAAGAACCCTTGGGACTACCGCCAAACTGGCGCTTTGAGAATCTTGCGCAAGCTTGGAACCAAGGAAAGTTCAGCCGCTATTTCATCAACAGCGTGATCGTGACCGTTCCCATTGTCATACTGGTTGTGAGCCTGTCTTGCCTGGCTGGTTACGGTTTGGCGCGTCTTAAGATGCCGGGAAGGATGCTCATCTTTTATTTCTTTTTGGTCGGGCTGATGGTGCCCTTCACGGCGATCATGATCCCGCTCTTTTATATCTTGCGCGATATCGGCGTTCTGGGCACCTATTGGGCGATGATCTTGCCGCAGACGGCCATATCGCTGCCCTTCGGCATCTTCTTCATGCGCGCCTTTTTCTCGGGTCTGCCCTACGATTTGACCGACGCCGCCAAGATCGACGGCTGCAACGATTTCGGCGTCTTCCGGCGGGTAATGCTGCCGCTGGCCGGTCCGGCGGTGGCTGCTCTGGTCGTCTTCAACTTTATGGGCTCCTGGAACGCCTTCCTGCTGCCTTTGATTTATTTGCAGTCCGACAAGCTCAGGCCCATCATGACGGGCATGATGTTCTTCACCACCCGCTGGGGACCCGATTACAGCATGTCCATGGCTGGCACGCTCATCGTCATGGCGCCGATTATGGCGGTCTATCTGGCCTTCCAGCGTCAGTTCATCCAGGGTCTGACTGCCGGCGCGGTGCGGGGGTAAGAGCCGGGGATGGGGGAAGGAAAAACAGTATGCCAATAAAAGCCGTTTTCAACGAAGAGCACGAAGCGACTTTGGTGGAATATGACGAACGCCCGCTGCTGCCCAACGAAGTGCGCATCCAGACCGAATACGCCGCCGGCAAACACGGGACGACCATGCACATGATGGATGGCCGCAACCGACAGGGGCAGCGCTGGGATGAAGAAAAACGCCTCTATCTCCCGAGTGATGATCCCGATCCGGATCCAGTGCCCGACTCGCATGTCGGCACCAGCGGCGTCGGCGTCATCATTGAGGTTGGCGCCGATGTCCGCGACTGGAATGTCGGCGATCGCGTCTTCGGCTTCATGGACGTCAGCGAAACCAACATCATCACTGTCGATCGTCCGACCGAATTCATCTGGCCCGGTTTCGCCCAGCCGTCTCCCTGGTTGATTTGGGAATTGGAAGAGCTTGATCCGCTGACGGCGCTCTGTTTCGAGCCGGCTTACGTCGCGGTGAACAGCGCGCGCGAATCCAATCTGCGCTTTGGCGATGCGGTTGCCGTCGTCGGGCTGGGCGCGATCGGTCTGCTGACGGTCAAAGTGGCGGCTTTGTGCGGCGCGGAAGTGCTATTCGCCGTCGATCCGATTCCCAAGCGGAGGCAGCTGGCGCAGGAATACGGCGCGCACCATGTCATCGATCCCTTCACTGTAGATGCCGCGCTGGAGATCAAAGAGATGACCGGCGGCGGGGTTGATGTGGCGATTGAAATCAGCGGGCATTATGCGGCGCTGGACACAGCCATCCGGGCGGCGCGCTTTGGCGGCACGGTCTGCCAGGCGGGCGCCATCAGCGGCAATGCGGCCGAACTGTGGCTGGGGCGCGAGTTTCTGACGAACAGCCTCAGGATGATCGTCCCGCGTGGCAATGGTGCCATGGAATACGCGCCGAGTGATTATCCCCTGTGGGATCAGTATCGAGTTTTCGACGCCATCGTCAGCATGATGAAGCAGGACAAATTGACCGTTCCCGGTTTGATCGACCCGCTGGTATCCATCGAGGACTTCCCGGAGACATTCGAGCTGATCAAGCACGATCCGAGCGAGGTCGTCAAATATGGCGTCCGCTTCTAAATGACACAGCTTATTGAAAAAGGAGAAATGTGATGGTCGCGCGCGCAGCGGTATCCTCTGTGACGATTAATCGGCTATTGGGATTTGAGACCTATTTGCCGACTCCCGACAACTCAAAAATGATAAAGGCGCCAGCCATTGATTCCACGCGGCCCGATGGCTGGGAAACACGGGCGCCCAGCCATAGCCTGCTGGAGTTGCCAGCCGAGGTGGCCGCACAGGGTTACGACTGTTTCGATCTTTCCATGCTGCACTTGCCCAGCGTGGAGCGCGCTTATCTCGCCGACGTGCGCGCCGCCTTTGAAGATGCGGGGGTGGAGATCTTTCAGCTGCTCATTGATACGGGCGAGATCGGCAGCCCAGACCCGGGTGAAAGCAGCGCCGGCATCGCCCACACCAAGTTCTGGATCGAGCGGGCGGCCGAACTGGGTGCTAGTGGCGTGCGCTATGTGCCCGGCGATAGCGAACCGACGCCCGAAACGATGCGGGCGACAGCGGAGGCCTTCCGCGAGCTCTTTGACTTCGCCTTCGAACGCGGCTTGAAGCCGGCCACCGAGAATTATCGAATCTTCACCAACAAAGCCCTTAACCTGCTGCAGCTTGTGGAGCTGTCAGAGCGCGATTACGGCTGGATCGCCGATTCTGGCAACCCTAGAGATTCGGGCGAGCAGGAAACCTTTGCCAAGCTGCTGCCGGGCGCGACCTCGATTCACGCCTGGGCGCCACCGACCGAAGACGGGCGGGCGGACTTGGTGGCGTTTCGGCGCTATATGACCATGTCGCGCGCTGCCGGCTTTGACGGTCCCATCATGCTGCACGGCGCTTATCAAATGGACAACTTCGCTTGGGCGCCCGATCTCTGGAGCGGCGTCGACGAATTTCGGGCGGCAGTCCACGCGGTATTCGGTGAAGACAGCGCATGACAGCTCCCATCCGCGTCACCGTCTGGAACGAATTCTGGCACGAGAATCCCATCCATTGGGATTACGTGCAGCGCTCCTGGATGAGCCATGGCTACAGCCAAGAAAGCGCGATCGAAGAAACCGAAGGCGTGCGGGCGATATACCCCGACGGCATCCACGAAGCCATTGCGGCGCCCTTGCGCGAGGAGGGATTCACCGTGCAAACCGCGACCCTTGATGAACCCGAGCATGGCTTGAGCGAGGCAGTGCTGGACAATACCGATGTCATGATCTGGTGGGGGCACATTGCACACGACAAGGTCGAAGATGCCGTGGCCGAGCGCGTCTACCGGCGCATCGTGGACGAGGGCATGGGCTTCATCGCGCTGCATTGGGGCGCCGGCTCCAAGGTATTCAAGAAGCTGATGGGAACGACCTGCAGTGTGACGCCGATTGTCGGTGGCGCGCCGGAAAAGCTCTGGGTGATCGAGCCTGAGCATCCCATCGCTCGCGGTTTGGAGACGTCCTTCGTCGTGCCGCAGACGGAAATCTACGGTGAGCCATTTGATATCCCTGCGCCCGATACGATCGTCTTCATCAGTTCCTGGGGTAGCGGCGAAGTCTGTCGCAGCGGCTGCTGTTTCCAGCGTGGGCGTGGGCGTGTCTTCTTCTTCCGGCCCGGGCATGAAACCTACCCGATTTACTATCAGAACGAAGTGCAGCAGGTCATCGCCAATGCGGTGGCATGGGCGGCGGCGGATAAGTGAGCCAGCAGCGGCCTGCGAAGCTACGCTCATTGGCTTTCACCGGCGTCTATCAGGGAGAGGGCCGCAACCTGTGGACTGGGAACTGGTGATGAACCAGCCGGCTTAATCGCTAAAGTCTGGCATTCGCTTTTGAACGTGAATCTTGAGTAATAGGGAAGGATTCTTATGGTTAGCGCTGCTGTATCGACGGTTACCTTGATGAAGGCTTTGGGAAAACCGATGTATGAATTGGATGCCGCCACTGGGCAGCAGGCGGGCGCCGCGAGCGAGCCGGCGGCGGTTGATCTGCTGGATGTGCCGGCTACCGCTGCCGCAAATGGATTCTACAGCTTTGATTTGAGCGTCTATCACTTGCCCAGCATCGAGCGCGGCTATCTGATCGACTTGCGTTCCGCCTTTGAAGAAGCGAAGGTGGCGTTATTCCAACTGCTGATTGACACGGGCGATGTCGACACGACCGACCCGGAGGCGCGCGATGCTGGAATCAAGCATATCAAGCGCTGGATGGAGATAGCCGTCGAATTGGGGGCGCATGGCGTTCGTTATGTTCCTGGAGACAGAGAAGCGACGCCGGCGACGATCCGCGCGAGCGGCGAGGCTTTTCGTGAACTCTTCGACTTCGCCGTGGATCTTGGGCTGAAGCCCGCCACCGAGAATTACCGACGCTTCAACCTGAAGGCGGGCGATCTGCTCGGCGTTCTCGAACATTCCGAACGCGACTACGGCGTGATCGCCGATTTTGGCAACGCCCGGGGACCAAACAAATATGAGACTTTAGAAGCGATCATGCCACGCGCAACGTCGATTCACGCCTGGGTGGAAGTTGACGAGAAGGGCGATCTTATCAGTGAAGACTTTCAGCGCTGCTTGACGATGGCGCGCGATGCTGGCTTTGACGGACCCATCATGCTGCAATACGGCTATCCGGTCGATGTCTTTGAGCGGACGCGGGACGTCTGGGCGCGCGCGGACGAAATGCGAGAAGAAGTGCGCGCCATATTTGGCGATGCGCTTGAGAACGGAGCCTAACCAATGACAGCGCCAATTCGAGTGACCGTGTGGAACGAGTTCTGGCATGAGAATCCGCGGCGTCATGCCGATGTGAAGTCTCGCCTGGAGAAATATGGATTCAGCGGCGAACGCGTCCGAAACGCGACTGAAGGCGTGCAGAAAGTTTACCCAGATGGTATGCACACGGTCATCGCCAATCACCTGGGCAGTCAGGGCTTTGCTGTGCGCGCGGCGACCCTGGATGAGCCGGAGCATGGCCTGACAGATGCGGTGCTGGAGCAGACCGATGTCCTGACTTGGTGGGGTCATGCCGCCCACGACCAGGTCAGTGATGACATCGTTGACCGCGTCCATGAACGCGTGAACATGGGCGGGATGGGATTGATTGCGCTCCACTCCGCGCATTATTCGAAGATTTTCAAGAAATTGATGGGCACCTCTTGCATGTTAAAAACACGCGAGGCGGACGAGAAAGAGCGCATCTGGGTGATTGAGCAAGGTCATCCGATCGCCCGCGGCTTGCCCGAATACTTCGAGATTCCACAGACAGAAATGTATGGCGAGCCCTTTGACGTGCCCGCGCCGGATACGCTGATCTTCGTCAGTTGGTTTCAAGGCGGCGAGATCTTCCGCAGTGGCTGCTGCTATCATCGCGGGCGCGGCAAGGTCTTTTACTTTCGGCCGGGCCATGAAACGCTGCCTGTCTATTACCAGCCGGAAGTGTTGCGGGTCATCAGCAATGCGGTGCGTTGGGCGGCGCCGTCCGGCGGACCCGAACTGACCTTCGGCGATCATCCGCCGCTTGAGAAACTGGATTGACGGCGCGGTCCAATATCGTAGGGGCGACTCACTGGGTCGCCCGCAAACAACCAGACAATTGGCTCAGAAGGGGTTACGGGACAGATGAAGTTGCTAACCTACGATGCAGGCGGCGGGCCACGTTGCGGCGTCCTGAGCGAAGACCAGGTGATTGACGCGACCGCCTTGCTGGGCGCTGATCAGACCTTGCGCGATGTGCGCGCGCTGCTCGAATTTGGAGAGGCTCCTATTGACCGCGTTCGAGATGCCATGGCGAGGAGCGTCGCTGCGCCACGCATACCAGTGGATAGCCTGCGGCTGCGGGCGCCGGTGCTTCAGCCGCCGACATTGCGCGACTTCTTCAGCTACGAGGGGCACGCCAGCGGCCAGGGCGCGCGGACGCTGCACGAGGCTTGGTATCGCCTGCCCGTCTTCTACTTCTCCAATACCCTCCGCATATTTGGGCCCGAGGACGAAGTGCCTTTCCCCTCGGCGACTGACCGACTCGACTATGAGATGGAGCTCGGCTGCGTCATAGGGCGCGAGGGGAGCGACATCCCGGCTGCCGATGCGATGGACTACATCGCCGGCTTCTGCATCTTGAATGACTGGAGCGCCCGCGACTTGCAGTTTGATGAAATGGCGGTCGGGCTCGGACCTGCCAAAGGCAAGGACGCCGCCTCGTCGCTGGGTCCCTGGCTGGTGACTGCTGATGAAATGGCGCCCTATCTGCGCGATGGCCGGTTACAGGTGAAATGCACGGTCAGGGTCAATGGCGAAGTCTGGCTGAGCGAGGGCGATGGCGGCGCCGCGCATCACAGCTGGGGCGATTTTGTCGAACGCGCGTCCAAGGACAGCCGCGTGGCGCCCGGTGATGTGCTAGGCAGCGGCACGGTCTCGGGCGGATCCATCCCCGAGGCGATCACATTGGGAATCGACGGCGCCCGCTATCTTAAGCCGGGCGACGTCGTGGAGTTGGAGGTCGAAGGCATCGGTACTTTGCGCAACACGCTAGGTCCCAAAGGCGACGAAGATTCCGATTATCGCTACAAGCCCAAGGGCTAACTGGCTGCGGCAATCGCCCCATAGAAACACCGTAAGGGTGGCGCATCGGCTCCTGCGCTAACTTTATTGCGGGTCGCGGGCCGACAAAGAAAATATGGAGCAGGTGAAAAAATGACCTGAATCCAAACTGCTTCAAGCCCTTGAATTGATTTCTTCTGAGTGAGGGAGGGATCGCAAATGCTCGAATTGACAGACCCGAAAAATGTCGGATTATGCGCCGCCCGTCTGGACAGGATCGCAGATCATTTCAATCGTTTTGTCGATGAGGGCAAGATACCAGGCTACCTTGTTCTGATTGCCCGGCGCGGGAAAGCCGCTTATTTCCATCGCTACGGTCAGAGAGATGTCGAAGCCGGGCGCCTGGTCGAGGAAGATACGATCTTTCGCATCTATTCCATGACCAAGCCCATCACGTCGGTCGGCGCGCTGATGCTTTACGAGCGCGGTCTACTGCAGTTGGATGACCCGGTTTCTGACTTCATTCCAGCATTCAAGCAGGTTGAAGTTTTCAAGTCCGGCGATGCCGAAAGTTACCTGACCCTGCCAACAAAGCGGGAGATGATCATCCGTGATTTGCTGACGCATACGGCTGGCTTGACCTATGGACACATGCATGCGCATCCCATAGACGCCATGTATCGCCAGCGTAAATTCTTTGAAGATCCGGCGATGACGCTGTCGGATTTCGCCACAAGCTTGGGCGAGCTGCCCCTTCTGTTTTCGCCAGGCACTCGCTGGAGCTACAGCGTTGCGACCGATGTCCTGGGTCACATAATCGAAGTTATATCGGGCAAAACGCTCGCTCGCTTTTTCGCCGACGAAATACTGGACCCGCTGCGCATGTCGGATACCGGCTTCAGCGTAGCGCTAGACAATGCTGAACGATTTGCCGCAAACTACGAACGCAATAGCGACGGTTTTCGTCTCATCGACTCGCCAGCAGCAAGTCTCTATTTGAAGCAGCCCACGCTGTGTTCGGGCGGCGGGGGGTTGGTCTCAACCGCCGGCGACTATCTGCGTTTCTGCCAGATGCTGCTCAACAAGGGCGCGCACGACGGCGAGCGTATCCTGGGGCGCAAGACGGTTGAGTTGATGACTAGCAATCATCTGCCGGATAATTGCGACCTGACGAATATGGGCTACCTGCTTTACAGCGACTCGCGGCCCGAGAGCGTCGGCATGGGCTTTGGCGCCCGCCACAACTTGCGCCGCGGCGGCCTCCGCACGCAAACGCGCCACGATGGCGTCGGCTTCGGGCTGGGTGGATCCGTTCTGCTCGATCCCGCGGCTGCGCAGATTCTAGCTTCCGCGGGCGAATTCGCCTGGGGCGGCGCTGCAAGCACTTTTTTCTGGCTTGACCCGCTCGAAGAAATGACCGTCATTTTCCTGACCCAGCTAATGCCCTCATCGTCATATCCGTTCCGTCGCGAGCTGCGCGTGCTTGCGAATCAGGCGATTGAAGATTGACCTAAAATCGAGGCGCCCTTATTGCCGTAACTTCAACGCGTCGGTCGGTGTGATATGGCGCATGACATCCGCTGTCGGATTAGGGGGTGGGGCAGGTATGCGGGAGCGGCGCCGCTCAATCGCTGGCGTCGCGCAGCCGCGGATCAATAACGTGATAGAGGATATCCACCAGCATATTCATCAGCACATAAGCCAGAGCGACAAAGATGATGCCGCCTTGCACCACGGAATAGTCGCGCTCAAGAATGCCATCGAGCAGCCAGGCGCCCATGCCCGGATAAGAGAAAACGCGCTCGGTAATCACGGCGCCGCCGAGTATGGCGCCGAATTGCAAGCCCTGCAAAGTGATGATCGGCAGCAAGGCGTTGCGCATGGCGTGTTTCCAGATGACGCTGCGCTCCAACAAGCCCTTGGCGCGCGCTGTGCGGACGTAGTCCGAGTTCATAACTTCCAGCATGGCGGAGCGCGTCAGGCGCGCGACGAAGCCGGCGGATGTTATGCCGATCGTCAAGCCAGGCAAAACAAGATGGCGCAAGAAGCTGGCGAAGGCTTCCCAATTGCCGGTCGCAACCAGATCGTAGAACATGAAATTGGTGATGACTTCGTAATCGACGCCAGCGCCGATTCGCCCGCTCGTCGGCGTCCAACGCAAATTTACCGAGAAGAGAATAATCAACATGATGCCGACCCAGAAAAGCGGCAGCGACAGGCCGAGTATCGAGGCTGTTCGCACACAATAATCGAGGGCGCGATTGCGAATCGTCACCGAGGCGACGCCGGATAAAAGGCCGATGCCGGTGCTGACGACCAGCGAGACGATGGCCAGTTCAATTGTCGGCGGCATGCGTTCAAAGATCATCCGTCGAATGGGTACGCCGCTGCTCATCGCCAAGCCGAGATCGCCCCGAATCAACTTCGACAGAAAGTTCAGATATTGCTCGCTAATGGGTCGGTTGAGCCCCCAAACTGCTTCGACCTGCGCCAACTGGCTTTTATCCATCACCTGATTCCGCACCGTTTGAATCGGGTTCCCCGGCACAATGCGCAGAGCGAGAAAGGTGAGGCTGCTCACCGCCCACAAGACGATAGGCAGCCAGACTAACCGTTTCAGCAGGTATCCAATCATGCCGCTGCCGTTCAAATCCCCTGGCGCCGCAGCTTGGGATCGAGGTGATCGCGAAGACCGTCGCCCATGTAATTGACGCTGAGAACGGTGATGGTGATTGCCAGACCGGGAAAGAGCGGCACGTGAGGCGCGTCGAAAATCAGCCGTTGGCCCTCCGCGACCATCATGCCCCAGTCCGGCGTGCCCGGTTCGACGCCCAAGCCGATGAAATTCAGCGCGGAAGCGGTTCCAATGGCCACAGCCAGCATCGCCGATGCCTGCACGATGATTGGCGGCATCATATTGGGCAGAATATGTCGCCAAATGATATGCCGATCATGCGCGCCCAGCGAACGCGCCGCCACAACATACTCTTCACGAACCAGCGTAATCACGATTGAGCGCGCGAGCCGCGCGAATACTGGCGCCATTGCGAAGCCAATCGCGGCTGTCACATTAAGCAAGCCCACGCCCAAGGTCGCCACAATCAGAATAGCCAATAAGATTGATGGAAAGCTCAGCATTACATCCATCAATCGCATGAAGGCGGTATCAAGCCAGCCGCCGCGATAACCGCCGGAAACGCCGATTATCGTGCCGACAGCCAAGGCAGCGATGACGGCGCTGAAACTCGCGCCTAATATCGGGCGTCCGCCGTGTATCACGCGAGAAAGAACATCGCGACCAAGCTGATCCGTGCCGAACGCGTATTCCGCCGACGGCTTGGCGAAGCGGTTTTTGATATTCCGCGCCATGGGATCGTAAGGCGCGACCGCTGACGCGAGAATGGTGACCAGCAGGATGATCGCGAAGATCGCGCCGCCGACGAGCGCGATATCGTAACGCCGCCAGATAGCGCCGACCCGCGATACAGTATTCTTCTCAGCTTGCATCAGCAGCCAGACCTGCGCTCGCCGTCAGATCACGGAATAGAGCTAAGTTTAGCGTTCTTCGGCTGCAAAAGGGAAATATGGCTTCATCGCCAGGGGGAGACAAAGCCATATTCGCCAGATCTTTTTTGAGGCTATTCCGACAGCCAGACTTCACGCAGATTGATGCGTCCGCCGGCGGTGCCGAAAGTCTCGACATTCTGTACGCGCTTGTTCACGAAGATCGGCGGCGTCAGATAACCGATGTAGATGTAGGGCAGGTGCTCCAGCATCAAGGCTTGGAATTCCTGGTAAATCGCCTCGCGTTCCATCGCATCCACGGTGGAGATGCCGGCGCTGACCAGCGCGTCAATCTCATCGGCGACCGCTAGCGCCTGATGTTGGGTTTGGCTGCCTTCCGCGCCCGCCCTCGCCATCAGGATCGCCTTGTCGTGGGGATCGGGCACAAAGGTGGAGCGCTGGTTAATGCTCAGCTGCGTCTGCCCATCGCCGACCTTGCCCCAAAAGGAGCCGGCGTCAAGGCGGTCCAGCGTCACATCAAAGCCGACCGCTTCCAGGTCGGCCCCGATTAGCTCCGCCAGTTGCGGCCAGAAGCGGTTGTTTTCATAGGCGACTTCAATCGCCAGCGGCATCTCAACGCCGGATTCCGCAATCAGCTCACGCGCGCGATCGGGATCATAGACGCTGACTTCGCGTCCGGATTCGTCAAAGCCGAGGTCCAGGGGACCAAGCAAACTGGCGGGCATTTCGGCGAAGCCGTTTAAGCCGGCTTCAATCAGGGTTTCGCGGTCGAGCGCGTAGTTGACCGCCTGACGCAGCAGCAGATTATCAAATGGTTCCTTCGCTACATTCGCGCCGACGAAGAGATCCACCAGCGGGGCGCCGACCTCCACACGGATGGCATCCGAATTCTGCAGGCGCGGCACCGATGTGAAGGGCGCGTAGAGCGTCATATCGATTTCGCCCGCCTCTAGCGCGGCGAGGATGGCGGCTTCATCGGGGAAGGCGCGGATAACTATCTGATCGACATAGGGTCGTCCCGCCCAATAATCTTCATTCGCGACCAATACCGCCTCTTGCCCCGGCACAAAACGTTCGATCTTGAAAGGACCGGCCGCCGACATATTCAATCCGACTTCCGTCCCAAATTCATCCAATGCCTTCGGGCTGATTATGATGCCATCGGGCCGCGAGAAGACCAGAAGCTGCGTGGCGTTGGGCTGCTTCAGAGTTAATGCCACCGTATGGTCATCAACCGCTTCGAGCGATTCCCAATTGCTCGTGCCTTGATTGCCGTACATGTACATGCCTTCAATGTAGCTTGGGTCATCGGGATTTATGGGGCGCTTCATGCTGCGGACGATAGCGGCGGCGGTCACGGGCTCGCCATCGTGGAAGGTCATGCCCGCGCGGATGTGGAAGGTATAAACCAGACCGTCTTCGGATATCTCCCAGGATTCCGCCAAGCCAGGCAGCGCGCCGCCGTTTTCAAAGTCCGCGCGCACCAAGCCTTCGCCGATGGTGTCAATCACATGCACGCCGCCAAAGCCGTGCCAAAAGCCGATGTCAAAGGAATCGCCCATAGACTCGGCGGCAAAAACCAAAGTGCCGCCATACTGTGGGTCTTGCGCCGCCGCCGTCCCCAGCGATAGCAAAAGCAAGAAGACAAACAGCATTGTGCAGAGCCTGCGTTGTTTAAGCATTGGTCAAATCCTTTCTTTTTGCATCGCCCCGGCGATGCGATACGAACTCCAGCCTGTGGCTAGTTTGCGCGCGCTATTGTACATTGTGTACAGATAGTCAACAAACTGTCCATCAGTCTCGTGATTATAACCTGTACGCGACACAAGTCAAAAAGTAGGCGCGACCGCCAAGATAATGTCTCTGAACGAGCATAGGATAGCTCCGACCTGCCGCCAACTCAGTTAGTTGGCAAGCCTCAGGATTTCATTCGGATCAATATCGCGATCAAAATAATCGCGCGCGATGACCCGGGCAAGCCATTCGGCGATGACATCGTAACCCTTGTCGCCGGTCGCTTTGGTCGCTAATGCCGGGTCGCCAATATGTCCATAAGGCGTATGATCTTTGTAGCGGCGGGTGGCGTAGAAGATGCCGCCGCCAGTCTTGATATGCTCAGCGCCCTGGATCTTGCGCATGTCGCCCGGCGGGACGTGATGCTTAACCGACCGATCCAAATGCACAAGCTCCGGATGGGTGACAAGAATGCGGGCGGTCTCGCCTTCGCCCCCGTGGCCTTCCTGTTTGCTGGATGTCTGAATCCTGTGATAAACCTTGCTGAGTGGCGTCAGCCAGTTGAGCACCATTGCTTGGGCATCGGCGGTATCGTCGACGAGCTCTTGCGCCGCGACCATCATCACCGGCAGATTGCCGTCGTGGCCGTGCACGAGCGCGAACTTGCGAAAGCCGGTTTCATACAGGCTGAGGCATACTTCCTTCAGCAGGTTGATCATCGTGATCGAACTCAGGCTGATCGTGCCGGCAAAACCCAAGTGAAAACTGGATGCGCCGAAGGGAATGACCGGTCCGATAACAACCGGGCAAGCCAGCGACTCAAGGCGAAGCGCCGCCCGGCGGCAATTCTCCCGCGCTTCGAAAGAATCGGTGCCCAGCGGGAGGTGCGCCCCATGCGCTTCGGTGGCGCCGACGGGCAGCAACAGCACATCCGTCTGCGCCAGCGCCGCTTCGACTTCCGGTCCAGTCATTTCGTCCAGCGTCGGCGGACCCTGCTGCGTATACAGAATGTTGCTTTGCTTTTCACCACCAGCAGACATAAGCTTGCGCCGCCTCTTTACAGTTTGTATAATTCTTGGATATATTGTTTATCATGATGGGCGCAAATGCAAATCGGACGCGGCAGCGCCAGGCGCAGTTTGAAGCCTCTCGCGAGTTCAAAACTCAAATGAACATCAATGAATCCATTTGCGCGGCAGATAGAGAGGCGACCTTCGCCCTGCTCAAGCAAATGTCAGTCGGCATCGCCAAACTCTTCGCCCCGCATTGCGAAGTGGTGATTCACGATTTCAGCGACCTTGAACGCTCGATCATCCATATCGATGGCAATATCAGCGGGCGCAAAGTCGGCGGCAGCGCGACCGACCTCCTGCTGATGCACGCGCGCAACGGTGAAACTGTGCGCGACTTCCACAATTACCAGACCTTCTTGCCAAATGGCAAAAGCATGAAGTCCTGCACGATGTTCCTCCGCGATGACAACGGGCTGGCTTACGGCGCCTTCTGCATCAATCTGGACATCGGCGTCTTCGCTGGCATCCACCGCGTCTTGGGCGAGTTCCTGGCGCTGGATGCCGGTTCCGAGGTTAGCGAGACGCTTTCCGACGATATTCAGCGGACTGTCCACAGCATCTTGCGCGACGCAGTCAATGAGATCGGCGCCGAATTGCCTATTATGTCCAAAGACGACAAGATTGATCTCATCGCGCGGCTTGATGAGAAAGGCGCCTTCCAAGTGAAACGCGCTGTGCCGCTGGTCGCCGAAGAGTTGGGATTGAGCCGCTCGACCATCTACAACTACCTGGCGGAGGCGCGGGAGAAGACTGACGCCAACGCGCAAAATGGAGCCTAATCGATGGCGCGCTTAAACGTAATCCTAACCGACAGCGCCCCCGTCCCCACCAGCGGTTATAGTCAAGCCTTGCGGCAAGGCAATCTGCTGGCGACATCGGGTTATCTCGGCACAGCGCCAGACGGCTCCGGCTTGGTCGACGGCGGCTTCGCAGCCGAAGCGCGCCAGGCGCTGGACAACATAAAGGCTGTGTTGGAAGCGGCCGGCTGCGACCTGACTGATGTCATTCGGGTCAACGTATCGCTTGCCGACATCAATCGCTTTGCTGAAATGGACGCCATCACCTGCGAATACTTCAGCGAGCCCTATCCCAGCCGCAATACCATCGGGGTCAAAGAACTGTGGGGCGGCGCTCAAGTGGGATTTGATGTTTGGGCAGTCGTAGACGGTGACTGACGCTGATGTCCACAGTACTCGCGCATATTCAAGATCATGAAGCCATCGAACTGACGCGCGAGTTGATCCGCATCCCGTCGTTCTTGTGGCGCGAGTCCGCGATCGGGCATTGGCTTGCCGCTTGGATGTCGGAGCGCGGATACGATGTCGAGCTGCAAGCGGTGCCATTGCGAGACGGCAGCCTGACGCATCAGTCGATTGGCATATTGCGCGGCGAAGGCAAGGGTCCGTCCCTTATGTTATGCGGCCACACCGATACCAGCGACTGGCACGGCGATGTCTTCCGGCGCGATCAATGGCGTTTTGATCCCTTCGGCGGCGAGATTGACGATGGGATGATCTACGGTTTGGGCGCGCTGAACATGAAAGCGGGCTTGGCCTCAATGCTGATCGCGGCAGAGGCGCTTCGGCGCTCGAACATGCGGCTCAAAGGCGACCTGATCATCGCCTGCGTCGTCGCCGAGACCGGCGGGGGAGTCGGCGCGCTGCATCTGATCGAAGGCGGCTGCCGCCCCGATTACTGCATCGTCGCCGAGGCGGGAAACCTGGATCTCGGCCTGATTTCCGTCGGTTATGTTCAAGGCAAGATACGGGTGCTGGGCGAATTCAAGCATCGCGTACCCTATGTCAATCCCATCGAAAAGGCGGCGCAAGTCATCGACGCTTTCAGCCCCTCCTACGTGCAGATCCCGCGCCGGCAAGATGGCGGCTGGCTGCGTTATCAGCCGCATCCGCTTATTCCCGGTTTTCCTTCAATGGCGATCCGCGATATCGAGCATTATCAGGATGTGACGACGATTGCCTTTGACCTGCGGATCATTCCCGGCATGACCGAAGACACCGCGCGCGAAGATATGCGGGCGCGCTTGGAGGCGATCAAGTCGGCGGATCCTGACTTCGCTTATGAACTGCTGATCCCGCAGAGCGATCAGCAGCCGAACATGCCGGCGCGCGAGGCAACCCCGCTGGACTCGCCACTGGTCAGGGAGTTGATCGCGGCGCACAAGCAGGTCGCCGGCGTTGAGCCGCGAGTCGGCGCCGGGCATCGCATCGGAGCGACCGCCGATACCTGCCACTTCAAGGGCGTCGGCGTCGCCTGCGTCGAATACGGACCCGGATTCATCCCCATCTGGCCTATGGTTGACGAATGCGTTAGCATTGACCAGGTTGTCGCCGCGACCAAAGCGCTGGCGCTCACTGCCGAAGCTTTGCTGACTTAAGGAGGTCAAATGCATCATCAGGACATCGCGGTTGATGTTGTCGTTGACATCTATACGCGCATCCTGCGCATCCGCCGCTTCGAGGAGGAGGTGGCTCGTCTGTTTCGTCAGGGTCAATTGCCGGGCTTCGTGCACCTGTATATCGGCGAGGAAGCGGTCGCTGCCGGCGTCTGCGCCGCCCTTACCGATGAAGATACCATCATCAGCACACATCGCGGCCACGGTCACGTGATCGCTAAAGGCGGCGATATCAAGCGCATGATGGCGGAATTGTTCGGCAAGTCGACCGGCTATTGCAAAGGCAAGGGCGGTTCAATGCATATCGCCGATTTTGATATCGGCATGTTGGGGGCGATCGGCATCGTGGGGGGCGGCATTCCGATTGCCGTTGGCGCGGGCTTGAGCGCCTGGTATACCAACAGCGACCGCGTCTCGGTCTGCTTCTTTGGAGACGGCGCCGCCAACGAAGGCAGTTTTCACGAATCGCTGAATCTCGCTTCAGCGCTGACGCTGCCGGTCGTTTTTGTCTGCGAGAACAATCAGTATGGCGAGTTTACGCCGGCGGCGAAGGCAATGAATATCGAGCATATCGCCGATCGCGCGGTCGGATACGGCATACCTGGCGTAGTCGCCAATGGCGTCGACGCGCTAGAGATGTACCGCGTCGCCAGCGCGGCGGTGCGGCGCGCCCGCGGCGGTGGCGGCCCGACGCTCATCGAAGCGAAGACCCATCGCCGTGGCAGCCATGCCGAGGGCGAGGAAGCCTTCCTCGGCGGGCAGACCTATCGCGACGAAGCGGAAACCGCAGCCGCGCAAGCCAAAGATCCGCTGCTCCTGCTGCATACTTATGTCGGCGAAAACAACATATTGCCGCAGAATCAGTTGGAAGCGCTCGACGCGCAAATCACGATTGCGGTTCAGGAAGCAGTTGACGCCGCGCGCAATAGCCCCGAGCCCGCAGTCGAAACAGTATTTGAAGACCTGTGGCTATGAACAGGCGCGGTATTGCAGGACAGGTTGCAAGCAAATTATGGGAATGTGCAGCGGACTAAAGAAAGACACAGAATATCCAAAACATCGTAGGGGCGACTCTGTGAGTCGCCCGCCTGCGCCACCAAGTCAGATTACGTCTTTGAATGATGATCTTGGACTTACTGGGAGTGCCTGAGTGCCTCGCAAGACCTATGTAGCGGCGATTCAAGAGGCTTTGGCTGAAGAGATGCGGCGCGACCCGCGAGTGTTTCTCATCGGCGAAGATGTGCGAATTGGCGTCTTCCCGAGCACACGTGGATTGCACGCCGAATTTGGGGACAAGCGCGTCATCGACACGCCGATATCCGAGCTGGCGGTGGCCGGCGCCGGGATTGGCGCGGCGGTAACCGGATTGCGCCCGATTGTGGACCTGATGTTCGGCACATTTCTCTACCTCGCCTTCGACCAAATCGCCAATCAGGCGGGCGCGATGCGTTATATGTATGGCGGCCAGACGAAGGCGCCGCTGGTCTTCATGGTGCAGAATGGCGCTGGCAGCAGCGCCGGACATCACCACAGCCAGGCGGTGCACCAGTTTTTCATGAATATGCCCCAGATCAAAGTCATACTGCCGAGCACGCCCTACGATGGCAAGGGTTTGCTCAAGTCGGCGATACGCGATGATAATCCAGTGCTATTCCTGCATTCGCTCGCGCTGGGCGGGAAGCGCGGCGATGTGCCGGCTGATGAATATCTGATCCCCATCGGCGCCGCCGATATCAAGCGCGCGGGAAATGATGTCACCATCTGCGCCGTCGGCCCAACCGTGTACACCGCCTTAAGCGCCGCCAAGACGCTGGCGGCTCGCGGCGTCGAGGCGGAGGTGATTGACTTGCGCAGTCTGTCGCCCTGGGATAAGGCGACCGTGCTGGAAAGCGTCGCCAAAACAGGCCGCTTCGTCGCTGTTGACGAGAGTTTCCCGGTTTGCAGCGCCGCCAGTGAATGGTGCGCGACAGTGGCGGAAGCGGCTTTTCACCATCTGCGAGCGCCGGTCCAGCGCGTCGCCAACAAGGATGTGCCCATGCCTTTCAGCCCGGTTTTGGAAAAAGCGGTTCTGCCCTCAGTAGCGGACGTCATTGAGGCGGTGAACAAGACATTGGTCTGATTTCCGCGCTGACATGGCGATTGCGAGGCAAGGAGAATAATGTGGCTTTGATTCCAATCTATATGCCGAAATTCGGGATGACCATGGAAGCGGGTCTGATTGTCGAGTGGTTGGTGGCGGAGGGGGATAATATCGCGGAGGGCGACGGCATCGTTGTGATTGAGACGGAAAAGGTCAGCACAGAAGTGGAAGCGCCCGCCGCCGGCGTCGTGGTGGAATTGAGCTGTGAAGTGGATGACGAAGTGCCGGTTGGTCAGGTCATCGGCTATATTGAGTCCGCATAATCATGGGACGCTTGTCCGGCAAGACCGCGCTGATAACGGGCGCCGCCAGAGGCATCGGGCGAGCTATCGCCCTGCGTTTCGCCGCGGAAGGCGCCAATCTCTTGCTCTGCGACCTGAACCTTGAAGACCTGCGCGCCGTCGCCGCTGAGGCGGAAGCAACCGGGGCGACGGCGCTCTGCCGGCGTACTGACGTGTCCCGCAGGGCGGAAGCGCAGCAGCTAGTCGAAGACGGCATCTTGGAATTTGGCATGATTCACTCGGTAGTCAATAACGCCGGCATCTTCTTTAACGCGCCCTTCGACCAGACCAGCGATGAGCAATTCGACCGGATAGTGGCGGTCAACATTAAGAGCGTGTTCCTCGTATCGCAAATCGTGATTCGGCATTGGCTGCAGCGCGAGATCAAGGGCACGATCGTCAATCTGGCTTCAATCGGCGCCGCCGTCGCCTTTGTTGATTCGTCAGCTTACTGCATGAGCAAGGGCGCGGTGGCCGCCTTGACGCGCTGCATCGCCCTGGAATACGGACCACGCGGGATTCGCGCTAATTCAATGGCGCCCGGCATCATCGATACACTCATGCTGCCGAGCCAGGAAGATAACGAACGCTGGGCGAACACAACGATACCGCTGCGCCGCCTGGGCGAACCGCGAGATGTTGCCGATGTCGCGCTCTTTCTGGCTTCGGACGAATCACGTTATATCACTGGAGAAATGATCTTTGTCGACGGCGGCTGGATGCTCAATTGACCGCGATACCGTGGTGGTGAACGCTGAAAGGCTGGCGGCGTGAAGCTGCAAGATAAAGTAGTGATTGTCACCGGCGGCGGCTCCGGCATCGGCGCGGCCGCTTGCTATGCCTTTGCTCGCGAAGGCGCGCAAGTCGCGGTGGCGAATCGGACCGTGGCGAAGGCGGATGCGGTGGCGCGCGCGATCGAGTCTGGTGGCGGAAGAGCGATCGCCATCGGGGCGGATGTGGCGCTCAGCGCCGATGTACAGCGTATGATCGACAGGACCGCAACTGAATTGGGCGCGCCCGATATCATATTCAACAACGCGGGAATCAGCCCCTCGGGCCGCGTCGCCGATATCAGCGAAGCGGAATGGGACGAATGCCTCGCTATCGACTTGAAGTCCGTATTCTTAACCGCCCGCTGCGCGCTGCCCCTGATGATTGAGGCTGGTGGCGGCCTCATCCTCAACACCGCCGGCACCTTCGGTCTGCGCGCCGCCAAGAACAAAGCGGCATATTCAGCCGCAAAGGCGGGCTTGATTAACCTCACGCGCTCTATCGCCCTCGATTATGCCCGCGACAAAATCCGTTGTAATGTGATCTGCCCCGGGTATGTCGATACGCCGCTCAATGAAGGCTTTCCGCGGGCGGAGCGCGATGCCTTCCTGGAACAGCATCAGCCTCTGCGCGGGCTTATATCGGCTGAAGACGTCGCTGAGATGGCGGTATACCTCGCTTCCGACGCCGCCAGAATGATTACGGGACAGATCTTCGTCATCGACGGCGGCCAACAAGCCGGCTTGTTCGCCTGATGCCAACCATCATTCATGCGCGTTATACCTTGTATAAGGGCGTCGCCCTGGATGATCTGGCAGTCTGCGTCGATGGGGATGCCATCGTTGACGCCGGCGCTTTATCAGACTTGATCGCCCGCTATCCAGAGGCGGAACGGGCGGGCGGCGACGACTTTATTCTCGCGCCGGCATTCACCAATGCGCATGACCACGGACGCGCGCTGGGGACTATGGCGCTGGGCCACCCGGACAGCTTCCTCGAAATATGGCTCAGCCATTTAGCCTGCCTGCCAAGCATTCCGCCATATCTGGTGGCGCTGTATTCCGGGCTGCAGCTGCTCCAATCCGGCGTGACCGCTGTCGCTCACAGTCACAATCCGATTTCCTGGTCTGCGCTTGCGGTTGAAGTGCCGGAGTCTCTGCGCGGATATGCCGATGCCGGCATGCGCGTCGCCATGCACCCGCCTATCATTGACCAGAACCAGCTGGTATACGCCGAGCGCAATCGGTTTCTGCGCCAGCTTCCAGCGGAATTGCGCGATGAAGTGGGGGCGGCAGACGCAATCGACTTAAGCGTGGGCGATTATTTCGCCATCTTGGACGATCTCTACCAGAACTTCCATGACGACAAACATCATCGCGCGCATATTCAAGCGAGTCCAGCCGGCGGTCAATGGTGCAGCGACGGGCTGATCATCCGCGCTTGCGAGTGGGCGCGGCGCCATCGAACGCGGGTGCAGATGCACCTGCTCGAGACGCGCTATCAGCGGATCTACGCCTATAAAACCTGGCGCTTGAGCTTCGTCCGGCATCTTGATGATATCGGCGCCTTGGGCGACTGGCTGACGCTGGCGCATATGGTCTGGGTTGAAGCTGACGACATTGAACTGATTGCGGAACGCGGCGTCGGCATCGCGCACAATATCAGCAGCAACTTGCGCCTGCGCAGCGGCATCGCGCCGGTTGCCAAGCTGATGGCGGCAGGGGTCAATGTCGGCATTGGCTTGGACGGGCAGTCCATGGACGATGACCAGGACTTCCTGCGGGAAATTCGGCTGGCTTGGACCATCGGCAATCAGAGTGGAATGGGAGCGGCGGATCTCGGCGCGGCGGCCGCATGGCGGATGGGCGCGGACATCGCGGCAAAGATCACCTTTGGCCCGCGCGCTCCCCTGGGGCAGCTTGAAATCGGCAGTCTCGCCGACCTGATTTTGCTGGATTGGGAAGCGGTGGCGGGAATCTGGGCGCCGGCTGATTTTCCGCCGCAGGAGCTGCTGCCGGAATTCTTGCTGCGCCGCATAAAGCGGGAACATGTGCGGCGCGTGATGGTCGGCGGCAATTGGGTCCTGCAAGATGGCGAGCATAAAACAGTCGACATAAGCGATGTCGAGCGCGAGATTTGGCAGCGATTGCGTCCGCTCACAGGCGGGCAGCCCTCCCGACTGGATGCCCATCTGCGGAAGTTCTATCGCGGTTGGGACAAATAGACATTGCCAACTCGGCGCTGATTTCATATCCTCATTCGATTACGATGTACTGCCCAAGGCAATCGCATCAAAATCATAATGCGCCGTTCGCCACGAAAATTGTGAAAATGTAGGGGCGTATCGCCGATACGCCCGATGAATATGACATAAATTTTGCGGGCGTTTCAGCGAAACGCCCCTACAGATTACGAAATGTGAGGGAAAATTGTTATTTATCAGCGCAATTTCATTTGAAGCGATTGCCCTGTGTACTGCCCGAACCGCGCTTGACAGGGGCGCCGGGCGGCGTTACCATGTACGCAATCGAATATCATTAAAGACTGTGATCCAGAGTAGTACCCGTTATCGTGCAGTTCAGAGACTCGCTAGGCGCTGTGAATGCGAGACACGCAGAGATGGGGAATGGACTGGGGAGTCGCGCAGGTGAACGGGCATCCAATTAGCTTGCGCCGGAGAGCGCGCCGTTAGCAGCGCGGGATATCGACCGCCGGTCTGTATCCACAGAGCGACCCGCGCGAGCGGGTAATCAAGGTGGCACCGCGGGAACCCTTCTCGTCCTTGATTGGATGTTTGGGGTTCTTTTGATTTATGGGAGAAGACGATGTTCCAGACGATGCCGCGAGAGCGAACCGACATTAAACCAACGCGAGAAGGAATGATGGAACACTTCCGCCACGGCGATCATGTGCCGGTCTATCGCACCCTGCTGGCTGATCTGGAGACGCCGGTCTCCGTTTATATGAAGCTGAAGCAAGCCGGGGCGCCTTCCTTCCTATTGGAGAGCGTCGAGGGCGGCGAGCAGGTCGGGCGCTACTCCTTCATAGGCGTGAATCCAAAAGGCTTGCTCAGCGTTAAGGACAATATCGTCACTTTCGAGCGCGATGGGCAGACGACCAAATTCGCCATTCCCGAAGGTCAAGACCCGCTGCACGTCATCAAACGGCATTTTCAGACGGTGAATCCGGTACCGCTCGAAGGCTTGCCCCGTTTAGTTGGCGGCGCCGTCGGCTATATGTCTTACGATATTGTGCGTTATTTTGAGGACTTGCCATCAACCGCCAGCGATGACTTAAACGTGCCGACCGTGGCATTTATGCTGCCAGACACCTTGGTGATTTTCGATCACGCCATGCACCAGTTGATCGTCTTGGCGAACGCGCATAATACGGGTGATGACCCTGATGACGCCTACGATCGCGCGATTGCCAGCATCGACGCCATCGTTGAGGCTTTGTCCGCGCCGATGGTGCATCCGGCCTACGACCTGCCTTCCAATGGCGAAAGGGCGGATCCAAAATCGAATGTGGAAAAGCGCGTCCATGAAGATCGTGTGCGGGCGGCTAAAGAATACATCCGCGACGGCGATGCTTTTCAAATTGTGCTGGCGCAGCGCTTCAGCCGGCAGACCGAAGCCAGCCCACTGCAGATATATCGCGCCCTCCGCGCGACCAATCCCTCGCCGTATATGTTCCTGCTGGAATTCAGCGACGACCTGACGCTTGTGGGCGCGTCGCCGGAGATGCTGGTGCGCCTCGAAGACGGCATCGCCTACAATCGTCCGGTCGCCGGGACGCGGCGCAGAGGCGTTAACGAAAAGGAAGATCTCGAGCTGGAAGAGGAATTGATCAACGACCCCAAAGAGCGCGCCGAGCATGTGATGTTGGTCGATCTGGGGCGGAACGACCTGGGGCGCGTCTGCGATTATGGCACCGTAAAAGTGACCCGGATGATGTATATCGAACGCTTCTCCCATGTGATGCACATCACCAGCCAGGTCGAGGGTTTGCTCAGCAAAGGCATGGACGCTTTCGATTTGCTGCGCGCCACCTTCCCGGCCGGCACGCTAAGCGGGGCGCCGAAAGTGCGGGCGATGGAGATCATCGAAGAGCTCGAAGAGACGCGTCGTGGTCCTTATGGCGGCGCAGTTGGTTATTTCAGCTTCGACGGTTCGATGGATATGTGCATCACCATCCGCACGCTCTTGATGCAAAATGGCAGGATCAGCGTCCAAGCTGGCGGCGGCATCGTCGCGGACAGCGATCCCGAGGCTGAATATTATGAATCAATCCACAAAGCGGCGGCTGTATTCGAGGCGGTCAAATATGCCGAAAGCGGACTAATGTGAGCGCAAGGCACAGAAACGCGATAATCGTAGGGGCGAGCCTTGGCTCGCCCGCCAAAGCGCGAAACCGCAGGGGCTACCCATTGGGTCGCCCGCCAAAGCGAAATTGTAGGGGCTACCCATTGGCTCGCCCGCCAAGCGACCAAAGAAACCTTGGAGACTGAATCATGATTCTGGTGATCGACAATTACGACAGCTTCACCTACAACATCGTGCAGGAATTGGGCGAGCTGGGCGCGAATCTGACCGTTTATCGCAACGACAAAATCACCGTCGACGAGATTCGGGCGCTGGCGCCGGCGCGAATCGTGATATCTCCCGGTCCCGGTTTCCCGATTGACGCGGGCGTCTCGCTCCAGTTGATTCAAGCGCTGGGGGCATCGATCCCGCTTTTGGGCGTCTGCCTGGGGCATCAGGCGATCGGCGAAGCCTACGGCGGCCTGGTGACGCGCGCGCCTGAACTGATGCACGGCAAGACGAGCATGATCTACCACGATGGCGATACGATATTGAGCGATATCCCCAATCCCTTTGAAGCGACCCGCTATCACAGCCTGATCGTGGATGAAGCGACCTTGCCCGACTGCCTGCAAATCACGGCGCGGACGGCGACCGGCGAAATCATGGGTTTGCGCCACAAACAGCATCCCGTGATCGGCCTCCAGTTTCACCCGGAAAGCATTCTTACAGGATACGGGCTTCAAATCCTGGGCAACTTTCTCAACTACGAGCCAGTTGCTTTATTTGAAAATGTGTAGGGGCGCCTATGCGAAAAGCCCGCTGAAGCGCAAAAATGCAGGCGCTGCCTATCAGGTCGCCCGCCGGCAACTCGGAACTGCTTACTAATTTCAAAGGAATGGCAAATGGATATTCAAAACGCGATTGACGCCTTAAGCCGTTACGGACACCTGAATGCGGATCAGGCGGAATCGGTGATGCGACAGATCATGACCGGCGGCGCCAGCGAAGCGCAGATCGGCGCCTATCTTATGGCGCTGAGCATGAAAGGCGAAACGACCGACGAGATTAGCGGCAGCGCGCGCGCAATGCGAGACGCGGCGACTAAAGTGCCGACGACGGTCGAAGCCGATATGCTTGACACCTGTGGCACCGGCGGCGACCGCTCCGGCACCTTCAACATCAGCACCACCGTCGCCTTTGTCGCAGCCGGCGCCGGCATACCGGTGGCGAAGCACGGCAACCGCGCCGCAACCAGCAAGAGCGGCAGCGCCGATGTTTTGGCCGCTCTCGGCGTCAATTTTGAACTCAGGCCTGAGCAGGTCGGTCGCTGCATTGACGAGATCGGCATTGGTTTCTTGTTCGCGCCCATGCTGCACCCGGCGATGCGCCACGCCATCGGACCGCGAAGAGAGCTTGGCATCCGGACCATATTTAATATCCTGGGCCCGCTGACAAATCCCGCCGGCGCCCAACGACAACTGATGGGTGTCTTCGCCCACAGCCTCACCGATTTGCTGGCGCATGTCTTGCGGGACCTCGGGCTCAAATCGGCAATGGTCGTCAACGGCTATGGCGGCTTGGATGAGCTCACGGTTACGGGACCGAATCGCATTAGTTATCTGGAAGAAAACGGCGACATATCGCATCTGGATGTCGACCCGACCGAGCTAGGCTTCCACATGGCTCGTCTTGATGATCTCCGCGGCGGCGACCCCGGCGAGAATGCCGAGATCCTGCGCCGCGTTCTTGATGGCTCCGAAGCTGGACCGAAGCGCGACATCGTGTTATTGAACGCGGGCGCCGCCATTATGACCGGCGGCTTGGCCGGCTCCATCGCCGATGGCATTGTTATGGCGCGCGACAGCCTGGACAGTGGCGCCGCGCTGCAAAAGCTCGATCAACTCATTGAATTCGGCAAGAGCGTCGCCGCATGAGCCAAGCCTTCGTCGCCACCGATACCGTCCTCGACCGTATCCTTCAGCGCAAGGTGGAGGAGCTGGCGGAAGCGCGCGCCCGAACTTCCGACCGGGAGATGATGCGGCGCGCGGAACGCTCGGGTCATGCCACGCGCGATATGATGGCGGCGCTGCAATCCGACCGCGTCAGTTTGATCGCCGAGGTAAAACGCGCATCGCCGAGCAAAGGGGAGCTGACGCGGGATTTCGCGCCGGTGATGACCGCCGCGACTTATGCCTGCAACGGCGCCGCGGCAATTTCGATATTGACGGATCAAGACTTTTTTCGCGGCAACCTGGCATATCTGACGGCAGCGCGCCAGGCGGTCGCCGTGCCAGTGCTGCGCAAAGACTTCGTCATCGATCCCTATCAAGTTTATGAAGGGCGGGCAGCCGGCGCTGACGCCATCCTGCTAATTGTCGCGGCGCTATCGGATCCTCAATTGGCCGATCTCTATGCGCTGACGAACGAACTGGGCATGAAGGCGCTGGTGGAAGCGCATAACGAAGAAGAAATGGCGCGGGCGCTGCGGCTGGGCGCGCAGCTTATCGGCATCAACAACCGCGACTTGAAGACCTTCAATGTCGATCTGGGCACAACAGCGCGGCTCGCAAGCATGGTGGATGACGATGTCGTCCTGGTCGCCGAGAGCGGCATCTTCAGCGCCGCCGATGCGCGCGAGATGGGGCGTTTGGGCGCGAGAGCCATTCTGGTCGGCGAAGCGCTGATGAAAGCGCTGGATCCGGTGCCCCTGATCCGGGAATTGAGCCGGCAGCCGCGAGGCGAACATGACCAAGGTTAAGATCTGCGGGATTCGGTCGGTTGAAAACGCGCTGGCTGTCGCTGATGCCGGCGCCGATATGATAGGTTTGAACTTCTATCCGAAGTCGCCGCGCTATCTGAAGACCGCGCAGGCGAGCGAGATTGCGCGGAAACTGCGAGCAGCCTTCGGCGATGCCCGTCCCACGCTAGTTGGTGTTTTTGTCAACGCGTCGGCGGAAGAAATCCGTGAAGTCGTTGAGCGAGTCGGGCTGGATTTCGCGCAGCTTAGCGGCGACGAGTCGATCAATACGCTGAGCGAATTGGATGGCATCGCTTTCAAGTCGATTCGCCCGGCTGATGTTGCGGCTGCCCGCGCTGATGTGGAGCGCCTGGCGGCCGCCTTTCCTCAAGGCAGCGCCGCGCCCTCCATTCTCTTGGATGCCTATAATCCCAAGCTCTATGGCGGAACGGGCGAGACCGCGAGCGAGAGCATCGCCCGCGTCGTTAAAGCCGCGGCGCCCCGCCTGATGCTGGCTGGCGGTCTGAACCCCGACAATGTCGCCGGGCGCGTGCGGCGCATACGACCCTGGGGGGTGGATGTCGCCAGCGGCGTCGAAGCGGAGACGCCCGGCATCAAAAACCTCGGGCTAGCGCGCGCCTTTATTCAAGCAGTGCGGACGGCACAGGCATGAGCGAGCTATTTGATATCTTCGACGAAGCGCTGAACCCCATCGGCGTCAAGAGGCGCGCCGCGGTCCATCGCGATGGCGATTGGCATCAGGTGTTTCACTGCTGGGTGATCGGTCGCGAGGCGAACGGCGACCCTTATCTAATTTTGCAGAAGCGCAAAGAATACCTGGATTATCCGAACAAAATCGATATCAGCGCTGCCGGGCACTTGCGGGCGGGCGAAGGCGTCCGCGATGGACTGCGCGAGCTCGAAGAAGAGTTAGGCTTGCGCGCGGCTTTTGAAGATCTAATCCCGCTCGGGCGGCGCGTTGGCATCAATAGAATCGGCGCTTTTGTCGATCGCCAGATATGCCATGTTTTTCTGTATGAGTGCGACCAGCCGCTTGAAGCATATCGGTATCAACGCGCCGAGATCGCCGGTTTGCTCAAGCTGCGGATTGACGACGCAATGCGCCTGCACTCCGGCGATGTCCCCTGCGTCAAGGCGGCTTCGGTCGGCTTGGGTTCTGACCCAATCACCGTAACGCGAGACGACTTCATTCCAAGCGTGGATAATTATGTAATGAAAATCCTGGTTCTGGCGCGGCGCTATTTTGTGGGTGAGCAAGAACTGTGGATCTAAGAGCAACTGTGCAAGAATGACAGACATCTTTCATGACGCAAGTCCTAGGGGCGACTCTGTGAGTCGCCCGCAAAAACGCGAAATCCGAAGGGGCGAGCACGTGGCTCGCCCGCAGGAGCGCAATGACTGGGGCGGCCGATAAACTCGTCCGCCGATGCAAAAAGATGTAGGGGCGATCGCTCAGCTCCCGCCAATAACCAAGAGGATGCGTGACCATGACAGACTTGTACATCCGCACTGACCTCAGCGACTTGCCCGATGCGCGTGGATACTTCGGCGAATTTGGCGGGCGCTTTGTGCCAGAGACGATCATCCCGGCGCTGGACGAATTGGAAGCGGCTTACAACGAAGCGATTGCGGATCCTGCTTTTCATCGCGAATTGCGCCATTTACAGCGGACTTACACCGGCAGGCCCACGCCGATCAGTCACGCTCGCCGGCTGAGCGAGGCGCTCGGCGGCGCGCAGATTTACCTCAAGCGGGAAGACCTGGCGCATACTGGCGCGCACAAGATCAATAACGCGCTGGGGCAGGGCTTGCTGGCGAAGCGCATGGGCAAGCGCCGCATCATCGCCGAGACTGGCGCGGGGCAGCACGGCGTCGGCGCCTCGACCGCCATGGCGCTGCTCGGCTTGGAATGCCACGTTTACATGGGCACGGTCGATATCCGCAGGCAGCAGCCCAACGTCTTCCGCATGAAGCTGCTGGGCGCCGAGGTGATCCCGGTCGAGAGCGGCAGCCGCACACTGAAAGACGCGATAAATGAAGCGATGCGCGACTGGGTCACCAATGTCGATACGACCTTTTATCTGCTCGGTTCGGCGCTGGGCCCGCATCCTTATCCGATGATGGTGCGCGATTTCCAAAGCATCATCGGCGTCGAAGCGCGCGATCAAATTCAAGCGCTGACGGGTCAGTTGCCCGATGCCTGCATCGCCTGCGTCGGTGGCGGAAGCAACGCCATCGGGCTATTCCATGCTTTTCGCGATGATGAGAATACCGAGCTGATTGGCGTCGAAGCTGGCGGGCATGGCATCGAAAGCAGGGAACACGCGGCCCGCTTCGCCGATTTGGATATCAGCCGCCCCGGCATCTTGCATGGCACGCGCTCTTATGTCATGCAAAATGATGATGGGCAAATTATGGAGACGCACAGCGTGTCAGCCGGCTTGGATTACCCGTCGGTAGGACCGGAACACGCGCACTTGCGGCAATTGGAACGCGCCTATTACACGATGGCGACCGATGTCGACGCGCTGGAAGCCTTTCAGGTCTTGAGCAAAATGGAAGGCATCATCCCCGCGCTCGAGAGTTCGCACGCCGTCGCCGAGGCGATCAAGCGAGCGCCGACAATGCCGCGTGACAGTGTGCTGCTGGTCAATCTCTCCGGCCGCGGCGACAAAGACCTCGATACCGTCATCGGCATATTGGGAAACTGAATGCACACATTTTCGAGGCGTTCGCTGAATTGCCCGCAATAACACAAAATATATGGGCAACCCGCGGGTCGCCCGCCTAACGCGAAATCTGTAGGGGCGAGCACGTGGCTCGTCCGCCCACTGAGGAGAATGTCCATTGACGCGACAATCACAAGGCACAGCCGCTCTGGACGCAATGTTCGCGCGCGCGAAAAAGCAGAACCGCGCCGCCTTCATGCCCTATTTCTGCATCGGCTATCCAGACTACGACGAATCGCTGTGCGCCATCGAAGCGGTCGCCGCCTTGGGTGTGGACGGCTTTGAAATCGGCATGCCCTTCAGCGATCCCATCGCCGATGGCCCCACAATACAGGCGGCCACGCAAATCGCGCTAGAGCAAGGCGCGACCGTGCGCCTGTGCCTCGATGCCGTGCGACAACTGCGCGCAAGGGGCCTCAGCCAGCCGATGCTGATGATGAGCTACGCCAATCCGCTGGTGGCTTACGGCGCCGACCGCTTCGTGCGCGACGCCCGCGACGCTGGCGCTGACGGCTTGATCGTGCCCGACCTGCCGCCGGAGGAAGCGGCGCTCTTCGCCGATAGCTGCGCGCGCGCGGGCATGGCGCTGATCTTCTTCCTGGCGCCGACGAGCAATGACGAGCGCATCGAGATGGCGACCGCTAACGCCACCGGCTTCATCTATGTCGTATCGCTGACCGGCATCACCGGCGCGCGCAAGGAATTGCCAGCTTACCTGACCGACTACATCGCCCGCTTAAGAGCGAAGACCGAGATGCCCCTGGTGCTGGGCTTCGGCGTCAGCAGTCCGGCGCACGCCCGCCAGCTGCGTGGCTTGACCGATGGCTTCATCGTCGCTTCGGCGCTCATCCGAGCTTGGGAGCGGGGCTTCGATGAGATGCATGCGCTGGCGAGGGATATCTTCGCCGCCAGCCAGGAGTGATGGGCCGGTGTAGGGGCTACCCACTGGGTCGCCCGCCGCAGCGCAATCTGTAGGGGCTACCCACTGGGTCGCCCGCCGCAACGTAAATTGTAGGGGCTACTCATCTGGTCGCTCGCCGCAGCGTAAAATGTAGGGCTACTCATCGGGTCACCCACCGCAACGCAATCTGTATGGGCTACCCATCGGGTCGCCCGCCGCAGCTTCATCGCTCTCCGTAAAGCATTCTCTTGACAAGCCATTGAAATAGAGATAATGTAGTTACCCAATATGAAATAATGCCTGTAGGCGGACATGCGCAATTTACACATTTTCAGTTTTCGTTATTATTATTACCCAAACTGCATAGACCGGTCTCGGGTGACTCGCGCTGCCAACTGAAATCCTACGCTGACACAAACTACAAACAAGGGCGCAGAGTGAAACACTCGGCGCCTTTTTTATTTGCTTAAACAGGAGAGAGTCTTAACCATCATGATACGAGGCATACGCGGCGCCACAACCGTGGAGTCCAATTCAAACCAGGCGATTCTCGAAGCGACTCAGGAACTGCTGCGCGTCATGATCGACCGCAACGGCATTATCGAGGACGATGTGGCCAGCGTCTTGTTCAGCGCGACGCCGGAGTTGGATGATACCTTTCCCGCAAAAGCCGCGCGCGATATGGGTTGGACGCGCACCGCCCTGATGGGTTTTCAGGAAGCGGATGTGAAACACGGCTTGCCCATGTGCGTCCGTGTGTTGATCCACTGGAACACCGACAAGCCCTTGGACGAGATTCAGCATGTCTTCCTGCATGGCGCCGTCGTGCTTCGGCCTGACCTGGCGCTGGACGACAGGACGGAGCGCGCCTGATGTCCAACGGTTTCCGCGCGCGCCATTTGGCGATTGTCGGCTTGGGGCTGATGGGCGGCTCGCTGGCTTTGGCGATGCGCGCTCATGCCGATTTTGTCAGCGGCGTTGATCATGATGAAGGCGCCCGCTGCTATGCCCTGGAGCGCGGCATGGTGGATTGCGCCAGCGACAACTTGTACGAAGGCGTCAATCAAGCCGATGTGGTTATCTTGGCGGCGCCCGTGCGCGTCATTGTCGAGATGCTGCAGATGCGGATCGGCTCCTACCTGCGTTCCAACACGCTGGTTATCGATATCGGCAGCACCAAGCAAGATATCGTCGAGGCGATGGCGAGCCTGCCAATCGGCGTCAACGCCGTCGGCGGCCACCCAATGACCGGCAAGGAGAACGGCGGCATCGAAGAATCGGACGCATCGCTTTATCAAGGCAGTCCCTTTGTGCTTTGTCCGTCGCGCCGCACGACGCCGGCTGCCCGCTTGCGCGCGGTCTCCTTTGTCGAGACGCTCGGCGCTTTGCCGATTGAGATGGATGCCGAGCGCCATGATCAGATTGTCGCCGGCATCAGCCACTTGCCTTATTTGCTTAGCGCGACCCTGGTGGCGACTATCGCCAATCAAGCGCGCGATGATGCCGCCTACTGGGAGTTGGCCGCCGGCGGATTCCGCGATACCAGCCGCCTGGCCGCCAGCGATGTGACGATGATGGGCGATATCCTCAGCACGAATACGCAGGCGGTCGCCACCTTGCTGGCGCAGTTTCGTATGCAGCTGGCGATGCTTGAGACCCTGCTCATCGCTGGTGACGATCATCGCCTGGGCGAATCGCTGCAGCCGATCCGACAGGCGCGTAAGACATGGGCGCGAGATTATGACAGCAGAGCGTAGACAGGAACAATTCAGGATTCGCCCCGGCGGATCATTGAGCGGCGTAGTGACCGTGCCGGGCGACAAATCGATTTCGCATCGGGCGGTCATGCTGGCGGCGATCGCCGAAGGGCAGTCGGAGATTCGCAATTGGCTGGCGGCCGGCGATACCGAAGCGACGCTGGGCGCGATGCGCGATCTGGGAGCGCGAATCGAACGGGACGACGCCAATAGCTTGACGATTCACGGCGGCGGCTTGCGCGAGAGCGAGCGTCCGCTGAATCTGATGAATGCGGGCACGGGCATTCGTCTGCTCGCGGGCATCATGGCGGGGCAAGATTTCCCCAGTGTGCTGGATGGCAGCGCCCAGCTCAGACGCCGGCCGATGAAGCGGATCACCGATCCCTTGACGCTTATGGGGGCGGATATCGCATCAAACGATGGCGCTCCGCCACTGCGGATTCGCCCGGCAGCGCTGCGCGGCATCAGCTACGAGATGCCGGTCGCCAGCGCCCAGGTGAAAAGCGCGATTCTGTTGGCTGGCTTGTTCGCCGATTCGCCGACCACAGTGATCCAGCCTGGACCCGCGCGCGATCATACCGAGCGAATGCTGCGCTCCCTGGGTGTGGATGTCTGCCAAGGCGGCGTCGATGGCAATAGGATCACCCTTGCTCCAAAGGAGCGTTTGGCGCCGCTGAATATGACCGTGCCGGGCGATGTCTCTTCAGCGGCTTTCCTGCTTGCCGCCGGTCTCTTAACGCCGGATAGCGATCTCACAATTAGAGGCGTCAACTTGAATCCGACGCGCACCGGCATCATCGACGCGCTGGGCGAGATGGGCGCCGATATCACGATCAGCAATCTCGACGAGCAGGCGGGCGAGCCCATCGGCGATATTCGCGCGCGAACGAGCCAACTAAAAGGCATCGAGATCGGCGGCGAAACCGTCGTGCGCATGATTGACGAATTCCCTATTTTGATGGTGGCGGCGCTGCGGGCTGGGGGCGAGACCCTTGTGCGGGACGCAAAGGAGCTGCGCGTCAAAGAGACCGATCGCATCGCCGTGATGGCGGGGGAGCTGCGGAAGCTGGGCGCGGAAATCGAGGAGCGCCAAGACGGCTTCCGCATCCTCGGTCCACAAACCTTGACCGGCGCGAAAGTTGATGGACATGATGATCATCGCATCGCCATGAGCTTGACCGTCGCTGGCTTGATCGCGGCTGAAGGCGCGCTGGTCGCCGATGCCGCCTGCGCCAACGACAGTTTCCCCGGCTTTGCCGAGGCGCTCATCAGCTGCGGCGCCAGAATGATTTTAAGCTAAGGGCTCGTTCGATAACTGAATTGTGATGAACGAAACCGTAGGGGCTACCCATTGGGTCGCCCGCAACTAGCGTAGAAGTCGCATGCAATAAGGGGACCAAGTTGGCAATCAACCGAGTAGGCGTGATTGGCTTTCCGGTGGCGCACAGCCTGAGCCCGATCATGCACAACGCCGCCTTCAAGGCGCTCGACATGCGCGACTGGCATTATGACGCCATGTCGATCCCGCCTGATATTTTACGGCTGGGGCTGCGCGAGCCAAGAGACCATGGCTACATCGGCATCAACGTAACCGTGCCGCACAAAGAAGCCATCATGGAATATGTGCGGCCCGATGAAAAAGCGCGCGCGATCGGCGCGGTGAATACGGTTGACTTCCGCAGCAACATCGGCACGAACACCGATGCCGACGGCTTCATTAATGATCTGCGCGCGCATGATGTGCCCATCGCCGGCGAGCGCGTGCTGGTGCTTGGCGCGGGCGGCGCCGCCAGAGCCGCCGTCTATGGATTGCATCGCGCCGGCGCGGAGGTGGCCATCGTGAACCGCACCCGGTCGCGCGCCGAGGGTCTCGTCGAGCGCTTGCGCGTCTCCGCCGCCATCGACGGTCCCCGCGTGATGCCGCTCGACCGAGCCGCGGCGCAGGGCATGTCGCTCATCGTCAATTGCACATCGGCCGGCTTGCATCCGCATGTCAATCAGTCGCCCTGGATCGACGACCTGCCTTTTCCCACCGGGATTACCGTATATGATATGGTATATCGACCCGCGACTACGGTGCTGATGCGGCAGTGCCTTGCCCATGGCGGGCGCGCAATCGGCGGCTTGGGCATGCTGGCGCGGCAGGGCGCCATCGCCTTTGAACTGTGGACTGGCGTCGCGCCGCCAATAGACTTGATGCAAGGCGTATTGCAGGAAGCGCTGGCAAACGCGCCAAAGGAATAAATGCCTATGCCTATTCGATTCTTCACCGCCGGCGAAAGCCACGGTCCCGGGCTAACCGCCATTCTCGAGGGCATGCCGGCCGGCTTGCCGCTGTCGGCGGAAGATATCAACATTGATCTGCGCCGGCGGCAGAAGGGCTACGGCTCTGGCGGGCGTATGCAGATCGAGAAGGACGGCATCGTCATCACCTCGGGCCTGATGAACGGCATGACGACTGGCGCGCCCATCGCCTTGCAGGTGGGCAATCGCGATTTTAGAAGCTGGAAAGAGCGCGACATCACGCCAATTACCACGCCAAGGCCCGGGCACGCCGATTTGACCGGGGCTCTGAAATACGGCTACCGCGAGCTGCGGCTGTCGCTTGAGCGAGCGAGCGCGCGCGAGACAACCATGCGCGTCGCCATAGGCGCCATCTGCAAGAAGTACCTTGCTGAATTTGGCATAAGGGTCGATGGCTATGTCTCGCAGCTTGGCGCTGTCATCGCCGACTTGTCCGCTATGTCAATCGCGGAGCGCATCGCCCGCAACGAAGACAATGATGTGCGCTGCCCCGATCCGGCCGCGGCTGAGAAGATGCACGACGCGATCCGGCAGATCAAGATCGACAAGGATACGCTGGGCGGCGTCTTCGAGGTGGTGGCGCAAGGCTTGCCCCCGGGCCTCGGCTCGCACGTGCATTACGACCGCAAGCTGGATGGCAGGCTGGTCGCCGCGATGGTCAGCATTCAAGCGATGAAAGGCGCGGAAATCGGCTCGGCATTTGAGAATGCGGGCAAGCGCGGCTCGCAAGTGCACGACGACATCATCGTCGATGAGGCTGGCAACTTGTCCCGCCGCAGCAACCGCGCCGCTGGGCTGGAAGGCGGCATCACGACTGGCGAGCCGCTCATCGTCCGCGTCGCCATGAAACCGATCTCGACGATGCTGCGCGGCGCCCAGTCTGTCGATCTGGCGACGGGCGAAGCCAATCCGACAGTATATGAACGCAGCGATTTTTGCGCCCTGCCGCGCGCCGTACCCGTCGGCGAGGCGATGATGGCGATTGTGCTGGCCGACGCCCTGCTCGAGAAGCTCGGCGGCGACAGCCTGGAAGAAATGCGCCCGCGCTTTGAATCGCTGCGGCGCAATCGGCTGGAAGACCTGCCGATGGACAACTGTGAATGGCGCTTCGGATACGATGTATGAATTTCGCGACTAATATCGTTATCACCGGCTTTATGGGGACCGGCAAAACCACGGTCGGGCAGCGCCTCGCTCGCCGGCTCAAGCGCGAATTCGTCGATATGGACGCCGTGATTGAAGCGCGCGCCGGCATGACGATTCCGCAAATCTTCGCGCGCCGCGGCGAAGACGAATTCCGCGCGCTGGAACGGCGCCTGATATATGAGTTGGCGCTGCGCAACGGCTTGGTTATCGCGACCGGCGGCGGCGCATTGATCGACGAAGCCATGCGCGCTACGATGATTCGAAGCGGTTTGGTCGTCTGCCTGAACGCGAGCAAAGCCGATATTCGCGAGCGCCTGGCGGAGAATGCGAATCGCCCGCTGGCAGCCGGTTGGGAGAGCCTGTTTGAAGCGCGGCGCGAAGCCTATGCGATGATGCCCTATCAGATTCTGACCAGCGGCAAGACGCCTGAGGAGATCGCAGGCGAGATTGCGGCGCTTGATAGTGGCGCCCTTTACGTTCATACCCCGGATGGCGGCGGTTATCCGATTCATGTCGGGAGCGGGCTGCTGGATCAGCTGGGCGGGGAAGCCGAATCGCTTGGCTTGGCCGGTCATGTCGTAGTGATCACAAATGAGACCGTGGCGCCGCTCTATGGCGAGACGCTCGTCCGCAGCTTGCCAAAAGCCAATCTGATCATCGCGCGCGATGGCGAAGCCCACAAGAATCTGGACACTGTGCGAAGAATCTACGATGAGCTGCTCGCCTTGGGCGCTGACCGCGGCACAACCATTGTCGCGCTGGGAGGCGGCGTCATTGGCGACATGGCTGGCTACGTCGCCGCCACCTACATGCGCGGCGTCGATTTGCTGCAGATTCCCACTACCTTGCTGTCGATGGTCGATTCCAGCGTGGGCGGCAAAGTCGGGGTCGATCTGCCGCAAGGCAAGAACTTGATCGGCGCCTTTAAGCAGCCGCGCAGCGTCATCATCGATACGAATGTCCTGCAAACGCTGCCGCAACTGCAATGGCGCTGCGGCATGGCTGAGGTGATCAAGCATGGGCTGATCGCGCAGCCCCCGCTCCTGAATCCTGACTTGTGGCAACTGGACGCCGCCGAGCAACTGGTCCGGCAGGCGGTGCAAGTCAAGATAGATGTCGTGGAGGTCGACCCCTATGAACGGGGCATACGCGCTCATTTGAACCTGGGCCACACCTTCGGCCACGCTATCGAGAAGGCGACGGAATACGCCATCCCGCATGGCGAGGCGGTCGCTATAGGCATCGTCAAGGCGGCGCGCCTATCGCGCAATTTGGGTTTCATTGACGACGGGCTGGTCGAGCGCATCCTGAAGATCATGTGGCGCCTTGAGCTGCCGACTGATATCGCGTTGGACCCGGAGCGCTGGTATGCGGCGATGGCCACGGACAAAAAATGGAAGGCGGGCAAATCGCGGCTGGTCGTGCTCAAGAAGCTGGGCGAAGCCGCCGTTATCGAAGGACTGCCGAAAGACGAGATCTGCGCGGTTTTGTAATCAGGAATGATTCTCAAATGACCAAACGCATTCTGCTCTTGCATGGGCCGAACCTGAACCTGCTGGGGACGCGCCAGCCCGAAGTCTATGGCGATACAACGCTGGCCGATATCAATGAAGCTGCCGAGCGCCACATCGCCCCCTACAGCCTTGAACTGCGAACGGCGCAGTCAAATCATGAGGGCGAGCTCGTCGACCTCTTGCACGACGCCCGCGAATGGGCTGATGGCGTCGTCTTTAACCCGGGCGCCTACACGCATACGTCCATCGCCCTGCGCGACGCTATCAGCGCGATCGATTTGCCCGTCATTGAGGTGCATATTTCCAATGTGCACGGTCGCGAATCGTTCCGCCACAAGTCGATGCTGGCTGGCGTCTGTCTCGGGCAGATCGCCGGTTTCGGCTGGCGCGGCTACCTGCTCGCGCTGGATGCGCTTCTCAGACGCTGGGAATTGCTGGGCGATTAGCTGGTCAAAACGTATGAAGACTATCGATGTTCATTGGTCATCTCGCCGATAGCTGGCGCGCGGCGTCGTAATTTATACTGCTCCTGAATATGAGGCATTATCGCGCAAAGTCGTAGGGACGACGCTTGGCTTGAACGCCAGAGCTGGGGGATGATCAGGATTGAAGGCTGGGGGTGAAGGGCAATTGAATACAGCAGCCGACATCCTCGCAACCGTTGAAGCGCAGCGCGTTCGCTTCGTCGCGCTGTGGTTCACCGACATTACCGGCTTGGTGAAAAGCGTCATGATCCCCGCAGGCGAGTTGGAGAATGTCATCGCCAACGGCTCGCACTTTGATGGCTCGGCGATAGAGGGTTTCGCCCGCGTCGCCGAAAGCGATATGGTGCTTGTTCCCGATGTTTCGAGCTTCGTCGTCTTGCCCTGGACCACGGGCGAAGAGAAGACAGCTCGCCTAATCTGTTCAATTTACACCCAGAATGGCGATCCCTTCATCGGCGATCCGCGCAGCCTGTTGAAAAAGGCGCTTGATCAGGCGCAAGGCATGAATCTGCGTTTCAAGACGGGCATGGAGCTTGAGTTCTTTCTCTTTCCGCTTGATTCATCGGGGCAGCCGCTGGTCAGCGCAAACAATGATATCGCCGGATATTTCGACATCCCTGAAGACCCGATTCGCTCCATGCGCCGCAGCATGCTTGGCGCCTTAAGCGCAATGGGCATTCGTGTTGATTCGACCCACTCCGAAACCGGCAGCGGCCAACACGAAATTGACTTCCAGTATGACGACGCCTTGCGCTCGGCCGACAACATCCTGACTGCCCGCATCGCCCTCAAAACCATCGCCCGCAAATTCAACTACTATTGCGCATTCATGCCGCGTCCCCATGTCGATTTGCCCGGTTCAGGCATGCACACGCACCAGAGCATGCATGATGCCGATAGCGGGATCAACTTGTTCGCCGATAGCGAGGGCGAATATGGCTTGTCGGATATGGCCAAGTATTTCCTGGCGGGGCAGCTGGAGCATGCGCGGGCGATGTGCGCGGTCTTGGCGCCGCTCGTCAATTCGTATAAGCGCTTGGGCACAAGCTTTGAAGCGCCGGTCAATGTCACCTGGGCGCACGTGAACCGCAGCGCCTTGATACGCGTTCCCAGCACGGCGCCGGGCAAAGAATTTCACACCCGGCTTGAACTGCGCTGCCCGGACCCGACAGCCAATCCTTATCTGGCGATGGCGGTCATGCTGCAAGCCGGGCTTGATGGCATTCTGCACAAGATGCCGCTGGCTGACCCGATGGAAGAGACGCTCTTGGGCAGCATGCCCGATAGGATGCGCCAGATTGAAGTGCTGCCGCATTCGCTGGGCGAAGCCCTCGACGCGCTAAGCGATGACGATGTCATTCTCTCCGCTCTTGGTCCCTACGTCAGCGATCGTTACATCGCCGCCAAGCGCCAGGAATGCGACGAATACAATCGACAGGTGACCGAGTGGGAAGTCAGGCGCTATTTGAGCCGCTTTTGACGATCATATCGTGAATCCTGGCTAGCGCTTCGCGGCTGTCTTCCTCCGCCAACGCCACCGTGACGCTGCAATTTGAAGCGCCGAGCGCGATTCCTCCAAGCTCAATGCCATCCAGGCTCGCCAAGACCCGCGACAGTAGCTCAGGCGACCGATGGAGGCGCCCGCCGACAGCCGTCACCAAGGACACCGTCTCTATTTCCCAAGGCATCTTCTCCGGGTATTCCGCCATCTTCGCTTCCAGCGCGCGCTGCAGTCTATCAACCCCATCAATGCCGATGCTGGTGGGAATAACCAGGCAGATAAAGCTGCTGTTCGACGATTGCGACGCGATCAAAACCTCCGAGCGCATGCCTAAAGTTTTGAAAAGCGTATTGCCCACCAGCCGCGTAACGCCAGCGAGCGAGCCGCTTACCGGGCGCCGCAAAGACAAGCCTTGAATCGAGGTCACCGCCTTGATGTCAGGTTGCCGGTCGCCAGATTTGCCGGCGACCAGCGTCCCCGCTCGTTTTGGATGGAAGATATTCTTGATGCGCAAGGGCAATCCAGCTTCCGCCAAAGGCGCAATCATGCGCGCGTGCAGGATTCTGGCGCCGAAATAGGCGAGATCCGCCGCCTCGCTGTAGCTCAGACGGGGGATGACCCGCGCGTTTCGCTGCCGCCTCGGGTCGGCCGACAACATGCCGTCCACATCAGCCCAAACCCAGAGCTCGCCCGCCCCGAGCAAGGCGCTGATGACCGACGCCGTATAGTCGGTGCCGCCGCGCCCGAGGGTGGTGGTGGCGCCGCCGGACGTCGCGCCGATAAAGCCGGTGACAACCGGGATCATGTTCCGCTGCAGAAGGGGCAAGACTACGGCGTTCACTCGCTGCGCCGTGGCGGCGATTTCAGGATTGGCGTTGCCGTGAACATCGTCTGTTATCAACACGTCCGTGCCATCGACGGCGACGGCGCGGATATCATTCTGCCGCAGCAGCGCAGCGATAATGAGCGCGGAAAGCCGCTCGCCCACCGCCACCACAGTGTCGCTGTGCCTGGGCGAGAGCTCTTCGTTCAGGTTTTTCGCGATCAGTTTGCAATCATCGAGCAAGCTCGAAATCAACTGATCGATATTGGCTTGCAGCGTATTGCGGTCTGGGCGATCCAGCGGAAGCTGATCAATCAAGGCGAGGTGACGCGTGCGCAAGTTGGCGGCGATGCGGCGATAACCGCGCGGATGGTCGATTCGCGCAAAATGAGCGGCATCCAGCAGCATATCAGTGACGCCATCCAAAGCCGAGACGACGACCAGAAGCTGTTCCCAGTTAGCCGACTCGTCGGCGATAACGTTTAAGACTTGGGACAGCCCCGCCGACGTGCCTAGCGACGCGCCGCCAAACTTCATAACCAGCATGGTCATAGCTGCCTTGATGAGCCTCCCGACCGCTCTGTCTTGCCTTGATGCGGCATGGCTAGACGGGCTTCCGCACACTTTCATTCTAGCAAGGTCGCGGGCAAATTGACAAGCAGACTGCCGGAATCGCGCTTCAATCATGTTGCTTTTGACCTGGATTTCGAGTACAGTGAGTGGCGTTTGAGCAGCCCGTCTATGACGATTAATGGCTGGCGGCGGACACTCCGATTCGGGTTGCGCGCGCCGGCAAAAGGCTACAGCAATATGGCAACTGCCCAATTGGAAACAAGCGAACTGGTCGCGGGAGTGCGCTTTCAGAAGATCGGCAAGCTATATCATTTTGATTTCTCCGCGCATCCCGAGTTGAAGCAGGGCGATTACGTCATCGTCGATACCCTCCGCGGCCGGCAGATGGGGCAGATCATGGGCTTCACGGCGCCTGATGAGGGCCGGAAAGCGCGTGAGATTCTGCGCCCGGCCACGCCGCGCGATCTGGTCTTGCGCCAGCAGTGGGAAGAAAAACAGGACGAGGCGCTGGAGACTTGTCGCGAAGCCGCAGCCAATCTGCGCCGCATGTCCGATGTCAAGTTTGTCGCGGCGCAATACAACTATGATGGCAGCGTCGTTACGTTCTTATTCAGCGCCGAGCAAAAGCTCGATACGACAGTGCTTCAGAAGCGACTGCAACGCAAGTTTGAGGCGCGCATCGAGATGCGGCAGATTGGCCCGCGCGATGTGGCGAAGCTCCTGGGCGGTTTCGGCGCCTGCGGCATCACCCGCTGCTGCAGTACCTTTCTCACCGATTTCAGCCCGATTTCCATCAAGATGGCCAAAGCTCAAGGCATCTCGCTGAATCCGTCGGAGATCACCGGCATGTGCGGGCGCCTGCGCTGCTGTCTTGTCTTTGAATACGAACAGTATGTCGAGGCGCGCCGTCAATTGCCGCGGCGGAACAAGCGCGTCGGCACGCCGCACGGCGAGGGCCGCGTCCTGGATCAACTTCCGCTGCGCGATGCGGTGCTGGTCGAAGTCGGCGAGGGCGTTCGCAAAGTGGTCGAGCGCGAAGACATCATCCCGCTGGAAGAATTCCGCAAGCTGGCGGAAAAGGCGCATTCGCCCTGCGACAAACACGGCGACGGCAGCTGCGAGTGTGGCATGCCCGCCGGTCAGCGACAAGCCGACCGGCTTAACACCCCGCCGGCGCCCGAACGCAAAGCCGAAGAAGCGCCCAAACGTGATGAGCAAAAACCGCGAAGACGCCGGCCACGGCGATCGCGGAGCCGCTCCAGTGGAGACGCCTCCCAGCCAAAACGCAGACGGGGACGGCGCCGCGGCGGCCGGCGCTCCAACCAGCGTTCCGATCAACCGAACCGAAACGATGCCGACTAAGTGATGATAACGACTGCCACAAACCTGTATGGGCGACCGGTGGTCAGCGTCTATTCGACCCATTGATTCGCCCGCCAAATCGTAAAACCTGTAGGGGCTAGCCATGGCTCGCCCGCCGAAACCAGCCGAGATTATGACCGAGACCCAAGACCAGAAAAACGGAAGCATCGGGCGCGTCCTTGGCGTGTTCGCGCACCCAGACGATCCCGAGTTTTTCGCTGGCGGGACGTTCGCCAAGTGGGCGGCTGATGGCGCCGATATCACCTTCGTCATCGCCACCAGCGGCGATAAGGGCAGCGCCGATCCCGCTATGACCGGTGAGCGTCTGGCGCAAATCCGCGAGCAAGAAGAACGGGAAGCGGCCGCCGCCCTCGGCGTGAAAGACGTCATTTTCCTGCGCTACAAAGATGGCGAACTCTTCCCCACGCTCGAACTGCGCCGCGATATCACGCGCTTGATTCGCCTCAAGAAACCCGATGTCGTGGTGACGCTCGATCCGACGCGCTGGTTTGGCACGCGCGGAATCAACCACCCGGATCATCGGGCGATTGGCGCGGCGACGCTCGAAGCGGTTTTCCCCACAGCGCGCGACCGGCTCAACTTCATCGAGCATGAACGCGATGAGGGCTTGGAAACGCATAAAGTGGGCACGGTCTACATCGCCGGCGCCGTCCAGCCTACCTTGACCATTGATGTGACCGATGCGGTTGAACGGCAGATTGAATCGCTGCGCGCGCACAAGACCCAGATTTCCGATATGGATCGTATGGCGGAGAACATCAGGAAGCGGTCGCTGGATCCAAATTCGCCGCCGGAATACCCTCGTCGGATTGAGCGCTTCCACGTAATCAGCATGAGGTGAGCCTATGACGGCAATTGATTTTATGGCGCAGGCGCAAGCCATGCGCGAAGAGTTGGTCGCGCGGCGGCGTGATTTCCATCAGCACCCGGAGCTCGCCTTTCAAGAGCATCGCACGGCGGGCATCGTCGCCGACGAACTCAACGGTTTAGGCTTGGAAGTGCAGACGGGCATCGGCCGGACCGGCGTAATCGGCATCCTCGAGGGCGCTGAAGACGGGCCCACCGTGCTTTATCGCGCCGATATGGACGCGCTTCCGATTCAAGAAGCGAATGAGACAGACTACGTTTCCAAATCCGCCGGGGTGATGCACGCCTGCGGGCATGACGGGCATACGGCGATTGCGCTTGGCATCGCCAAAGTCCTGTCGCTTCATCGCGAATCGCTGAGCGGCAGGGTTAAGTTTGTCTTTCAGCCGGCGGAAGAGCAGGGCAAGGGCGCCGAATTCATGATCGCCGATGGCGCTCTGGAATCGCCCGCGCCAGACTACTGCCTTGGCATCCATCTCTGGAACGATCTCGAAGTTGGCAACGTCAGCGTCGTCTCGGGGCCGACGATGTCCGGCGCTGGCGTATTTGAGATTACAATAACGGGGAAGGGCGGGCATGGCGCGATGCCGCATCAAACCGCCGATCCGATTGTCTGCAGCGCGCAGGTCATCACCGCCTTGCAATCCATCGTCAGCCGCAATGTCGATCCGCTGGATTTGGTGGTGATCACCATCGGCACGATTCATGGCGGCAGCGCTCGCAATATTATCCCGCAGTCCGTTTCGTTTAGCGGGTCCTTCCGGCTCTTTCGCGAAGAATCGCGCGAGCTGATCAAGTGGCGAATTCGTGAAATAGCGGAGGGCGTCGCGGGCGCGATGGGCTGCCGCGCCGATGTCGATTTTGGCTTGGGCATCGGGCCAGTTGTAAATGACGCGGAAGTCGCGGGACGCGCGCGCGAAACTTTCGCCCGTCTTGGCGGCGCGGTCACGGTCGTGGAGCAGCCCTGGATGGCATCAGAGGACGTCGGCTTGTTCATGCAGCGCAATCCCAGCGCCTACTTGCTGGTCGGCTCCGCCAATCACCAGCGCGATCTGGATTATCCCCATCATCATCCGCGCTTCGACATTGACGAAGATGTCCTTCCTTTGAGCGTCGGCATGATGTCAGCTGTCATCGCCGATTATCTGGGAGCCAGTGGCTAAATGTCAGCGGCGGCGCCATTCAGCTGGCTCGACTCGATCGGCTGGCTCGTCTTGTCCGGTCCCCCCGATGCCTTGAGCGAGATTCGCGCCCAGGCTTTGAGCCGCTACGATGGATCCGGCGCCATCGCCTACATCTCGCTGGCGGGCGACTTCGGCGACGCGCTGATGGACGACATGGCGGAATTGGGCGCGCCTGCCGGTTACCTGGTCGATCTGGAAGCGGGCGACAATAACGAGATCTACGAGCGGCTCGCTGCCGCCGGCATGATAGTCATCGAAGCGCCGCAAGACCCCGCGCTGCTGGAGCGCCTGACGACGCAAACAGCCAGGAGCGCGCTGAAGTCGGCGCTTGAACGGGGCGCGCTAATTTTGTTTGAGGGGGTGGCTGCGGCCATCGCGGGCGAGCATTGGTTGAACGCGAGCGGAGACCTGATTGCCGGGCTGAATCTTGTTCAAAACACGCTTATTGTCGCGAGGCCCGACAGCGCCAAAAGTGGTGAATTAAAAGGGCATATTCATCATGATTTGCCCGAAGTCTCAATCATTGGTTTGGCGCGCGGCGCTGCTCTGGCGCTGGGACCGGCGCGGCGGGTTGAGACCTGGGGCGATGGCGAAGTTACCATCAGCCTGCCGTCTCCTGCCCGCCCGACTACCCAGCGACTGTAGGGGCTGCCCACCGGGTCGCCCGCCAAAAACAAAGTAGGGTGATATGCCAATTACTATTTTGATCGGCGCCCAATGGGGCGATGAAGGCAAGGGACGAGTCGTCGATTGGCTGGCTGCATCAGCCGATATCGTCGCGCGTTACGCTGGCGGCGACAACGCGGGCCACACAGTCGCGCTGGACGGCGAGGTCTACAAGCTGCATCTGGTTCCCTCCGGCATCCTGCACAGCAATGTCGTCTCAATTATGGGCAACGGCATGGTGATCAATCCCGTCAACCTCTTGCGCGAGATTGAAGCGCTGCGCCGAATCGGCGTCGACATCAGGCCCGAGCGCCTGGTAATCAGCTCTCGCGCCCACATCATTACGCCGGCGCACGTTGCCTTGGACAAGGCAAAAGAACTGGCGCTCGGCGACGGCAAAATCGGCACCACCCTGCGCGGCATCGGGCCCGCCTACCTCGACAAAACTGGACGGGCGGGCATTCGGACTGGCGACATGCTGCTTGATGTTGAAGAATTCGCCGATCGCTTGGTTTCCGCGATTGAAGCGAGCAATGAAGATTTGCGCGCGCAGGGCTTGGAAACGCTGGACGCGCGCGAGGCGGCGCAAAGTTATTTGGAAGCAGCCGACTTCCTCCGCCCCTACATCAAGGATGTTTCGATTTATCTCCACGAGGCGCTGAAAAACGGCAAACTGGTCCTCTGCGAGGGCGCCCAGGGCACACTGCTGGATATCGACCATGGCAGTTATCCCTTCGTCACCAGTTCATCGCCGACTGCGGGCGGCGCTTTGACCGGGCTCGGCGTCGGTCCCCTGCACGTGGATCGCGTGCTGGGCGTCGCCAAAGCCTTTAGCACCCGCGTCGGCGGCGGCCCCATGCCGACCGAGCTGGATGGCGATATCGCCGAGCACTTCCGCGGCAGCGGCGCCAACTTCTGGGACGAATTCGGCACGACGACGGGCCGCCCGCGCCGCTGCGGCTGGCTGGATGTGGTTATGCTGCGCTATGCCGTTAGCGTCAACGGCTTTAGCGAGTTGATGTTGACCAAGATGGATATCCTCTCCGGCTTAGAAGAGTTGAAGCTGGCGACCGCTTATGACATAGACGGCGAGCGCCACCACTACCCGCCGGTGACCAACGAGCAGCTCGAGCGCGCCAAGCCGATTTACGAGACTATGCCCGGCTGGCGCGAAAATATCAGCAACTGTCGCAGTTTCAATGAATTGCCGGCCGCGGCGCGTCAATACATCAATCGCGTCGCCGAGCTCTGCGATGTGCCCATCGACATCGTAAGCGTCGGACCGGAGCGCGATCAGCTGGTGCAAAAAGCCGCCGCCCCGACCGCCGCGTTTAAGCGCTGAATTTCCGTGCATAATGTATTTTTTGAGCGCAGAAAACCTCTGTGTTCGTTGAGTTGCCACAATGTCCTCCGTGGTGAAGAAGCTGTGGCGCTATTGCTCTGGTTCGTTGGCAGGGCAATCGCATCAAAATCATAATGCGCCGTTCGCCACGAAAATTGTGAAAATGTAGGGGCGTATCGCCGATACGCCCGTTGATTATGAAATAAATTTTGCGGGCGTTTCAGCGAAACGCCCCTACAGATTACGAAATGTGAGGGAAAATTGTAATTTATCAGCGCAATTTCATTTGAAGCGGTTGCCCTGGGTTCGTTGGTTCATAATCTTGCGCGCCACGCTCATGAAT
>JAJEGA010000083.1 GCA_022820125.1 Anaerolineae bacterium | reverse complement strand
ACTTGTCTCGCCCACTATGTCGCCATTGTACATGTGGGCGACTCAAGAGTCGCCCCTACGACGTTCCTTCATTTTGTTGCATTACTTTATTGGACTTACTGAGGGCGCAGAGATTTTTTTCTATGCTTGGCGGAGTTTTCCAGTCCACAGAATTAGCCACGCCCCTACAAGAGGTTCACCCGCCGTCCGGTCTTCGCTGATTCGTAGGCGGCAAGGATCATCTCGATGCAGACCTTGCCGTCTTCGGCGGTCGCCAGCGGCGGACCCGCGCCCTTGATGAAGTCGACGACCGGGCGAGCGACCCCGTGAATCCGCGAGCCGTGCGGCACGAAGGGGAAGTCGAAGCGCTCCCAATCCTCAGCGCCGGCGCGGAATAGCTTGAGCGGACTGCCCTCCGCCGGCGGAATCGTCGAGGGCGCATCGCCATAATTCTGGTGGATTGTGCCGGCATCGCCGTAGATCTCGGTTGTGGCTTCAGCCGCCAGCTGGGTCGAGCTGTTGAAGAGGATGCCCATCTCGCCCTTGCCGAAGCGGTAAATGGCGACGCCGTTGTCATCGGGCGCGACATCGGTGACGATATTGTCGATCTCAGCGATGACGCTGACGGGACGTCCCAGCATCCAATAGAACCAGTCGGCGGCGTGCGAGGCGTCGTCCATGAACATGCCCATGTTCTGTACGGGATCCATGTGCCAGTTGCCGGATTGGGCGAAGGCCGGCATGAGCAGAGCGGGGATGGCGTGGCGGCGCCGGATGACGGCGACATTGCCCACCGCGCCCTCGTCGATCAGCGCCTTCATTTTCTGGTTGATAGGGTCGCCACGCATCTGGTAACACATGCTGAATTTGACTCCCGTTCGCTCAATGACGTCGATAATGGCATCGCAGTCTTCGAGCGTCAGCGCCATCGGCTTCTGCAGCAGGACGTGCTTGCCGGCTTCGGCGGCGGCGATGACATGCTCGGCGTGTTTGTTGGTCGGGCTGGTGACGAAGACGGCGTCGATGTCTTCGCGCGCCAGCATCTGGTCGAGATCGGGCATCCAGTCCAAGCCGAACTCGGCAGCCTGCGCTTGGCCGCGCTCGTGGTCGTCGTCCCAAGCGGCGACCACATCGGCATCGTCATAATCGGCGATGACCTGACAATAGCGAATCACGTGACCATGGGCGAAGCTGATGACGCCGAGGCGAATGGAATCGGGCATAGTTTTATCCTTCCGGTATAAAATCGCTGACATCGACATCGACGATGAGATCCTCGCCATCGACGACAATAGGGTAGGTTTTGACGCGCGCATCGGGGGCGACCAGGCATTGGCCCGTCGCGATATCAAATTGCCAGGCGTGCCAGGGGCAGCGGATGATTTCGCCCTCGCGCTCATAACCGACGAAGCCGCCGGTCACGGAGGGCGGCGCTTCTGTGCTGCTGCGCCCCGCCACCTCGCCGGTGCAGAGCGGTCCCCGTTTATGCGGGCAGATATTGCGCAGGGCATAGAAGGTTCCCTTCACGTTGAAGATGCCGATGCCGGCGCGTCCGCGGAAGGGTACGATGATTTTGCGCCCGCCTTCGGGGATCTCCCCGACATTGCCGACGACGATGCGCCTCACGCCAGAACCGCCTCGATCATGTCATCGGTGACGCGCAGCATGTCGAGGGCGTTTTCGGCGAAGATGCGGCGGTGGCTGCGGTCGTCCAGCTTGGGCAAGACGGTCACTGGGTCGTTCCAATCCCAATGCGGGAAATCGGTGCAGAATACAAATGTCTCATCAGCGCGCAGCATCTCCAGCATTTGGTAGACTTGCTCGGTCTGTGGCGGCTCGTGCATGGGCTGCGTACCGATGCGGATGTGCTCGCGAAAGTATTCGCTGGGGAGGCGCTTGAGCCAGGGCGTCTGGTCGCCGATGGCTTTCCAGTCGGCATCCATGTGCCACATCAGCGGCGCCGCCCACATCTGCTGCACTTCTATCATGGCGAATTTGAGATTGGGGAAAAGCTCGAAGACGCCTTCGCAAATCAGCGAAGCCGCTTGGGCGCTGGCCAGGCTGGGGCGGGTCATGCGCGATTCCATATAGTAGCTGGGGAAGCCGGCCGGGGTCGGCGTCGAGCCCGGGCTGCCGCCGCCAACATGGGCGACGACCGGCAAGTCATGCTCGGCGCAGGCTTCCCAGATGGGATGATACAGGCGCTGGCCAAACAGTTGGGGCGTCAGCATCGGCATCATGACCGCGACCGTGTCCTTGCGATGCGCCAGGCGCTGAATCTCCTTGACCGCCAGCGCCGGGTCGTTGGGCGCGACCAGGATGGCGTTGACCACGCGCGGATCTTGCCCCAGCCAATGCTCGATGGTGTAGTCGTTAAAGGCGGTGCATAGCGCGGCCGCCCAGTCCGGATCGGGCAAGCCGGCGTAGGCGTAAAAGGTGGGCGGGCCCGTGAGCAGCGCGATATCGATATTCCAGCGGTCGAGCAATTCTTTCTGCGTGAACTCCAGCGAGAAGTTGAACTCCCGCTCTTTGAGCTCGGGGTCTTTGATATCGGTTCGCGTGCGGCGGTAGGGCGTGTTGGCGTAGCCAGCGCCGGGCAGGTGCAAGCCTTGATCGAGCAGGTGCTCTTGATAGAACTTGGGCAGGTAAGGCAGCAGGTCTTCCGGCTCGCGGTAGTTGTGGTGCACATCGCAGTCGACCAGGCGGACGCGCTCCTTGCTCTTGGCGGTCCAGCCGGGCGCGGCGATGGGCGCGGCGCCTTTCTTGCCGATATGGATTTGCTCGAGTTTGTCGATTGTTTCCGCCATGCCTACCTCCAATGCAACCCTTGATTATCGCGCTGAATCTGGTAAATTGACTGCGGTCACCTGGCTTAGCCCGTATCTGGGAGAACGCGAGGTGCATTTGGATTTGAAGGCGAAGAGACGCAAGAGAGTTTTCTATACATTAGCTGTCACTATAATATCTGTTTCCATATACGTGATTATCCAAATCATTATTCAATTTGATATCAAAGTAAACATAATTAACATTTATCTATAACGTCCAGGTTGCTGGGTGACCACACTACTCTGAGGAGCTTAGGTTTTGATTTAAGCTCCTCGTTTGCATTTCCATCGCGGGCGACTCGCAGAATCGCCCCCGCTTCTCGTCGGTGTTTGGCGGACGCTACTCCTCGTCCGTTTGGATACCGGATTTAGCTTGCCGCTTCAACTTGGCTTTGTAGTCCTCAAGCATTTGCTGCCTGAAGGCTTCTGTTTCTTCCGGGGTGTGCGAGTAGTGCGCTTTGGGTCGCCATGAAGTGGCTTGGCCCGCGAGCGCTTTCATTCGGTGTTCCCTGATCTGCCTACGCTGCTTGGGTGTCAATTCGTCATTCATAGAATGTACCGCCTTCCAAATGCTCCATCATCAGCGAGAAACGCCCGACTTCTCTGGTCGTTCGGCTGCCGACCCAGCGCACAGTGAAAGTGTACGCGCCAGGCACAGTATACCAGACATATTCCCATGGCAAATCAAAAGACATCGGCACGCTGCCGAACGCTTGCGGCGAATACAGTTCGCCGTCATCAATTGTCTCAGGCCTGTCGGCAAACAGAATTTCTCCCAAAGGGTCAATGAACTCCACGAATGGAACGAGACTGCGGCCGATGTCCGTTTCGTCCGGCAGCCAACTGGATTGCAGCAGCCACGCGGGCGCCAGCTTTTCTTCAACGGGAAACTTTTCGCCAAGACTGGCGCGAACCGTGTAGCCGGTGATTGGCAGGTCAAGCCACTCCGGTCCGGCCGCGTCGTGAGTCACGGTATCCATTGTCGTTAATGCTGTCCAGAGATGTTGCATCGAGACATCAACCGTTCGCGTTAGCCAGCCATCGCGTCCAACTCGGCTTGCTGCTCGGCGATGGGCGCGGCGCCTTTCTTGCCGATGTGGATTTGCTTGAGTTTGTCGATTGTTTGCGCCATTGCGCCCTCCCTGCTTACAATGCAATCCATGCAGGGACGACATTTGTATGACCCACAGCATTGACCTTGCTTAAGCGGGCGATTCGGCGAGTCGCCCCTACATTTCAACCGTATGAGGCCAACTCTACCCCGGCCGCATCTCGCCCAGCGACCGCTCGCCCTGCTGGATATAACCCGCCACCGGGCTCTCGATCCGCCCATAGGCATTCCAAATTTTGAAGCCTAGCAGCGCCAGCAGATCCTCGTCCGCTTCCGCCACCACCTCGGGCGCCGTCGCCATGGTGAAGTTGACCTGCGTGCGGAATTGCGGCGCGACGAATGTGGTCAACACGCCCAGCCGATGGTCATCGCTGACGTTGGCGCCGGTGCCGTGCCAGATGCGGCCATCGAATAGCATGGCGCTGCCGGCTGGCGCTTCCGCCGGGATGCTGACGACGTCCTTGTCTCGCTCGGCATCGGGCCGCCGGCCGTAAAGGTGGCTGCGCGGCACGATGCGGGTGGCGCCGATGCCTTCGGTGAAGTCGTTGAGCATCCACATCACGTTGACGACGACCGGCGGCGCGATCATCGCTGGGTGATCATCGACGCGGTTGGAGCGCTCGCGCGTCAAGGAGCCGGCCGGCACGGGATTGGGCGCGCGATGGATCGGCTCCGGCATCCACCACTGGTCGGTGTGCAGGTTCATGGCGACGCCGCCCGGTTTGGCGATGTTGGCGCCATAGCTGGAGAGCAGATAATCGGCGCCCAGCACATGCCCAACGACCGCGCGCATGGTCGGCTGCGCCAGCAGTTCGCGCCAGACGCGCCCTTTGTTGATCAACATCCAGACGCGCTGATTGACGCCGCCGGCTTTCGCTGAAAAGGCGTCGCGCCGGATATTGCCGTCTTTGTCGGTGAAGGCGCCCCATTGCTGCTTGGCGCCGCCGTCTTCGAAGGCATGGCCCCCCTCAAGCTCAGCCTGCGCCTGTTCCAGCAAGCGCTTCTTGGCGGCTGCCAGCTGCTCGGGCGCGATGGCGTCTTTCACCAGGCAGTAGCCAAACTCGTCGATGTTGGATTTGAGCGTTTCAAGGTCGGTCGTCGGTTGCGGCAGTTCTTCGTATGTCCAATCGAACATGTTTGTCTCCGTCAACTTGATACGAGAATTACTGGCTGCGATGCGAGCCGGATCATCAGCGCCGGTTCATTATGGAGGAGAATACATTAAAGCGCGGGGCTAAGCAAATGGGATGCGGCATCTTAGCGGATAAGAATTTTAAGCGTATCCACAACATTGTCGACAAGAACTTCGGGCGCCTTTGCGACAAATTCAATGGGACGTGATTGCCAATCAAGGCTCTTGAGGTGATCCACTAACACGACGCCGTACACATTGGGATTTGGCGGCAAAGGCACTTCAAATGGGTAGCCTTTTTGGCGGCCCGTAATTGGACAGAAAAGAGCCAAGCCTGATGCTTCGTTAAACAGCTTGCGAGATAGAATGAGGGCAGGGCGACTACCGGCTTGTTCGTGGCCCAATTGTGGATCAAAGTTCGTCCATACAATATCGCCGCGGTCCGGAATGTAGGACACTACCAGATCTCTTTGCCAACCGGCGGGCCTGTATCCCATTCTTCATGTCGATTCTCCGGCGTAATTCGAGCGACCAATTCCTCAAGCGTATAGCGCGGCTCTTTGAATGGTACAATGCGCAACTGCCCGTCCTCAAGGATTAGCTCGACCTTGCTGCCAAAGTCGAGACCCGACTCTAAAGCCAACTGCTTTGGAATCCGCAACGCGCGACTATTCCCCCACTTGGAGACTGTAGCCAACATCATCTGCCTCCCGTATATCCAATGTAGATACAACGTATACAATATCAAGCTCAAATGTCAAGACCAGTGCAAATAACATAATATGCCGATTGCCAGATTGCCGTGTGCGAAAACACTTTGGCGATCGTCAGTTTCGCTCACCACCAGACCTCATTGCCAACCGGGGGACCTATGTCCCATTCCCCTTCGTCAAAGTCACCCGGCACACGCGCGAGCAGCTCATCAAGATCGTATCGCTTTCTCTTCCGAGCGCGTTTGATTCGAATTTCTCCATCTACACAGTGCATGTCGACGGCACAACCAAAGTCTAGCCCGGCTTCCTCCGCAATAGCCTTTGGGATGCGCAAAGCTCGACTGTTGCCCCATTTCTGAATCTTCGTCTTCATCACCGGCACTCCGTTTCTACATTGTAGATACATCATATCAGCATGGCGCCGCGCTTGGCAAGACATCCGGGGTTGTCGATAGGGCAATCGCTTCAAATGAAATTGCGCTGATAAATAACAATTTCCCCTCACATTTCGTAATCTGTAGGGGCGTTTCGCTGAAACGCCCGCAAAATTTATGTCATATTCAACGGGCGTATCGCCGATACGCCCCTACATTTTCACAATTTTCGTGGCGAACGGCGCATTATGATTTTGAAGCGATTGCCCTGGAAGCAAGGGGCGAATAGGTGACAAGTCAGGCAAACATCGTTACAATGCAAGTAAGAATAGAATTTCGGGAACACAAATATGCCAGTACCTACAACGAATGTAAGCGAATTCGCCGCTCAGGGCTACACCATCGCGCGCGGTCTTTTCAGTCAAGGCGAAGTCGAGGATTTGCGTCAGCATTTTTTCGGCATCAATAAAGAACAACATGCAATCCGCGAGCGTGACGCCGCATCGGACGACACCTTGGCGGAAGACGATCCCCTGGCGCGGTATCCGCGCGTCATGCATCCGCATCGCTTTGACCAAAAGAGCATGAGCTGGATGATAGACGCGCGGCTCAACGAGTGGATGACAGGCATCCTCGGGCGCGAACCCTATGCCGTGCAGACGATGTTCTACTTCAAGCCGCCGGGCGCCCGCGGTCAAGCGCTGCATCAGGATCAGTTCTATCTGCGCGTCGACCCGGGCACCTGTGTTGCCGCCTGGATGGCCGTCGACCGCTGTGATGAAGAAAACGGCTGCCTGCGCATCGTGCCGGGCACGCACGAGACGCCGGTCCTATGCACGGTCGACGCTGATACCGATGTCAGCTTCACCGATATCACCGTTGAGCTGCCGCCCGGTTTCGATCCCGTGCCGCTCGTCATGGAACCCGGGGATGTGCTCTTCTTCAACGGGCAGCTCGTCCATGGCAGCTACCCCAACAGCAGCGCCGACCGCTTCCGCTGCGCCCTGATCGGCCATTACATCGTTGGCGAGGCCGAGGCGGTCGGCAAATGGTATCATCCCGTTCTGCGCATGGATGGCTCGGAAGTCGAGCTGGGGGTTAGTGAATATGGCGGACCCTGCGGCGTCTGGGTCGATCGCGATGGCGAGCAGGTGGCTGTGCTCGAAGGCTTTGACGCGCGCTATGCGAACTGAGCGGCTGGCGCTAATCCGCCGTCCTCACCGTCTTCGTGACGGGACCGACTGCCACAACCGCCGCGCTTGTCAAATCCAGCCTGCTAATTCCCTTATGATTCTCGCTGTCCTCTTTTTTCTCGGTGTACTCGGTGGTGAAGTTTTTTCAATTCCCACCGAATTCTATACAGTACCTGAGAAAATGAATTCGCCTTTTGCAATCCTCTAGGATACAATCCCTCGAATTGCAAATTCTTGACTTTTTGAGAAACCAAAAATGACAACTAGAACCGCCTTGATCGGCGCTGGCAATATGGCGCGTCACCATTTGCCTTTGATGCTTGAAAGCGGCGCCGATATTCGAGTCATCTGCGAGCCATCGTCGGACAATTATGAAGTCACGCTCGACAAGCTCGCTGAGTTGGGCGCGCCCTCCCCGCCAAACGAACCCGTCCTCGCCGAGATGCTGGCGAAGCACGCCGACGAACTCGATGCCGTCTTCATCATCACGCCGCACAACCTGCATCACGATCATGCGAAAACTTGCCTGGAGGCGGGGCTGGATGTCTTGCTGGAAAAGCCAATGGTGATGAATGCGGCGGAGGCGCTCAGTTTGATGGACACGCGCGACCGCACGGGCAAGCATCTGGTGGTGGCTTTCCAGGGCGGGCTTTCGCCGCAGATTCGCTGCGCCGCCGATTTGATCGCCTCAGGCGAGCTTGGTGAACTCCGCACGGTGACCGGCATGATCTGGCAGGGCTGGAAAGGGAATACGCTCGGCACCTGGCGGCAACTGCCGGAGATCGCCGGCGGCGGCTTCCTTTTCGATTCTGGCGCCCACATGCTGAACACCGTCTGTACACTGACGGGAGAAGATTTCGAATCGGTCGCCGCTTGGCTGGACAACCGCGGAACCCCGGTTGACATCGATGGCGTGGTCATGGGGCGCTTGCAATCGGGCGCGCTGGTGACGCTCAACGGCTGTGGGGATTGTATTCCCGGTTTGTATAACGAGGTATATGTGAATTTGACCGGCGGCGTCATCCGCACCGGCATCTATGGCGAGCGTCTGCTCATCCGGCGCAATGGCGACATTGAGTATCGCGAAGTGGACAATCTGCCCCAGATGCGCGGCGCCTGGGAGCAATTCTGCCAGGTTTGCGCCGGCGAAATCGAAAACCCTTGCCCGCCCGAAGTCGGTTTGCGCATGGCGAAACTGTGGGACGCTATTGTCGAATCAGCGAGCAAAAATGGCATGCCCGTGCGCGCGTCGTAATGAGGCAATATTTCTTCACCGCAGAGGAAAAGAGGATACACAGAAGTAAGTCCAATAAAGTAATGCAACAAAATGAAGGAACCGTCGTAGGGGCGACTCTTGAGTCGCCCACATGTACAATGGCGGCATAGTGGGCGAGACAAGTTTCGCCCCTACAGATCTCGAATCAGATTAGCATCGCCCTTTTTCGCATGACTTACTTGGAATTACTGAGAACACAGAGGGATAGGTCGCTGATTCCAATTCGATTCTTTGTAGGATTGTTGATGTAATGTAAGCCTGGGCTTGGCTTCCCCCGAAGTTCGGCCTGTGTACGGGCGAGCCGCTGGGTCGCCCGCCAAAACCAACCGATGCAGGGGCGACTTACCGAGTCGCCCGCCAAAGACAGGAGAAACAGATGAAAACAGCTACTGGCAACTTTCCGCTTGGTTGGCGCCGCCGCAACTACGCCTGGGAGCAAGACCTCGACGGCATGATCGCCTGGGCGCTGGAAAACGACCTGGAAGTCATTGACCTGGGGATGGACGCCGACGGCATCGCCAAGACGGTTGTCGACGCCGGGCTGCGCGTCGGCAGCGCCGACCTGGCGGTATGGGCGGAGATGATTTCGCCGGATGCCGGGGTGCGCCGCGAGGCTGTGGCGCGCAACGCCGAGTACATCCGCGCCTGCGCCGCCGCCGGCGCCAAGACCTTCTTCATCGTCATGCTCCCTGAAGATGCCGCCCGCCCCCGCGCCGAGAACTTCGGCTACATGGTCGAGAGCTATAGCGAACTGGCGCCTGCCTTTGAGGAATGCGGCGCCTATCTCGCGATTGAGGGCTGGCCCGGTCCCGGTTCGCTCGTCTGCACGCCGGAGACCTACCGCGCCTTTATTGAGCAGGTCGGCTCAGCCAATATGGGCGTCAACTACGATCCGTCGCATCTCTTGCGCATGGGCATCGACCCGATTCGTTTCCTCAAGGAATTTGTCGGGCAGGTCTTCCATGTGCACGGCAAAGACTGCATGATCATCGACGAGAATCTCTATCAATACGGCAACTTGCAGGAAGCGACCTTCGCCGCGCCCTTCAAATACGGCGGCATGAACTGGCGCTACACCATCCCCGGGCACGGCTTATCCGACTGGAAGATCATCCTCGGCATCCTAAACGACAGCGGCTACGGCGGCTGCGTCAGCATCGAGCTGGAAGATCACTGCTACGACGATACGGAAAGCAATCAGAAGCTGGGTGTGCTGCAAGGCGTTAAGTTCCTGGCGGGGTCGTAGCCGGGTAACTCCAGTGCGCTGCGTCTGTAGGGGCGAGCCTTGGCTCGCCCGCTTCATCAAACAAATATAGAGGCGACCCTTGGGTCGCCCACTTTCGGAAATTGGGGAAAAGATTATGAAAAAAGTTGCGGTTGTTGGTCTTGGCAATATGGGCATGGGCATGGCGAGAAATCTGCTCGCTGCGGGATTCGATGTAACTGGCTTCGACCTGCGCCCGGAACGCGGTCAAATGCTGGAGGCGCAGGGAGGCGCGGCGGCAGATTCATTGGCGGGTTTGGCTGATGCTGATGCCGTCTTTGTCATGGTGATGAGCGGCGCGCAGGTGATGGATGTGGTCGCGGGCGAGGGCGGCTTGCGGCATTGCTTGAGCGCAGGCGCCACCATCATCGTCTCCGCCACCATTCAGCCGGCTGAGATGCGCGCGGTCGGTGACGCCATTGCGGGAACAGGTCTGCGCCTGATCGACAGCCCGGTCAGCGGCGGGCAGTTCGGCGCCGAAGCGGGCACGCTGACGCTGATGGCGGCGGCCGAGCAGGCGGTCTTTGACGGCAATCAGGCTGTGCTGAACGCGGTTGGCGAGCAGATCTTCCATGTCGGCGAAGAGATCGGCATGGGGCAGACGGTCAAAGCGGCGCTGCAAGCCTTGATTGGCGTCAGCTTCGTTGGCATCTTTGAATCGCTGGCTTTGGGCGCGGCTGCTGGCGTCAAAGGCGAGACGCTATTCGAGGTCTTCAGCAGCACGCACGTCGCCAATACACCCTTCTTCAAGAATTGCGCCGGGTTGATTATGGAGCGCAAGTTTGAAGACAGCGGCAGTCATATCGCCACCATGCATAAGGACTTGGGCATCAGCATGGCGCTGGCGCGCGAAAAAGGCATGCCGCTCTTCGCCACCGGCGCCGCTTATGAGCTCTTCCAAGCCGGCATTTCGCGCTTTCCAAAAGGCGACAATTGGACGATCGTCAGATTCTTGGAAGAATTTTCCGGGACGGAAGTGCAATGGTGAAGACTGCTGTAGGGGCGAGACTTGTCTCGCCCTCGACCAAGACGGGCTTGCAGGGGTGAACAATTGGGTCGCCCGTCTTGTTAAGAGGATGGACAAAAAATGGCAAAACTAGGGGTCATCACCGACGGCATCAGCCGCGAGCTTGAGCGCGCGCTCGCCGTCATGAATGAAGTCGGCTTGACGCAAGCTGAGTTGCAGTATGTATGGGACAAGGAAGTCGGCGATCTCAGCGATAAACAGTTGGATCGCGCGCAGCGTCTCGTGGCTGCGCATGAGGTCGAGGTATCCTGCATTTCGCGCCATATCTTCGGCGGCTTGGCGCTGGGCGATCTGTCCCCGACGGCGCCCGTCTACCGGAAGCATCTCGCGGACCTAAACCGCTGCATCGACATGGCGCAGGCGCTCGATTGCCCGCTGGTGCGCATCATGAGCTTCAAGAAAGAGATGATCCTCTTCGGCAGCCAGGGCGCTGAGGAGTGGAACGTGGCGCAAGGCGCTTGGGACAAGGCGCGCGAATTGATCGCCGGCGCGGCGCGGATCGCCGAAGATCGCGCTATCACGATAGTCGTCGAGACCGGCAATAACGCGATCACCAACTCCGCCTTCCTGGCGCGCCGGATGGTGGATGAGATTGGATCCGCGCGCCTCAAAGTCATGTGGGACCCGGCGAACGCGCTTTATTCCACCGAGGCTGCCTACCCCGATGGTTACCAGGCGCTCAAAGGCGCGCTCGGGCATATTCATCTCAAAGATGTGGTTGTGGAGATATCGAAGGCGACGATCGCCTGCCGTCAGTTGGGGACGGGGCAGATGGCGCCTTATCTTGATGACATGGCGACGGCGCTGAAAAACGATGGCTATGCCGGGGCGATCTCGCTGGAATCAGTTTATCGTCCTCTGGGCGGCAGCTTCGAGGATGGCTTCCGCGCATCGGTCGGGGCGCTGAAGGCGATGTTTGGCTAGCGGCGCCTTTATGGTAGCATCCACAGACCGTGTCCACATTGTAGCGCATAACAAGGAGCCGCCATGCCCATCCCAAAGAAAGCATTCGGACGCACGAATCACCAGAGCGCGCGCACCCTCTTCGGCGCGGCCGCCTTAGGCAGCGTCACCCAAGACGAAGCCGACCGCACGATGGAGTTGCTGCTTGAGTACGGTGTCAATCATATTGACACGGCCGCCAGCTATGGCGATGCCGAGCTGCGAATTGGTCCCTGGATGGAGACGCATCGCGGTCACTTCTTCCTCGCCACCAAGACGGGCGAGCGCAGCTACGATGGCGCCAAAGCGCAGTTTGAGCGCTCGCTGCAGCGCCTGCGCGTCAGCCAGATTGACTTGATCCAGTTGCATCATCTGGTGGGCGAAGACGAGTGGGAAGTCGCCATGGGTCCCGGCGGGGCGCTGGAATATCTGATTGAGGCGCGCGAGCAGGGCTTGGTCAAGCACATCGGCGTGACCGGGCACGAAGTCGCCATCGCCGGCATGCATCAGCGCAGCCTGGAGCGCTTCGACTTTGATTCGGTGCTGCTGCCCTACAACTATCTGATGATGCAAAACGAGACCTACCGCGCTGGTTTCGACGCGGTCATTCGCGCTTGTAAGTCGCGCAACATCGCCGTGCAGACGATCAAGGGCATCACCCGCCGCCCCTACGTCAGCGACCACCGCAGCCACGCCACCTGGTACGAGCCGCTGACCGACCAGCCGAGCATCGACAAAGCGGTGCATTGGGTGCTGGGCAACGACGATGTCTTCCTCAATACGGTCGGCGACATTCATATTTTGCCCATGGTGCTGGATGCGGCGGCGCGCTATCAAGAGCGGACGCCGGAAGCGGTCATGGACGCGATGGTCGCCGAGTGGGAGATGGCGCCGCTGTTTATGTGAGCCAAGGTGTCTGGGAAAACCGTTCATAGTACACTTAAGTGTCGTCATATTGGCGACACTAATTCTTTTTTGGGAACCATATTGCATTGAGTGAGCCATTGAAACGCCTAATAAATATATCCGCAGAATTAGTTAGCTGGGTGCTATATGCGATAGCTTTGCCCTTGTCGCCAATGGGTTTGGCGCTGTTTATCCTTAGCGGACACGGAAAGACTGTATCCTATGAGGAATTGTTTGGAGGCACAGAGGTCTTCCTGCTTTGCATTACTGTATTCGCGACAACTCACGTAGACTTAGAAAAGTCCAAAATCGACTTTTCAAGAAAAGTACAATACAAACTGCTCAAGATGTTTGTGTTTCCGACAGCAGTTGTTATCGCGATGCTATTTGGCGTTGTGTTCCTAAACTCGTTTGTTTCAAATTGCAGCAATTGCAACCTTCACTCTATTGCTGGTACAATGGAAGTGTCAAGCGACGAGTTAGTGCCAGCGTTGTTGGTCGTACCAAAATCACATATCGCAAATTACGCGGTTTTCTTGGGTATTTTTACCAGCGTAATTTGCGGCTGGCTACGAATCATGTTAATCGCGTCCGAGTTTTCAGAGCCGCGTTCCTAGCAGAAGGAGGTTCCGATGGATACGGTATTTGTTATTGTATTGGCGCTAATGTGTCTATATGCCGTCCTTGCTACCTTCACTGTGGCTCGCGACTTGTTCTCAGGTGGTTACAAACGTTTGAATGGTATGCCATCAGAGATTCATCCGCCCCAAATCGAAGCGGACTCCTAGCCCGACGGCCACTCCTGATTCATTCGCGGCGATGCTTCCTTGCCAATGGCTAGCGTGTTCAATGGTCAACTAAACGGAATCAGCTCAACCTGCGGCAGAAAACGCTCCATGTCGTAAACATCGTAAGCGGCCGTCCCCGGCTGCAAACAGACCGCTGTTGCGGCCGCGATCCCCAGGCGCAAACCTTCCTCCAGCGGCGAATCATGATGCAGCGCGCGCACCAGCCCAGCGAGCACCGCATCGCCGGCGCCAGCTGGGCTGCTGACCTCGACCGCGATTGGCGGGATGCGATAGCTGCGATCCTTAAGCAGCGCCAGCGCCCCGTCTTTACCCATGGTGATCACGACCTGTGTGCCATAGCGCTCAAGGATCTCGCCGCCCGCCTCGTACAGCTCCCTATCGGTCCGCAGCTTGCGCCCGACCAGCGCCGAAAGTTCATGCTCATTGGGCTTGATGAGCGTCGGGCGGGCTTCCAACCCCGCGCTCAGGTTCGGCTCGGCGGCATCGAATATCACCGGCACGTCATGCGCGCGCGCCAGCTCAATCGCATCGGCGTAGAAGCCCGGCGACATGCCCGGCGGCAACGACCCGCCTGTGACGACGACCGACGCCGATGGCAGCGCCGCTTTGTAGCGCGCAAGCAAGGCTTCGACATGGGGCGGCTCAACGATCATGGAGGCGGTGGTGATCGTGGTGTGCTCGCCGCTGGCTTCGTCTATGATCACCGTGTTGATGCGCGTCTCGCCGCCGACCTCGATGAAATCGGTCGTCACGCCGAATTCTGCCAGCATGGTTTTGACCTTTTCGCCGACAACGCCGGCGGCCAAACCCAGCGCCAAACTGCCCAGGCCCATGCGCCCCAGGATCCAGGCGGCATCGGTCGGCTTGCCACCCATGCTGTGATATGTGCGGGAAGCGCGGATTGTCGTATTGGTCACCAGCGCCGGGACGAAGACGGTCAGGTCAAGCGTGGTATTCGGGGTGAGCGAGACGATCATAAGACTCAGTCGTCGCCGAAGTTCTCGATCGCCGCTTCCATGGCGGCGCGCTCAACTTGCAGCAGCGGGCTGGCGCCCACAACCTGCGCCATCATGATCATGTAGGCGTTTGTATCGAGGCGCTCGACAGCATCCAGCGCCGCGGGCAGGTTCTTCCCCATCAGAAAGAGGCCGTGCCAAGGGGCGAGCGCGCCGGCAGCGTGCTTGGCGATCATCGCCTCGCGGCCGCGCATGGTGGCGACGATGCGCTCGCCCAGCTTGGGGCTGTGGGCGGGGGCGTATTCGATGACCGGCGTGATTCCGAATTTGCGCGTCGCTTCCATCGCCGGCGGCATCGCTCTATTGGCGCAAGCGAAGACCAGCAGATTGCGCGGATGGGCGTGGATGACGGCGCTTCCATAATCGGCGAAGTTCGCATGCAAGCCGAAGTGAACGGCGCTCTCGCGGGTCAAGCCGCCGTCGCCGCAAAGAATCTCGCCGCCTGCGTTGACCACGAGCACATCCTCCGGCGCCAACTGCCACTGCTTGCTCTGCCCAGCCAAGGTGGGGGACATGCAGAAGACATCGCCGACGCGCAGGCTGATGTTGCCGCCGCCGGCGTCGGTCAGGTGGCGGTCGAACAAGAAACGCCCGATACGCGCCACCAGCGCCCGCCCGGCGACCACCTCGTCCGTCAGCACGGCTTGCGATTCCAGCATTCGCAATTCTCCCCCATTTTCGACATAATGCCATTATAGCGACTGACGGGACTGATACAATCACGGAGTACAGCAACAGTCTGCTTTTTCATACGGGAGACAGGATGCGGAGACAGGATCAACATGCAATTTGAATTCGCCAGCGCAGCCCGCATCATCTTCGGTGATGGCAGCGCAAATCAATTGCCGCAATTGGCGCGGGAAATGGGCAGCCGCGCCCTGCTCGTAACCGACAGCTTCCAGCCGGAGGCCGTATCACGGTTGATAGACGCGCTGCGGAGCGGGGGATTGCAACTCACGCAGTACCAAGTCAGTGGCGAGCCGACGGTGGAAGTGATAGACGAGGCGAAAGCGATCGCCACAGCGGAACGCTGCGATATGGTGATCAGCATCGGCGGCGGCAGCGTCATCGACAGCGGCAAAGCGAGCGCCGCATTGATACCGAACGAGGGCGCGGCGCTGGATTATCTGGAGGTCATCGGGGCGGGGAAGAAACTTTCCGCCGACCCACTGCCCTTCATCGCCTTGCCGACCACAGCGGGCACCGGCGCCGAGGTCAGCAAGAACGCGGTGCTCGGCTTGAAGGCGCATCGGGTCAAGGTCAGCCTGCGAGACAACCGCATGTTGGCTGATATCGCCCTGGTTGATCCGCAATTGACGCGCAGCGTACCGTCCGCGGTCACCGCCAGCACCGGCATGGATGCGCTGACGCAAGTGCTGGAACCCTTCGTCTCTCACCTCGCCAATCCGCTCACCGATTGTCTTTGTACTGAGGGCTTGCGCCGCGCCGGGCATTCGCTGCGGACTGCATACGCCGAACCGGATAACGCCGCAGCCCGCCGCGATATGGCGCTGACGAGCCTGCTGGGCGGCTTGGCGCTGGCTAATGCCAAGCTGGGCGCCGTGCACGGATTCGCCGGCGTCTTGGGCGGAATGTACGACGCGCCCCATGGCGCCATCTGCGCCGCCCTGCTGCCCCCGGTGATCGAAGCGAATATCAACGCCTTGAAGGCGCGCGAGCCCGAGAACCCCGCCTTGAAGCGCTATGAATACGCGGCGCAATTCCTTTTGTTCGACCGCTCGGCGACGGCGCAGGATGCCATGGATTGGATCAGCGAGACCAGCCGCATCTTCGACATCCCAGGCTTAGGCGCTTACGGCGCGCGCGAGGCCGATTTTGACGAAATCGTCGAAAAGTCCAGCGTATCCAGCAGCATGAAGGGCAACCCGATTGCGCTGACTGCGGATGAGTTGACGGCGATTCTTGAGGCTGCTCTATGAGTCTACGCCGTTGTCGGGACCACTACAGGTTGGCCGGCGAGCAGCGCCGACGACTTATATTTACAATCTACTTGATCGTTGTCGCCTCGATTCTAGCGATGGATCGGCTGGCGGCGCCGACGTCCGAACCGGTTAAGGACCAACTGATCTTCATCTCCGATGCCGACGCAATCGACGCCCGGCGGCAGTCCAATTCGGTTTATCGCATCGGGCTGGACGGCCGCGGCCTGATGCGCATCGTCGGCGCCATCCCACATGGCGACGGCTACCTGCGCAGTACCGACATCGACTGCGAATCAATCTCGCAGCAGCTGGTGATTGCCAGCCACCGCCATGATCTCAACGGTTTCCACCATGCCATGCTGGACGGCTCGGGCTTGCATTTGGATCGACCGGCCGAGGGCGATTTCCTTGCGGCGACGCGGCAAATTGCGCTGGCGCCGGACGGCGTCGGCATCATTGTCTCGCGACAGTTCGGCGAATTCTCGGAACCGCGCTTCGGCTTGGTCGCCGGCGATTTGTTCAACCGTCACTTCGACATTTTCAGAGCGCCGACTGCGGAACGCTCGTATATCTCGCCGGACTTTTCGCCCACCGGGCGCCAGCTTGCCTACGTCATCAGGCGGCATCATAACGATTCTGGCTGGACCTCGCGCTTGATCATCGCCAATTCAGCCGGGCGGAAGGAGAGCGTTATCTATGAGACGCGCCGGCAGATAAGCGATGTTGCCTGGTCGCCGACGGGGGCGTGGCTGGCGCTGGTGGTGGATCGGCAGATCTACCGGATGCATCCCTTCGGCGGCGCAGCACTCAGCCAGCTGACCGATCATCTCGGCGGCGCGGGCGCTCCTCGCTGGTCGCCCGATGGCGCGCAAATCAGCTACGTTGCGCCTTCGACCTTCGCCGGGCAGAATCAGCTATTTGTCATGGACGCCGATGGCTCGGGGAAACGCCGCATCGCCAACATTCGCGGCGATCTGGTCAACGGCTGCTGGGTTTAGGCGACTTCTTCAAACACGGTGACGAGACTTACCAGGCTTCCCAGTCTTCGACATTTAGACCTGGAATGCGGCTGAATTCTTTTATGTTATGTGTAACCACTACTAATCCATTGGCGCGCGCAATGGCGGCGATAAGCATATCCCTTGTGCCGATAGGTTTGCCCTGAGTTTCCAAGTATGCGCGAATATCGGCGTATTCTTCTGCGGCATCGTCGTCAAAAGGCAAGCTGTCGAATTGCCTCAGAAAGTCGTCTTGCTTGGCGCGCGACCGTTTTGGATTCTGGCTCTTGCGTGAGCCAAAATACATCTCGCCCTTCGTTATCGAACTTAAGACGATATCCGTATATGCTTTGCTGTCGACTTGTTTTCGTATTTCAGGCGATCGCCCATTGATGTAACCAATACAGACATTGGAATCGAGCAAATATCTCATTCACGCTCGTCTTCGCTCTCAATGGGTACGGGCGGATACCATTCAATTGGATCATCAGCGAGGCTGCCATAGGTCTGTTCCACGAACTGCTTCCAAGGCAGACGTCGATAGCCAGCGGATTCGCTCTCCCGCAAATGTCCATCATCGTCGCTCGCATCTACTTTTTTCACAATAGCAAGCGTAGATAAGAATTCTGGATTCGCCTGATCAGTAAATCTGGCGAGACTCTTTGCACCAGAGAACAGCGTTCCATCGGGCATAATCGCGCCTGCGAGGTCTGCTTGCTCCAGGCAGGCGCCGGCCAGCCTTGCGCCCGTCAAGTTCGCCCGACACAGGTTGGCCATTCGCAGGTTTGCGTTTTCCACGCGAGCCATGCGCAAGTCTGCCATGCCTAGATTAGAGCCGCCAAGGTCTGCGCCTCTCAAGTCTGCCTCGCAAAGGCTCGCCTTTCTCAGATTCGCGCCTTGCATGTCACTTCCACGCAAGTTCGCGCCGCGTAGAATTGCTCCTGACAGATTCGCGCGTACCAGCGAGGCGCCGCGCAAACCCGCGCCGCTCATGTCCGGTGCTCGGATATGCTCGCGCTTAGTTTCAGTTGCCTTGTCTTCTTTTTGCCAAATCACTCGTGACGATCTCTCTTATGATTCTTGTTGCCGCTTTGTATAACAGTTTAACACATTTGCATTTCGTTTCATTGGGGCGATCTGGTCAACGGCTGCTGGGCGCGCGTAGGGTCGCGCGGACACAGACCCGTCGACACTTCGCCGTCGGTGTAGCGCATCTATGGCGACGTGTTGATCACTTTACGCGGCGCGAATAAACCCCAGATGCTCACCGTGCCGAGCGCGAGCATCACGCTTAAGCTGACCAGCGTCGCCTCATAACCGAGCGTCATGATTGCCAGCCCGCCCAACACGGGGCCAGCCACCTTGCCGAAGTTTTGCAGCATGCCGATCAAACCCATGCCGGCGCCCAGGTGATCCGGGCTGATGCGGTTAGATACCAGCGCGATCGCCGCCGGGAAGATCAGCGCCTGCGCCAAACCCATCAAGGCCGCGGGCAAGAGGAATAGCGGACCCTGATCCAGCGCAGGCACCAGGGGCAAAGCCCCCGCCAGGAGAAGCATGCCCAGGCTGATTGTGGGCAGATAACCCCAGCGATCGCCCAAGCGGCCGCAGAAGGGCTTCCCCAGCACATGCGCCGCTTCGTTGAGGCTGAAGTACAAACCGACCAGCGCGACGCTCACGCCCGCGTCCAGCGCGTAAATCGGCAGGAAAGCCTTCAGTGTATAGAGCGCGATAAAGGTGATCGCTTCCAGCCCGCCGGTCAGCCAGACCGCCGGCGTCCGCCCGCCATCGCGTATGGCATTCTTGATATCTCTAAGCAGCGGGGGGCGCGCCGATGCTGGCCCGCCTATGCGCTTGCGCCGCTCTGTCTCGCGCGTCTCCGGTAAGCTCAGGATCGGCAGGAAGACGGCGCAGCTGATGATTCCGATGATGGTGAATACCGCTGTCGCATCCCGCGAAAGCAGCAGCCAGCCGGCCAGCGCCGGTCCCACGATATAACCACCACTGCGCGCCAGCTGAAACCAGCCGATGTCCTCGGCGACGGGGCTGTGTCGGCGCGCGCCTGGCTTTCTATTGCGCGAGAGCTCGGCGATGTAGGCGAGGGTCACCGGACCGTAGATCGCCGTCGCCAAGCCATGTACCAGCCGAATCGCCAATAGCTGTTCGGGCGTTTGAATGAAGCGATACAAGAAGGGCATGAAAGCGAAGAATCCGGCGCCAATCAAGAGCCAGACGCGCCGCCCCCAGCGATCGGACAATATGCCGAAGAGCGGCTTGAGGAAGAGCCCGGTCACCGTGGAGACCGACACGATCAAGCCAAGAAAGGCGCCCGACGCGCCCAAGGACGCGGCGAATATGGGCAGCAGCGGCGTCTTGCCCATCTGATACGCCGAGCGCGCCAGGAAGTCCGCCAGCGTTAGCAGGAGGAAGGGTTTAGAGCGTTTCACGAATGCCAACCCCTATCCCCAAACCCCCTCCCCCAAAATGACTGAGGGCAGGACAGGAATCATCAGATAGGATGTGACAGCGACAGGGCAGCAATTTCAAGCCTCATAATAGACGAAACTTGTAGGGGCGACTGGCGGTCAGTGTCTACGCGACCCTGTGAGTCGCCCAAAAGGCGCGAAAATGTACAGCTTTTGGCTCGATACTTCGTCCAACCAAATACTGTCCTGCCGCCAGCTATCTAATCGCAGCTGCCCTGAGTCGTCACATAGTCGGCGCTGATCCAGCCCAGCGCGCCTTGATGCTCAACCCGAATCCAGCTTGGCGTCCGCGCCAAAACCCTGAGCGTCGTACGCTCCGGCACGACGCCGATGCGGTTGCCGTTGGGCGCGTCGCGGAAGTTGAGACCGTGGGTCGTGGTCACTGCGCAATCGGAGAGCGACCGGCTGACTGGAATGGTTTCAATGGCGCCAATATCGCAAGAGCCGGATATCGCGCGCGCATTGCCTATCTGGTCGGTAGCGAGACAGAATCGTGGATCGGCCGCGCGTATCAATGGGCTGCCCGGCATTGGCGAAATATAATCTCGCGAGTCGGTCGGCGCCTCAAGCATCGCGTCGCCGCTCATCCTGGGCGAGCAGGTTCCATCGGCGATGAAATTGCCGACATTCTGCGCCAGTTGCGCGTGACAGCGGACGATTTTGCCTCCGCGACCGACAATCACGCTGTTGAACATGCGGACTGGTCCCTGGTTGTTCTTCTCGATGTAAAGACCCGTTCCGTAGCCCGCGTTGTCCAGCATGGTCACATGCGTCAGCGTAAGGCTGAGCCGGCTCCGGAAAAAGCTGGTGGGAAGCCCGCCGTAAATAGCGCCGCCGATGCTGGCGATATTGCCGATGAAACTGCTATTGCTGATGTCAACGGATACGGTATTTTCGGCGCTGATGGCGCCGCCCTTTGAATCGCCCCTGGTGGTCCTATTACCGACAAAGCTGCTATTCTTAATGGAGATAGTGCCGCCATTGGTGGAATAAATCGCGCCGCCGTCAAAAACCGTCTTGTTACCGACAAAGCTGCTCTTATTAACGAACAGACGGCTTGACTTGCTGTCCTGTGCGATTGCCGCGCCAAATTGCGCTTCATTGTCGCGCAAGATAGAATCATTGATAACAACCTGAGCGGATCCTCGCAGCCGTATCGCCCCGCCATGCTCCTTCCAATAGGAACCGCCGTTCCCGTCAGCCAAGGTCAAGTTATTGATGGTAAGTTTGCCCGCCCTGACATCGAAAATGCGAAAGCGCCCGTCGCCGCTTAAGGTGTAGCCGTTGCCTTCTATCGTGATGTCGCTGGTGATCTGCGGCAGCGGCGCGTCCAGCGTGATGTCCCTGATCATATAGAAGGTGTCGGGCCCATTGCCAGCCGGGCAGGCGCCAAAGGGCGCGTCGGTATTGGCGGCGACGATCTGTTCATCAAGCGGGCATATATACGGCTCATCTGGAATCGGCGGCGTCGCGGTCGTCGTTTCAACCGCACCGATGTCGCAGCCGCCGCCATGAGGACGCGCCACACCCCGCTGGTCGGCTTCTGGGCAATAGGCCGGGTCAGCCGCGTCGATTGCCGGGCTGCCGTCGCCCAGCGGATGCCAGCCGGGTTCACCGGTCAAGTCGCCCAGCAGAGGATCATCACTGCGGAAATTGCCGCAAGTTTCATCGCGACTCAACGTGCCCACGATTTGATCAAGCGCTCCGATGCAGTCGTCGTCCCGGCTCAAGCTGTCAATGATGCTGTTGCGCAGCTTGACGATGCCGCCCCAGTTAACGATCGCGCTGCCCTCAAAAGACGCATGGTTATCTTTCATCGTCACGTGGGTCATGGCAATCTCGCCGCCTTCGAGGATGGCAACGCCGCCACTCTGTGCCATGTTGTTGGAGAATGTCGTGTTGGAAATGTCAATCATGCCCGATTCTGTTTTCAGCGCGCCACCGTCTACTTTGGCAATATTGCCGGAAAAACTGCTGGCCGCGACTGTCAGTCCGCCATTGTTGCCCAGCATCGCGATTGCACCGCCATTGGTCGCCTTGTTATTGCGGAAGCTGGCATTCTCCAGCGAGACTTGGGCGCCATTCTCGAAGCTGATTGCCCCGCCATCGCCTTCCTTGGTTGCGACCATGTCTCCCGGGCTGGGCCAGTAATAGGAGACGCTCAGGCAGCCATCACTATCGACATGGCGCGTGGCTTCGGCGCGGCTGCGATCCAACTCGACGACGTGAGAGGCTCTGGTAACGCAGTTAGCCTCGAAATCACTAGCATTGACACGCACTGTTCCGCCATTGGCGTATATTGCGCCGCCGCCCGTTTCGCTTCGATTGCTAACGAAGCTGCTGTTGTAGACGGTCAGTCCCCCCGCTCGCAAACGGACTGCGCCGCCGTTGTCGGCTTTGCCCTCCGTCAGCGTCAGGTTGTTGATGGTGAGATTCCCGCCATTGACGTCAAAGATGCGGAACCGTTGATCGCCGCTGATGCTGTGCCCGCCGCCTTCAATGGTGATCGTTCCTCGTATCGCGGGCAAAGGCTCTTCGAGGGTGATGTCTTCGGCGATGGTGATGATGTCGTGGCTCGCGCCGGGCGGGCAGAAGCCGACGGCGGTCTTGCTGTTGGCTGCTTTGATATGGTCGGACAATGTGCAGACCTTTGCTTGCGCCAAGACTGTCGAACCGGCGACGAGCGTAAAGACAGCGACCAGCAGCATAGCTGTCGGAGCCATCAGAAACAGCAGTCTCTTCATAACATACCTCCCCTGTGCCTATCTAGGCGCCCGCGCTCACATCTTGGGCGCAGGCAAATCATTCCACCTTCAACACAACTTTGCCAAAGCCGGCGTTGCTCAGCATCGTATTGAACTCAGCCAGATCCCCATCGACGATGTCATTAAACTTATCGACGGCGCCATCAATATCGCCCGCGATCTCGGCGTAAGCCTCGCGCTCGTAATCGGTCGGTTTGTAATCGCCCAGGTTGACATTGAAGCTCAGGTTGCTCAACTGCGTCGCCAGGCGGTCGCCGTTGTTCATCGCATCGGGCCAACCGGCGCGCGTCTCCGGGATCATCAGTTCCTTCTCAACTGCCAGCACTTGCTCTTCCAGCGTCTTCGCCCCTTCAATGATGCCCGCGGCTGTTTCCAGCCCGGCGAGGCGCTCGCGCCAGCCCTTGAGCTGCGCCCGCGCATCGCGCATCTGATTGATCGACTTGTGCGTCGCCGAGAGCTTGTCGCGGATCGTCAACAGCAGATCAAACTGCGCTTGCAGATCGGCTTGGCTCGCGGCGACGCCGGCTTCTTTCACGATCTCGAACGCTTCGCTGAGTGCCTCGTCGCCGACCGTCAGCGTCGCGCGGTAGCTGCCGGGCGCGGCATGCGGTCCCTTGATGAAGCCCTGCTGATTGTCGTCATGCGGCGCCACCTTGTGGGCGTCAGGATAACGCAGATCCCAGACGAAGCGATTCCAGCCGGCTTTCGCCGGGATGCGCAGTTCTTTGGGCTTGTCGTCGGCCGCATCGGCGGGCCTGGGCGACACAAGTGTCGCCCCTACATCTTCGTCCGCGTGCAGGCTCTTGAAGCTCTTGACCTCTTTGCCATCGGCATCGTCGATGCGCAGCGAGATGGTCGATTCCGGCGCTTCCGGCAGGTAGTAGGTGATGACGGCGCCCTGTGGCGGATTGGTTCCGCTGTCGAGGTAAGTATGCTTGACGCCGTGCTCCGGCGTCTCCTCTTTGACGTAGGCGGCGACCATACCCAGCGTGCTCATATACTGCTTGCCCTCGCCGCTGTCGAACAAACCCTCAAAAACCTTCGGCAGATGGCGCTCGACGGTCCCGGGCTTGAGCAAGCGAACCCGGGCGACCTCGTCATCTCCGTAGGGGCTACCCATTGGGTCGCCCGCCAATTGATGCAGCACGGTCACATCATCTAGGATCCAGAACGAGCGGCCATGCGTCGCCACGATCAGATCCGCATCTGACGGGTCAGTGTCTACACGACCCTTGATCTTGAGATCGTAGATCGGCGAGATCGGCAGATTCAACTGGAAGCGCTGCCATGTGTTGCCAGCATCAAAGGAAATGTACAAGCCAAACTCTGTGCCTAGATAGAGCAGCCCTTCGCGCGCTGGATCTTCGCGCAGGACGCGGCAGAAGTGATCGTCGGCGATGCCCTCGACGATCGGCGTCCAGCTTGCGCCATAGTCCGTCGTCTTAAAGACGTAGGGCGCGTAATCGTCATTCTTGTAGCGCGTCGCCGTGACGTAGGCGGTGGCTTTGTCATGCGGCGATGGTTCGATCATGGTGAACATCGTCCATTCACCGAGGTCGGGCGGTGTGATCTCGCTCCAGTTTTCGCCGCCATCGCGCGTGATATGCAGCAAGCCATCATCGGAGCCCGCCCAGATCACGCCCGGCTCATGCGGCGATTCCGCCAGCGTATACACCGTGGCGTAATGCTCCGCGCCGACCGCGTCGCGATTGATGGGGCCGCCCGACGGCTTAAGCGTCTCGGGATCGGCGCGGGTCAAATCGGGGCTGAACTCCTCCCAGCTTTGGCCTTCGTCGGTTGTCTTCAGAATCTGATTGCCGCCGATGTAGATTGTGCGGCTGTCATGCGGCGAAAAGACGATTGGGTAGGTCCAGGCGAAGCGGTACTTGTCCGCCCCCGCGCCCAAGCCGGTCGAGCTGCGGGGCCAGGTGGCGATGAGGCGGATTTGCTGCGTGCGGTGGTCGTAACGCTGCAGGCTGTTGCCGCCGCCGGGCGAGCTGCCGATTGCGCCGACATAAACGATATTCGAATCGGCGGGGTCGACGGCGATATAACCGCTCTCGCCCGAGCCGATGATGTCGCAGTCTTCCCAGGTGATTGACGAATAGCGGCTGCGGCTGGGCACGCGCAAGCTGGAGTTGTCCTGCTGCGTGCCATAGACGTAATAGGGCTCGTTGCTGTCGGTATCGAGGTGATAGAACTGCGCCGTCGGCTGGTTGTAAATGCTCGACCAGGACAGCCCGCCGTTGAGCGAGACGCAAGCGCCGCCGTCATTGCCGTGGATCATCACCTTGTTGTTGTCGGGGTGAATCCAGAGATCGTGGTCATCGCCATGCGGCGTCGTGATCTCGGTGAAGTTGTGCCCGCCGTCGGTCGATTTCCAAAAGTTGAGGTTGTTGATGTAAATCGTGTTGGCGTCCAGTGGATCGGCGGTCAGGTGCATGTAATACCAGGCGCGCGAGATGAAGCGGTTGTCCTTGCTGCCCACGATCCAGCTCTCGCCATAGTCATCGCTGCGGTAGATGCCGCCATCGGGCTGGTTCTCGATGATCGCCCAAACGCGCCCAGGCTGCGCGGGGGAAGCCGCCAAGCCAATCTTGCCAAGTAGGGGCGATTCATTGGATCGCCCGCTGGGCAGCCCCTTGTTCGCGCTGATGTTCTCCCAAGTGTCGCCGCCATCCATGCTGCGCCAGATGCCGCTGTCTTCGCCGCCTGAGGAGATATTCCAGAAATTGCGATAAGCCTCCCAAAACGCTGCGTAGATGACGCGCGGATTGTTCTTGTCGATGCTCAAGTCGATGGCGCCGGCTTTTTCGCTGAGGTGCAGGATGTTCTGCCAAGTGTCGCCGCCATCCTTCGAGCGATACACGCCGCGCTCGGGGTTCGGTCCAAAGGCATGACCAAAGACAGCGGCATAGACCAGGTCAGCGTTTTCCGGGTGCGTCCGAATCTTGGCGATCTGGCGTGTCTCTTTTAAGCCCAGGTGATTCCAGCTGCGCCCGGCATCGGTCGATTTGTAGATGCCATCGCCGATCGAGACATCAATGCGGATCGTTGTTTCGCCCGTGCCGGCGTAGATGACGTTGGGGTCGGCCGGGGCGACTTCCAGCGCGCCCACGGACGATGACGTGAAGTAGCCGTCGCTGATGTTCTCCCAATATTGCCCGGCGTCGGTCGTCTTCCAAACGCCGCCGCAGACGCCGCCGAAGTAGAAGGTGTTTTGATCGCGCGGGTCGCCAGCGACAGCGACGACGCGTCCGCCGCGGAAGGGTCCGATGCAGCGGAATTCGGTCAGCCCGGCGAATTTGGAGTCGGTCATGGGTGGAGTCCTCGTTATGCTTGGTCAGGGTGGTGGGCTATTGTAGCGCGGGGGGAGTAGATTAACCACCGAAGGGCGCTCGCTCAACGGGAAATTGTAGGGGCGACTCTGTGAGTCGCCTAACAACCTAAACCACCGAGTACGCCGAGATGGGCGAGGGCACAGAGGTTTATCGCCGGAATGGCGCGGAGGCGGCTAGACCTATCCGCTTCATTCAGTGGTACAATCACCCCAAGCGGAGGATCCACGCATGACCATCGACATCCCGCAAGACGTCGCGCTGCGACTGGAAGAACTGGCAAAACGTAAAGACGCCGACATTGGCGACCTGCTGCGCGACTGGCTTGAGCGCTATGAAGCGGAGCGCGAGAACGATGACAAACAGTGGGCGACGCTGGCAGATCTAGCGCGTCACGCTAAAGCGGCGGGGCTATCTTCACCTAAGCCAGTGAATACTGCTGGTCGCAGCCGCGAAATCCTTAATACCGAATTCGCCGACTATTTGAATGGTCGCATTGACAGGTGACGCTCATCATCGACAGCAGTTTTCTGGTGGCGCTTTATGACGGAAGTGAACTCTATCACCAGCGAGCATACGAGTTCGCGAAAGATCGGAGCGAGACGATGCTTGTGCCTGATTCATTGCTGCCAGAAGTCAGCTACATGCTCCGTCGCAACTTGGGTTACGCAGACAGTTTGATCTTCTTTGACTTCTTTGAGCATAGGAGCGTCAGACTGGAACCTGTGTTGCGAGACGACTTGGCGAGAGTGAAAGAGATTAGCGAGCATTATGCGGATTCCCGCCTTGATCTAGTCGACTGCTGCATCATGGCTATCGCCGAGCGCATGAACATCACGCGCATCGCGACCTTCGACCGGCGCGATTTCAGCATCTTTCAGCCGCGCCACTGCGATTTCCTCGAGCTCTTGCCATAGTTTAGCCTCAGCCCAGTTAAGCAGCATAAGCTCCCATTTTGTCTTTGAGGTTCATTCACCCCGCAATCAACGCCTGACACGCCTCCCCCTCAAAATTATCTCGCATCCAATCCGCACGGTCGCGCGCAGCTTCTCGCGCCATTTGCGCCAAGCCTTCGTCCTTCATCCAATCCGCCTTCTTGTTCTCGCGGATAAGGCCGCGCAGCGTCAGATATTGCCCCTTTCGCCCGTTGCAGGGGCGACAGAGCAAGATGCGGTTGCGAATGTGATTTTCGCCACCGTCCGACCGCGGCGTGATATGATCCAGTTCCATGAACTCGCGTTCCAGTTCGCGTCCGCAACCGGCGCAAATGACGTTGCCATTGCTTCGCTGCGCGACTTCCAGAACACTCACGATTTGCCGATGCGTCAGCTTCTCCCATGGCTCCACCGCGCGCGGCGTCTTCAACTTAAGACTGGGCGCGGCTAATTCGTTGTCGTCTGTGCGGCGCGGCGGCTCGGTTTCGTAGTGGACACGCTTCGTCCAAAACTGCAGCGGTTTCTTCTCGGCGGTCAGCATGCCCTCTTCCGCCAAACGATTCAATACGGTCTCATGCGCCTTATCCCAGATGTCTATACCGACCCATTGCCGCCCAAGCTGTTCGGCGGCGACCGGTGTTGTCGCGCAGCCGCAGAAAGGATCGAGCACCATATCGCCTACATTACTGCTGGCTTTGATGATGCGGCGGTACAGCGCGAGGGGTTTCTGCGTGGGATAGCCCGTAATCTCTTGCCTGTTGTTGGGAAACCAGCCTGACGAGCCATAGAGCGATCTTATATCCGTCCAGGTATCGGATAAAGGTACGCCAGGACTCTCGTCAAGATACTGTCGGACTATTTTCCCTTTCCGTTTTCTCGTGCGGTATTTCCGTCCGTCCGCGTCCGCATGTCTAAACCACTTCGTTCTGTAATTCTCTGAGTAGGGCGTGTACTGCTTGTTATAAGTGTGCTTGCTGTATTGCTTTGCGTAAACGAGTAAAGTTTCGTGTGACTTGACCGGCTTTTTGCCGCCAGCCCTCCCGCCAGACGGTGTACCATAATTCCAGATAATTTCGGTAATGAAATTATTCCGTCCAAATATACCGTCCAACAGGCACTTGACGTATGCGACAGCTGTACGATCAAGATGCAGATAGAGCGTTCCATCCAATCGAAGTATTCGGTGCATCTCCATCAGGCGCACGCCAAGCCAGCACAAAAACGCGCCCATGTCATCGCCATATGCTAACTGAGCGCCAGCAATCACACTCTCAACGGCGGGCCAGTCGTCCTTGATGCTATCCGTCCATTCGTCGTGCACATCATCGTCCCAGCGCCAGCGGTCTTTGAAGCGAGCGCCGGCCGCCAAGCTGTCAGGCGTGGCGTGAAAATCGCGGTTTTTGTTGAAGGGCGGGTCGGTAGCGATAAGATGCACGGTCTCGCTATTCATACCGCGCAGAAAATCAAGGTTGTCGCCATGATACAGCGTTCGGTTCTTGAAGTTAAACTCTGCCAAACGATTTACCCCGCGATGATGATTCTCTTTTGGGAGTATACCATTTGCGCAGCGACCTTCGTACAGTGTGTCGCATGAAATCCTTTTGCGCCCTTCGCCTTTTTGTTTCAAAACCAAGCTCTCGGCGTCCTCCTTTTCCTCGGTGTACTCGGTGGTAATATCTTGACAACCCCGCCCTACATCCGTTCTAATCTAAGCCCTAGCAGACACGGAGCGGCGCCATGGCTCAAGTCAAATTCACGCCCAACCTCAAACGCTTCTTCCCCGATCTCTGCGAATGCGCCATCGACGCCGCCACCGTCGCCGAGATCGTCGCCGCCGTCGATGACCGCTGGCGCGGGCTCGCCGACTACATCATCGACGAGCAAGGCGCGCTGCGCAAACACGTCAACATCTTCGTCGGCGATGAACTCCTGCGCGACAAGCAGACCCTCTCCGACCGCGTCTCCGCTGATACCAAAATCTTCATCGTTCAAGCGCTATCAGGGGGTTAAATGCGCAACAAACTCCTCGTCGGCACGCGCAAGGGCTTGCTCATTATGAACCGGGATGGCGGCGACTGGGAAGTCGAGTCAGCCCATTTCGAAGCCATTCCCGTCGTCTACGCCTTCCGTGATCGGCGCGCAGACACCATCTGGGTCAGCCTTGATCACGGGCATTGGGGCGGCAAGCTGCACCGCTCGCGCGATCTGGGCGCGACTTGGGAAGAGGTCGAAGCGCCTAAATACCCCGAAGGCGATGCCGTCCCGCCCGATTTCAGTGTGCCAGCCAAGACCAATTACATCTGGCTGATTGAACCGGGCGGCGCTGACGAGCCGAATCGCCTCTATGTGGGCACCGACCCCGGCGGGCTCTTCCTCAGCGATGACGGCGGCGATTCCTTCCAACTGGTCGATACGCTCTGGCATCATCCGAGCAATATGCACTGGTTCGGCGCCGGGCGCGATCATCCGGGCACGGTCGCGATTCAAGTCGACCCGCGCGACAGCCGCCACTTGACCATCGGCATCAGCGTCGGCGGCGTCTATGTGAGCCGGGACGGCGGCGAAAGCTGGGAAGCGCGCAACCGCGGCCTCTATGCCGATTACCTGCCCGATCCTCTGCACGAGCACGGCCACGACCCCCATATCATCCTCGCCAGCCCTTCCAACCCCGATGTGCTCTGGCAGCAGAACCATTGCGGCATCTTCCGCAGCGAGAACGGCGGCATGCAGTGGCGGGATATCTCTGACAAAAATGGTGGACCGGCCGGCTTCGGCTTCGCGCTGGCGATCGATGACCAAGACGAGCGCGTCGCCTGGGTGGCGCCGGCGGTCAGCGCCGAGTATCGCGTGCCGGTTGATCGCGCGCTGGTCATCAGCCGCACGGAAGACGGCGGCGAGACCTGGCAAGATCTGCGCGCCGGCTTGCCCCAGGAGAATTGCTACGACCTCGTCTTCCGCCACGCGCTGGATAAGACTGGCGACACCCTGGCTTTCGGCACGACTGCCGGCAACTTCTACGTCTCCGATGACCGCGGCGACCACTGGCGCTGCTTGACGCACAACCTGGCGGTGGTCTATTCCGTTCGCTTCATGTAGCCGGTACGCCACAACGAATGCTGTAGGGGCTACCCATCGGGTCGCCCGTTTGCAATATTCGGTACGTTTGGCGGGCGACCTAATAGGTCGCCCCTACGTTTATCGGTATAGTATGTGAACCGACTACCGACAGCGCATGAAATGAGGAAAAACTGATGACGGATACAACCGATCTTCTGCTGAAGAAAATCCAGGGCTGCCTCTACGGCGGCGCGATCGGCGATGCCATGGGCGGGGTCGCCGAGTGGCGCATGCCCGCCGAGATTCGCGCCCGATATGGCTATATCACCGATTTGGTCGAAGCCTGGGACGCCCCAAACGACACCAGCGGCCGCGGCGATGGCCGCTACACGGATGACAGCCACATGGTGCAGTTGCTCAGCCGCTGCTATATTGAACATGGCGACCACCTCGACGCCCACGAATACTTCCGCCGCATCGGACCGATGATCGGTTATGAGCAGCGCTGGATCCCCGACCGCGGGCGCGAGATGCCCTTGGCCGAGCGCCTCTTCTATCCCGAGAAATGGCTCTTCATCCGTTGGCTGGCCAATGCCGATCCACGTTATGCCGGCGTCGGCAATATGGTCAATTGCGGCGCCGCCATGTACGCCGCGCCCATTGGCATTGTCAACGCCTGCGATCCGCTGCGCGCTTATCAGGAAGCGGTTGATGCGCTCAGCCCGCACCAGGTCAGCTTCGGGCTGGAAGCGGCTGCCGTGCAAGCGGCTTGCGTCGCCGAAGCCTTCAAGCCGGATGCGTCGGTCAGCTCCATCATCGACGCGGCGCTTTCGGTCGCCAAAGAGGGCACTGCCGATTGCATCGCCGCCATCGCCGAGCGCGCCAGCACGCTGACCGACTGGAAGGAAGCTATCGCGCCCCTGCGTGATGTGATGCGCGAATACGACACCTCGGCCGAGGATGCCAAGAACGAACGCGGCAACGGCAGCGATGACTGGACGCCCAGCCGCTCGCATAGCATCGAGGAAGTGCCCATCGCCCTCGGTTTCCTGGTGGTCACCGGCGGCGACTACGAAGAGACTATCTTCGGCGCGACCAATTACGGGCGCGACAACGATTCCATCGCCGGCATGGGCGGGGCGATCGCGGGCGCCCTGCATGGCATCGACATCCTGCGTCCTGAGTGGGTGGAGACGATCAACAGCGCCAACCGCATCGACCTGATGCCCATCGCTGACGAGCTCGCGACGCTCACGCGCAAGCTGCAAGCCCAGCAGCTCGCCGCCGCGCAGAGCCGTCAAGCTGACTTTGAGGCGCTGACCGGGTAATTCACCAAGCGTGTAGGGTCGATTCTGTGAATCGCCCGATGCTGCAATCGTAAATCGATGGGCGACTCACAGAGTCGCCCCTACAATTTCTGCTGAACAACTGATTCGTACGGGCGCAGCGACGCCTCGCCCCTACAACTTTCCCCTTGATTGGCGCATTATTCTATGAATTGAACGCTGAAAGCTTAGGAAATGAGGAACATCGAATGACCGCTTCACCGGATCTGCTGATTAAGAAAACGCTCGGCTGTCTCTATGGCGGCGCTATCGGAGACGCGCTGGGCGCGCCCGCCGAGGGGCGGATGCCGGAAGAAATCCGCGCGCGCTACGGCTACATCACCGACCTGGTCGAAGGCTGGGACGGACCCTCCGACCTCGGCAAAGGCGATGGCCGCTACACCGACGACAGTCACATGGTGCAGTTGCTCAGCCGTTGCTACATCAAGCATGGCGACCATCTCGACGCCCACGAATTCTTCCGCCGCATCGTGCCCATGATGGCGCGGGAAATGCGCTGGGTGCCGGAGCGCGGGCGGGAGATGCTCTTGGTCGAGCGCCTTTTCTACCCCGAGAAATGGCTCTACATGCGTTGGCTGGCCAATGCCGACCCGCGTTACGCCGGCGTCGGCAATATGGTCAACTGCGGCGCCGCCATGTACGCCGCGCCGGTGGGCATCATCAACGCTTGCGACCCAGCCCGCGCCTATCAGGAAGCGGTTGATGTCTTCAGCGCCCACCAGGTCAGCTTCGGGCTGGAAGCGGCGGCGGTCATGGCGACCTGCGTCGCCGAAGCGTTCAAGCCGGACGCGTCGGTCAGCTCCATAATCGACGCCGCGCTTTCAGTCGCGAAAGACGGCACCGCCGATTGCATCGCCGCCATCGCCGAGCGCGCCAGCACGCTGACCGACTGGAAGGAAGCCATCGCTCCCCTGCGCGAGGTCATGCGTCAATACGACACCGCGCCCGATGACTTCAAAGGCGCGCGCGGCAGCGGCAGCAACAATTGGACGCCCAGCCGCGAGCACAGCATCGAAGAAGCGCCCATCGCGCTTGGCTTCCTGGTGGTCACCGGCGGCGACTACGAAGAGACCATCTTTGGCGGGACAAATTACGGACGCGACAACGATTCCATCGCCGGCATGGGCGGCGCGATCGCTGGCGCGCTGCATGGCATCGACGCCCTGCGCCCTGAATGGGTGGAGACGATCAACAACGCCAATCGCATTGACCTGATGCCGATGGCAAGTGAATTGGCCGATTTGACGCGGAAGCTGCAAACGCGGCAACTGGCGGCGGTGCAGGATAGGCGGGATGCGTTTGAGGCGCTGGGCGCATAAATCCGTTATGAATGCGGGCGTTTCGGCGAAACGCCCCTACGGTTCTTGGTATGATTGCGGGCGAGCCACGTGCTCGCCCCTACAGATGTTAATATGATTATGGGTGTTTCGGCGAAACGCCCCTACAGTTCTTGATATGATTGTTGGCGGTGGGGGATAATCCATGATCGCGCCCGATAGCATCGCCCGCCTCGTTCAGAAATTCGACCACGACCAAGGCCGCTTTCAACAGCCCGATTACAACGAGGCGCAGCTGCGCGAACAGTTCGTCAATCCCTTCTTCCGCGCCTTGGGCTGGGACCTGGGCGAAGAAGTCTTGCACGAAGCCGGCTTGCGCAGCGGCGGCACCATCAAGCACCCCGATTACACCTTCCTCGCCGGCGCACGCCGCGCCTTCTATGTCGAGACCAAGAAACCGGCCATCGACATCGGCAAGTCAATCGAGCCGGCCGAGCAACTGCGCGCTTATGGCTGGTCGGGCGATACCGCGCTGGGCATCCTGACTAATTTCGCCGAGTTCGCCGTCTATGATTGCCGCATCGAACCGCGCCAGGGCGATTCCCCGGAAGAAGCCCGCATCATGTATCTGACCCATTCGCAATACCTCGACGAATGGGAGCGGCTGCGCGCGGCGCTCTCGCCCGAAGCCGTCCGCCAAGGGGCGCACCGCGACCTGCTCGAGACGACCGCCAAAGGCGTGCTGCGCGTGGACGAAGCCTTCCTGCGCGATATGGAAACCTGGCGCGCCGACCTGGCGCCGGACATCTACAAGCAGGCGCGCTTCATCAATCGCCAGCTCAGCCAGCGCGAGATCAACCACCTGGTCCAGCGCACCATCGACCGCATCGTCTTCCTGCGCATCGCCGAAGACCGCAACCTCGAAAGCTATGGCCGCCTCGAGCGCGCCGCGTCCATCCGCCGCAACAGCTACAACCAGATCAAGACGCTCTACCTGGATGCCGACCGCAAGTACAATTCGGGTTTGTTCCACTTCGACCCCAGCGACAAATCCCGCCCGGACGCCGACACCCTCTCCCTGGACATCCGCATCGGCGATGGCATCCTGCGCAAAATCATCGGCGATCTCTATCCGCCCAAAAGCCGCTACCAATTCTCGGTCATATCAGCCGACATCCTCGGCCAGGTCTATGAGCGCTTCCTGGGCAAAGTCATCGAAGTGCGCAGCGACGGTTTGGAGACGGCGGTCTCCGTCGAAGAAAAACCCGAAGTGCGCAAAGCCGGCGGCGTCTATTACACGCCCGCCTATATCGTCGACTACATCGTGGAGAACACGGTCGGCGCGCTGCTCGCGGGCAAGACGCCGGACGAAGCGATGAAACTGCGGGTGCTCGACCCCGCCTGCGGCAGCGGCTCCTTCCTCACCGGCGCCTATCAATTCCTGCTCGATTGGCACCTGAAAGCCTACCGCGAAAATCCGGCGCGCTACCGCAATCGCACCCGCCATACCGCCGATGGCCTCATCCTGCGCATTGAGGAGAAACGCCGCATCCTGCTGGATAATATCTATGGCGTCGACCTCGACCAGAACGCGGTCGAAGTCAGCAAGCTCTCCCTGCTGCTCAAAATGCTGGAAAATGAGCATGACACGGCTGAAATCGAAGAACCGCTGCTGCCCGACCTGAGCGGCAACATCAAATGGGGCAACTCTCTCATCGGCAGCGACTTCTACAGTCCGGGCGACTTGGCGGCGAAAGACGATGAAGAACTCTATCGCGTCAAGCCTTTCGATTGGGCGGGCGCGTCCGGCTTTGGGGAGGTGATGGCGGCGGGCGGCTTCGACGCGGTGATTGGGAATCCGCCTTATGTGCGCCAAGAGACGCTGGGCAGAGACTTCAAGGTTTATGCCAAAGGCGCTTTCGAAACCTACGCTGGCGCCGCCGATTTGTACACCTACTTCATCGAGCGCGGCGTGAAGCTGCTCAACGAAGACGGCTTGTTCGGCATCATCGTCGCCAACAAGTGGCTGCGAGCGCGTTATGGCAAGCCGCTGCGCCAATGGCTGAAAAAGCAGGCGATACGCGAAATCGTCGACTTCGGCGATTTGCCCGTCTTTGAGCAGGCGACGACCTATCCCTGCATTCTGACGATAGGCAAGGGCGGGGCAAGCGATACCTTTGCCGCCGCGCAAGTTGATAAGCTGGAATTCGCCAGCCTGAGCGAGCATCTGGAGTCGCTGCGGTATTCGGTGGACAAGACCATGCTGGATGATGGCGGCTGGTCGCTGGCGCGGCAAGAGGTGCAAGTGCTTGTCAATCGCCTTATGACAACTTTGCCTTCGTTAGAATCCTATGTAGAGAAGGAAATCTACCGAGGCGTTACTACGGGATTAAATGAAGCATTCGTTATTGATGGCGACACTAGGGCAAGGTTGGTTGAAGAAAATCCCAACAGCGCCGAGCTAATCAAACCTTTCTTGGCAGGCCGAGAAGTGAAACGCTACAGCATCCTCGCTCCGAGCAAGTATCTGATTTTCACTCGTCGAGGCGTTGACATCAAAAGCTTTCCCGCGATCCATCGCTACCTGCATCAATTCAAGAGCCGACTTGAACCAAAGCCCAAAGACTGGCTCGGTGATGCATGGTCAGGACGTAAGCCAGGAAGCTATAAATGGTTTGAGATTCAAGATACAGTAGATTACTGGCAGAGCTTTGAGAAATCGAAAATTGTTCTTCCAGACATATCCTTGCGCGGCAACTTCACATACGATTCTTGCAACGCTTTCCTGGCCAACACGGGCTATTTCATTGCAGTGGACGACAAATACCTGCTCGGCATTCTCAATTCGAAGTTGATTACTTTCATTTACAGCAGTATTTCTTCCACGTATCGCGGCGGCTACCTGCGCTTCATCTATCAGTATCTCGCCCAACTCCCCGTCCGCGCAATCGACTTTGACAATTTGGACGACGTAGCGATGCACGATGAGATGGTCGCGCTGGTGGATGCCATGCTCAGTCTGCACAAGCAGCTTCCCGAGCTGGCTGGCATCAAGCGGGAGGTCATTGAGGCGCAGATTGAGTCGACGGATCGGGCGATTGATGGGCTGGTGTATTGGCTGTATGGGTTGAGTGAGGAGGAGATCAAGATTGTGGCGGGTGGGTGATTTATAACTCAATGATTCAAGGTACAATGAGACAATTCATCTACTCCTGATTGTAGCGTGAGGAAACTGTGGCTTCCGTAGTTGACGTATTCTGTGGCGCTGGCGGGCTGACACATGGATTCGTGCGGCAAGGCTTTAATGTTGTCGCTGGCATTGATGTCGACGCTGCCTGCAAGTATCCATACGAGACGAATAACAATGCGCGATTCATCCACAAATCTGTCAGCGAGTTGCGCCCCGACGAGGTGGACGAGCTTTTCGTTCCCGGCAAGCCAAAGATCCTGATAGGCTGTGCGCCGTGCCAGCCGTTTTCAAGCTATACCTACAAACTTCAATACAGTGACAAATGGCAGCTAATAGACGACTTTGCCGACCTTATCGTCGCCATTAAGCCAGACATTTTCTCGATGGAGAATGTCCCAGCGCTGGTCCGTTACAAAGGCGGTGAAGTCTTTGAGCAGTTCATTCGTACGCTTCAGCCGGTTTACGGTGACGATATCTGGTGGCAAGTAGTGCACACGGCAGACTATGGCGTTCCACAGATGCGGAAGCGTCTGGTTGTGCTCGGCTCCAGATTCGGTCCTATAAGCCTGATGGAGGAGACTCATAGCACAAGCGAGTATGTAAGTGTTCATGACACAGTTGGACACTTGCCGGCAGTTGCCGCGGGCGAAGTCTGTGACAACGACTCGTTGCACCGCGCGCAGGGGCTATCGCCGCTCAACATGAGGCGCATTCAACAGTCCGAGCCCGGTGGCAGCTGGCGAGACTGGGACGAGGAACTTCTCGCGCCATGCCATAGGAAAGCTTCAGGTCGCACGTATTCAGCCGTGTATGGTCGTATGCAGCACGACAAGCCATCCCCGACCATAACCACGCAGGCCTACAGCTATGGAACGGGGCGCTTCGGGCATCCGACGCAGGACCGGGCGTTGACATTGCGAGAAATGGCGCTCTTGCAGACGTTTCCTCAAGACTATGAGTTTCATTGTCCGAAAGCCGACGACGTCACGTTCACGCGCATTGGCAAGCTTATGGGTAATGCCGTACCAGTTCTCTTGGCAGAGCGCATTGCTGAAAGTATTGAAAGGCATCTTAAAGAATATGGATACTCAAAGTAGCGTCCAGAAATACACAATGACAATCAGTCTAAGTGTTCTAGATCACTTGGGAAGAGGACTATACAGTAATGTGCCGGCTGTGCTTTCCGAAGTTGTTGCAAATGCCTGGGATGCAGATGCGGAAAACGTGAAAATATCAGTAGACAGCGACAAGAAGGAAATCGTAATTTGCGATGATGGCTCTGGAATGACTGATGAGGACATTAACAGGAAGTTTCTTAATGTCGGTTACCAGAAGCGAACAGTAGAAAAAAACGCGGGTATCACGTCTCGCGGCAGAAAACCCATGGGAAAAAAGGGAATCGGAAAACTGTCAGTCTTTGCTATCGCCGACACAGTTGAAATTCATACCGTACGAGATGGTAACAGGTTTGCCTTCAAAATGGATTTCAATGAGATTAATGAGCAAATCAGAATTGATCCTAAATCGGACTATCATCCTACTGATCTGGGGTCTGAAATTGTAACGATCAGTACAGGAACTAAAGTTGTATTGTCCAACTTGAAGAAGCAACGAACTCCGTCTGCTTCTGTGATTAGCAGGCGACTTGCGAGAAGATTCAGCGTTATCGGGAAAGACAACTTCAACATCTTTGTCAATGATGAGCCCATCACGGCAAAGGACAGGAAGTACTATAACTCCATAGAATATGTTTGGTATTTTGGTGAGCAGAATAAACTGCCGTCAAAGTTTCCCAATGCTCTGAACAAGGTCGCGGAGGATTACATTTATGGTGACTATGAAGAATACGAAATCTCGGGCTGGATCGGCACAGTGGCCAAGCAGGATCAGATCAACGAAGAGACCAACGGCATAGTCATTTTCGCAAGCGGAAAGCTTGTACACGAAAACCTGCTCAAAGATATGATGCAAGGTGGCGTATGGACTAAGTATGTTATTGGTGAAATCGACGCTGACTTTATGGACGAAACCAATAGCGAAGACATTATTACGAGCGCACGGCAAAGTCTGAATGAAAACGATGACAGATATATTGATCTAAAGCAATTCCTTGAGCAAGGCGTAATAAGACGAATTGCAACTAATTGGCTCAAGTGGCGGCGTGAAGCGGGTGCCGAACGAACATTACGGGAGCGTGAAAACGTCAAGCGCTGGTACGAACGTCTAAAACCTGATCAACAGAAAAAGGCCAAGCAGCTGTTTGGCAAGATTGAAGCGCTTATTGGCGTGGATGAAGAGGGGAAAAGAGAACTCTACAAGTCTTCCATGTTTGCCTTTGAGCGTCTCATGATCACTGATCAGCTAAGCATCCTGAGTACATTGCAGTCCGAACAGGACTTTGAAGTCTTGTCTGGGATTTTCGGTAGCTTAACCGATTTGGCGCGAGTTCATTACTATGACATCGCTAAAGTTAGGGTCGAGCTCATAAAGAAATTTGAGGAAATCATTGATGATGACAAGAAAGAAAAGGTAATACAGAAGCATATCTTCAAGGCACTTTGGCTACTTGATCCATCATGGGAACGCGCTGCATTCAACAGTAGGAAAGAACAAACTATCAACAAAGAATTCAAGCTAAAGGAAGGTAGATTATCCGAAAAACAGAAGAGAGCGAGGGTTGACATTAGGTATCAGACGGTCACTGGCAAACATGTGTTGATTGAGTTAAAGCGGTACAGTGTCTCAACCAAGTTGACGGAGCTTTTGGAGCAAGTTTCGCTCTACAAAAATACGTTGCAAGAGTGCTTGGTCGAAAAATTTGGTGAACAATATCGCAACGTCCCGGTTGAGGTCATTTGTATCACAGGTGAACGTCCAACATCACATTATCAGCTGGATGAAGAAGAAAAACTTAAGTTGGCAGCGGGAGTGAGATGCTTGACATATGATGAATTAATTGAAAATGCGCTGCTGAGTTACAATGACTACTTACAGGCGGAGAAGCGCATATCGGATTTAGTTGACATTATTGAAAGCATTGATCAAGACTTCAACACCTAAGCTTTCCTTAGCGCCTCCGCGCCAAAATCCCCCAACCCCCACACACCCCGCGCGACCCAGCGCATCGTGGCGGCTGAATAAGCTCCTTCCTGTCTTTGTGGTGAAAAACCTCTGTGACCTCTGTGCCTCTGTGGTGAATCTCCCGCCTCACTCCTTGAGGAAGCCCGCCGGCGGCTTTGGCGGCACTTTCAGATGCGCCATGAGCCGGTCCAACTTTTCATTGAGTTCGGCGAATTGTCGCTGAGACTACTCATGGTTCGCCACGACTGTTTCATTCAGTCCTAGTTGTATAGTCCCATATTGAGATGGTGTGGTTTCTGATGAAATCGTTCCGGTGTTTCTCGCCAGCGATCACAGATGAATTCATAGGGACTTCGCCCCTTCAGGGTCTTCAGTCTTTTGCCAAAATTGTATGCCTGCAAGAACAACTCCAGGTGCTGACGCAACTCTTCATCGCTCTGATAAAAGTAACGATAGACCGTATATTCTTTGATGCTTCGGTGGATGCGCTCGACTTGTCCATTGGTCCAAGGATGATACGGTTTGGTCAAGCGATGTTCAATCCCGCGCGCTTCACAGATTTTATCGAACTTCAGCT
>JAJEGA010000120.1 GCA_022820125.1 Anaerolineae bacterium | reverse complement strand
AGTAAGTCCAATAAAGTAATGCAACAAAATGAAGGAACGTCGTAGGGGCGACTCTTGAGTCGCCCACATGTACAATGGCGACATAGTGGGCGAGACAAGTCTCGCCCCTACAGATCTCGAATCAGATTAGCATCGCCCTTTTTAGCATGACTTACTTGCACTTACTTCTGTGGCAAAGCCTTGCAATTCAGCTTAATTCGCGCCTTTAGCCGCGTACCGACAAGCTGCGGACAAGCCTTACAATTTCGCTTCGACTGGCGACAATCAATCATAAAGATAGCAGGCGACCGCTCGGCTCGGCCCTGCGGCATCGTCAACCGCCGGTGCCCGCAAAAGGGGGCGCGCCCCCCAACATCGATCCATGACCTGCGGGCAGCGGTCAGCGAATAGGCAGCGCTCACGATTTGCCGCGTCCATTGCGCCAAGCTCCCCGATCTCCGCTAGAGGCGCGGCTGATAGGTCCTCTTCCCATCGCTGGCGCGGATCCGGCGTCGGTATCGAGCTGATCAGCAACTGCGCGTAAGGGTGCAGCGGCGTCGTCATCACCGCTTCGGTCGCGCCCTTTTCCATGATCCGGCCCTGATAAAGCACAATAATCTCGCCACCCAGATACATCGCCGTGGACAGGTCGTGCGTGATGAAGAGCGTGGAAATCCCGTGCCGGTCGCGGAAGTCCAGCAAGATATTCAGGAAGGAGGCGCGCATGCCGGCGTCAATCATCGACACCGGCTCGTCCGCGACAATCAGGCGTGGGCGCATCAGGTAGATTCGCGCGAGCATCAGACGTTGCCGCTGGCCGCCGCTCAGCTGATGGGGGTGCCGGTCGAGCACTTCTTCCGGGCGTAGATCAACCGCCCGCAGCGCCTCTTCCATCTGCGTTTGCGCCTCGGCTTTGCTCTTGGCGAGCCCGAACTTGCGGATGACCAATCGCAGGACGCGCTCGGCTTTATATACTGGGTTGTAAACGCTGTAGGGATCCTGGAAGACCGCTTGCACCTCGCTGCGAAACTTGCGATTCCATTTGCGGTCGGGCGTCGATATATCGGTCCCGTCATAGATCACGCGCCCGGCGGTTGGCTTGAGCAAGCCGAGAATAATGCGGGCGATCGTTGATTTTCCGCTGCCGCTTTCGCCAACCAGGCTGACGATCGTCGGCGCCGCCGGCAGGCGAAACGACACATCGTCCACCGCGTATGTTGGGTTGCGCCCGCCGAATATCTGCCGCAGGTTCTCCACCGCCAATAAATCAGGCATCGGCTGCGACCTCGGCATCGTACAGGTGGCAGGCAGCCCAGCGCGCCGAATCTTGTGTTTGAAGCGCTGGGATCCGCTCGCGGCAAGGGTCGAAAATATTGGGGCAGCGCGGATGAAAGCGACAGCCGGTCGGGTAATTCCAGGGGCTGGGGGCTTCGCCCGGCAAGCCTTCAATCCGTCCGCCGCTCTCGCGCGGGATGGAGCCGATCAAGCCTTGCGAGTAGGGATGGAGCGGCGTCTCGAAGATGTCGTTCACGCTTCCCAATTCGGCGATCTTCCCGGCGTACATGACGGCGACGCGGTCGGCGATCTGCGCGACCACGCCCATGTCGTGGGTGATTAGGATGATGGTCGCGCCAAGTTCATCGCGGATGCCCGCCAATTCTTGCAGGATCTGGCGCTGCGTAACCACATCAAGCGCGGTCGTCAATTCATCGGCGACGATCAGCGCCGGATGCATGCTCACCGCCGCCGCAATGATGACGCGCTGCCGCATCCCGCCGCTCAATTCGTGCGGGTAACTGTTTAGGATCTTCGCCTCCAAATTAACCAATTCCAGCGCCGCCGCCGCCCGCGACCGCGCTTCTGCAATGCTAAGCCCATGCTGAATCAGCGTATCGGTCATCTGCTGCTCGACGCGCAGGACCGGGTTCAGCGAGTTCATTGAGCCTTGGGGAATATACGACAGATGCCGCCAGCGCAATTGGCGCAATTCACTATCGGAGAGCTGCAGCAGGTCGTGGCCGACGCCGTCCTTGAGCCACAGCGTTATGGCGCCGGATTGCAGCACCTGCGGCGGCACGAGCAAACGCATAATGGCCGTTGCCAGTGTGCTCTTGCCACAGCCGGATTCGCCGACGACCCCGAGGATTTCGCCCGCCTCTACATCGAGATCGACCTCGCTGACCACCTGCGTGACCGAGCGGCGGCCACGCAAACCAGCCGATAATCCACGGATTTCCAGCAGTGTCGGCATCAGTCGCCGCCTTCAATCGTCGTCTTCAAGCGCGGGTTGAAGACTTCGTCCAAACCGGTGTTGATCAGATTCAGCGCCAGAAAGACATAGATCAAGGCGCCGGCCGGCAGCAGCATTTGCCCCAGCAAGCCGATGGCGATGACGCTCTCGCGAAAGCCTTTGGCGATCATGAAGCCGAGCGTAGGCAAGCCGCCCGCGCCCAAGCCGATGATCTGCAAGCCGGCTTCAGCCAGCATTGAACCGACGATGCTCAGTGAAAAGACATAACCGATATAAGGCAGTAAGGGCGGGAGCAATTCGAGAAAGATGATTTCCCAGGCGTTCTCGCCGGAGAGCACCGCCAGATCAACATAACTTCGTTCGCGCAGGCTCTGCACTTGCGGCCGGATGACGCGCGCCACAAAGGACCAGCCGAAGATCCCCAGAATCAGCGAGAGCTTGTACAAATCCCAACGTTCGATATAAGCCGCCAGCATCAGCAGCAGCGGCAAGGTGGGGATGACCAGCACCATATCGATCAGGATGCGCGAGAGCGTATCCAGCCGCCCGCGGGCATAACCAGCCAAGAAGCCGATGACGACGCCCAAGCTGGTCGAGGTCGCGCCTGCGATCAAGCCGATTTGCAGCGATGGCCCGATGCTGGAGATGAAGACCATCAGCCCGTCGCGGCCATCGCCATCGGTGCCGATGGGATGTTCGGCTGAATCGAGCTGGTAGGGGCGGTAGCTGCCGCGCATCGCCGGGCGCTCGCCGGGGAATAGCAACTGGCTGACGACCGACGGACCCGCCAGCGCGACGATGACAATAAGCGCCAACATGATCGATCCGATAATGATGCTGAGATTCCTCATGCCGTCCTCCGCACGCGCGGGTCAAGCAGCGGCAGCGCCAGGTCCACGATCAAGGTCAGCGTCAAGACGGCGAATATGGAGAAGAGGACAACTGCCTGCATCGTATTGAAATCGCGCAAGCCCATCGCTTGCACAAAGAGCGTGCCCAAGCCCGGCAGTTGGAAAAGCACTTCAATAATGAATGTGCCGTTCAAGGTCGCGCCGACGATGATGGCGAGCGCCGTCACCTGGGGTATCAGCGCGTTGCGAAAGGCGTAATCTTTGAGCACGGTGAAAGGCGACAAGCCCTTGGCGCGGGCGAAGGTCAGATAATCTTCGCCCAGCACGCTGATCATCAGCGCGCGCATGCCCAGAGTGAAACCGGCGCCGATGACGATCATGTTCGAGAGCATCGGCAAGATCGCATGCGTGAGCAAGCTGCTGATGAACTCCCAGGACCATTCAGGCTGCAAGTGGCGGGCGTAGGGTCCGCCGGCGGGCAAGATGCGCCAGGTATAGCCGACATAGATAATCAGCCCCAGCGCGACCAGATAAACGGGTGTGATCTGCAGCAGGGTCGAAATTACGACTGCGATCTGCGACAAGCGACTGCGCTGGAGCCAGCCGATCAGGGCGCCCAAGCCGGTGCCGACAATCCAGGCGAGCAGCACCGAGGTGGTGAAAATGCCCAGCGTCCAAGGCATCCGCCGGAAGACCAGGTCCTTGGTCTGCGCCGGGTATTCGACGAAAGAGGGACCCAGGTCCAGCCCGCCCAGGACCGCTTTTCGCAGATAGTTGACGTATTGCAGCGGCAGCGGCTCGTCCATGCCAAATATGTGACGGTAACGGGCGATGATGGCTTCTTCGGCGGCCGCGTCGCGCTGGCGTCCCTCGGCGCGCGTCAGATTGCCAAGCAGAATATTCATCGGGTCGCCCGGCACCAGGCGAAAAATGAAGAAGGCGACGGTGATCGCCGCCCAAAGCGTAAAGAGATAGACGCCGAAGCGGCGCAAAGCATAACGCAGGACCTCGCGCCGTCCGGCATCCTGTCGTTCCGCAGCGGCTTCTCCCGCGCGCGTGTCAGAGTTCGCAGTCACTGTGATGTCACTGGATAAACCTGGTGATTGATGTTTATGTACAGGTCCGCCGCGCTCGAACAAGAACGGCGAACCTGCGAAAGCTCTTTTACATGCCGGCGGGTTCGAGGAAGTCGATGATCTGGCGCGCGGCCGGCGTCCAGTGCACCCAGGCCTGGCCCACTGCCAAGCCCGTCCAATATTCGGTGTTGAAGACCACGCCTTCATTCTCGCCGTACAGGGTCACGTAAGGCGCTTGCTCCGCCCAAAGTCGATAAGCCTGCCGGAACAGCGCTTGCGCTTCTTCCGAGGCCGGGTTGTGGGTTCTCAGCTGCTCGATGATCGCGTCCATGTCGGGATTGCTGTAGCGGCCCGGGACGCCGCCCGAGCGTTCGCCGATAGGCAGCGCGTAATCGGAGTGCAATCCTTCAAACAGGGCGATGGGGTCGCCGGGCAAGTTGCCGCAGAACCAGCGGAAGATTATGTCAAACTCGCCGTTGGGTCCCTGTGTGAGGAAGGTCGGAATGTCGAGCAGACGCGGGTTGATCTCGACGCCGACCAACTGCGCTTGCTCGGAAAGGAGCCAAGCCCAAACGGTCCAGCCCGGGTTACCGATGTCGATATATAAGGCATCGAGCGAAATAGGCTCGCCGTCCTTATCCACGCGTTTGCCATCAACCAGCGGATAACCGGCTTCATCCAGCAGGGCGGCCGCCGCTTCCGGATCGAAGGTGGTCACCTGGAATTCCTCAGCCGCCGCCGCATCGTAGTAGTTCTCGTCGGGACTGCCAAGGTTGGGCCAAAGCACTGGCGTGACGTAGCCCGGTACGTTGGCAAGGTTGGCGACCGCCTGCCGATTCAACAGCAGACCCAGCGCGCGCCGGAACAGCTTGTCGTCCATCGGCGTAACCGTGGTATTGAATATCAGACCGCGCGGGCAGGGATCCTGGTGCACCAGCGGCTTGATATGCGGATTCGCGCTCATCATCCTTATCATGACGCTATTTGGCATCCGCCCCAGATCGTAGTTGCCCTCTTCCCATTCGAAGACAGCCACATCGGCTTCGGGCCGCTTGAGCCAGACCATATACTTCGGCGCCGGCAGTCGGTCCGGATCCCAATAATCATCGCGCCGCTCCCATATCGTCGTGCGAGTGTCGGCGTTGCTGCTGACCAGTCGATAGGGACCGGAGTGAACCGCATCCGGGTTCTTGAAGGTGGTCGGGTCCTGACCTTCCCAAATGTGCTTGGGAACAGGGCTGAATGTGCCGATGCCGGTGAAGTTATAGTGGAAGCGCCAGTTGGTATCCGGCAGCGTGAATATGATGCTGCTGCCCTCGGCGCGCCACTCGACGTCCGTCAAAAACCCCGACCAGGAAATGCCCTTGTCTGCGTGGTCTTTGTTGTATTGCAGGGTGAAGAGCCAGTCGTCCATCGTCAAGGGCATGCCATCGTTCCAATTGGCGCCCTCGGTGATGACCAAGGTCATTTCCGTGCCGTCTTCATTGTATTCCCAGGATTGCGCCAGCCAGGCGTGGAAATCATGGCTGGTGATGAAAGAGGGCTCATGGACCACGTTGGCGTAGCCGGTGGCGTTGTTGTAGGTCCCGGCTTGATAGTAGTTGAAGCTGTCCCAGACATCGTTGTGCGGCGCTTGTGAAGCGACGACGAAGGTCTCGCTGCGCGGCAAATCGCCGAAGACCAATTCTTCATCCTGGGCGACGGCGCCGAGCGCCCCGAGCAATAGCGCCGCGAGGCTTAGGACCAGCATACTTCTCTTGAGCAAAGTCATTATTGTCTCCTAAACATAATCGCATTACGCGACGGTCGAATGTCTTCTAACAGGGTGATTGCTTCAAATTTGCCTCCTCTTGAATTGGTCGCGGCCAATGCGAATCCGCCTTCATATTCGGGCCGAGCCGGCTACCGATTGGCGACGATGACCGGCTGGCGACGCTCCGCGCCCATCAACTGCCGCACGATGTCGGACGGGTCGGCGATGAACCGCAGCTGCGCCAGCATGTCTTCCTGCGTAATATAACAAGGGCGCGTATACATTCCCAACAAAGCGCTGCGCGGCTTATCGCTGTTATTGGGGCGGGCGGTGTGCCAGGTGGCGCCGTTGTAGACCATGACGCTGCCGCGGACGCCGGTCAGAATCTCGCCATCGGGATGCCACTTGTCGACCATTTCCGCCGGCGGACGATGCCCTTTGAGATGACTGTAGGGCATGATGCCGGTGCCGCCGTTCTCCGCGGAGAAGTCATCCAGCAGCCAAATCGTCTGCCCGCTGACCGGGCTCGCGGGCCAAGGATAATTCAGCCACTGGAAGGGAAAATCCGGGTGCCACTTGTAGGTCTCAAATCCCGGATAGGCGGTATTGGCGGTCCAGGTCGAGCAGATTACATCTTCATCCAGGTACTTTTTCCAGATCGCCACGATCAAGGGATGCGCCATCAATTCGAGGAATATCGGATGCTTGACCGCGATGCCGCCGACGCGCTGTGTCTTGGCTTGGCGCGAGGCGTCGGTGGCTTCCGCTTCGAGAAGGCTCTCCAGGATGATCCGCGCTTCGTCCGCCTTTTCCGGGCTGATGACCGACGGGATGATGCAGTAGCTGCGCTCCTCCATCTCGGCGATGATTTTGTCCACATTGTGCTGCATGCGGCTGGTCTCCTTGTGATGCTTACGGCCGGCCCAAGGGTCGTGCCGACAAATTTTGTGTTCCGGCGGGCGACTGACCCGCTGTGTCTACGCGCGGCGCAGAGTCGCCCCTACAGCTTATGTATCGTGGAGTGGCGGCTGACCATGCGCCACCAGCCAATCGACGAATTTGGCGCGCATCGGCTGCGAGAAGCCGTGGCCAAAATCTGGGTCGACAAAGTGCTGCGCTTGCCCGCCAGCGTCATTGATCAGCCGCACGGTTTCCGCGTTGATCTCAGCTGGGCAATCGCTGTCGAGCGCGCCATCGATGAATAGCAGGGGCCGGTCTATGAAGCGCTCGGGATGGGCTTGCGTGGAATATTCGGCGCACCAATCATCGCACCAGGTACCCGCTTGCGCTTCGCGGCACCATTCATCCGCTTGATAAAAGCTGGAGCGGCCGACCACCGACACCAGCGAGACGAACGCTTTGTTCTCGGCGAAGACCATCTGCGCGATCAAGCCGCCCATTGAGCCGCCCGTTACCTGGGGATTGCGCGCTGAACTGAACGGCAAAGCCATGACCGCTTCAAAAAGGGAAGCCGCTTCTTCGCGCGTCTTGTCCATCGCCTGGCAGATGAAAGCCCAGCCGTTGAACTGCGCGCGGTACCAGGCTTGGGTGGCGCGCTCGCCGTGTTCATAGCAATCTGGCGCGACCACCAGAAAACCGGCGGAAGCCAAACGAGCCTGGCTCTGATCGGGCGTTTCGAGCGCGCCTTTGCCGCCAGTCCACCCATGATAGTGGATGATGACCGGCGCCTCGTCGACGCGCGCATCGCGCAGCGTGAGGCACGGTATTCCAGCGAGCTCGCGGCGTTCGATTTCAATCATCGCCGGCGCTATCCGCCAGCAGCGACTGATGTGAACGAAAGAGCAGGCGCTGTTCTTCGGTGAAGCGGGCGAAGGTGCGCGGCAGAATATAGGGCTCTTCATCCATCGTGCTGTGATTCTGGGATTTCATCCAGAAGGGACCGTAACCGACATGCAGGGTCTTGCGCGTCTGCCGCGAGCGATTGGTCAAGCCACCGTGGCGCAGGTTTTCGGTGAAGAGGATGGCGTCGCCGGCTTTGACCGGCAGGCCGATCATGCCCGGCTCTTTGTCGGGGTCGCTGCCTTCGTAGGGCGATGGCATATTGCTCTTGTGCGTGGCCGGCACGACGCAGAATTCGCCTTGATCCCGCCCCACATCATGCGTGAAGTAGACCATGCGCACCATCATGCAGTCGATGCCGCGCGGGGTATAGGCATACTGGTGCTTCCACGACACCGGACCGCCCATATGGCTGCCAGTCTGGTTGCCGGGATAACGTATGCGAATCTCGGAATTATTGATTGTCGGGCGTTCTTTGACGATTTGGCGGATGTATGCCATCGTCGGCGCGTGATCCACCAGCACATCAAAAGCCGGATCGAGGTTGAAGAATTCTTCTATGACGAGCGTATTGCCCTCTTCGCGCCGTCCGCTGACGAAATAGCCCTTGTCAGCATTATGGCGGTATTGCAATCCGTAGGCGCTAATCTTGTCCGGCGGGCGATCGACCTGGGCGAGCGCGTCTTCTTCGGCGGCGTCGATTGCGGCCGAGAGCTTCGTCACTTCAGCATCGGTCAGGATATTTGGGATAATGATATAACCGAGGCGATCAAATTCGTATTTTTCTATAGCGTTCATTGGATTATTTCCACGCTAAGTCTCTTGGGCGAATGACGCTGCACCGGCAGCCGCAACTGCCGATATTGCCCGATCAGCGTTCATGAGACTCAGACAGTGACGGTAAGTTAACGAACACCGGTGAATAAGTCAAATTTTGCCGGGCGCAGGAAGTGTATCCATTTCGGTTGAATGTAGAAAACATCATCATTCAAGCATCTGTAGGGGCGAGCACGTGGCTCGCCCACTTGATAATCTCAGGCGGACGATTCACAGAATCGCCCCTACAATTTTCGCTAAAGGATGATGTCGACGCTGGAAAGAATATTACGCTTGACGTGAATTCCAACCGACTTCGATACACTACCCGGGCGCAAGACAAGGCAATCGCATCAAATTAAATTGCGCTGATAAATAACAATTTCCCCTCACATTTCGTAATCTGTTACATTTTCACAATTTTAGTGGCGAACGGCGCATTATGATTTTGGCGCAATTGCCCTGGGACGGAAGAGGAAAGCCAAGATTGGCAATCGAGAGTTGCGGCTGCCCCTCCCGCGATGTAGATAGGCGGGTCGCGCAGCCAGAGACCGGCGACCCTTATTACGTCGGGGAGGGGTATCCAAGGAGAGTCGCCTTAGGCTATCCGCAAGTCCCCTCCGTATCGACAAAATCGGCGCTGATCCAGCCAATTTTGCCGCCGGAGCTGACTTGGAACCAGCCCTCATCCCGGGCGCTGGCGGACAGCTCCGCGTTTGCCGGCACCAGCCCCACGGCGCCGCCATCTGGGCTTCTACGCAAGTTCAGCACCTCGCGGGTGATCAAGGCGCAGTCGTCCAGAGGCGAGGGCAAACCGTCGATCGCCGCGTTATGAGACGAGCCTAAGGGCGCCAGCAGCAGCCCTTCGCGGTCCATCCAGGCGCAGGTCATACCGGGCATGCTGTACGATGTCAGCAACGTGGCGCGGGGCGGCGCCGCGGCGGCCTCAAGCAAGAACATCGCCCTTCTGCCGCGGAAGCAAACCTGCGCCCCTATGCCCAAATCGCCCGCAAGCTCCACGCCATTGATGATATCGGCGGCGCCCGACCCGCGGATTTCCAGCGCTTGGCATTCGAAACCGCTGCTTACGGCAGTAACGGCGATGGAATCGGGCAGCGCTTCGCAGCTGGCGGACATGGGCGAAGATGCCGGCGGCGGATTGAGCGGGGCGCTCTGGCTGCTGGCGGCGCGCCAGGGGTCCGGGCTAAGCGCCTGTGAGGGCGGGCGCAATTCGGCGCTGCCGTCCATTATCGTGCTGTAATAGTCATAAGCCATATCGCCGAATTCGCTGCAGATCGCCGCGCTCGCATCGACGGCGGCTTGAAAGTGCACGCCGCCCCATACCCGGCTCTGCCCGCAATTCTGGGCGAAATCGGTCCAGGTGGGGAAGTTCAGAACGATATCCGTCTTTGGCGTGATACCCGGTTCAATCCGCGATGACCCGGCCGGAAAGGTGATGTTCCAGTTCAGAGCGTCGCTGCCGGTGACGCGCCGCATCGCCTGCGCCTGCGCATAACAGCCACAAGTCGAGCCTGACGGATACTCCGGATGATCGGCTTCCGGCAGATAGCTCCGCCAGTGGCTGGCGGGGATGTCGCGCGCGCCGAGGCCGGGGCCAGCCCAAGCCCGCACCAGCTCATCGCCATAAATATGACGGATGGCGCTAAAGGGGCGGACGGCGTCGTAGCGCGCTTTCTCTTGCCAGATGACAACCGAGGCATCGTGGATCGCCGCCGCCGTTAAGAAGAACCCGCGAGCGTATTCCGGCGGCGTCAGATTCCGATCAAGCGCGATCTGACTGAAGGACATGCCCAGCGAAACGATCTTGTTGTCGAATAGCTCCGCCATCATTTTCTGCTCGTCGGTCAGATTCGCGGAGACCGCCAGGACATCATCGGCTTGGCTTTTGTATTCCTCCCAATGCTCAACATTGCTGGCTTCGGGCGCCGAGACGCGGAACTCGCGCGGGTCAAAAAGGGCGAAGGGCTCGGCGATGCTCTGCTGTGGCGTGACGAAGTGCTGCACTGTGTACAGTCCGCTGCCCCGGCGGCGCATGCCTGGCTGCCAGCGGGAGGGATCGCGCAATTCATAGGCGCTGTTAACCGGTTGGTAGCCGGTGGTGTCGGCATAATCGCCGAGTTGGTTCATGCCGTCGTGCAAGCGTCCGGCGATGGCGGCTTTTCCAGCCGCGCGCCCAATGCCAACCGGGCTGTTCAAGTCGCCATCGGCATCCGGGTCCAGCCCATAGTCGCGCATCATCTCGCGCCAGACCGCTTCCCGCCGCGGCATCAGTTCCCTCAGCGCTTCGTGCGCGGCGTAAAGCATGGCGATGTTGATGTCGCGCGCGGTTGATTGCGCCGCAGGCTGCCGTTGGAAGCGGCTGTAAATGCCTACGGCGCTGGGATCATAAGGCGCGGCCGCGTCCACCATCGCCGTCAGCAAGATAAAGTGCAGCCGGTTTATCAGCGTCGCGTCGCCCAAAGACGACGACACGTCCATCACGATTATTGGAATAAGACGAGGCAGAATAATTTCCCTTAGCGGATCCATCTCGCCAAGGATAAGCGCTGGCGCTTCCGCTTGATTTTGCGCTAGCGCTGTGCCAGACGCCGGCGCCAGCAACAGCAGCGCAGCTAGCGCTGGCATAATGATTCTTGAACATATATTCATAGCTGCATCTCCAGTGCATATTTTGCGTTAGAGTTCCGGGCCTGTATTCATGGTGGCGCTTGGCGGCATCAACCGCGAAGCTGACGTCATGTTGCGCGAGGCGCGAAGGCACTGTTCGAAACCCGACTAAAGGCTAGCGGAATCTCTGGGGGGCTGTTTTACGCCCGCTACGCGAACGCCCTACTAATGAAATACGATAGGCGGCGTCTCGGCAATGCAGCTGCTCTCTGGTTCGCGCAGGGGCGCATTGATGAAAGCTACTGCGATATCTACGGCGCAGCGGTCCGAGCGGAGCACGCCGTGACCAACGTGAGGAAAGACGAAATTGTAAGCCGTCGTCAAGGTTTCGCCAGCTATGTCGGCGTAGACCGGCGGCGTAATCGGGTCATAATTGCCGGAGAGCAGCAGGGCGGGCACATCGCTCACTACCGGGTCATTGACGCTGAGCGGACGCGGCTGCGCCTGCCACAAGCCGCATAGGCGCGACAGGGTCGCCAGGCCTTCCACCGGGTAGCGCAAGTAGCCCCCAAGATGCGGATGCGCTTCGAGTATGCCGTAGTAATCGCGGTTGAGCGCCGAATCGTATTCCTCTTGGCATTGCACGGTGTAGTGCATGCCCAGGCTGAGCGTGGTCATATTCGCCTCGTAGGCGACGCCGAGGCGGACGGCATTATGGGTAAAGCCGCGATCAAGGTCGTATAAGAGCTCGGGGATTCTTTGGATTGAATTGACCTCGTAGAGCCAACTGAAAACCCAATCGTAAAGCCGGTATCCGCTGATCTCGACTTCGAGCGTCTGGTATTGCGGCGGCGAATAGGTAGCGATCGCCGGCGCTTGATTCAAGCGTTCGTATAAGGAAAGGAAGACGGTTTCCAGATCGGGATAACGCGCGCGGCAGCCTTCGTTGCGCGCGCAGGCGTCAAACATCACTTTCAAAGCCCGCTCCCCGTGATAATAGGCATCAAGGAAGATATCGGCTTGCGGCGGATACACCGAATCGAGAATGACGCTGCGAATCGATTCGGGATATTCGCGCATCATCGCCAGCGCTAGGCGCGAGCCGTAGGACACGCCGACCAGATTCCATTGCTCATAACCCAGGGCGCGCAGCACATTAACGATATCGCGCGCGTTGTTCTGGCTATGGTAAGTTTCAAAGTTTACGCCGGCTCGCTTCAGCCGTTGATGGCAGGCGCGCAGGACATCGAGCATTAGTTCGGCGTGCTCGGCGTGATGGCTCTGGAGGATCTCTGCCAGGCGCTCCCAGACTTCGTCGCAATAAAGCCGCGGCGCTGATTCACCCGTACCGCGCTGGTCAATGATTATGATGTCGCGCTCGTCGGCGAAGGCGCCCAAGTATTTGCGGAAGGAAGTCTGCATTAGGCGCGAGCCGCTGCTGCCGGGCCCGCCGACCAGGTAAACCAGCGGATCCGATTTTGGCGGACGGTCTTTTGCTTTGATCCGAATGTAGTAGATCGCGATGCTGCCGCCAGCCGGTTCGTCGTAATCTTGCGGCAATTTTACATAGCCGCAATGGGTTGTGAATCCTGCGGGCGGGTTCGCGCAGCTGGCGGCGGCGATGGCGGCCTGCGCGCTGAGGGCGGCGGGCGCCAGGAGCAGGATAAAGGCGACTAAACAGAATCGAAAGCGCATTTGGTCTCCGCTGATATTCCCATCAAGTTAACCATATATTGGCGGGCAAATCAAAGTTCGCTCCTGGCGCGGAAGTGTATCCTTTCGGTTGAATATAGAAAACATAATCATTCAAGCATCTGTAGGGGCGAGCCTTGGCTCGCCCACTTGATAATCTCCGGCGGGCGATTCACAGAATCGCCCTACAATTTTCGCTAAAGGATGATGTCGACGCTGAAAGAATATTACGCTTGACGTGAAATCCAACCGACTTTGATACACTACCCTTGGCGCCGTGATGCGCAGGCGCAAGCGAATAAGGGCATCGCGTCGAATCGAGCCTATGCCCGCGCACTTCAAATTGCCCGCCGCTTGGCTATAATTCGCCGTATGTCCAGCACCCCCGCGAATACCGCCCTCGCCCCCCGCAAGCGCGCCGCGCTAATTGTGATCTTCGCGCTAGTCATGCTGGTTTTGCTCGCGCTTGACTTGCGCAGCCGCGGCTTTTTCTGGCAGTTTGCCTGGTGGCAGACGGGCGAAGAGGCGCCCGCCGGGCAAATCCGCGGCTTGGTCGAAGTGGCGGGCAATCTCGTCCGCCATCCGCTGGGGACTGATCCGCTGATGCCGATCGACAACAAAACGGATTTCCCCTACGGCATCAACACCTTCCTGGAGCAAGAAGTCGAACGCCCGAAAATCGAAGCGATGCTGCGGATGATCCGCGACGCCGGTTTCGGCTGGCTGCGGCAGGAGTTCCCCTGGGAAGATCTCGAGGTTGATGGCCGTGGGCAATTCACCGATTCCCGGCTCGACCGCGATGGCGATGGCGCGGCCGATACGATTGACACCTGGCTGAAGTATGACCAAATCGTGGAATTGACCGAGGCATACGGCTTGCGCCTGATGGCGCGGCTGAGCAATCCGCCGGCTTGGACGCGCGCCGATCCCAATGCTGGCGACCGCGCGCCGCCCGATGACCTGCGGGACTTCGTCAATTATGCGACCGCAGTCGCCGCGCGTTATCGCGGTCGAATCAGCCATTACCAGATTTGGAACGAGCCAAATATCTATCCCGAATGGGGCGAGAAAGCCATAGACCCGGCCGGCTATGTCGATTTGCTCTGCCGCGCCTACCACGCGCTGAAAGCGGTCGATGCCAATATCGTGGTGGTCAGCGGCGCCATCGCCCCGACCATTGCGCTCGATGGCAGTCGTGACCTGAGCGATCTTGTATTCCTGCAAGCGCTTTACGATCACGGCGGCGGCGAGTGTTTCGATGTGCTATCGGCGCAGGGCTACGGCTTGCGCAGCGGACCGACCGATCGGCGGCTGCGCGCCACCTCGGTCAATGTCGCCCGCCACAGCTATTATCGCGACATCATGGTCCGAAACGGCGGCGGGCATAAACCCATCTGGCTCAGTGAAGCGGCTTGGAACGCCACGCTCGACGCCGAACTGCCGCCGGAGCAGATCAGCCTCTATGGCGCATACGGCACTGTCACTCAAGAGCAGGCGGCGCGCTACATGCCGATTTTCTATGAACGCATCCAGCAGGAATGGCCCTGGATCGGCAACGTCATGTACTGGTTCTTCACGCGGAAAGATCCCTTCGAAGCGGATCAAGCCTTCTATTACTTCCGCATGGCTGAGCCTGATTACCAGCCGGACAAACCGACATTCACGCCCCTGCCGGTCTATCACAGCGTCCAACATTACCTGAACAGCCAAGATCCGCTGCTGTATCGCGGGCGGCATCAAGCCGAGACCTGGCAGATCGGAAGCGCGGGCGCTGTGGTCGCTGATCCAGGCGCTCGCTTTGGGCAAGCGGCGCGCTTTGAAGCCGGGCTGGAATTCAGAGCGCATGGCACCGCCGTGGAAATCCGTTGGCGCCCGGCTGAAGCCCAAGACCGCACCTGGCGTGCGCGGCGAATCGAGCTGTCGTCCGGGCTGGCGCGGACGCAAGGCCTTGCCTTTGGCGCTGGCGCGATCATCGTCGATGAGATCGCCGTGTTTGATCGCAGTGGCAACCGGCTCTTCTCCTGGCTGGCGCTGGCGGGCGCGCTGGCGATCGTGGCGCTGGGGGCGGCAGTGATGGCGCTGCGAGATCGCGGGCGATGAGCGACGCGGCGCAATTGGAACGAGCCTCCGGGCGCGGGCATGCGGCGCGCGCGCTGACATGCCTCCTGGTCATCGCCATTCTGCTGGCGGCGGCTTCGGCGCGCTTCCACCGCATCGGCGCCCAATCGCTCTGGTACGATGAGGGCTTGGCTTATGGCCATTCGCTGCGCTCGCTGCCCGAGCTGGTGTCTCACTTGCAGCCGAATGTGCATGTGCCCGCCTACTTCACGCTGCTGGGCTGGTGGCGGGAATTGACCGGTTCAACCGAATTTGCGCTGCGAATGCCCTCGGCGCTGTTCAGCCTGGTTGGCGTCGCCTGGGCTTATGCCTTGGGCGCGCGGCTCTTTCATCCCATCGCCGGTTTGGCGGCTGCGGCGCTGGTCGCCTTAAACAGCTTCAGCATCTACTATGCGCAGGAAGCGCGCATGTACGCCATGCTGACGGCAATCGGCGCAGGCAGTATGTGGCTCTTCCTGGGTCTGCTGCGCGCGCGAGATCCCGGCGAGCGCGAAAGGCTCGGCTGGGGGCGGATCATCGCGCTGGGGCTCGTCAACGCGCTCGGCATATATACCCATTTCGCCCATGCATTTGTGATTTTGGTCCAGTCCGCGTTGGTCACGCTCATTTTCTTTGCGTCGTCTTTTGGCGGAGGGACTACTGCTGCGGGATGGCGGCGCTTGCCCTGGCGCTATTGGCTCAGAGCTATGATGGCGCCAGTCTTGACTTTGGCGCTCTTCCTGCCATGGCTGCCAGTCGCCATCGCGCAATTGGGCAACCGGTCGCATCGATTGCAGCACCTCCCCGTTGATCAGCTGCTCGCCGAGATTCTGGGATACTTCGCATTTGGCAGCGTTCACCAATTGAGCGCAAGCGGCGAAGCCACCATCATCTTATTCTTGCTGATTATGGGTTTGCTGCCGACGGCAAGTCCTCGGCAGGCCTGGCGGGCGGCGCTGCTGCCCATCGCCTGGGCGGTCATCTCGATCGCCCTTTTTCTCTTTATTGGTTTGGGGGACGGCTTTCTGCGCTTTTTGCTGCCGGCGCAATTGGCTTTCGCCCTCTGGCTAGGTCGTGGCTTCTGGGTCTTATGGCGGCTGCCAATTCGCCGCGGGCATCCGATACTGCGGATCACGCCCAAGCTGGGCGCCGCTCTTGCTTTGGCGCTTTGCCTTGCCGCGCTCGTCCGCGGGTTGGGCGCGCTCTATCACCATCCGGATTTCCAGCGCGATGACATGCGAGGCTTAGCGCGGCAGATTGAAGCTGAGCTGGACGCCGGCGATGCCATCATCGTCAGCGCGCGCGGTCTGCAAGAATTGCTGCGCTACTATTACCGAGGGGACGCGCCGATCTACCCTTTGCCGAGCGTAGCCGATGAGGAGGCGACCAAACAAGAGGTCTTGGATATCATCGCCGCCCATGATCGGCTGCACGTCATCTTCTATGGCGCCGACCAGCAAGACCCCAATTTGATCGTGGAGACGACGCTCAACCGCAACGCTTTCGAATTCGCAGATCGCTGGGTCGATGATCTGCGCTACGCGCGTTATGTTAGTCCAGCCACGCTTGGCGCGCGAAAGCGGCCCGGCGTCAATTTCGGCGGCGAGATTGCGCTGGACGCCTATGCGCTGAACGCAACTGTCATCAGCCCGGGCGATGTCTTAAATGCGCAGCTTGTCTGGCGGGCGCTTCAATCGCCGAGAGCGCGCTACAAAGTCTTTCTCCAGCTTCTCAATAGCGACGGCGCTCTCGTGGCGCAACGGGATAGCGAACCGGTTGCCGGTTCATCCATGACGACAACCTGGCAGCCCGGCGATACGATCACCGATAATCACGGTCTCTTGATTCCGGCGGATACCCCGGCGGGCGAATACCGCTTGATAGCCGGGCTCTACGAGATCAATGACCCCTTGGCGCGCTTGCCGGTCGGCGATAGCAGCTATGTGGAGTTGAGCGCAATTGAAGCGCGCGCAGCCGGCTAATTCGATGCGTCTCGCTCGTAGACCAGCTCGCCGGCCACATAGGTCGCCGCGATCGCCCGATCGTCGCCGCAGATCATCAGCGCGAAGAGCAGCTCGTCAAGCGTCTCGGCGGCATCGGCGCGCAGCTCCAGCAGCGGCGTCGCCCGCGGGTCAAGCGCGATGATATCGGCGGCGCATCCCGCTTGCAGGCTGCCCACTTGGTCTTCCAAGCCCAGCGCTTCGGCGCTGCCCAGCGTCGCCAGATAATAACTCTGGGTCGCCGTCAGCGAGATGCCGCGCAGCTGCGCCATCTTGTAAGCTTCGCTCATGGTCTGCAGCATCGAGAAGCTGGTGCCGCCGCCGACATCGGTGCCCAAGCCGACAGTGACCGGGCGCGCGGCGTCTTTCGTCTTCGCAATATCGAATAAGCCGCTGCCGATGAAGAAATTTGAGCTGGGGCAATGGGCGATTTTGGCGCCCGTCTGATGGAAGCGCCGCAGTTCGTCTTCGGACAGGTGGATGCCGTGCCCGTAAATGGCGCGCTCGTTCAGGAGTCCGTAGTGTTCATATATGTCGGTGTAATGCTGGCGCTGCGGGTAAAGTTCGGCGGCGCGCGCGACCTCGGCGCGGTTTTCGGAGATATGCGATTGCAGGCGGACGTCGTCGTATTCGCGCATCAAGGCGCCAGCCATTTCAAGCTGCTGCGGGCTGCTGGTGAGGGCGAAGCGCGGCGTGACCGTATAGAGGCAGCGCCCTCGTTGGCGCCAGCGCTCGATCAGCGCTTTGGAATCGTCATAACTGGACTGGGCGGTATCAACCAGGTTCGCCGGCGCGTGGCTGTCCATCATCATCTTTCCCGCCAGAATCAGCATATTGCGGCGCCGCGCCGCTTCAAAGATGGCGTCCACCGAGCCGGGCGCCGACGTGCAAAACGCGGATGCTGAGGTCGTGCCATTGCGAAGCAGCTCGGCGATGAAGAAGTCGGCGATGCGCCGCGCGTGATCGGGGTCGATGAAGCGCGCCTCGGCCGGGAAGGTGTACTTGTTCAGCCACGCCAAGAGCTGGGTTCCGTAAGAGCCGATGATTTCAACCTGCGGATAATGGATATGGGCGTCGACGAAGCCGGGCATCAGTATCGCCTTGGGGTAGCGCCGCAGCTCGATATCGGCTGGCAGCTTGTGGCGCAGATCGGCATAGGCGCCGATGTCGCTGATGACGCCGTCCTGGATAAGGATGCAGCCGTCCGGCTCATAGACGGCGCAATTGGCTGGCGAGTTGAGGAAGGGGTCGGCGACCAGGGTGTAGGTGGCGCCCCGCAGCGCGAGATCAGTCATTGGGTTTGCCGTCATCGAATATGTGTAGGGGCGTTTCGCCGAAACGCCCGCAAAAGACTTACCAAACAACACGGGCGGCACGCCGTGCCGCCCCTACAGCACCTTGGTTGCATCAATCAATTCGCAGGCATTGGACAGCTTCCCAGGCGCCGCTCTCCCAAGAGCGGATCATGGCCGCGTGCACTTCAGCCACCGCCAGCGCCTCCGCCAAACCCGGCGCGCGCTGCATCCCCTCCGCAATCGATTGGAGGAAGTTATAGGCTTCAATCACCTTCATATCTTCGTAGCCCAAGCCGCTGCCTTCTCCCGGGTTGAAGTTGCCGTGGTAGGGGTATTGATCGCCGCCGACCAGCCGCATATAACCATCGTGCCCGCCATCGGCATCGGGAAGGTATAGCTGCAGTTCGTTCATTCGCTCGAAGTCCCAGTTGAACGCGCCCTTCGTGCCGTTGAGTTCAAAAGCCATCTGATTCTTCGGTCCAAATATCGAGCGCGACGCTTCCAGCGAGCCGCGCGCGCCGTTCTCGAATTCGATCAGCGCGCCGACATAATCCTCGTTTGTCACCGCGCCTTTGGGGTCGTCCGGCACCCCGCGCGAATAATGCGTGCCTTTGCCGGGTATCGGCAGGGGCCGCTGCTTGATGAAGGTATGCGCGTTGCTGACCAGCCGCCGGACGCTGCCGCCGAGGAAGAGCGCCATATCCGTCGCGTGCGCCATGATATCGCCCAGCGCGCCGTAGCCGGCGATCTCGCGGTCGAAGCGCCAAGAGAGCAGCCCCATCGGGTCGCTGCCATACATGCTGAAGAAGCGGCCGCGATACTGCGTCAGCTCGCCGAGCGCGCCAGCCTGGATCAACTGCTTCGCCTGGACAACCAAGGGCGCCCAGCGATAATTGAAGCCGACGAAGCTCAACAAGCCGGCGCTTCGGGCGATTGACTCGATTTGAGCCGTTTCCATTGGCGCCCGCCCGACTGGTTTCTCGCAGAAGATATGTTTGCCGGCTTCCGCAGCCGCCGCGACGATTTCGAGATGCAGGTTATTCGGCGTGGCGATGCTCACGGCGTGGACGGCGGGGTGCTCAATGACGTCTTGCCAACGCGTGGTGGCGGTCTCGAAACCGAGCGACTCGCGCGCGCTTTCCGCACGCTCAGAGACGCTGTCCGAGCAGATGACGAGCCGCGCCGATACGCCGCCATTGGGGAATCGCTGGCGCGCCAGGCTGTAGGCGCGGGCGTGAACCTGCCCCATCCAGCCCATGCCAATCAGGCCTATGCCTAACTCCGTCATGAAGGGCTTCTCCGCTCGGTTGCGCCAGCAAGTATCTTGTCAATTAGAGTACGGTAGCTGCCTGTATTTTCGCGCTTTGGGCGGGCGACCCAATTTATCGAAATCGCGCCGGATGTTATGGACTGTCTGGCGGCTCGATATGAATGCGAAAGCTCGACTTGGGATTCTCCATGTACGCCCAGGCGCGGTTCTTGCTCACCAGCCGGACGCTCACGCGCTGATAGGCTTCGCCTTCGTAGGCGTCCAGGCGCGCCAGCTCCTCGGCGCTGACTTCAAAGAGCATGCCCTCAACGGTGGAGCCGGGGTGCGGCTGCAGGATTGAATATACCTCGTGGATGCCGGTCAGCCGCGCCAGCCGATAACCGCGCAAGGTATCGGGCGCGCCCTCGCCGAGCGTACGGCCCAGCAACCGCTGCTGCGTCGCCGGGTCGCGCAAGGTGCCATAGGTGAATAGTTTTTCCATGCGCCCGTGCATCTCCCTAGCGCCGGCTGGTGTTCGGCTGGATTTTACTTTGAAATCAAAGGAAATAATAATGCCAAGTTATAAGGTCATTCCTCGCTGGGCGCGTGGGCGCCATCGAGATAGCCGGCGATCCACTTCATCATATCAACCGAGCCCTGCGGGTTGGCTTCGCCCTGCTGCAGCTGGCGCTCGATGCTGTCGTCGCTGCGGATGAGCGAGGGCTTGCTGCGCTTCTCCGCCATCTGCGTGATCCGCTGCGCCAGGTTGCGCAGGTTGTTCGCCAGAATATGGCGCTGTTCCGACGAGAGCCCGCCGCCGACCTCGTCCAATTCGCGCCGAATCGTATGCGAGTCGATCTCATGTATGTGCTCGGCGTCAAAAGCGTCGGTGATATGTTCCAGGATGGTGTAGGTGGTGTTGATTGATTCCGCCAGTTCGACCGGGTCCTGGCTGTGCAGCCAGCGGCGCATCGCCATGACGGAATAAAGGATGTGCTTTTGCGGCTCAAGTTGGCGCTTTTGAACCAGCTCGCGCTCCAGGCGCTGCAGCTGGGCGAGGCTTAGGTTGTGCGTATAATTCCGCCACCAGGCATTCACCGTCTCCTGCAGCGCTTTGCTCATGCCGATTTGTCGCCAGATGCGCGCGACGCCGTCCACCACCGCTGCCGGGTCTTCTTCTTCGCCATATTGCAGCAGCAGCCGCGTCATGGAGACGCGCGTCGCGCCTTCAATCTCCAAGCCGTGGCAGGCGTCAAACAGCCGCCACAGATGCCGATAAGAAACCTGCGCCTCGCGGTGCTTCGCCATCACCCGCGAGAGCGCTTCCATCAGCCGCTGCGTCTGCGGCTCCCAATGATAATAATCGAGCAAATTGAAGTAAGCGTCAATCACCTCATGGGGCGGCGCGCGCTTGATGCCGCTAACCGCATTCATGACCGCCAGAACTTTGTCGAGGGGCAGGGCGTCGCCTTCCAGCGCTTGGCTCAGCCTTGGGAAGAGCAGGTCGCGCTCGGCAAAATGGCGGGCGGTGTCCACGGTCAGCTTGCGATCATCACCGGCGATGACGCGGTCGAAGAGGAAGTTGACCGCCTCGTCTGTCATTTGCGGGCTGGCTTCGGTCGTCAGCAAGCGCGTTACCGCCGGTGGGCGATAAACGGCCGGCAGATCCACCCGCTCCTCCGATTCATAAAGCGACCAGAGCCGCTCCGCCGTTGGCAAGGTGACCAGAACCCTGTCAGAGACCTGCAAGCCATGATAAAGCGCGAGCAGGAAATACTCCGATTTTTCGCCGATCAACTGCTCAAGCGCTTCGGCTGACGGCTGCTGCAGCGCGGCTCGCACATTGGGCTCCAGCGCATTGACCAACTGCTCGTCCTGATATAGCGCGTCGACAATTTCCGGGGCGCGGCGAACCGCGATCAGGATCAGATGAATGCCGAGCTCGCCATCAACATAGGCGCGCTGCCGGGCGCTTAAGATGGCGTCGCGCAGTATATCGTGCAGCTGATAGGGCTGCGGCTCATGCGCGATCAACTCCAGCCAGCCAGCCAAGGTGCCGATATCGCCCTCGTCGATGGCCACTTGCAGCGAGCTGCGCGCCGCCACTTGCAGGCGGGCAATCCAGCCGTCGTCGAGGCCAAGCGCCATCAGCCGATTGCGAATGAAGACGTAAACCGCATCCGGCTGGTCTTCAAGCATCTCGTCAAAGATCTGAGACAGGTCGCTTTCCAGCGAGGCGTCCTTCTCGAGCTCTTCCGCCACGCGTTTGCCAGCGGCCGCGTCTCGCTCGCCGAGGGCGTTGTGCAGCAGCTTCTTGAGATACTGGCTCCGCAGCTCGCTGCTGGGCGGCGTCGCGCCGTCCAGGACGCGGATAATCGCTTCTGTGGAGACATTGTCCGCCGGCGCTTGCACCTTACGGTCAATCCAGAAGCGCTCGGAAATGCGCTCTAGAGCGGGCTCAAGCTCGCCCGCTTCGGCGCTGAAACTGGCGAGCCGCGCCAAGCGCTGAATGTCGGCGGCCAGCGCCGCCGCATCGCCGCGCCAAAGGGCTCGCAGCACTTCGATATAAGGATGTTCCAATGCATCGGCGTGGATGCTCGGCGTCGACCAGTCGTAGAGCCAAGCCGAGACGGCGTCGCCTGCATCGGTAAATCCCAGATGAGGGTGATGCGTTTGCTTTGATGGCGCGTGGCTGGCGAAGGTCAGCCGGGCGGCAAGCGAGCCCGGTATCAGCGCCTGAATGCCTGAAATCATCGCGAGCCGCCGCTGGAGATCGGGCGGGAACCGCGAAATGACCAAACGCCGCTCATGCAGGAGGGCGCCAAGCAAGCTCAGCGCGTGGTCGAAGCTGTCGGCCGGCAACTCTTCCAGGAGACGCTGGAGATCCGCGGACCGGGTCTCGATCTCGGTCGGCGTGAATTGGGGCTGCTGCAAGATCGGCAGCGTGCTGTCGATATCACTTGACGCTTCCGGCAGGAATTCTAGCCAGCGCTCCCACTGCCGCGCCGATTCCGCAAGCGCCTCCGCGGGCACAAACACATAATGATCGGTGAAGGTCGCGGGGCTGTCGCTCGCCGGCCGGGCGGTCGCCAGCAGCATCCGCTCCCAGTCATAGTTCACCAGCGCCAGCGCCGCGCCAGTGCCGTCCTCCGCGTCCCCCATCGGCGCCAGATCAACCAACTGCGCATAAAACTTGGGATCGTGCGAGGGCAGGGCGCCGTTAAACATGAGCAGTTTGCGGCGATAATCCCCGCCCTCGTCGCCTTCGCGGCCAAATATGACGTAATCGAGCGCCGATGCCACCCGGGCAACTTTCTATCTTGGGCTACCGTTGCGTTGCTTATCATTGTGTCAAATAGTTCCCCGAGTTGCAAGCAGCGGCTCGCGCCCGCGGCGCCGCGTGAGGGCGCTCTGATTGACAGCGGGCGCCATGTTATAATTGAAAAAAGGCTGTGCTGTCTTACAAGGACTTGCCGATGAAAGCGCTTCTCGCGAAACTGAGCGTAATTTTGACCCTTGCGTCCATATCCTCGTATTTGCTGGGGCAGGGGGCGCCCTCACAGATTGACGCGGCGCTGCTGGATTTGAGCGCGCGGCTCGGTTACGGCGTCGGCATCGGCAACTTGTCGAACTGGCAATGGGAACAGACGACCTTTCCCAACAGCGCGCTCGGTTGCCCAACCGCCCCCGTCGCTGACAGCGCCGCCATCATCGGTTACAAGTTTCAGTTGACGCATATCGGGCTTACGCATGACTACCGCGTCTCCAACGATAGCGCGCTGGTCGTCTATTGCGGCGAGGTTGATCCGGCGGCAGCGTCCTCGGCGCCCGCGTCAACCTATTCCAATCGGCTTTGCGGCGAGACGGCAACCGCTGGACCTTATATGCGTTCGCGGATAAACGTTGGCATGGAAGCGGGAGCGGTCGGCGGTCTATTGAATTTGCGCGGGCAGCCTTCCGCAGACGCTCAAGTTCTGCTGCAGATCCCGGCCGGGTGGCCCATCAGCGTCACCGGCGGTCCCGAATGCGCTGACGGCTACGTGTGGTGGCTGGCCCTGGTGAATGGGCAGACCGGATATATTGCCGAATCGGGCGCTGACGGCTATTTCGCCGCGCCGATAGCGCCGCCGCAGCTGCCCAGCCGCGAAGTTCTCAACCGCAATCTCGCGCCCTATCTCGTTGAGTTCGGGCGCGTCAGCGGCAATTTCCAGCCGGCGCACGCTTGGTCTTCAGACAATCGTTTCCTGATTGCGCCGGGCGCGGTCGGCTCCGATGGCGTCTGGGTCTACGATTTGCATCAGGCGGCGCTCTCGCCACAAATACTGGCATTGGATGATGGCATCGCGGCGCTTGCCTTCCGGCCGAAGAACCAGCAGTTCATCGTCGGCAGCGAAACAGGCGCGCTCCAATTGTGGGAGATCTCAGCTGGCGAGCCCCTGGCTTTCAGCGAGCGGCTGCGTTTGAATGCCCATGCCGGTCCGGTCTCCGCCGTCGCCTTCAGCCCGGATGGGAATCAACTCGCAAGCGCGGGTCCCGAGGCATATACCCACCTTGATGTGGATCGCAATTTCGCGGCGATTGTCTGGGATCTGCCGACGGTTTCGCAGCATGAAGTACATTCTGGAAACTCGGGTCTGATCCAATCGATGGCTTTCAGTCCGGTTCACAGCGATATATTGACCATGGTCGATGCTGAATGGCTGCGGAATTGGGTCACTTACAGCGGGGACAACAGGTCCGTCTTCGATTTGCAGTTCGGCGTACCGGTTAGGTTCTTGGCGCTCGATTATAGCGAAGATGGCGAGCGGCTGGCTGTTGCCCTCGATCGCTCCTTCGAAAATGTGCTGTTGTACCGCTATCAGCAGCCCGAACCGCTGGCAAGCTTCCAGACCCCCACCTTCAATGTGACAGCGCTGGACTTCAGCCCCGATGGCGCCATGCTGGTGGTTGGCGCGGCCGAGGGCCTCTTCTCAATTTGGGATACCGAGTCGCATGAAATGATCGCGACGCGCGAGACCGATGGCGGCATTTTCGATGTCAGCTTCAGCCCCGATGGCACAATGATTGCGGTCTCAACCGACAGGCACAGCCTCTCTCTTTATGGCGTGCCGCTCGGTTCAGGTTAGTCGCGGCTGGAAGGCGGCGGCTTTCGCAGCCAATCCGGCTCAAGGATGTCGATCCCGTCAAGCGACAGGGCGCGGCGATTGCCAAAGAGCAGATGCAAGGAAGCGCCGAAATCAGGCGGTATCGTCAGCGCGCGCTGGTGCGATGGCCGCTCGAGATCCAGCAGAAAAAGCAAGCCCGGGAATTTCGTCACCGACTGGTAAGCGATTTGCCCCGGCTTATTGGTGAAGGTCGCGTGCTGTTCATCGCGGCCCGCAGGCGTTAAGGCGCTGATTCGACCGTTTGCCACATCCAGCCGATAGAGATTCCAGGAACCCTCGCGAAAGGAATCGTAGACGATTGTGCCGCCATCCGGCGACCAAACCGCCTGCGCGTCCCAGTACTGGTCGTATGCGCCAAATTCGTCATGGGTCAATGCCCGGCTCGTCCCGCTGGCTATATCGTAGGTGAAAATATCGCCGCCGGCGTCATAGACCAGCGACTCGCCATCGGGCGACCATGATGGCCGGGCGATATTTGTCTCGTTGAAGGTGAGCTGGCGCAGGTTCCCGCCGTTGGCGTCTATCAGGAAAAACTGAACGACGCCCTGCGGATTCGCTTGAAAGAGGATGGATTCACCATCGGGGGACCACTGCGGATGGCTGTCCTCATAAGCATTGTTGGTAAGTTGGCGTGGCGCCGCTTCGCCGGGCCGCAGCGAATACAGCTCGGCATCGCCGCCCGCTCCGGAGGCGAATACGATCTCTGCTGAGTGGGCGGAGACGCTCGGCTGCATGGCATCGGCGATCGACGGCGCCAGGCGCGCGCGCAGGCTCCGGCTAAGGTCCGCGATCATCAATTGCAGCTGGCCTGAAGCCCTGGCAACGAAGACCACTTGCTCGCTTGCCGGCAAGAGGAACGACGCTGAAGCGGCGAGCGGCAGCGCCAGCAGACTCGCGAGCAAGATCAGGATAGAGATGCGCCAGCCGAGATGAAACATGCCAGCCTTTACCGTCAGCGCGCTCAAAGCAAACGTCGATCAAGTCTTCGCCGGTCAATGATTAGGCTGGGCTCGCACGCGCTTATCGCCAACAGCCAGTGAGAGCGCGCCGGGCGGGCCAGCGCGATCCGGGAGCGCAGTTCAGATAAGTATAGGGTAGCGCAATCGAGACGCGGCTGCTAAGAGGCTTGGGCTGTCGGCGGCGCGCCGCATCAGGGCAACCGCATCAGATGAGATTGCGCTGATAAATAACAATTTTCCCTCACATTTCGTAATCTGTAGGGGCGTTTCGCTGAAACGCCCGCAAAATTTATGTCATATTCAACGGGCGTATCGGCGATACGCCCCTACATTTTCACAATTTTCGTGGCGAACG
>JAJEGA010000008.1 GCA_022820125.1 Anaerolineae bacterium | reverse complement strand
GCTAGCGAAAACGGTGGATGGCTTGGCAACTCGCCTGATTACAAAAATCACCGCGCATCTGTTTAAGCGCATTCTGCGCGTAACATACCAAATTGACATCCAAAACTTTCAAGGCTCAACTGATTTCACATAAGACGTATTTTAGGAATCTATAAGGGGCGAGCCTTAGTAGTTCCAAGTTAGTCGTGCGAAAAAATACGTGTGCTGTAGGGGCGGCACGCTGTGCCGCCCTTCGTCATATTTTCTTGCCCGCTGATGTCGCTCATGCGTTGATTTTCGGGCGTTTCAGCGAAACGCCCCTACAGTTTTCGATTATTATGTTGCTGTCTATGCTTCCTCAACTTTTTAGCAAGACTTACTCACACTTACTTTGGCTCTCCCTTTGTAATATGATTTTGCATTCGGGCAACTCAAGGCTCGCGCCTACACAATTCGTCTGTTTGTTGCAATATTTATTGGCATCAATTCTGTCTTCGCTCTGCGCCCTCTGTGCTAAAGCATGTACGGCGGCCGGCAGCGCTGCCCAACGTCCGCCTCAGTCAAACTCCGTCGGCAAATCCCGTTGCCGCCAATGGCTGAACCAGCGCCGAATCTGCTCCGCCGTCACGCGACTCTCCGATAAGGGCGGCAAGTCATCCTCGCCATACCAGCCGACCGCGGTCGTTTCCACGCTTGTTCGCGCTTCGCCGCCGAGCAATTCGCAAAGAAAAGCCGCTTTGTATACTTCGTTCAGCGACAGTGGATGACGGCGTTTGCGATCCTCCAGCGCCAGCAGTTTAACCGCCTTGGTCTCATAGCCGCTTTCCTCCCATATCTCGCGCTCGACCGCCTCCGAGGGCGCGTCTCCGACATCAGCCCAGCCGCCCGGCAAAGTCCAGCGCCCGTCGACCGCTTCCCGCACGAGCAACACCTTGCCATCGCGGAAGACCGCGCCACGCACATCTACTTTCGGTGTGATGTAGCCGTCGTCAGCCGCCAGCATCAACTTCACTCGAGAGCCCTCTGCGTCGGCCGAGTCTGCCAACATGTCGCCAGCGATATCAAATAGTTGCTGATATCGGTCTTTGTCATAATGATTCTCGGCATAAAACAGCCCCGTTTTTGCCAAAGCCGCAATCCGCTTCGCCCATTCCACTTGATCGCTCATCATCCGCCTTCGCTTCATTTTCCGCCGCGCCATTATACAGCGCCGCCGCCACACACGGTGGGGATAGATTTCACGGCGCCCGCCGAAGCGCAGACAGTATGGGCGGCTCTTGTGTTGCCCGCGCCGCTGAACAATGGCATCTGCCTGCATTGTGGTAAAATAGCCGCTGCCAGCCGATTCACAACTTAAAATGAGACCGTATCGCAAAATAAGGCGCAACTATAACAAACCCTTCTTTAGCAACCGCCGGCGCGGCTGGTCCGGCCTTTCGCTTTTGCTAAGCGCCCTCGCCATTGTCTTTGTTACCCTTGGTCTGCTGGCTATCGCCTTCGTCTCGATTGACAATATCGACTATGCCGCTCGCGGTTTATTCGGCTTGCCGCGCGCGACGCCCACGCGCTTCCCCAGCCAGCACGCGCAGCAGGGCATCACCTTGTATACCGAAGGTCAAGTCGAAGAAGCCCTGGCTGAGTTTGAAATCGCCGTCGGGCAGCGACCCGATAACATCAATTACCTCTACGAATATGGCCGCATCTTGATCGAACTCGACGACTACAACCAAGCGGCCGCCATCGGCGATCGCGCTATCGCCGCCGCCCCTAAGGACCCGCGCGGGTATGCGCTGAAGGCGCGCGCGCTGATGTGGAGCGATCCCGGCGCCGCCATTCCTGTCGCCGTCTCGGGCTTGGAGCACAATGCCGATTTCGCGCCCCTGCATGCCGCCCTCGCCATCGCCTATACCAACATCGGGCGCTACAGCGAAGGCTACCAGCGCGGCCGGCTGGCGACCCAGCTCGACCCGCTCGACGCCTTCAGCCATCGCGCCTTCGCCATCCCGCTCATCTACACCGACCGCCGCAATGAAGCGATCGCCGCCCTCGAACAAGCCGTCGCCATCAACCCCAACCTGACGGCGCCCTACTTTGAACTCGCCCTGCAATACCGGCAGCAAGATTATCAAGAGATGGCTGTCGGCATCTATCGGCGCATCCTTGAGCTGGAGCCGGGCAGCGCCAAAGCCTACCTGCGCATCTGCCAGACCTACGCCGAAGTCGGCGAGTTCCTGGCGGCCACGCCATTCTGCGAGACTGCGACCGAGCTTGACGAGACCTACGCCGATGCCTGGCAGTGGCTGGGGCAGATGCGCTATACCCGCCGCAACTACGAAGGCACGCTCGAGGCGATGGAGAAATGCGTCGCCCTGGGCTCCACCGCCGTCGAGTGCTACTACATGCGCGGCTGGTCTTATTATGTGCTCGACCAGTGCCCCACCGCCTGGGACGTGCTGCAAGAGGCGCTGCGCTACACGCGCGAGCCGCATATCATCGGCATCATCAACGAGGGCTTGGCCAGCGTGCGCGCCAACTGTCCCGGCTTCGAAGACGCGCGCCTGCCGACGGCGATCCCGCCGACGCCCATCCCGCCAACGCCCATCGGGGGCATCTAGGCGATGAAGATCAGGCGTGATTATACGCAGCCCTTCTTCCGCCAGCCCAAGCGCCATCCGATCCGCAACATGGTCATCGCCGCCCTGCTTGGGCTGCTGCTCGCCCTGGCCATCGTTTGGCAGCGCGAGGCGGTCGAGAGCCTCGCCTTGTCCGTCATCGGCGATCCGGCAACGCCGACGCCGAAGCCAAACGAACTGGCGGCGCGCGCCGCGGCGCTCTATCGGCAAGGCGACATCGCCGAAGCCGAGCCGCTGCTGGCGACGGCGGCCGCTGAACGACCGAATGACAGCGCCTACCTCTACCAACACGGGCGCGTCCTGATCGAATTGGGGCGTTATGACGACGCCCTGGCGCTCGGCGACGCCATCACCGCCATCGACGCGCGCGATGTCCGCGGCTATGCGCTGAAGGCGACCGCTTTGACCTGGAGCGGCCAGCCGAACCAAGCCATCCCGATCGCGCTTTCGGGCTTGGAGCTGAACCCGCGCTTCGTCCCCCTCTATACGGCGCTGGCGCGCGCCTATGTTGATGACCAGCGCTGGGCGGACGGGCTGGACGCGGGCGAGCGCGGCTTGTCCATCAGCGGCAATGACGCCGACCTGAACCGCGCCTATGCCTACGCCCTGACATCGGTCGGCGCTTACAGCGACGCCATCACCTATCTCCAACGCGCCATTGAGCTGCGCCCGACATATCTGCCGACGCAGTTCGAGTTGGCGGGTTTATATCTGGCGCGCGATGAAGACCAGAGCGCCATCGACCTCTACGACCACATCCTCGCCATAGACTCGCGCAATGCCCGCGCCATGCTGCGGCTCTGCCTGGCTTATCGCAAGGTCGGCGAATTCGCGCGCGCGCTCGGCTTCTGCGAGGACTCGATCGCCAACAACGGCACAGACCCGGAAGCGCAGTTTCAGCTGGGCTTGCTCTATTACCGCGAGCGCCGCTTCGAGGGTTCGCGCGATGCCTTCCAGCAATGCCTGGCGCATGATGACGGCGTCTACAACCTGTCCTGCCGCTATCGCCTGGGGCTCTCGCATTATTACACTGGCGATTGCACCGGCGGCTGGTCGCTGCTGCGCGATTCGCTCGATCTGGCGCGGACGAGCGGCGACGAGGCGACGCTGAGCAACATCCTGCAAGGGCTGGACGCGATCGAATCCGACCCGCAGTGCATTGAGCAGGCGGCAGAGCCGATCTCGTTTCAGGATTGACCGCCGCGCGCCAGTCACAGTCCATTGCACCGGCTGTAGGGGCGTCTCGCCGAGACGCCCGTCGATTTATCTTGCAAATGCTTGCGGGCGTTTCACGAAACGCCCCTACAGGTATATTCTTGCAAGGGTTCACAGAATTGTGGCATTCGGCTTGCGCGCGCGGGGGAGTTTGCTGTAAAAGATAACTATGCGCGCACTCGATACGAGCCTCAGGCTTTACCGCAAGACGCTGAAACGGATCCGCCCGGCGCACCTCGCCCTGCACCGCCTGATGCGGGAGTTGGTCTTGCCCGGGCTGGAGCGCGCGCGCAACTTCAAGACCATCGCCGACGACCCCTTCTGGTTCCGCCTGGAGCTGCTGACCGGGCAGCATGAGCCCGAGACGCGGCGCGCGCTGGAACGATTGACGCAGCCGGGCATGATCGCGCTTGATGTCGGCGCTCACATCGGCTACCACACGCGGCTGCTCGCGGATCTGGTCGGCGAGCGGGGACGCGTCATCGCTCTGGAACCGCATCCCAACAGCTGGGCAAGGCTGCGCCAGAACACCGGCGACCGGCTCAATGTGACCGCCCTGCAACTGGCGGCTTCGGAGGCTGAAGGCAGCGCCGCGCTGCATGATTACCTGCTGATGTCCGCCAGCGGCTCGCTGCATTATGACGAAGCGCTGGCGCGGCAGCAGCGGGCGCGGATGGGCGCGGGCGATGTGGCGCCGCGGGGCGCCCCCGACTTTGAGCCGCAGCGATACCAGGTGCGGACGGTCGCCATCGACGATTGCCTGGACCAGCTCGGCATCGGGCGCATCGACATCGTGAAGATGGATATTGAAGGGGCTGAGCTGGCCGCGCTGCGCGGGATGCGGCGGACGATCGCCGATTCGCCCGGGCTGGCGCTGGTGATGGAGTACAACCCGGCGGCGCTGAAAGCCTTCGGGCACGAGCCGGCCGCGGCGCTGGCGGAGGCGCGAAGCCTGGGGTTCACGCGGGTCGAGGCGATTGAGGCTGACGGCTCGCTGACCGATTGGGGCGATGCGGCGCTGGTCGAGCAAGAGACGGCGCGTTTGCTGGGGGGCATGGGCGTGGTGAATTTGCTGCTGCGGAAGTAGGATTCAACTACGGAGAGCGCAGAGAGAAATATGAGCGTCGTTCGCGATTATTTGACCCAGATTCAAGACAAATATAACAGTGATATCGCGGGCGAACACGCTTATCGGCCCGCGCTGCAGACCCTGCTGGAATCGGTTGAAACGGGCCTAAACGCCGTCAACGACCCCGCTCGCAGCGAAATCGGCATGCCGGATTTTGTCGTCTTGCGTCAACCGGGCAATGTGCCGCTGGGCATCGTCGAAGCCAAAGACATTGGCAATCAACTGAGCCGCACGGAGAAGTCAGCGCAAATCAAGCGCTACCAGGCGCAGGGCAATCTCATTCTGACGAACTACCTGGAGTTCCGCTGGTATGTAAACGGAGAAAAGATCGAAACCGTCCGCATTGCCAGAGTGAAGAACGGCAAGATAACCCGCATCTCTGCCGCTTATGGCAACTTGACCGATATGCTCAGACGTTTCGCCCAGCAAACGACGCAATCGGTAAACAGCGCCCAGGAATTGGCGGAACGGCTCGCTCGCAGCGCCCAGTTCATCGCGCACTTCATTGAAAAGGATCTCAAAAGCGATACGCCAAGCGCAAACCTGCAAAACCAGATGGCGGCATTCCAACGGACGCTGCTGCCCGACCTCGATATCCCCAGTTTCGCCGATATGTACGCGCAAACCCTGGCATACGGGCTGTTCGCTTCGCGCGTGAATTATCCCGGCGATCCCGAAGCATTCAGCTTGCGCGGGGCCGCCGACGACATCCCCCAGACCAACCCCTTCCTGCGCGATCTCTTCTTTCACAGCCGCTTCGATATCGGCAAACGGCTGAACTGGCTGGCGGATAGCCTGGTGGAGATCCTGCGCCGCGCCGACATGGACAGCATCCTCGCCCACTTCGGACAGCGTACGCAGCAGACCGACCCGGTCGTTCATTTCTATGAGACCTTCCTCAGCGCCTACAACCCGAGCCTGCGGGAGCGGCGCGGCGTGTACTATACGCCTGAGCCGGTCGTCAAATACATCGTGCGCGCGGTCGACCACATCCTCAAAACCCGCTTCAACCGTCCGCGGGGCTTAGCCGACGAGAACGCGCTCATTCTTGATCCCGCCGCCGGGACTGGCACATTCCTCTATTTTGTCATCGAGCAAATCAAAGAGGCTTTCGCTGGTCAGCAGGGCTTGTGGAAGAGTTACGTCGAGAAGCACCTGCTGCCGCGCATATTCGGCTTTGAACTGCTGATGGCGCCCTACACCGTGGCGCACATGAACCTGAGCTTGCAGCTGAAAGAAGCCGGCTACGAGTTCAAAGAAGGCGAGCGGCTGGGCATTTACCTGACCAATACGCTGGAAGAAGCGGTCGAAGCGCCGCCGCTGCCATTCGCCGAGTTTATCGCCGAAGAAGCCAACACCGCCGCCGAAATCAAGCGCGACAAGCCGATTATGGTGGTGCTGGGCAATCCGCCTTACAGCGGCCACAGCGCCAACAAGGGACAGTGGATACGGGATCTAGTGCGGGATTATTACTTTGTCGATGGGGAGCCGCTAGGTGAGCGGAATCCTAAGTATTTACAAGACGATTATGTGAAATTTATACGCTTTGGTCAGTGGAGAATTGAACGAACTGCTGAAGGAATTTTGGCGTATATTACTAACAACAGTTACTTGGATGCCGCTACTTTTCGCGGGATGCGCCGGCATCTAATGAAATCATTCCACGCGATTTACATCCTAAACCTGCATGGAAGCGTTAAGCGCAGGATTACTCCACTTGGTGAACGTGACGATAATGTATTCGATATTCAACAAGGCGTATCCATAATCCTGCTCATAAAGCGGCAAAAGCGAACAGCGGTTGCGAAGATACATTATCAGGAATTGATAGGCAGCCGTTCAGACAAGTACAAGTATCTTGAAGCAGATGACGAATCCGAATGGCAGGCCGTTGAACCAACAGCGCCAAGCTATTTATTCGTCCCGCAAGATGAAAGCAAAAAAGCTGAATATCAGCCTGGCTGGCGACTAGCTGATATTGCGCCCGTGAATGTCAATGGATTCAAGACCCATCGCGACAAATTTGCTGTTGCTTTTGACCGAGACATTATTTCTGAGCGAACGAGGCAAATCACATCAGATAAAAGTTGGGAACACCCAGTGACAAAGTGTTCCTATCGTATTTTTGACAATCGCTACACCCACTTAAGTAATACGATGATGAAACGACCTCGCCGAGAACTAATTGAACATGTCTTGCACAAAGACAATCTTTGCCTTCTCGCCCCGAGGCAGCAAGCACAGCGTGGATTCCGTCATATTTGGATTACCAAGTTGCCAGCGGACAGTTGCGTCGTATCAAATAAGACTCGCGAAGTGAATCAAGTGTTTCCTTTATACCTCTACCCCCCCCCCGCAATTTAAATCATTCGACCTTGGCGATGACCCCAGCGAATTCCCGCTCAGCGACAAGGGCCGCCGCCCCAATTTGAGCCGCGAGTTCGTCGCCGAGCTGGAAGCCAAGCTGGGCTTGCGCTTCGTCACCGAGGGCAGCGCCTTTCTAACCCCACCCCCAGCCCCTCCCCAAAGCATTGGAGAGGGGAGCGTCGCCGTTGGCGAGGCAAGTCCAAGTTATGATCTTCCCCCCAATGCTTTGGGGGGACCGAGGGGGGTTAGCGACGAGGGGGTCTTCGGTCCCGAAGACGTCTTTTACTACGCTTACGCCATCTTCCACAGCCCGACCTATCGCGAGCGCTATGCCGAGTTCCTCAAAATCGATTTTCCCCGCCTGCCCCTGACCGGCGATGTCGGCTTGTTCGGGCGGCTGGCGCGGCTGGGCGCGGAGCTGGTCAGCCTGCACCTGATGAAATCGCCGAGGCTGTCGGACTTCATGACCACTTTCAACATTGAAGGCGATAATGAAGTCGCGCGCGGCTATCCCAAGTACAACGAAGTCAAGGGGCGTGTGGCGATTAACAAGCGACAATACTTCGGCGGCGTTGCCCCCGAGATCTGGGACTTTCACATCGGCGGTTATCGCGTGGCTGAGAAATGGCTGAAAGACCGGCGCGGTCGGAAATTAGTCTACGACGACCTGACACACTATCAGAAAATCATCGTCGCCCTGTCGGAAACCAGGCGCATTATGTCTGATATAGATGAAACGATCCCCGGCTTTCCAATCGAATAGTTTTTCTCTGCGCTCTTCGTGGTGAATGAAGCCCCTGGATCACTCCTTAACGAAGCCCGCCGGCGGTTTGTAGGGCACTTCCAGGTGCTTAATGATGGCGTCCAGTTTGCGCGAATTTTCTGCAACGATCTCGGTCAGCCCTAAGAGCGCTTCTTCGAACGTATCGACCTTGTCAAACAGATCGTCTTGGGCGGCTTCCAAGATTTGGTATTTGGATTGCATGCGATTGAAACGAATGTCAGTGGTGGCCATGCCTTATCTCCCTTTTCGCTGTTTCGCTCTCGTTCACTCCTTAACGAAGCCGGTCGGCGGTTTGGGCGGCACGTCCAGGTGCGCCATGAGTCTGTCCATCTTCTCGTTCAGTTCAGCGACAGTCGAAGTCAAGCCTAGCAATGCGGCTTCATAGGTATCGACGCGATCGAGAATGTCGTCCTGCGCATTGCGCAAGCTTTGGTATTCGTCGTTCATGCGTTTGAAGCGGATGTCGGTCGTGGCCATAATGATCTGATTCCTGTGTTGAGCAAAGTTACGCTTAGTATACGCTAAACCGTATCGTCAGCCAAACGAGAATCGCCGCTGCCTTGGGCGGGAAAATAGGGCGAGACAAGTCTCGCCCCTACAGAAACCTGCGGTCGGGTGGGCGACTCACAGAGTCGCCCCTACAAGTTCCTTGTGATGAAGTTTAGAGCACCGCCCCGCGCTCGACATCGCCGTATTCCGCCACCAGCGCCGCCCAGGCTTCGCCAATCCGCTTGAAGCCCTCCTCAATGCGATCCGGCTTATGGATGCCGAAGTTCAGCCGCAGCGCGCGTCCGCCGCCCTCGCCCGTATAGAACAGGTCGCCGATGGCAAAAGCGACATCGCGCTGAATCGCGGCGATGAAGGTCTCGGCTGCGCTCGGACCCGCGGCCGGCAGCTCGACCCAGAGGAAGAGCCCGCCGTCGGGCGCGGTCCAGCGGCTGCCCGCGGGCAGGTAGCGCTGCGCCGCCGCCAACGCCGCCACCCGCCGCCGCCTCAGCTCCAGCCGGTTGCGCTCCAGCTGCTTTGCCAGCACGCCCCGCTCAAGCAGCAGATGGATCGCCCGCTGGTTCAAGCCGGGCGTGGAGATATCAGCCGCCTGCTTGACGCGCGCCAGCCGCTGGTAATAGCTGCCATCGGCGACCAGGTAGCCGATGCGGATGCCGGGCAGCAGCACCTTGGTGAAGGCGTTGGTGTGGATGACGACGCCGCTTTCGTCCAGCGCTTTGAGGGGCGGCAGTTCGTCGCCGTCATAACGGAATTCGCGGTAGACTTCGTCTTCCAGGATGGGGATGCGGCGGCGCGCGGCTAAGCGCACGAGCTGGCGCCGGCGGTGCAGCGGCATCAAATGACCGGTCGGGTTCTGATAACTGGGCATGACGTAGATTAGGCGCGGGTTGAGTTGGTCGAGAGCCTGCTCCAGCGCGTCAATGCGAATGCCTTCCTCGTCAATGGGGATGCCGTGGATGTGGACGCGGCGCGCCTCGGCGATGTCGATGATGCCGAGGTAGGTGGGGTCGGCGGTGACCAGGGTCTCGCCATCGCGCATCAGCGATTGCAGCACCAGGTCGATCGCTTGCTGGGCGCCGCCGGTGACGAGCACATCTTCGGCGCGGCAGTTGATGCCGATAGCGCGCACATAATCGCGCACGGCGGCTCGCAGCGGGCTGTAGCCTTCGGGCGCCTCGTAGCTGAGCGCCGCGGCGCCATCGCGTTCGATTACGTGGTTGATGGCGTCTTGCAGATAGCGCACGGGGAAGAATTCGCTCGGTGGCGTGCCGCCGCTGAAGTCGATGACGCCGGGGCGGCGCGCCAGGCGCATCATCTGGCGAATTGAGGCGCCGCGCTGGCTGGCCGGGAGAGTCGGTCGCTGGGACGGCGCCAAGTCCGGCGCGATCGGCTCGCGGGCGACGAAGGTGCCGCGGCCCGCCGTTGCGCTGAGGTAGCCGGCCGCGCGCAACTCGCTGTAGGCGTTGACGACGCTGATGCGGCTAAGTCCAAGTTGGCGGGCGAGCGATCGGCTGGCGGGCAGGCGCGCCCCGCCCGGCAGGTCGCCGCCGTCTATTTGGGCGCGAATTTGTTCGATGAGTTGGCGATAGAGCGGTTCTTCGCTTTCGCGTTGGAGCGTGAGATTAAGCGGGGGGTTTGGCATCGGCGAGCGGTCCATGGCAGGGCGCGGCATTATCCAATCCTAGTGCCAAATAGCGCCAATAGCAAGGTCAGGATGGCGCGCGCGCGGGAAAACTTGACATGATCGTTAAGAGCGTTTTACAATTTGCACAAAGTAGGCGAATACAGCATCAGGCACAATTATGAAAACCTTATGCAAATTCATTATCACAAACAAGAGTTTCCGCATATTATTGGCGCTTGCCCTGGCGCTGATTGCGGTGGGCGCGCTAGGCCAAACCTTTATCTTCGATTGCGCGCAACTTGATGAAATCATCAGATTTGACAACCCTCTCTTTCCGGAAGAGCGCGAGTGGTACGACGAGAACTGCGTGGAAGAAGAGGAAGAGATAATATTCTGGCCGCCGCTCCCGCCCCCGACCCCGCGCCCGCCGGTTAATACCTGCGCTGAATTGCCGCCTGACATCGTCGTCAGCGGATTCCGGGAAAATTCTACCCAATGCCAACGCCTTAGCGCGGCCGGTGTGGGCAATGCGTCGCTGGCCGCCATGGGCATACTTGATGCGGTTGATGTTTGGGCGGACGTCGATGCCGAGACGCGTGTTTGTTTCCGCCAGCAGGGGAGCTTGAAGTTCTTGGATGCGGCGACAGCGCCGCGTTTGGTTTCGGATCTGGCGGCGGAATACAATGATGGCATGACCTGCGGTCGGATCAACCGTGTGGGTACGGTTGTGCTGATGGCGGGCATTGCATCAGCAGGACAGCCAAGCAGCAACGAAGCGCTCGTCACGTTGACGAACCCGACCTCGACTACCGGTTGTGAATTGGAAACCACCGGATATTTGAGCCTGCGCGCTGGTCCGAGCTCACAGTACGCGCGTCTGCTCTCGATGCCCGAAGGCAGAAGTCTGCTCGCCAGGGCGAGAATCGACGATTGGTTCATGGTCAATTACGAGGGGCAATGGGGCTGGGCAAGCGGGGAATATCTGGCAGCCAGCCCGGGCTGCGATGCGCTTGACGACGAACGCGCGATTATTCTGCCGCCTATCATCGAGTCTGGCGCTCCGGAATCTGAGCAGGCGATGACCACTGAAGAGGAGACCGTGCCGGATGCGGAAGACACAGAGACGGCGGCGCCAGAGAGACCATTGCCGTCTGTTTGCCAACTCACCGCCGTCTATCTGCTTAACTTGCGGGCGGGGCCGGGGCTCGACTATGACGTTTTGGCTGAGGTTCCCTATCAGACGCGCTTGATCGCCAGCGCAAAATCCGGCGATTGGTTCAAGGTGGACTATGAGGGCTTGGCCGGCTGGGTCAGCCGCGAATACGTTTTTCGCTGGGGCGCATGCTACGCCCTGGGCGAAGACGAAGCGATGATGCCGCCGTCTTCTTCGGCTGCGCCGCCCAGGTCTGAAGTGGTGGAAGCCGGTGAGATGGCGGAATCGGGCGCGGCAGAAATGACGGCGCCCGGGGCGACAACGTTGACGGGCTGCAATCTAAGGAGCGGCGACATTATCAATCTCCGCCAGGGACCGGGAGCGGAATACGCAATTATGGCGGAGATTCCGTATGAGACGAGCATGAACGCGCTGGCGCGATCGGGCGATTGGTTCATGGTCGAATATATTTCGGATACCGGCTGGGTCAATATCAATTATGTCTTCAGAAGTGGCGCTTGCGGCTAAGCGGTCGACCGGACCACGATGGCAATACGCGGTGACGTTTCGGGGCTGGAAAAGCATTACCTGCTGGACATGCTGGCGGGCGGTGGCGGTTGCATCCTGGAGATTGGCTGCGGCGATGGGCGGCTGACGCGCAAGTATGCCGGCTCGGCGGCGCGGGTATTGGGGATTGATCTGCCGGCGACGTTGCCGCGGGCAGGCGCCGAGCCACTTCCGGATACGGTAAGCCTGGCGGCGGCCAGCGGCGTCCGCCTGCCCTTCCCGGCCTGCCGATTCGATAAGGTCGTATACTCGCTGTCCTTCTGATGAATCGAACCGGAGGGCATGGTCCATGCCCTGGAGGAAGCGCGGCGCGTCCTGAAGCCTGGCGGCCGCTTGATTGACCTGCGCCCGACGACGCGCAACCGCAGCGTCGAGTTGCAGCTGCCGGAAGCGACGCTGAATGTCGGCGAGATTGATTCCTCGAGCACTGCGCCCGATCATGTCAAGGCGAACGAAGCGCTTGACGCGGCGCTGTCGGCGGGAGCGTTCCAGCTTGAGCATGATACAACATTTGACTGTTTGAGCGATCTCGACAGTCCAGCGGACTTGCGCGACCTCAAAGCCGGGCTGCGGCGCAGCGTCATGCCGGAATCGCTATTCGAGCGGATTGAAGCGCTCACCGCCGATGAAGGGTCGGACTACCTTATTCAGATACGCCGCGAGATGCTGATCGCGCGATATAGACGGCTGTGAGACGCGGAAGCCTGTCCTTTTCTGTGGAAACAGAAACCCTGGCGCCGAGTACAGCGAGAAAAAAGAGCGCGCCGAGAATCGTGTGCATAATCTTCCCTTCTTCGTGACTTGACGTTCTGTGTTTGCGCGATCGGCGGTGAACTGAATTTGGCTATGAGAAGTCCCATCGATTTCGCCACACTTCCCCTGGAAGTGTATCCATTTCGGTTGAATACAGAAAACATCATCATTCAAGCATCTGTAGGGGCGAGCACGTGGCTCGCCCACTTGATAATCTCCGGCGGGCGATTCACAGAATCGCCCCTACAATTTTCGCAAAAGGATGATGTCGACGCTGAAAGAATATTACGCTTGGC
>JAJEGA010000116.1 GCA_022820125.1 Anaerolineae bacterium | reverse complement strand
TCAAATTTTTCTTAACCACAGAGAACACAGAGGGCACAGAGTTTAGGTTCTTTTGACGAGTTTTCCCCTAAATCCACTGCTTGAATTTGGCAGGCTTGTCGCTACCGCCTCGATAAACATCCTCTCCGCCCAAAAATTATGCGACAAAATACCGCGAAATCTCTGACCAATGGCTTTTCTCGGTGCTCTCTGTGTCCTCTGTGGTTAAATTTCAGTTTAGTTTTGCTCGTCGCAGCGGATGCCAGTTTTGAAGCGATTGCCCTGCCTCGCGTCAGTTTCGCGCTTGAGGTTCGCGCGCGTTTTGCTACAATACTCGACAGGATTAGGGAAGTAGCTCAATCGGCAGAGCAGGTGCCTTTGGAGCACAAGGTTAAAGGTTCGAGTCCTTTCTTCCCTGTAAGCTTCGCTCGAGAAGTCCGCTTAGGCGGGCTTTTTCAGTAACTCCAATAAAGTAATGCAACAAAATGAAGCAACGTCGTAGGGGCGACTCTTGAGTCGCCCAAATGTACAATGGCGACATAGTGGGCGAGACAAGTCTCGCCCCTACAGATCTCGAATCAGATTAGCATCGCCCTTTTTCGCATTACTTACTTGGAATTACTTCTGTATTGAGCCGTTTCGATTTACCCCATCAACCGCCGCTTGCCATCCCCGCGATGAGAGCCCCCAAAGTTTGGATGCCGGCTTGCAGGTCTGGCAGCGGCACATAACTGAAGGACAGCCGCAAATGGCGCGCCCCTTCGTCCGGGTCCACGAAGAAGCCCCTGCCCGAGGCGAAGTACAGCCCGCGTTCCTGCGCGCGCGCTTCCAGGTCGTCCACATGGATTGAAGCCGGCAAGCGCAGCCAAATGAAATAGCCGCCGGCCGGGCGCGTCCATTCCACATCCGCCGGCATCGACGATTGCAGCGCCGCCAGAGCGAGATCGCGCCGCCGCTCGTATTGCCCGCGCAGCCACCGCGCATGCGCTTCCCAAGCGCCGCTGCGGCAGAAGTCGGCGACGATCGCCGCGCTGAAGGGATTGGCGCCCCCGCCCATGCGCAGCATGCCGCTCTCCACGAAACTGGCGATGCGCTCCGCCGACGCGATCAGCCAGCCGATTCTTAATCCCGGCGCCAGCGTCTTGGAAAACGTGCCCAGACGCAGGACCCGCTCGCCGCCAGCCAAATCATAGAAGCTGGGCGGCGCTGCGCCTTCATAGCGCAAGTCGCTATAGACATCGTCTTCGAGGATGACGAAGCCGTACTGGCGGCTCAATTCAATGACAGCCAGGCGCCGTTCGCGCGACATCGTGATGCCCGACGGGTTCTGAAAATTAGGCACGACGTAATAGAACCGTGGCGCCTTGCCTTTCGCCGCGAGTTGGCGGAGCGCCCGCTTCAGATCGGCGAGGACAATGCCCGCTTCATCAATCGGCGCCGCGCGGATTTCAAGACCCTGATCACGAAAGATATGCAGCGCATCGCGATACGAGGGCGCGTCCGCCAGCACAACATCGCCCGGCGCGGTCAGGCGCTTAGTCGCCATGTCAACGCCCCCGGTTGAGCCGCCGATGATCATCAGGTTGTCGCGGCTGATACCGAGGTTTTCTCTGTGGTTCAGCCGCTCGACCAGGAAATCGATCAGCTGCGGGTTGCCTTGTTCATCGCCGTAATTGAGGAACCGCGCGACGCCCCCCGCGCGCCAGGCGGCTTGAATCACAGGCTTCAGCCCGTTGATCGGCAGCAGCTCGCGCGCCGGATGACCGGCAAAAAGCGGAATGCTGCCGGCGACGACGCCCTGCGGAATGGCATCCAGATTCATTTAGCTCGGCGTGGCGTCCGGCGGCAGCGGCGAAACGTAGGACTTGTCGCCGCGCGCCCGCTCGAAGTCGGCTTGCGCCGCCGCCAGCAAATCGGGCTTGGTTAGCAAGTCAAAGCCGGCAAGCGCCATCGCTTTGGCGGCGAAGATCATGCCCTTGGCGCCGATGCTTGAGCCTGACGACGCCACCGTCTGCCAACTGTGCCCCGGTGTGCCCAGCGGCCAGCAAGTTGTGGTGATTTGACCAGTCGGCGTAATCCAACTGACATCGGCGACCTCGGTCGAGCCACCCAGCCGCGGCGGCGTCGGCGAATGCGGGAAGACGCCTGCCCACAGTGGATCGTCCATCGCCGCAGGCTCTAACTTGGCGCTGGTCGATTTCACCATCCAGTCAAAGCCATTCCGCACCGAGCCATCGGGAAAGGTCGCTTGCAGCTCGCGGGCGAATTGGCGCTCTTGCTCGTTGAAGACCATGTCGTCCACCGCCGCCATTTTGTCGTAAAGCAGATCGGATATCACACTGTTGGGCAGAATATCGTAACAGCCGGTGATGAACTCAATCTCGTGGCTGGTGCCGCTCATCAGCGCCGCGCCCTTCGCGATATCCTGCATCCAGCGATACATCTCCTCGACCTGTTGGCGTTGCGGCGCCCGCACAAAATACCAGACCTGAGCGAAAGCCGGCACCACGTTCGGCGCCTGCCCGCCACTGGTGACGACGCTGTGGATGCGCGATTCGGGCGGGACATGCTCACGCATGTAATTGACGCCGGCGTCCATCAGCATCACGCCGTCGAGCGCGCTCCTTCCCAGCCAGGGCGAGCCGCCGGCATGAGCGGCAACGCCGTGGAAATTCACTTTGAAGGAATTCATCGCCAGCGAAGAGCCGTTCCAGGTGATATTGCTATCGCCCGGGTGCCAGCTGATGGCGGCGTCCAGATCATCAAAGACGCCATCGCGCGCCATAAAGGTCTTGCCCACCAGCGTCTCTTCCGCCGGGCAGCCATAAAAGCGAATCGTGCCTTTGATATCGCCCTGTTCCATCGCCGCCTTTAGCGCCATGACAGAACCCATGCATGCCGTGCCAAAGAGATTATGCCCGCAGCCATGCCCGGGGCCGCCCGCTTCAATCGGCGTCTTTTCGCTCGAGAGTGCTTGCGACAATCCAGGCAGCGCATCATATTCGCCCAGGAAGCCAATGACAGGCGCGCCTTCACCCCACTCGGCGATGAAAGCGGTCGGCATCCCGCCGGCGCCCCAGCTAAGGGAAAAGCCATCGTTTTCCAGCTTTTGCGCCAGCAGCTTTGAGGCATATTCTTCTTGCAGCGCCACTTGCGGATGATCCCAGATATCCTTGGCGATATAGCTGAGTTCTTCGTTGTCATTATCAATATGAGCCAGAATGAAACTGCTCGCGTCCATCAGCGGCCTCCATAATCGCATCGGCATTTCTCGCCCGAGCTTAGCGCATTCAGCCCTCATTTAGAAGAGAGCAATGTCTCGGCGCGGCGGCAACAGGCGGCGGAATAAGCGGGCGATTCGAAAGCACCGATCGGAGTGTTTGAAGCGCGGTTTACAGATGAAGACGCCCCGCGGGGTGCGGGGCATCGGGGGGACGAAATAACACTGCTTATAAAAATCTTAGTTTGTTGATTTCAGATTAACACAATTCATACGCGGCTGTCAAGCAAATCTGCACAAATCTCAGTGCAGATATTTGGGCTATTCCGCTAAATCGAACGCCCTTGCTGCGCAAGCTCCCGCTAACCGTTATTTTCCCGCGCCTGCCAATGCCTTCATTTTGCCCAAAGCCTCCAGCATTTCTTCAACCGTTGTGAATTTGACTCGGCTGCGCCCGCGGTCGGCGCCGCGCTGCAATTCAATCTCGTCCAGAATCTTCCATTCGTCAAAGGATATGAATGTCGGCTCGCGTGATTGCACCAAAGCGAGCACGCTTTCGTCGCGCGTGTCCCGCGGCTGCAGCGCGTCTCCCAGCGCTAGATCTTCGAGGAAGCAATTCGCCGATTCAATGGCGTCCGGTTTGTTGGTGCCGATGATGCCGCTTGGTCCGCGCTTGATCCAACCGACGACATAATTCCCGGGCAGGCGCTTCTTGCCTTCATGCTTCGTCAAAACGCGGCCGCGCTCATTGGGGATGGTGCCCCAGCGATCATAGAAGGGCACATCGCGCAGCGGCACGCCGCGATAACCGACCGAACGGAATATCATATCGACGGGAAAGACTTCAAACTGATCGGTCGCCCGCGGTCGCAAGTTGCCGTTTTCATCCAGATACAATTCGTTTTTTACGACCCGCATCGCCTCGACGCGATCCCCGCCGATAATCTCGCTGGGAGAAACCAGAAAGCGCATGATGATACGCCGCGATTTCCCGGTCAACCCGCGATCGACATAAGACTGCAAGATCTTCACGTTGCGAATGGCGCTGCGGTCGCGCGCCTTTTTGAGGTGCGCCGCGCTAAGCTCATCCAGCGAGGCATCTTCACATTCGACGATGATATCGGCATCAGCCAGCTCGCCCAGTTCTTTGATCTCAGGGTTGGTGAAAGCCGCTTGCGCCGGACCCCGCCGCCCCAAAACATAGATTTCTTCGACCTCGCTCTGTCTCAGCGCTTCCAATGCGTAATCGGCGATGTCGGTCCCGTACAATTCTTGCGGCGTCCGCGCCAGGATCCGCGCGACATCCATCGCCACATTGCCGACGCCAATCACCGCCACCCGTTTGATACCGGTCAAATCAAAGTCGTAGTCATGATAATCCGGATGACCATTGTACCAGCCAACGAATTCAGTAGCGGCGTAACTGTTGGGCAGGTCCTCGCCCGCTATGCCCAGCTTGCGATCCGTCTGCGCGCCAACCGCGTAAATGATGCCGTGATAGTGATCGCTTAAGTCATAGCGGCTGACATCAACGCCGAATTCCACATTGCCAAAGAAACTGAAGCGCTCGTGCGAAGCGATGCGACTGTATAACTTGGTGACCGACTTAATCTTGGCATGGTCGGGCGCGACGCCGCCGCGCACCAGCCCGAAGGGCGTCGGCAGCCGCTCGTACATGTCGACATAAATTTCCGGCTCGCGTTGCTTCAGCAAGTGGTCGGCGGCATAGAAGCCAGAGGGACCCGAGCCGATGATTGCCACCCGTATCTGCGACGCATTGCCGCTCGTTGTCGTCATTGCGCTGCCCCGCTGTCGCCCTTCAAGGGAATGACCAAATCTTTACGGAATGGCGTAAGCGATACGAGCTCGCCCTTTTCATCGACCACAAATAGATCTTCAACCCGAACGCCGAAGCCTCGCTCAGGATAATACAAGCCGGGTTCAATGGTCAAGATATTCCCTATCTGGCAGATGTCGTCGCGGCGCAAATGGCTGAGCGACGGGCGCTCGTGTATATCAATGCCAACGCCATGCCCCAAGCTGTGGACATAGCCCGCCATCGTGCTTGGGTCCGATCGCGTAGTCGGATGCCCCGCCTTCTCAAAATGATCGAGCGCCGCTTCTTGCATGAGGCAGGTCGGCTTGTTGAGACCAAACGCCTCAATGGAAATGTCGAAGGCTTCCATCACCAGGTCATAAGTTTCGCGAACCGCGGCCGGCGCGCAGCCGATGCACCAGGTGCGCGTCATATCGTGGTGATAGCCGCCGCCAAGTTCTCGCGGAAAGAGATCAAAGACGATCGTCTGCCCTACTTTTAGCGGCATATCAGCTTCGCCGCGACTGTGCGGGAAGCCGGCATCCCGCCCTTGAGCGAATATCATATCGGTATCTTCCAAGCCGCGCGCCATCAGTTCCCGCCGCACCAAGTTCTTTACGTCGCCAATGGTAACGCGCTTGCCCTCCTCGTCATGCAGGTTGTCGCCAGCGCGCCGCAAGCCGGCGATGTAATCCCAGGCGAGCGCCATTACGGCGTTGGCGCGCTCCGCCACCGACTTCATACGCGCGATCTCGTCGGCATCCTTGGTGAGCATCGCTTCTTCAATCAGCGTATTCTCGGCTTCAGCCACAAGCTCATATTGCGCCAAGCCCGCCCTTAAAGCCTCGTAAAGCGCGATCGTCTTGTTGACTTGCCAGGCGCCGTAGAGGCCGATGCGCCCAGCGCTCACGCCCAGCCGCAGCAGGACATCAGACCAATGCAGCACAGTCGCCCGGATGCCGTCGCCCTCCGTTTCCTTATAGCGGTCATAGTAGCCGAGCTCGACATCGGTCATTACCTCCAAGCCCGACTTCGCCGCCTCTTCCAATTCCATTCGATTGCAGATTAGCAGCGCCGGCTTGTCCACGACTTTGAAGATTGACCCGTGCGTGATGCGCGCGCCATTGCTGAGGTAGTAGCGCGCGCTGTTGAATTCCTCGCCGCCGGTCAGGATGATCGCGTCCAGCTCGCGTTCGCGCATCAGCCGATCAATATCCGTTTTCATGCGTCAAAGCCTCCTGCAAAAGTAAATCCGCGTCCACCGATAGGCAAGCACAAGGTCATGAGTTTAGCTGGGGAACGCTTAGATTTTCAAACGATGGACTGGAGCGCCGCCAGCAGGTCCGCCTCTTGCACGGGCAGGACCGTGCGCGGATCCAGCAAAACGCGGTTCTCGGCGATGCGGGCGATCACCGGCGGATCCGCCCGGCGAAGCGCCTCCAGAAAGCCATTGGGCGATTCGCTCTCCATAGCCAATAGCGCAGTCGGCAGCGCCGCACCCGGCAGGCTGCCGCCGCCTACGGTGGATTCGCCACTGACGACAAAGCCGCCGACTTGCCCCGCCCAACGCTCCGCTGTCCTTCGAATGTCGTCCAGCGAGCGCGAAATCATCCGCCAGACCGGTATCTCGTCCAGCGCTTCACCGCGTCGATAATGCTCCAAGGTGGCGATTAGCGCGGCGTAGGTCAACTTGTCGACCCGCAGGGCGCGCGCCAGCGGATGACGCTTGAGGCGCGAAAGCGCAGCGGACTTGCCTGCGATTATGCCCGCCTGCGGCCCGCCCAACAGCTTGTCTCCACTAAAACAGACCAGGTCAAAGCCGGCGGCGATGCTCTCCTGGATCGTCGGCTCATGCTCCAAGCCGAACTGCGCCGTGTCAATCAGCGCCCCGCTGCCCAAATCGTCGATCGCCAGCAAGCCGCGCTCGCCCGCCAATGCGGTCAATTCAGACAGCGCCGGCTGCTCCACAAAGCCTACCTGCTTGAAGTTCGAGGAATGGACCCGGAGGATCATAGCCGCGGCGTCAGTCAGCGCATCCGCATAATCTGAAATACGCGTTCGATTGGTTGTGCCAACCTCGACTAGCCGGGCGCCGCTTTCTCGCATAATAGCCGGAATGCGGAAGCCGCCGCCGATCTCGACCAACTGCCCGCGCGAGATGATGACTTCGCGCTCTTTCGCGAGCGCGCTCAAGATCAGAATCAGCGCCGAGGCGTTATTGTTGACGACGAGCGCGTCTTCGGCGCCGGTCAAGTCGCGCAGGATATCGCTGGCCTGCGCCAGACGACTGCCGCGCTTGCCGGTATCCAGGTCGAATTCCAGCGAATTGTAGGCGCGAGCCGCCGCCCCAACTGCCGCCTGCGCGCTCTCGGACAGCAAAGCCCGGCCGAGATTGGTATGAATAATCACGCCGGTTGCGTTTATGACGGAGCGCAAGGTTGATTTCTGCCGCCGCCTGAGAATGCTCTCGATCCCCTGCAAAAGCGCGCTCTCGCAAGCGTCGACTGGCGCCGCAGCTAGAATCGCCTGCCGGGCCCCTTCCAATTGCGTCCGTATCGCCTGAACAACAAGCTCTCGGCCGTATACCGCTATTAATTCATCAGTAGGGCTGCGCGCAAGCAATGAATCAACGGAGGGCAGGCGCCGAAGCTGAGCCTGTCTATCGTTCATTTGCCAGTTCACGATTGCGCAAGAAAACCTCAATCACAACGAATAAGAGGATGACTGCCGCAAGGAGCGGCAAGGAAAGATAACGTGGAATCGAGAGCCAGGCGCAGGTGACAACAATGATGCCGATCCACACGCTGCGCCGCACGACCACGCCGGTAAGCGGTACGGGGTCATTCTTCGGCGCCAGGCTTTGACTGATGAGCTGAACGAGCGGAATAGCCGTGCCAGTCACCGCGATCTGCAAGAGGATGAAGAACAGCCAGATTTCACCGCCGATTCGGGGACGCGTCGAAACCATCAGAAACGCCAGGCCGCCCCAGCCGGCGAGGAACATGAGCAAAGCCGCGAGCAGAACGCCCCGCCGCTCGCCATCAGAGCGGCGCTCAAAGGGCCGGGTCAATCGCTGCTGGCTTTCTTGAACAGATCGATTGAGGAACATCTCTTAACACCTGAACTCGCTCGCGCCGGGTGTAGGCTGCGCCGAGCTTTCGCCATCACAACTCATATCCATTGTACGCCCATCGCCAAATGCAAGCAGCCCAACCACGGCGCAATCGCTGTCAATTCAACTGATCCAACAATGTCTGCGTTTCGCTTGACGGTTTGACGCCCAGCGTTCGCTTGAGCAAGCGCTCCAGCAGTGTATATTGCTGCCGCGCATCGGCGTTGCGCCCGAGATTGATATACATCCGCATTGCGCCGCGATGAATATCTTCGCGCTGCGGCGCCTCTTTCAGCGCCCGCGCATAATATCCCAGCGCCTCTTCCCATAACCTTTGGTCGGTCTTCAAGCGCGCCATGCCAATCAAAGCCTCAGCGAACAATGACTTCAGTTGATTGCGGCGCGCTTCCACCCAAGGCAATCGGAGCGGATGCAAAAAGGGCGTCTTGTAAATCTCAATGGCGCGAAGATAAAGCAGCTCCCGCTCATGCCGCTCGCTGGAGAGCAAGGCGCCTTCCATCGCCTGTTCGAAATCCGCCACATCATAGTGCCGAACGATCTTGTCGCTCGGTACATAAAAGCCCGTGGAATACTTGGTCAGTTCATAATTCTTGTTATCTTCCACATAAGCGGAAATCCTTTCCGTGATCTTGCGCTTGGTCACATGGAAGACGTTGGTCGCGTCTCGCACTGAGAGCTTGGGCCAGAAGATCTCAAATATCTGATCACGCGTGAACAGCGGATTATCAATGAAATAGAAGAACAGATTGCGCGGCAAGGCGCCATCCCAACTGCTGATCTCAAAGCCGTTGGAAACGGCATGCCCGCGACCAAACGCGTATATCTCCAACTGCGGCTTCAGGCTGCTTGCCTTGGCGAAGAGCAAATTGCTGCTGCGATGTTCCGTTCCCAGCACGACGACTTCGTCGCGATTCACCCAGCTAATCCAGGGATCGTAGGTCAGCAGACGAGAATTGATCACCAATTGCGCCTTGTCTGGCAGATTGGCGACCACTGCGTTGATGAATTGGCAAAACGCCTCATCCTGCGAAATACGATCCAACTCGTCCAGGTACAAGACGACGCGTTCAAGCTTGAGCGCGGCGAGGTCGGCGGCCAGCGCTTCGCCGATTTCTGACGCCGATCCATTCAACAGGATACTTTCCAGCGACTGGCCGAATCCAGCTTCGACGTAACGGATCTCGTCAACCAGCCCACGCAGCCAATCAGCCAATCCACCGGTGTTCTCAGGCAACCGATAATAGAGCAGGCCTTCACTTAGATCGTCCAGAAAATAACTGAGGAAAATATTACGGTGGTTCGTCCAGGGATAAAGCAGAATGACTTTCTTGCCTGCGGAAGAGGACCTGAAGGACTCAAAGGAGACACTCGTAACCAAGTGCGGCAACATCGTTGCACCTCTCGATGCGCATCGTAAGGCTCGGACGCGGCAATACTTTTGAAACAGATAGCCCTAGCATTTTAGGATCTGTGCGCCAGCGCCAGCGCGGATATGTTACCACAATTGGCAGAGCAGCCAAGATATTCGTAACAGGGAATGCACAGATACGCTTACATTTTGCAGTTTCTGGGAAAGAAACATCCGGCGCCTCGCGACGCCAGGATGGAAGCTAGGCTTCTTTGATCTCTATGGACCGAATCTGGTCGGCGGCTATAGCGGGATTGGGGCGCTGCGGATCAATTCGCTGCAGCGTATAAAGCACATCCAGGCTGGGCGCATCGGCGACCCGCCCAAACACGGCGTGATTGCCATCGAGATGCGGCGTCGGCACGAAGGTAATGAAGAACTGCGACCCGTTGGTGTTGGGACCGGCGTTAGCCATACTGAGCGTGCCGGGCGCGTCATGGCGGATTTTCAGCGCCGATGGCTCATCGTCCCAGCGGTAACCGGGTCCGCCGCGGCCGCTGCCGGTGGGGTCGCCGCCCTGCGCCATGAAACCGTCCAAGACACGGTGAAATACGACGCCGTCATAGAAGCCGTCGCGCGCGAGGAAGACGAAGTTGTTCACGGTTATCGGCGCGCGGTCGGCGAAGAGGTCAATCGCGATCGCGCCTTTGCTGGTGTTCATAACGGCTTGGTAGGTCTTCTTGGGGTCAATCCGCATGGCGGGCGCGCTGGCGTATTGCTTGGGCATGGGGGTCTCCTGGTTTGGCTGGGCGGGTGTGAGGCAGGGAGGGTAGCAGAGATGTGGTTGCGGGGATAGTGTCGCCTGGCTTGCATGGCGCGGCGAGAAGCGCAAGTATAGACTTGCAAGAGGCCATCCGCTATATTTATTGTCCCCGTGAATGCTGGAAAGGCAAAATACCTTGCCGAAGCTTTGGAACATATCGAATATCCCTATCACTAGATACAAGAGGTTGCCATATCTTAGACAACCTGAAGGGTATGTCTGCATCTTCCAAGACCTCCACAGCCGCAATTACTTTATCGGCAACAGCGATCATCCCAAATACCTTGTTAGTCGCTGGGAGCGCAGAGCGCCTAATCGTTACAAGCTCGTCCGTATTCTTAGAGCTAACAACGCCGTAGAATTAAAAAAATCTCTCCATCAACGGTACAAGGAAAAATGGATTCGCCAACACCAAGGCTGGTTCAGATTAGACAGCGCTGAATTGCGCGAGCTTGACGGCTTCATAGCAAAGGGGTCGAAGCTGATAGGAGCCGATGCAAAGCAACTGGAGCGTTGGAATCTCAGATACTTTGCCGGCGATTTCTATAAGCATTTGCCAAAACTCAAGCTGCCAGCTGGTTATGTGTATGTCTTAAGAGACGTTTACACGGAAGACTACAAAGTCGGGTACACAAATCATCCTATTGTTCGCATCAAGTACTTGGACGAAAGGGCGTCAGGCGAAGTTGAATATGTCCATATCCTGCAAAGCGATCACGTCCGAGAAACCGAAACATTTCTGCACAAGAGGTTTCATGCCAACCGAATTCGCCCGGGTTCGGAATGGTTTCAACTAGATAACTCGCAGTTGCAAGAAATCCGACAGTTGGCGCGTCAGCCTTCAACTGCGCATTCATCTGCCGAACACCGCGCTCCACAAGTAAGCCAAGACACCCAGCCGGCAAGATCGCAGTTTGTCCCAACCCGTCAAAGAAGCCGCACGGCTCGGATTCTCGTATTGCTATTAGCCATTGGTGTCATCATGATTGCTGGAGTGCTGGTTTATATGCAGTATTCGATGAATGACAGCAAATTAGCGCTGGAGGCAATTGACAGACCAGCGCAGTCCACCCCAATTGTCAGTCAATGACCGCCTGCAAGATTTCTCTCTATAAATTGCCACTCAAGTTGCGACCGTAAAGTTGTCAGCCATATACCTTCAATAGACGAAAGGCAATTCCAAAGTTGCGTTGCCGCGGCAGATATCATAAGAACATCAGATGGGTTGAGCCTATATTCAAGGTCGGTAAAGCTCACATAGGTCTGAGACTGCGCATCTAAGATTTCTCGAAATCTCAGGTAAAGAACTCGATTCCAGAATAATTCGCTTTTAACTGCAATTGCTATTTGAAATGTAACGAGATGACATCCTGCGCCGAGGCAATTTTCAATTGAAGGAATGCGGCTATAACTATAGAGATTTTGATGAGGACGGCATGCCATGCGAGTCAATCCGTCGATGCGACTAATTCTGTATGCGCCGTCGCTGCATGAAGACAGCATTTGAGGACCCCACCCCATGCCCCAACTGACCACCCTCTTCCAATCCCTGCCCTACGGACCAGCGCCCGAAGCCGCGGACGCCGCCGAAGCCTGGCTCGATGCTCACGAGCGCAAGTTCGATCTCTTCATCAATAACCAGTGGACCGCGCCGGCCGAGGGCAACACCCTGACCGTCTCCAACCCGGCGCGCGGCGAGACCCTGGCGCAAGCCGCCGACTCCTCCGCCGCCGATATCGACGCCGCCGTCAAAGCCGCTCGCGCCGCCTACGAACACTGGTCTGCGCTGAGGCCGCATCAGCGCGCCCGCCACCTCTACGCCATCGCCCGCAACATGCAAAAGCATGCCCGTCTGCTGGCGGTCGTCGAAAGCCTGGACAACGGCAAGCCGATCCGCGAATCGCGCGATATTGATGTGCCGCTGGCCGCTCGTCATTTCTACTATCATGCCGGCTGGGCGCAACTGATGGAAAGCGAATTGCGCGACTACCAGCCGCTGGGCGCAATCGGGCAGGTTATTCCCTGGAACTTCCCGCTCTTGATGCTGGCATGGAAGATCGCGCCGGCGCTGGCGACTGGCAACACCGTGGTCATCAAGCCGGCGCCCTATACGCCGCTTTCCGCGCTGCTCTTCGCCGAGATCATCGCTGAGGCCGGCCTGCCGCCGGGCGTGGTGAATATCGTCACCGGCGGCGATGCCGCGGGCGCCGCGCTGGTGGCGCACGGAGACCTTGACAAAATCGCATTCACCGGCTCAACGGCGGTCGGGCGCCTCATCCGGCGGGAGACTGCCGGCAGCGGCGTTAAGCTTACGCTGGAGCTGGGCGGCAAGTCGCCCTTCGTCGTATTTGACGACGCCGATTTGGATGGCGCAATTGAAGGCTTGGTCGACGCGATCTTTTTCAACCAGGGCCAAGTCTGCTGCGCCGGCTCGCGCCTGCTCGTGCAAGAGAACATCGCTGAAGACTTTCTCGCCCGCCTGAAACAGCGCATGGCGCGATTGCGGCTCGGCGACGCGCTGGACAAAGGCATCGATATCGGCGCTGTGATTGACCCGGTCCAATACGAGATGATCGACAAATGGGTGCGGCGCGGCATCAGCGAAGGCGCCGACATTTACCAGCCGGACTGTGATATCCCGGCAAATGGGTGCTTCTATCCGCCGACCCTGCTGAGCAACGTGGAGGCGGCCTCCGCAATAGCCCAGGAGGAGATATTCGGTCCCGTTCTTGTGGCGATGAGCTTCCGCAGGCCGAGCGAGGCGGTCGAGTTGGCTAACAATACGCGCTACGGTCTGGCGGCGTCGATCTGGAGCGAGAATATCAGCCTGGCGCTGGAGACGGCGCGGCGGATCAAAGCCGGCAGCATTTGGATCAACAGCACCAATCTCTTTGACGCCGCCGCCGGCTTTGGCGGCTACCACGAAAGCGGCTACGGGCGCGAAGGCGGCAAAGAAGGGCTGTTCGCCTATGTGCGCCCCCGCTGGATGAAACGCGCGCGCCCGCAATTGCCAGCGCCGTCCGCGAACTGGGGCGCGCATACGCCGCCCGCCCCAGCCGCCTTGCCTCCCCCTGACTCGTCGGGGGGACCGAGGGGGGTTTCGCTGGACCGCACAGCCAAGCTCTACATCGGCGGGGCGCAAGCACGCCCGGACGGCAATTACACCCGCGCGGTCGTCTCGCCATCGGGCGCGTTTGTCGGGCAAACGGGCGATGGCAATCGCAAGGATCTGCGCAATGCCGTCGAGGCAGCGCAATCAGCGAAGAACTGGGCAACTTATTCGCCGCACAATCGGGCGCAGATCCTGTTTTACATCGCCGAGAATCTGTCGGCGCGGGCGCGAGAATTTGCTGAGCGCATCCAGAGCATGACCGACGCCACGCCGGAAGCGGCGCGCGCGGAAGTCTCCGCCTCGATTGATCGGCTGTTTCACTGGGCGGCATTTGCCGACAAGTCTGGCGGCGCAGTGCAAGAAACGACCCTCCGCGGGCTGGTCGCCGCCGTGCATGAACCAGTCGGCGTCATCGGCATCGCTTGCCCGGATGAGGCGCCGCTGCTGGCTTTCGTATCACTGGTGGCGCCAGCCATCGCCCGCGGCAACACGGTCGTCTGCATCCCCTCGCCGCGCTTCCCGCTCAGCGCCACCGACCTCTATCAGGTATTCGATACCTCGGATTTGCCGGCGGGCGTGGTCAACATCATCACCGGCGAGCGCGATCATCTGGTGAAGACGCTGGTCGAGCACGATGATGTTGACAGCGTCTGGTACTTTGGGGACGCGGAAGGCAGCCGCCAGGTTGAGGCGCGCTCGATCCACAATATCAAACGCACCTGGGTCGGCTATGGCATGAAGCGCGACTGGCGCGCCCGCGAGCAAGGCGCCAGCGCAGAGTTTCTGCGCGAGTCGATCCAGGTGAAAAACATCTGGATTCCAACCGGCGCCTAAGCCAGGTCCGTCAGTAATTCAAGCAGTGTGTGAAGCATCAGATTGGCGCCGTTGACGCAATCGGCGTCGCTGGTGAATTCGTTGGGGTTGTGGCTGATGCCGCCCACCGAGGGCACAAAATACATGGCGGCCGGCGCGATTGCCGCGAGGTTCTGCGTATCGTGCCCGGCGAAGCTGAGCATGCGCTGATGCGAATAGCCCAGCGCCTCAGCGCCGCGCTCTATCGCGCGCATAACCGATTCGCTCATGGTCGCAGGTATCACAGGCGGCGTCTCCTCGTAGGTCACGCTCAAGTCAAATTCAGCCGCGCATTCCTCAAGCAGCCGAATAAGATCCGCCTCCATCTCGTCCATTTCTTCATCGGCGCCGTGTCGAAACTCCAGCGCGCAGTAAACTTCAGCCGGGACGATATTAAAGGCGCCTGGCTTGGCGTGGATGATGCCGACATTGACTACGCCGGGGCTGAAATTTTCCATGACAAATTCCCGCGCGCGCAAGACAAATGCGGCCGCGCCCCACAACGCGTCGCGCCGCAATTCCATTGGCTTCGTGCCCGCATGCGCCGCCTCGCCGCGGAAGGCAACATGGATTGAGCGTATTCCAACGATGGCGTTCACCACGCCGATGTCGATGCCGGCCGACTCCAAACGCGTGCCTTGCTCGATATGCAGTTCGACCCAAGCCAGCACATCAGCGCGGGTCGCCGCCAACATGGACTGGCGCGTGATGCCAAGGGCGGAAAAGCGGCGCGTCAACTCGTCGGCGTCGACGCGGCTGCGTTCAAAGTCAGCCGCCGTCAATTGACCGACGACCGCCTTGCTGCCCATCAAGCCGATGATGGCGCTCTCTTCATCGGTGAAGTTAACCGCTTCCAGCGTAACCGACGGCGTGATGCCCTTGTCTTTAAGCGCGCGCAAGGCTTCCAAGGCAACCAGCACCCCAAGCGACCCATCATAGCGCCCGCCATTGGGCACGCTGTCCAGATGCGAGCCTGCCAGAATCCGTTTCTCGCTCGGCGGATCGCTATACAGAATCGCCGACTGATTGCCAGCGCCGTCCATTGAATAATCGAGCCCGGCTTCGGCGATCTTAGCTTGAAACCAGCGGCGGCTTTCAATATCGGCGGGCGTCAGCGCCGGGCGGGAGACGCCGCCGTCAGCGGTCGCGCCGATCCGCGCCAGTTCTTTGAGATCGTTCAGCAGGCGAGTTTCGTTGATTCTGAGCATCGCTATCGTCTCGGATCAGTGGGCCTTCGGCAAGGGTAACGCAAAAGCCTGGCAGTGACAAAGGATGAATGAGCGTGACGATTGCACCTTATCCCAATCTGCCCTCGCCACTATAATGCTCGGGCAAACAAGCTAACAAGTCAGCGGAGAAGCGCATGAAACTCTACTCATGGAATGTTAATGGCATCCGCGCCGCGCAAAGGAAGGGCTTCCTTGATTGGTTCCACGCAGAAAAACCGGACGTCTTGACAATACAAGAAACCAAGGCGAATCCGGAACAGCTTGATGCCGAGTTGCGCGAGCCGGAGGGCTATCACAGTTGGTGGGTGAGCGCCGAACGCAAAGGCTACAGCGGGGTCGCCTTGTTCAGCAAGACCGAACCGCAAGAGGTCAAACTCGGGCTGGGCATCGAAAAGTTTGACAGCGAAGGGCGCACCATCATCGCCGATTACGGCGCCTTTACCTTGATGAGCACCTACCTGCCCAACGGCAAAGCCAGCGAGGAGCGCTTGCGCTACAAGATGGAATACAAAGACGCATTCCTCGATTATGCCAATAACTTGCGGGCGGCGGGCAAGTCGGTGGCATTTTGTGGCGACATCAACACGGCGCATAACGAGATTGATCTGACCCATCCCAAACCGAACGCCAAGTATTCGGGCTTCTTGCGCGAAGAGCGCGACTGGATGGACAAGGTGGTGGAACAGGGTTATATCGACAGCTACCGGCATCTTAACCCGGAGCGGGAAGGCGCCTATTCCTGGTGGTCAATGCGCAGCGGGGCGCGAGCCAAGAATGTCGGCTGGCGGATCGATTACTTCTTCATTTCACCCGATCTGCTGGAGAATATGGCTGGCGCCGAGATTCACGCCGATGTGATGGGCAGCGACCACTGCCCAATCAGCCTGACGCTGGATCTTTGACGGCTGCGATAGCCCGCGCGTCGCCGAGACTGCCCAACTCAATAGAGGTAAGGGTGTCGCCAAAAGTGAATCAGAATTAACAGCATCAGCAGCAGCGTAAACGCTATGACCAGCCCGGGATGGTTGTGCAATAAGTCGTCGAATTTGTCCGATAGCGCTTGCCGCCAGGAATCCGCTTCATAGGCATCCTCCAGTCTCTGTCTCCGCTGGCCGTACCGATGATAATCCAAGCCTAGCGGCGACGGCGCCTTAAAGTCTGCCCCGCGCGATTGCCCGGCTGCGTTTCTCTCACGGGACCGCGCCATGCCGCCGGCCGGTCTCTCAGTTGCCGCCGCCGCTGATTGCCGCTGGCTAATGTAATGGCTGTTATAGTCGAGAATCCGCAATTCTGACTTGCGCAGCGCCAGCAATTGGTAGGCATCAAGCTCCAGCCAACTGTCGCCCAGCGCGGCATGATGACGCTCATAAAGGCGCATTTCGCTGGCGGCGATATCATCAGTTTCAAGAATGGAAAGCAGTTCGATTCCATAGGCTCCCGTCGTTTTGGCGAGCAACGTATCCACATAGGCGGCTGGATGATCCGTCACGTCGATCCGGTAGACATCACGGTCGATATCGCGCAGGACGCAGATATAGCCGGCCGGCGCATCCAGCTTCGGCAGCGAGGCATATCCCTTCGGCGGAAGGCTATTCAAGCTGATTCACCTACGCGTATTATGCTCCCCCAACAAGGTCAATGAATTGAAAACCAAAAACAAGGTCCTTCAGCCCGCCTCGGCGACCAGCTCACTATGAATGAAGGCGCTGCCGCCATCAAAGCCGATCTCAAGCCAGACATTGGACTCGTAGACGTTCTCGCCTGCGACCTGGCCCAAGGCGACAACTTCGGCGCCTGGCGCAAGCTTGGCGACAATCTCGCAGCGCGTGCTGGGGCAAGAACGAATATGGGCGTTAAGGTTTCGCTCGGTCTCGACGAAGTAGATCTCTGGCGGGACATGGGTTGGCGTCGACGATTTGGTCGCGGTCGGCGGGATGTCCGTGGCTGTAGGTGGCGGTCTGGTCGCGGTCGGCGGGATGTCGGTCGCGGTGGACGTGGGTGGTGGTCTGGTCGCAGACGGTGGCAAGTCGGTAGCGGTTGGCGGCCGGTCGGTGACCGTTGACGCGGAGATTCGCGCCGTTGTTGAATAGATTCCAGATTCATGGCGCGCCCGCACAAGGAATTCCACGCGGGATCCAGGAGACAAGGCGGATAACGTAATCGATGTGGCGCTTGTCGTTTTGCAATATGAAGCGCCGCGGTCAATCAGACTATGGCAATATTGGTAATCTTGCGCCAAGGGAACTTTTTCCCAAGAAAACCGAATGGATGTTGCGCTTCTGCTATCCATCTTCACTTTCGGACGGGACAAGCGCAGTGGCGTCGTGGTCGGTGGGATGTCGGTCACGGTGGACGTGGGTGGTGGCCTGGTCGCAGACGGTGGCAAGTCGGTAGCGGTTGGCGGCCGGTCGGTGACTGTTGACGCGGAGATTCGCGCCGTTGTTGAATAGATTCCAGATTCATGGCGCGCCCGCACAAAGAATTGCACGCGGTCCCCGGGCGACAAGGCGGACACCGTAATCGATGTGGCGCTTGTCGTTTTCCAATACGAAGCGCCGCCGCCATTCAGGCTATGTCGATATTGGTAATCGTGCGCCAAGCGAACTTTTTCCCAAGAAAACCGAATGGATGTTGCGCTTCTGCTGGCAATCTTCACCTTCGGACGGGACAAGCGCAGTGGCGTGGCGGTTGGCGTTGGCTGGGCGAGGCTGCCAGCCGCGCTGATGGCTGTCTCAGCTAGATTCATGACATCCGCAAGCGGGTCGCACGAGGTGATGCTGCCGTACAGGACGCCCAACAGCAGCGCAATAATAATTAGGTAGACGATAAACCGGCTCCGCCCACTGCGTCCGCTCGCGGGAGGCGCGTTATTGTCGTCTCGCTGAACCGGTATGCTTGTCCCTCGGTTGGTCCTGCGATGGGCAGTAGACCGTCGCCGCCGCGGTCTAGGCTGAGAGGCGGGCTGGCTTTCTCTCTCTCTGCTGGAGCGTCGCCCGGGGCGGTGGGCCCGGCGTGACGCTTCTGAATTGATCAGGCTGAACAAGGTCGAATCAGCATCAGCTGGGCGGGCGCGGCTGCCCCGTTGCTCCCCCAGATTTCTTAATCGATCAAAGGACTGGTCGTCCAGGTCAAACCATTCGTCGGGGCTGGCGTTTCCCACTTCGTCCAGCAGCCGCCGCAGGTCGGCAGCGGCATCATCCGATTGATAAACCAGCGCCAGGTCTACTTCGAAGATTTCGCCACCGTACTTTGTGAATTCGGTGTAGCCCTTTACGCGGAGGAACTTGAAGCGGTTGCCGTAAGACACATCGCGCAGGACGCAGATATAACCGGCTCTACCCGAAAGCTCGGGACGACGGTCGAATGTGTCTGGGGAGATTCTTTGCACAGCCAGTCGCTATCGATCCAGGCGCCAAGCAGACTAACATCCAATTGTAGCGCAGAATCACGCGCCATCCACAGCCCGCGTCAAAGTCATGCAGGGCAATCGCACCAAATGAAATTGCGCTGATAAATTACAATTTTCCCTCACATTTCTTAATCTGTAGGGGCGTTTCGCTGAAACGCCCGCAAAATTTATGTCATATTCAACGGGCGTATCGGCGATACGCCCCTACATTTTCACAAGTTTCGTGGCGAACGGCGCATTATGATTTTGCTGCAATTGCCCTGCAAAGTTATGTCGATCGACAATAGTATAATGAGCTTATGAATATCGCGCGGCTGATTGAAGCCAGCTTCAACCAAGCGGTCAAAGCCTTGGCCATGGGCACATCTCGCCGGGCTTTGTATCGCGCCCGCGAACGCGCCTACGTCAAAGCGCTGATCGCCCATTTGCAGCGTGAATTCGCCGATGAAGACATTCGCGTCTTCGCCTCTTCGCAGCGCGGCAACGCCGGCGAATTCGGGACGAATCGCTTGCTCTTTGACATTGCGATTTGCCGCATTGGCACGGGCGCAAGCGCCCAGCGCATAGCGGAAGAACATCTATTCATCGCCGAAGCGCTCTGGCAAATTGATGTTGATTTTTCGCGCGAATGGCGTTCCGCGCTCTACGCGCTCAACCGTCTGAACTGTGGCGCGGCTGCGGACAAGCTGCTCATCGCCGCGTCGCCGGCTCAAGGAAGCGCGCGATTCCTGAAAAGCCTGCACGCGGCGGGCGCCGCCAATAACGGCGCGCTCTACCTGGCGCTCGTCCCCCATCCCGAGGACTGGGACGACGATACCGGCGCGCCACAAGTTTGGCGACTCGCGAAAGACGACTGGGTAGCGGTGATGTGAGCCCGCGCCGAAAGCGCTGCGCCGGCGAGAAGCGCCATGACGATCGAATTAAGCAAGGATATGGTAGCATGATTCTCAAAACGGGATTGATACTTGGCTTGACTGGGCTCGCGCTGCTGCTGTATGCAACTTTCGCGCCCGATGATGCGTTACAAGCTATGAGAACCTGGATCATCAGCAGATTTGAGGAGCAGACTGTGAGCGATAGCGACAAAGTCTTGACCAATATCTTCCGCGTAGAAATCAATTTATCGCCGGCGCAGCCAACGACGATCAGCCTTGAAGTTGAAGGCGAGCATCCCGATGGCTGCGAATATCCAGTCATTGTGGACCAAGCACGCCGAGGCAAAATCGTTGACATTGAGGTCTATCGAGAAGTGCCGGTGGATGTCTTCTGCCCGATGATCCTCAAGCCATACCGCGATACCATCAGCCTGGACGGCAATTTCGAGCCGGGCGAATACACCATCAACGTCAACGCGCATTCGCAAGCCATACGCATTTGAAGGAGTTTAACGATGACCGCGCGCATCTTCGCCTTGTTATCCCTCGTGCTGTTTGGAGCTATTCCGATGATCGCGGCGCAAGACAGCAAAGGCAGCATCGCCCTCGCCGTTTACAACCAAGGCGCCGCTCTGATACGCGATCAGCGCCCGATGTCGCTCGTCGAAGGTTTCAATAGCGTTGTCCTGCGCGATGTCGCCGCTACCATCGATCCCGCATCGGTCAACTTCAAGTCCCTGAGCGATCCGGCGGGCATCGCCATATTGGAGCAGAGCTACCGACACAACTCACTCGACGCCTACGCGCTGCTGGCGCCTTATGTCGGCAAAACGGTAGACATTACCGTCTCGGATAACAAGCGCTTCAGTGGCGAGTTATTGCGTTTGCGCGATGACAAGGCGATTCTACATACCGGACCAAACGAGATTGCATACATCAGCCTGTATGATATTCGGGGCATTAAGTTTCCGCCGCCATCGGTTGAACTCAACCCGGGAACCGAGCTGCGTCTGCTGCTGCGAAGCGAGCGAGCCGGCGAGCATGACATCGAGCTGGCTTATCTGGCGGGCGGCATGAACTGGACCGCGGATTACAGCGTCTTTCTCAACGCGGATGAAACCGCCCTTGATCTGCGCGGTCTGGTGACATTAAGCAATCACAGCGGCCGCGCATACCGAGACGCAGGGCTGAAGCTGGTCGCTGGTGAAGTCAGTCGGATTGAACTGCAGGAGGACTTGGACAATAGTGGCGGCGTCGAGATGATGATGGCGCGGAGCATGGCCGCAGATGAAAGCGCCAGCGTCGAACAGCGCGACCTGAACGATTACAAGCTTTACGCAATCGCGCGCCCCATCACCATTGAGGATGGGGAAACGAAGCAGATTGAATTCGTCAGCGGCGCCGATATCGCCGCCGAAATCACATACGTCTTCGATAGCTCGCCCGCCTTTCGCGGCTATTATTCGCCAATCGATTACATCGAAAGCCGCGGGACCGCGAGCGCTGACGTCCGCTCCTACCTGGCATTCAACACCGGTGGCGAGAACGGCTTGGGCGCAGACCTGCCCGCTGGGCGCGTTCGTGTTTACCAAGCGGATGCTGACGGATCAAACCTGCTCGTCGGCGAGAACACAATCAGCCATACACCTCAGGGCGAGCAGATAATGATCGCGCTAGGCAATGCATTTGACCTGACGGGAGAGCGGACGCAGGCCGACTTCAGTTATGTTTCACAGCTTGTCGCGCGCGAGTCCTTCGAGATCAGGATTCGCAACCGCAAAGATGACGAGGCGGTCGAGGTCATCGTGCCGGAGCGGCTGTACCGCTGGCGCGATTGGCAGATCGTCGAGAGCTCGGCACCCTTCGTAAAAGTCGACAACGCAAGCATCGAATTCGCCATCACTATCGAGCCCGGCGCGGAAGAAACACTGACCTACACGGTGCAGTACAGCTTTCCTGAGGAAGGGTAGGTCCGCTTGGCTTCATGCATTAGCCTTGCAAATCCGGAATCGATTTGTCGCAATCACGGTCAAACGATGTTCATAGGGGTTCGATCATGGAACAGAAAGAAAAACGGACGCAGCAAGAGGCACTTGATAACTCACAACCTCCTCCTATCAACTTAAACATCTCGAATGTCAATACGAACATCCAGAAGCAAACTGTTAAAGATGCGGGGGGGTAATCAGGTATATTCAAATCTGTCAATGATGGATGTTCTTGGGCATTTTGTGATCTGGTTAATCCTTATCGTTTGCACGGTTGGCATTGCGTTTCCATTCTATTTCTTCGGGATCATACGAACAGCAATTAACTCTAGCCGTCTTGAATGATCGGATATAATGCGGACGTGAAAGCTTGATACGATGAATGCTTCCAAAGCCATGGACACGAACGCGCCTTCTGTCGCGCAGACTGAAGCTGAACGGCTAGCCACACTTGAAGAGCGCTCGCGACATGCCGCTACAAAAGCTGAACTGCATAGGTCCCTGCTTTTGCTATTTACTGCGTTGTTAGCGGCGCTGGGTGGTTTAATGATTCATTTGCATAATGCGACTATCAACGAAATCTCACAGATTCGCGACGTATTGTTTGAGTTACTCCAGCGCATTTCGAGCGGATGAGAATGCTAGCAAATCCAGCCTTGATAAATTGCCGTTCGCCACTCGCAAACTGAATGATTGAGATTCAGTCTTGTCATTGCCTGGTCAAGGACTTAGGGCAGGCTCAATCCGGCGTTTCGCAGAGACCGAAGCTGTCCCGCATGAACTGCGCATGCGAATCAAAGACGCGCATGTCATTCGTATCCCAAAGGCGTTCATAACTGGCATCGCTGCGCAGCGACCAGGAATTCTTGACATCGCGCAGATCCGTCTGCAATATGCGCAGTACGCGCCAATGAATCCTCGGGTCGAGTATGGGGAATACCACTTCCACCCGGTTGAGCAGATTGCGGCGCATCAGATCGGCGCTGCCCATGAATAACTGCCGCTGTTCAGGCGCGTTGCGGAAGTAATAGATACGGCTGTGTTCAAGATAGCGGCCGACGATGCTCTTGACCGAGATATTTTCGCTCATGCCCGGTACGCCCGGGCGCAAGCAGCACAGACCGCGAACGATCAAATCGACCTTGACGCCGGCTTGCGACGCCTGATAGAGCTTCTGTATGATCAAATCCTCTTCCAGTTGATTCATCTTGAAGATCATGCGGGCGTCTTCCCCGCGCCGCGCCGCTTCTATTTCGTTGTCTATCAACGCGAGCAAGGTGCGCTGCAGGTATTCCGGCGCCACCAGAAGGTGATTGTAAGTGGTATCGGGCGCGTAACCGGTGAGTCGGTTGAACAAACGTGACGCGTCATCGGCGATCTGCTCATTGCAGGTGAACAAGCCGATATCGGCGTATAAGCGCGCGGTCGCCGCGTTGTAGTTGCCCGTGCCCAGATGCACATAACGGCGCATGCCATCGCGCTCGCGGCGGACGACCAGCGAAATCTTGGCGTGCGTCTTGACCGGCAGCTCCTCGACGCCGTAGATCACATGCACGCCCTTCTCTTCCAGCGCCGTCACCCACTCCAGATTGTTCTCCTCATCAAAGCGCGCCTTGAGCTCGACCAGCACGGTGACCTGCTTCTCGTTGTCGCGCGCCTCCAGCAGGTCGTTCACCACCGGCGAATTCTTGCCGACGCGATACAAGGTGGTCTTGATCGCCAGCACATCGGGATCGCGCGCCGCCCGCTTGAACAAATCCTCGACCGGCGAGAAGGAGTCGTATGGATGGTGCACAATGACATCTTGCTCGCGGATCACCTCAAAGAAATCAGCCGATTGCGTGAAGGGCTTCGGCAGGCGCGGCACATAGGGCGGGTCCTTCAAGTCTGGGCGATCCACCTGCATCAATTCGAAGAGGTCGGCTGAACCCAGCTTGCCGTTAATGCGGAAAACTTCGCGCGTGGATGGCACCTCCAGCGAGCTGGCCAATCGGTTGAGCATGCGCTCGCTGATGCCCGCCGGCACGCTCAGCCGCACAACCGAGCCGAAGCGCCGCTCCTTCACGCCTTGCTCGATAATGGACTTCACATCCAGCAGATCTTCATCTTGCTCGTGCTCGTAATCGATGTCGGCATTGCGCAGTATGCGGAAGGGAAAAGCTTCCATGATGTTCATGCCGGGGAAGAGGTCGGTCAAATAATCGGCGATGATGTCTTCAATCCAAAGGAAGTGGTAACCGTCATGCACCTGGCCCGTGAAGTTCGTCATTACCTTTTCCAGGTGGACGATGCGCGGCAGAATATCGACCGGCACCTTGATGCGCGCGAAATCGATGCCGCTCGCCATTTCGCCGTTCTCGCGCTCCAGATAAACGCCCAGATTCAAGCTCAAGTTTGAGATGAATGGGAAGGGGCGCGCATGATCGACAGCCAGCGGCGTCAACACCGGGTAGACCTCGGAGCGGAAATAGTAGGTGATGGCATCGCGCTCGCTCTCGCTGAGCTGGTCGGTGGTGATAAAGTGAACGCCCTCGCGCGCCAGCAATTCGAAGACATCCTGGCGCGCCTTGCGCTGCCGGGCGATCAACGCCGAGACTTCCTCGTGGATGCGGCGCAGCAATTGCATCGGCGTGATGCCATCGGGCCGCGTTGTCGGGTTGTTGAAATGCAGCCGCTGGAAATAGGCGCCGACGCGCACCATATAAAATTCATCAAGGTTGTTGCCAACGATCGCGATGAACTTCACGCGCTCCAGCAGCGGCGTCGTCTCGTCTTCCGCCAATGCCAGCACACGCTTCTGAAAATCAATCGTGCTCAATTCGCGATTGATGAAATTCTCGGGCGTCAACTCCGGCGTCCCGTCTTCCCAAGTTTCAATCATACTGCCGCCCGCATGCCACCGTCTATCCAGTAAACAGATATAGTCAAATCATACTGTAAAATGCAGCCAATTGCGAAGCGCGGCTGTTGAGGCCAACTCGCCGCAACCGCGCTTGACCATAGCGCGTATAATAGAAGAGTTGAGGTACAGGAGGCGAAGCAGCATGAAATTCAAGTTGGGCGTTGGACTTGCCATCGCATTATTTCTGATATTGATGTTTCTGCCGGGCATGCTCGGCAAGCTGATTGGCTTGGTTGTCTCGCTGCTGGTCTGGGGCGCGAGCGGCTACCTGGCGGGCAAGCTGCTGCAGGGCGAGGGTTATGGCTTGCTGGGCAATATATTGCTGGGGCTGGTCGGCGGCTTCGTTGGCTCGCTGCTGGTGACGATCTTCGGGCTTACCGGCTTGGTCAAGCTGCCCTTCATCGGCGGGATCGTGGTCGGCGCGCTGGGCTCGGCCGTGGTGGTTGTGGTCGCGGGGCTGCTGGGCGGCGGCGAGGGGGATGGGGAGTAGGTTTTCTAACTACAGAGCGCGCAGAAGTAGTTCCAAGTTAGTCGTGCGAAAAAATGGTGTGCTGTAGGGGCGGCACGCTGTGCCGCCCGTCATTATATTTTCTTGTCCGCTGATGTCGCTCATGCGTTGATTTTCGGGCGTTTCAGCGAAACGCCCCTACAGTTTTCGATTAATTTGTTGCTGTCTATACTTCCTCAACTTTTTAGCATGACTTACTTGCGTTTACTGAGGACACAGAGAGAATCTACAGATTTCCTCGGTTGACCCAGGTAATGAATTCCGTGAGGTTGAAAACGTGCAGCAGCTTGCTGTCCGTTTGGCGCCTAAGCCACCTTTCCGCCCCCGGTCGATAGCCGCCTCCATCCAGCAGTAGAATCGTTTCGAAGATCGATTTGCGGATACTTAGCACAAGAAAGGGATACTTCTCGTCAACAGAACCGCCAACTTGCTGCCATTTGGCTTCAATGACCAGTCCTCTGGGCCATTTCTCAGGGTGAAACAGCAAGAAATCGCATTTTAGCGCGGTATCGTAAATGTTGCTTCCTATTCTAACTTGAGTGCAATAGACCGGTTTCTCCGCCTCAGCCATCATGCCAAGTTCTTGTTTGTTCGCGTACAGTTCGTAGCCACAATCTTGTAAGCAAGATTCGATGATTTGTTCCAGACGATTGCCCGTCATATTTGCTCTACCGCCTTGAGATTTCGCCACAACGCCTCCTAAAAGTTCGTGATGAGCAGCTCATTAACTGCTCCCCGCGCATTCGCCCTGGAATTGACAGCGCGCGGGGCTTTCACGATGTCGGTTTTGAATATCGGATTCGTGTAAAGAGAGGTCGAAATATCGCTGTTTGACAGCATGAACTTCGCCCCACGCTCGTTAAGTTCTAAGCAGAGGTCGCGCAGAGCCTCTTGGTCTTTCATGCAAAAGTCTTCTTTCGTGTAACGCGTAAAAGATGTGCTGTCGAGAGGACGATATGGCGGGTCGAAATAGACAAAGTCGCCGGCGCCCGCATCCAGCGCTCGGAAATCACGCATGCGTACATCCACGCCTCGCAGGCTGTGGTGACAGGCGCGCAGATTCTCCTCGTCGCAAATGGACGGGTTTCTGTAGCTGCCCACCGGGACGTTGAATTCGCCTTTGGAATTAACCCGCCACAAGCCGTTGTAGCAGGTCTTGTTTAGGTAGATGAAACGCGCCGCTATCTCGACGCGGCCGTCTAGTTGATGTTGGCTGCGGATCTGATAGTAATAATCTTTAGAGTGATTCGCCGCATGCTGGCGCAGCTTTTCGATTAGGGGTTCGGGATCGCGCTGAATGACCTGGTAGGTGTTGATGAGATCGAAATTGATATCACTTAAGAATGCCTGCCTGGGGGGGGGCGCGCGGCCGCGCGGGGGGGGGGGGGGGGAAGAGCGGCGAGGCAGGAGGC
>JAJEGA010000021.1 GCA_022820125.1 Anaerolineae bacterium | reverse complement strand
TCGTCAACGATAACAAAAAGGATGGTAAACAAAGTCCTAAGGTCTATACTGGTCATTGGGCTGGCTCTCCATCATGGTTGTGTGCTACTCCATTTTGGCGATCAGCCCATTTCTGGCAAATCTATTTCACATAAAGCGTATCATACAAGCCCCATAAGACTGATGCAAGAGTATACGAACTTTTGACAGACGCTTGTCGTCAATTATGAACACAGCAACAATCTTGTAATCTTGACAAAGATTTTAACACCGTTCACCTAATATGAAACAGAGTTCTGTGAAGTCGCTCAGTCGAATCAAGATGGTTATCAACTTCGCGATTCGTATTGATCCGCGTATTCATTGCTCTAGTAATGCACGCTTATGTTTTGGCGCTGCGCCTAAAACAAATGGCTCTTAACCTCTACCCCGAATCGCAAGCCTCTGCGATAATGCGCCTATAGGCCCGCCTCTAACCCGGACAAACTGACGATGCCCCGAGCCCTGTACGTGACCGAGCCCAAGGTCATCAACACGCTGCAGCCGCGCCGCCCCGCGCAAGCTTATCTCGAAGTCGCCACGACGAACCGCAACAAACTGGACGAATTCCGCCGCATCCTGCCCGATATCGAGATCGTGGGGGTGAAGCTAGCCATTGAAGAAATTCAGAGCCTCGACCCTTACAAGGTGGTTGAGCATAAGGCGATAGAAGCCTATAAAGCGAATGACTACAACCCGATTCTGGTGGAAGAAACATCTTTGGCGCTGCGTGGGCTGGGCGGGCGGCCGGGAACTTATATCAAGGACTTCTGCGAAGAAGCGGAGATGCGGCGCATGATCGCGGAGGGCTGGCTGAAGGGGCGCGATCGTACTGCGGTGGCGAAGGTACTGATCGCAGTCTATGACGGCGCCGAGGCGCAAATCCGCGAAGGGGTCACCGTCGGGACCATCGCCGAGACCTTGCGCGGCGCCAAGGGCTTCGGCTGGGATGATATGTTCATCCCCGAGGGCGACACGCGCACCTTCGCCCAGATGAGCGATGCCGAGAAAGACCAGCATAACATGCGACGCAAGGCGCTGATGGCGCTGCGTGACCAGCCTTTTGAACTTGGGCAGGGCGTCTTCATGATCCCGGAGCCCTATCGGCAGGAGGTGGAACGGGTGGATTATGCCGCGCTGCAAGCGGAGGCGGCGCTGAGTTTCGCCTTTTCGCTCGAGGCGCTGGAAGACGCCAATCCGCCCAACGGTCGCTTCGAGGCGCCCAATTACCAGCCGATACAGTACGAAGAGAATATCTATTACAGTCGTTATCTGCCCAAAACAGGCAGCCGCAGCATTGGGCTGATCCTCACCGATGTCGACCGCGGCACACTGCGCATGAATAAAAATGGCAGCCCCATCATTTGGCAGTTTGGTCCCGAGCGGCGGACGCTCTGCCTGGCGCAGAGAGCTGATTTCTTCCACAGCAATCAAAGCGCCGAGGTGTTGCATACGCTGGATGCGATCGGCCGCGCCGGCGCGATTCCCCAGCGCAGCAATCGGCGTTCGCTGACGGTCGAGTCCGTCTTGGGCTTGAACGAGAATCCCTTCATCACCAGCACCTATTCCTGGAAAGACTTGGGTTATCGCAAGCGTTCGTCTGCGCGTCAGGTCTCGCGGACGCTTAGCGCTGAATGCGGCTTGTTCAATCGCATTGGCAAGTACCCGCGTAGTGTGCTTGGCTTCGGCTCGATGCCGGCGATTTCAGGCTGGCGCGATGTGCTGGCGACCGCGGCAATCGGCCATCACGCGATATTCACTCATCGCAACAGCATCTTCGCCGGTTATATCGAGCGGCAGGCGGCGGTGATCAATGCAGCCCAAGACCTGTTGCGGCCTGTGCTGAAGAAAGACGCTGATTTCCAGCGCGCCGCGAGAAACATCGGCGCCGCCATCGGCTGCAGCAATGTCGAGGACGAAGTGCGGTCCGCGCGTTATCTTTACGACCGGGCAGGCGTGCGGCTCTTCCGCATCTACACGATCAATTCAGACCCGCGCGTGATCGAAATCGCGGCGGCGATCCGCGCTGAATTCGGCGACGAGATCGAACTGTTCGTCGGGCAAGTCAGCGACAAGACGCAGTGCCTGCAGCTGATCGCGCCCGATATACGCGTCGATGGCTTGTTCTTCGGCCACGGCGGCGGACGCCAATGCACCTCAGCCACGAATGGCATGGCAGTGACCACGCTGGAAGAGGTCTATAGCATCACGACTGACGAGCGCTTCAACGATGTGACCATCGCGGTGGAGGGCGGCATCGGCAGCTCCATGGGCCACCTGCTGCTGATGGGCATCGATCTGATTTCTTACAATCAGCAGTTGGCGCGCTGCGTCATCGAGCAGGGCGATATCTACTTTGAGCATAAATCGGGGGTAGTTTGCATGCCTTATCACGGCAGCGCCTCGGCGCCGACCATGATCATCGAGAGCGCCAACCCGGACTTGGCGCGGCAGCGGCTGCGCCCCGGCGGGCGGACGCGCAATGTCGAGGGCAAAGCCGGTTATCGCTTCTTCGAGGAGAAAGCCAATTCGATGGTCTTCTATATCAATACCTTCAAGCATTACGCGGCTCGGGCGCTGGCGGACGTCGGCGTGCGCGATATGGCCGAGCTGCGCCAGTTCGCGCGCGACCACGACGAGGAGCTGATCCGCGTGGTCAGCTCGCAGGCCAGCGCGGTGGGCCAGGCGTATGGGAATTGGATGTGAGCAATAGCGCCTTGGCTATGGCAGCGAGTTTTCGCAGCCCGGACAAAAGCTCCGCTGCTAAACCCTGTAAGATCCGCGTTCGTCGTCATTGCTCTGCATCTGTTCTTGGACAATTCAGGAAAGTGTTGTTATCCTAGTATTCCGTTGATACAGATTTGATTTTTACATTTAGTGAGCCCGCGGGGGGGGGGGGGGGGGGGGGGGGGCGCCC
>JAJEGA010000113.1 GCA_022820125.1 Anaerolineae bacterium | reverse complement strand
TCGTCAACGATAACAAAAAGGATGGTAAACAAAGTCGTAAGGTCTATACTGGTCATTGGGCTGGCTCTCCATCATGGTTGTGTGCTACTCCATTTTGGCGATCAGCCCATTTCTGGCAAATCTATTTCACATAAAGCGTATAATGCTGCAAGTAGTGGGCGTAATGAGAGAAGGCATTGGTGGCGCCAGCCTTCTGGAGAAACACACGAACTTGCAACCCATAGTTTGAGGGGAAGCTTTCGCCGAAATCACCCCAATAGAATTTATATCTACCGGTATAGCCCCCGCTGCGTGATTTGACGGTTGATACGGTTATATTGCCAGCGGGCGCTACATTGACCGGCTTGGGCGGAGTGCGGAAGGTGAAGAGGTCCAGGCTGGCCAATGGATGGCCAAAACAAGTGTTGCGCCGGCACCACCGGTCAGTCACTGTTACCCGTAGCTTGTATTCCGTATCCGGTTTCAGGCCTTTCGAGGAGGTAAATTCGTACCATCGATGAGACCCAATTATGTTTCTATCAAAGTGATTAACGCCGACGCGGCCGAGATACACCCAGTATCTTGGATCAAGATCCGTTTCTAGATCGCTGATGATATCGACCCAATGGAGGCGAACATAGTCATATCGGTTATGCGTCAGCCAGACTTTTTCCCCTGTCGTCGGTGTTGGGGGCGGCCAAGGGTCCTGCGCCTGCGCCGGAGAAGCGCCGAGCAGCGCGATGATGATGAGCGGCAGCGGCAGCAGGAAGCGTCGGGGGGCAATTATAAGCATGCGCAAGACACTAGCGAGCATGACCAATTCTCCAGTGTGATTTGAGCGATAAGGCCAGACGAAGTATGGTATACATCTGCGCCGCCGTCAAGTTTTGCGGCAGTAGAAGCAGGGCGATTGCAGCAAATTACTTTCACTACAGCCGGTTTTGCAGGCGCTCCATGGCTTCCCGCGCCGGGCTGAAATTGGGGTTGAACGCCAGCGCGATGTTGAAGTTCTCAAGCGCCTTGCTGGCTTCGCCGCGGCCCGCGCGCGCCATGCCCAGGTAGTAATAGGTCTCTTCCACGTATTGGCCGCCGCCATCGTTCTGGTTTTGGCGCGAGATGCGGATCATGTCATCGTAGCGCTCGGTGTGGTAATAGGCTTCCCAGGCGCCGAATTGATACCAGAACATGCGCCAGGGCAAGCCGAGCGAGATCGCCTTGTCGTAAGCTTGCGCCGCCGCGTCATACATCCCTAGGCCGACGAAGCTGCTGCCCATGTTGAACCAGGCGTGGGGATCTTCCTGATCGACGATCGCTTCGGCGCGCGCCAGCTCCAGCGCGTTGATCTGATTCTGCCATTCGTCAGCGTCATCGCCCAACAGCGCCATCAGCTCCTCTTCGCGGTTGACTGTGTAAAGCACGATGTATTTGTAGTTGAAGTGCTGCCAGTATTTCTTGATCTCATCGTAGCTGTAGCGGGTGTTGGGTCCCTTGAAGCTGTCCATGCTATTGAACTCGCGCAGCGCCTCGTCGTAACCACTGAGCAGCAGGTAATGGCCCATCCAGGTGAAACCGCTTGGCTCGTAACCTTTTTCAATGACCACCGGGAAGCCGTTGACCATCAGCCTTTGCAGCAATTCGAGCGTGCCGCCATCGCGCACCAGGGCGTAGACTGGCAATTCGGGAACTTGCGTATTGACGAATTCCGCCATTTGCCAGGCGCTGACGTTCTTGTCTTCGTTATTCGGTTTCAGCCACTTGGCGGCGCGATACTGATCATCGGCATAGCCAAAATGCTTAAGCGCATTGGTGAGCGCTGCCGGCCCGCAGTTGTTCCAGCCTTGGTATTCCGCGCCCAGGTTCGGCATACGGAAGATATCAGGCAGGTCTTCGCTCTGCTCGTTCGTTTGCGCCAGCGCGCCGGCGCCGGCGAGCCCGAACGCGAGCAACAGCAACAGTAGTAGGCGCGGCTTCAGCATATTCCCTGCTTTCTTTGGGAGTCGGTCATCAATCTGCATTATACACAGATTGAGCCTGGCGAATCTTACGAGTGGCATACGATATGGCCCACCATAAAAGACTGAGGACAGGGTTGATTCGATCTCAAAAAATTCCGCAGGATAACAATCACAATCATCTTAAATCGGCGAAACTTGTCGGGGCGACTGACCCGCTGTGTCCACGCGCGGCGGTGAGTCGCCCCCTGGAGCGCAGGACCCGGGACCGGAGACAGTTAAAGCCAGCCGTCTTCAATATCGACCTGTATTTGGCTGGCGCGCATCCCGCGGGAGAAGGCATGCTGCGGCGCCGGTTCGATCAGGGGCTCGTCTTCGCCAGCGGCGAGCATCCGCTTGAGCAGGCGCGACCGCAGAATATCGCATACCTGGCGATGCGATTCATAGCCTGCCAGATTGCGCAGCTGTTCGGGATCGGCGAGCAGATCATAGAGTTCGGCTTCGACATAGCGATCGCTGCCGGGGTCTCGCCAGCCGTCTTTATCCGGCGCGGTTATGGCATAGAGCCAGCGCCGCGAGCGGATCGCCCGCCCCACTATCGATTCGCTGTATTGAATGAAGACTTCATCGTGCCAGTCGACCGCTTCCCCACGAATCAAGGGCAGAACCGAGCGCCCGCTCATCAGCTCGGGGACGGGGATGCCGGCGCCGTCGAGCAGGGTCGGCGGCAGGTCGATCAGGCTGACGGGCTGCGATATGCGTCCGCCGCCGCTGAATGGACCGCCATAGAGCATAGTCGGCACGCGCGCGGAGGCGTCGTGGGGCGAGCGTTTGTATTCATCGTTGCGCGTTTTGAAGTGATTGCCATGATCCGAGGTGAAGAGGATGATGGTGTCCTCCAGCAGGTCCAGGCTGATCAGCGCGTCGACCAGCCGTCCCAGCGCCTCGTCGAGCCGTTTGATCATGCCGAGATAGCCGGCCAACTGCTGATGGCTGGAGCCGCCTAGCGCCGCCAAGTCCGGCGGCAGCCAGCGCCCGCGATAGCGCTCGGCATAACCGGGCGGCGCCGGGTAGTCGTCGCGGTGGTTTTGATGGTGCGGTTCCATGTACGAGAGAAAGAGGAAGAATGGCGCATCCTGATGCTCGTCGATATAGCGGATGGCGGCGTCGGTCTGCGCGTCGACGCGGTAACCGGGCAGCTTCACCGGCTGATTGTCCTTGTCGTACATCACCAGGTCGAAAGCATCCGAGGTGAATTCCAGCAGGTTGGAGGCTAACCAGTAGTCGTAGCCGCCGCGCTGCTCCGGCGCGACCGGCCCATGAGCGCCTTCAGCCAGGTGCCACTTGCCGATATAGGCGGTGTCGTATCCGGCGTCGCCGAAATAATGTGCCAGCGTGCGGCTCTCAGCGGGCAGCGGGACGCTGTTGCGGTAGCAGCCGGTCTCGGTGGCGTATAGCCCGGTCTGCAGGCAGGCGCGCGCCGGACCGCAAACGGGCTGGCAGGTGATGGATGTGTGGACGTCTGTGCCGGCGCGGGCGAGGCGGTCGAAGTTAGGCGTCAGATCGAGCGGGTTGCCGTGGACGCCGGTGGTATCCCAGCGCTGCTGGTCAGTGAAGAAGACGATGACATTGGGGCGCTTGTTCATATCAGGGCAACTGCCCGACAATGATCGCAAATGCCGCGATAATCACAGCGGCAAAGGCAATCGCCGTGCCGATGAGCCACATCAAAAAATGTCGCAGTCGTTTTTCTCCCGCAGTGTTAGCCGCGTTGATTTTATCTTCCATGTCGGAGTGATTTTCACTCATTTGACGCAGCAAGTCAGAACGTGTCTCGACTACCAGCGTCTCTAACCGCGCGACATCTGCTTTGGTCGCAACATGCGGCTCTTCCGCTTCACGCGCGCTTTCAATCCGCGATACCCGCTGCTCTACCTGGCCCACGCGTTCAATGACGCGGGCATGTGAAATCTGCTCCAGCGCTTCGACTCGCTGCATCAAACTCTCAGTTGATTCCGCCATATTGCTCCCCGCGGGAGAAAACCCAGTCGCTATGCCTGAACTATACTGCGAAGAACTGTCGCAAACAAGTCATCGCTTGAAAGCCCGCGTCCTCGCTTGCTTGCGGACGCCCGGTAGCCAACAAGGGCGTTTTCCGCTAGACTGCGCGGATGACAAAATTCTAGCATGAGCGAACCGCCCATGAAAAAAGTACGCGATTTTCTGACAATGAAGGCCTACCCGCCCGGCGAGCTTTACGACTTGCCGACATCACCAAAGCGCTTCCCCGATGGCGCGAAGTATCGCATCGAGATCCCCAGCACCGAGGGTCCGCGAGCGCTGGCGGCTGTGTTGGAGGAAGCAGAGCGCTACGGCGTCACAATCCACCGCGTCTCGCAGGGCAGCGGCATCTGGATGCTGACCGATGAAGAAATCCACGAGATGTGCCGCTTGGGCGCGGAAGCTGGCATTGAGGTCAGCTTATTTGTGGGTCCGCGAGCGGCATGGGGCACAAGCGCGCAAGTGCGAACCAGCGCCGGCAAGAACCTGGGCGCGCGCCTGCGGGGGATGGACGAGGTCGTCTACGCCACCGAAGACATCATCCGCGGCTGCGAGCTTGGCTTGCGCTCGGTTCTCGTCGCCGATGAAGGCCAGCTCTGGCTGGTAAACGAGATGAAGAAAGCGGGCGAATTGCCGGCTGATCTGGTGGTCAAGATTTCGGTGCAGATGGGCGCGGCCAATCCGATCTCGATCAAGCTGCTGGAAGACTTGGGCGCGGGCACCTATAACAGTCCAACCGATATGACACTGCCACAACTGGCGGCGATCCGCGCGGCGATCGATATTCCGCTGGATGTTTATGTCGAGGCGCCGGACGACTTTGGCGGCTTCGTGCGCCATTATGAAGCGCCCGAACTGATTCGCGTTGCCTCGCCGGTCTACGTCAAGCTGGGCTTGCGCAATGCCGCGAATATCTATCCCAGCGGCATTCACATCGAAGACTTGGCGATAAAGCAATCGCGGGAGCGTGTGCACCGGGCGGCGCTGGTGATAAACATCATCAAGCGCTATGCCGGCGATGCGGTTAATGGCGAGGTCGGCGCGGCTGACTTGGGGATTCCGGTGGTTTAACCCCCCTCGGTCCCCCCATCCCGATGGGGGGAAGCAAGGAAAGTTGGTGAGGTGAATGTCTTGTCCGACGACAAGAAATGGGCGTCTACATATACTGACACCACAATTTACGGTGAAATTAAGTCACGGGCGCTCGCCATGCGCAAGCACCCTACCCGCGCGGAAAAGATGTTGTGGCAATACCTGCGAGGCAAGCGAATGCGGGGCTTTAGATTCCGACGCCAGCAGCCAATCAATCGCTTTATCGTCGATTTCTATTGTCGTCAGGCAAGACTTGTCGTGGAAGTCGACGGCTCGAGCCACGATTCGACAGAAGCGGCGGAATACGATGAACAGCGCACCCGATTCTTTGAAGAGCTCGGATTATCCGTGTTGCGTTTCAGCAATGAACAAGTAATCTATGAAACGGATGCGGTTTTGAATACCATTGCGCAACATTTGCCCAGCGAGAGTCCGCGAATCGACAGCCTCCCCCCATCCTAATGGGGGGACCGAGGGGGGGTTATGAAAATCAGCAATGTCAGCACGATGGTGATGGGCACGCCTTGGCGGAATCTGCTTTTCGTCAAGGTGGAGACGGACAACGGTTTGGTCGGTTGGGCGGAAGCCAGACCCGTCGGCGGCGTCGGGCCCGTCATCGGCTATCTCAACGAGACCGTGCCCGATTTCGCCCTGGGGCGCGACCCCTTCAACACCGAAGACATGACCTATCGCATGCTGCGCGAGACCTACGGGCGCGCCGGCGAGATCGCCATGACCGGCATCGCGCTGCTAGAGATCGCCTGCTGGGATATCATCGGCAAGGCGCTCGATCAGCCGGTGTATCGGCTGCTGGGCGGCGCCGTACGCGACAAGATCAAAGCCTACGCCAATGGCTGGTATCGCGTGGAGCGCGTGCCGGAAGCCTGGCACACCGCGGCGAAAGAGGTGGTGGATAAGGGCTACCGCGCGCTGAAGTTTGACCCCTTCGGCAGCGGTTTCTATGAATTCACGCGCGAAGAGAAGCTGCTGTCGATTTCACTGGTGGAGGCGGTATATGACGCGGTGGGACCTGATGTTGAGCTGCTGATCGAGATGCACGGGCGCTTCAACCCGGTGACGGCAGTCGAGATCATCCGCGATCTGGCGGAGTTCAAGCCCGGCTGGGTGGAAGAGCCGGTGCCGCCGGAAAACCTGCGCGCGCTGCGCGATGTGCGCGAGGTGGCGCTTGGGCTGGGCATACCGGTGGCGACAGGCGAGCGCATCCACACGCCCTATGAATACCGCGAGCTATTCGAGCTGAACGCGACCGATATCATCCAAACCGATACCACCCACTTCGGCGGCATCATGAATATGAAGAAGCTGGCCGGCACAGCCGAGATGTATTACGTCTTGGTCGCGCCGCATAATGTCGGCGGTCCCTGCTCGACGATGGCGTCGCTGGCTGTGGCGGCGACCACGCCAAATTTCAAAATCCAGGAATACTTTAATGACTTCGCAGATCCGCCGGTCAAGGCGGTAGGCGTCGGCATGCCGGCGGTGGTCGATGGCTACTTCTCGCTGCCATACAAGCCCGGACTGGGCGTCGATATCGATGAAGATATTATCGCCGAGCATCCGCAGCGCGAGGTCGATTTCAACCTGTTCAGCGACGATTGGCACCGGCGCGATTTGAAATAGCGCGGACGGTCAGGCTTGGGCGAAATCAATGCCGCGATAGACCTGCGCCAGCGGCAGTTCGCAATCCAGCATTGGCAGCGGAATCACATCATCGGCATGGTCGAAAATCTGTAGCATCCAGCGGTCCTTGGCGCGCGTGTGCAAATGGGCCCGGGGGCGGTTTTGTTCAACGATCAGGTAGGCTTGAATGGAGGGAACCTCGAGGTAATATCCAAGCTTGTCGATGAGGTCGCGCGTCGCTGACGAAGGCGATGTTACCTCAACCAAGAAGATCGGATTGAGCAGGTTTAGTCTGCTTGCGTCGTCGTAGATGCTTTCTCCGCGGACGACACTCAAGTCAGGATAGACATAACGAGAAGAGTTGAATTTGACTCGCAGATTGCTGGTGTGCACAGTGTACTGGGGGAAGCTAAGCAGATTCCACAGAAAACCGTGTATGTTTCCGATAATCATGCTGTGTTCGCCCGATCCGCCGCTCATCTCAATGATTTCTCCATCGATGTACTCGTGTTTGACCTCCTGACGCTCCTCCCATTCGAGATATTCGGCGACGCTCATGCGGGGGCTTATGTTGATAACCATTTCAAACCTCGCTTGCTGACCTGCTGAAATAATATAACACGAGCGACCAAGTAAACAGCAGATGAGGGGATGGCCGCCTAGACCCCCTCAACCTTAATACCGCGATAGACCTGCGCCAGCGGCAGTTCGCAATCCAGCATTGGCAGCGGAATCACATCATCCGCCTGGTCAAAAATCTGTAGCATCCAGCGGTCTTCGGCGCGGGTGTGCAAGTGGGCGCGGGGGCGGTCTTGTTCAACGATCAGGTAGGCTTGAATGGAGGGAACCTCAAGGTAGTAGCCAAGCTTGTCGATGAGGTCGCGCGTCGCTGACGAGGGAGATGTTACCTCAACCACGAAGATCGGATTGAGCAGCGTGAGTTCCTTGTCGTCTTCCAGGCTCGCCTCGCCGCGGACGACGCTGAAGTCCGGATAAACGTAACGAGTCGGGCTGACGCGCAGGCGCATATCGCTATTGCAGAGCGCATAATCTGAGAAATCCAGCAGCGCGAAGAGCAAACCGCCGATGTTTGTTTTGATGCGAGTATGCGTGAATGTGCCGCCTGTCATTTCAATGATTTCTCCATCAATGTACTCGTGTTTGACCTCCTGACGCTCCTCCCATTCGAGATATTCGGCGACAGTCATCCTGCGCTCTTTTTGGATTGCCATGGCAAACCTCAGCTGCTCTATAGGTGAAAACAGTATAACACGCGGGAAATGCGCTGGATTCAAGCCCCTGATTCGCTGTCGTCCAGCGAGGAAAGTATGGCGATAACTACCGCCTTCAAGGCTGGCAAGTCGTCTTGTGCTGCCCGCCAGGCAATCTCAATCTCACTTTTGTGGTACTGATGTATCAGAAAGTCACGAAATCGGGCGAATCCGCGCCAGTCGATATGCGGCTGTTGGTCCTTTAGATCGTCATTCAAATGCTTTATTGCCTCACCAATAATTGTGAAGCAGAAAATGACAGCATCCTGCTTTACGCTCGACCGATCGAATGCTTCGCGGCCCGCCGATGTATACGCTTCAATTCGAAAGATGCGGTCCAGAATGTCGTTGCAATATAGTCTTTGAGTTCTTGTCACAATGGCTGCACTTCCTTAAGAACGTAGGGTTTCAACTCCTCACGCAGCGAGCGCCGAGGCACGACGTCCACTTTGCGGCCAAGCAAATCCTCTAATCCATTCATCATGCCGGCAATATCAAGCAGCGTGTACTCTTCCTCGAAGTCAACCAGAAAATCGATATCGCTGTGCTCTCGCATCTCCCCGCGCACAAGCGAACCAAACACCGACACCTTGCGCGCGCGGTACTTGCGAGCCAGCTTCATAATCTCTGGCCGCAGACGGCGGATGTCTTCCAAACTGCGAATTGTCGTTGCCTCAGCCATACCGGTCGCTTCGCTGCTCAACCTTCCTTCTTTCCTCAGTGTAACACAGAGCCGACGCTAGCCATCCGCCAGGATGCGATCGACCGAGTCAGCCAGTTGGCGCAGGTTGTTGACCATAAAGACCTTATCGGCGTACATGCTGTATTCCCACATGTCGCTGTCGCCGCTGCCCCATTGACGCCGCGACAGAGTTTAAGTCTCGTCTTCCCCGGTTTCCGCGATTTGTAGCAGCGCGCTGACCGCCGACTTCAAGGCCGGCAGGTCCTCCTGTGAAAACAGCCAAACCTGTTCAAGCAAGACGTCATGATAGCGGTGTATAAGCACATCGCGGAAACCGGCATAGTCGCTCCACATGACTTCCGGGCAGGCTTCAATTAAGTCTGCGTCCAGGCGTTTAACCGCTTCACCGATTATCATGAACGCAAGTATGACGCCATCCTGCAACAATCTGTCACCGAAAAAAACTTCGCGACCGCTTGCGGTGCAGAATTCAATATGCAGAATTCGCTGAAGAATATCCTGCAAGTAGAGTTGCTGGCTTCGGCTCAAAGGGCTTGCATTTCACTTAGCACGAAGGTCTCCAGCTCTTTCCGCAAAGCCTGCCGCGGCACGACATCGACCTTCCGCCCAATCAGTTCTTCCAGCCTTTGGGTCAAGCGGATGATGTCCGTCAGCCGGAAATCGCTGTCAAACTCGACCAGGAAATCGATGTCGCTGTCCTCATGCATCTCTCCGCGGACAAGCGAGCCAAACACAGATATTTGGCGAGCGCGGTACTTGCGAGCCAGCTTCATAATCTCTGGCCGCAGACGGCGGATGTCTTCCAAACTGCGAATTGTCGTTGCCTCAGCCATGCCGGTCGCTCTGCTGCTCAACCTTTCATCATCCCTCAGTGTAGCACAGCGCCCGAGCTAGCCATCCGCCAGGATGCGATCGACCGAGTCAGCCAGTTGGCGCAGGTTGTTGACCATAAAGACCTTATCGGCGTACATGCTGTATTCCCACATGTCGCTGTCGCCGCTGCCCCATTGACGGCGCGGTTCCGGGCAGAACCAGATCAGCCGCCGGCTTTTGCGCTGCATCTCCCGCGCGATATCGAGGCGTGGATCGTTGTAATTGTTTCGCCCGTCGCCGAAGAAGATAATGGTGCTGCGGCTGTCGATCAGGCGCATGTGTTCCTTGTGGAAGCTATGGAGACTATTGCCCAGATCGGTACTGTAATAACCGGGAGGGTTCTCCGCCATGACGCGGGCGACCGCTTCGCGCGGCGGCAGTTCAGCCAGGGTCGTGCTCACATCCACAAGATCGTGGATGAAGATGAAGCTGTGCGTGCGCCGCACCTGGTCCGAGAGCTCATAGACCAAAGTCAGCAGAAACTCAACGGCGTAACGCATCGAGGTGCTCAAATCGCAGATGAGGACCAAGCTGGGTTTCTTGTGGCGTACCCGGAATTGCGCCTCCAGCGGCACGCCGCCATAGCGCATGTTCTTGCGGATCGTCTTGCGCGGGTCGAATTGACCCGATTTCGCGCGCTTCTGCCGCAGCGCAGCCCGCGTACGCAAGCGCGCCGCCAAGCGCCGCACTTCGTCGCGCACATCTTCGATATCGCCGCTGCTTAGCCGCTGAAGAGGCGCATCCAGCAGGTCGGGGCGCTCTCGCGGTTCTTGCTCCGCCATCTGCTCAGCCAGCGTCGCGCCGGCGTGCTGGGATATCTGCTCCGACAAGCCCTGCATGTTTTCTCGCAGCATCTGCTCCAATTCAGCCAGCGCCTCGTCGCTCATGCCCAGCGCCGCCAGCTCTTCGAGCAAGTCATCAAGCATGCGTTCGAGCTGCGTGATGCCCGCTTGCCGGTTCATGCGCCGCTCGAACCAAGGGCGCATGTACATCTCGTCGCCGCTCGGCAAACCAGAGGCGTCGCCCAACTGCTCCAATTCCTCATCACTGAATTCGCGCCCTTCGAGCAGCCGCTTCAGCAGGTCGCGCAAGGCATCCAGTTCACCCATTAGCGAACGCATCGCTTCATTCAGCAGCGCCTGCTGACCCTCCGTCAATTGCTCAAGGATGTTTTGCAGGGGCGGTTTGTTGTTTTTGAAGAAGAGCGGGAAGAAGTATTCGAAAACGGGCTGGTCGCGGTGATTCTTCACCAGCGTCGCTTTCATCGTGTTCTTGAAGGCGGCCGCGTCCCGCACGCCAGTTTCATCAACGCCGAACATGGCGTCCTGGCTCTCCGCCAGCGAGACGCGTATGCCCGCGGCGCGTAATGCCCGGATGAATTCGATCATTCGTTTCTGCATCGGCGCGGACCTTGCTACAAGGCTGCCTGGGAGTTGCACTCTGATGGTAAACGATTTCCCTGCTCGCGGCAAACAGGTCGCTCTCGCTTGAGCAAGCTGCCACAACTGAACGGCACTATAATGAACGAAGCCGCTTGTTCGCGCGTCAAGCCCAAGTCGCAATCGATGCGGAGAGTGCTCACCATGTTTACGGTGCGTATAATACGTTCTGTATCTGCATTCAGCGTCGTCCTGCTGTTGGCGGCGCTGACCGTCTCGGCCGGCGACGGGCTCAACCCGGCGGGCGAGCCACGATATGGCAGTCATCTTTTGGCGCCCGGTTTCTCGCCGGCGCCCGCCCGATACGACGCGCTAAGCGGCGGCGATATCGATGTGAGATCGCTGAATCTGGGCGACAACTGCCTCGGTTACGCCGCGAGCGACCCCGACTTTCGGATCGAACTGACCAGCGAATTCAGTCGAATTACTTTCTTGAGCGCCAGCGAAGCAGACACCACGCTGATCGTTAACCTGCCCAATGGCAGTTGGGCTTGCAATGACGATACCAATGGGCTGAATCCGGCGCTGGTCTTCCACAACGCGCCCGTAGGCGGCTACCGCGTCTGGATCGGCAGCTACGCGGCCGAAACCTATGATGAGAGCGCCCTAACAATTTCGGAAGCGGGCCCGGAAACGCTGCCAACGACGGCGACTGGTCCCGACCCCGGGCGCGATCCCTTATACGGAGAGCGCGCGCTAGCATCAGGTTTCCAGCCAGCGCCCTTCTCGACCCAGCTTATCGGCGGCGGTCGCAATCCGGTCGCCGATTTTATCGCTGGCGAGCAGTGTCGCGGCTATGTCTCGGAGGCGCCCGACTTCAGCGTATCCCTCAACGACTCATTCAGCGAGATTTGGTTCGCGGTTCACAGCCCGGCCGATATGACGCTGTTGGTGAATGACGCCGATGGCAGCTGGCTTTGCAGCGATGATTATCTGGGCGCCAATCCCGGCATTCGCTTCAGCTTCCCGCTGGCCGGGCATTACGATGTCTGGATTGGCAGCGCCGACAAGGACAATTACGCCGCCGTCATCTTTTATGTGAGCGAGCGCGAACCAGAGGCTTCAATAGAATTCGCCATCGACGCAAGTTGCGACGGCCTGCTGGAAACGGCGCTGCAAGTTGGCGCGCCCGCTATGGTGGCAGCATCGGCGCGCTCGAGAATATCCGCCTACACATCGCCCGATACCGCCACCACGCGGGTCTTTCTGGCGCCGCCGGGCCGCGCGCTTCGCCTCGTCGGCGGACCTATTTGCACTGACGCGCATCGCTGGTGGCGCGCTGACTTCGGTGGCGGCGTCTACGGCTGGCTGGCTGACGGCGATGCGTCTAGCCGCTGGCTCGAAGCTAAATTTTGATTGTGATTTTCAGCTGCCGCAAACGGCGACGACCAGCCCATTGCTCCAACCATACTTGGCGTCCATCTTGGCTCTTACCGCGGCGATGAGCGCGGGGTCATCAGGAAATGACGCCTTGCCCTCGCTGGCAATCGCATCAGTGTCCCAGTCGGTTCCGATGCGGAAACGAACGGCGGAATCGGCTTGTATGTTTCGCACCCAATGAGAGGCGTCGCGCTTTTCGGAGACGATATAGTAGCAGCCCTCATGCTCCACATACCAGATTTCGATCTCGTGGCGCGCCCCGCTGCGGTGTCCCGTCGTGGTGAGGTAGAGGAATTTCTGTTCAGCCATATCCATGATTTTGCTATTCCTTGCACGACGATTCTGTACGTATTCGCCTTGAATGCGGTATTCTGATGCAAGGGAGAGCGCATTGCAAGCGCTTTGCGACTGAGGTCAACTTATGCCAATCATCATCCGGCGCGAAACGCCAGCGGACATTGAAGCGATTCACAGAATCGAAGCCGCCGCCTTCAAGGGCGAGGCGCATGCCATATTGGTGAATAATCTGCGCGCCGATGATGCGCTGCTGCTGTCTCATGTGGCTGTACTGAATGGCGCGATAGCAGGTCATGCCGCTTATACCTTGCTGACGATCACTGACGGCGATCGCGTCTTCCAGCTTCCCGGCTTGGGTCCAATCGCTGTTGACCCGCCCGTGCAAGGCCGCGGCATTGGCTCGGCGCTGGTGCGCGCTGGATTAAAGGCGATGCGCGAATTGGGCTACGGGCTTCTGTTCTTGGTGGGGAGCCCGCGTTATTATCCCCGCTTTGGCTTTCAGCCGGCGCAGCCGCTGGGCTTCAGCTCGGATTATGTCGAACCGGGAGGACCGCATGAGCATTTTATGGTGGCGCTGCTTGGGGAGCGCGCGCCTGTTCATGTTCGCGGGCATGTTCGCTTCCATCCCGCCTTTCACGAAGCCGAGGCGGACTGAACTCCAAGGAGGGCAATTCCGCTAATGCAGACAGCCACTGTTGAGATTATGCGCCCGCGAGGATGGCGTCGATTTCGGCGGCGGTCTTCTGCGCGGCGAAAAGCACATGCGCCAAGCTGGCGTCTTTTTCCACCAGCAACGCCAGGGTCGCATCGCGCGCGGGAAAACTGAGCAGGGCGCCCGCCTCGCCTTCAAGCAGCAGCCGCCCCATGTCGCCTTGCCCCAGCCGATCCAGACTTTGCTCAGCGAGCGCGGCCAACATCGCCGACACCGCCGCAACCTGCGCCGCATCCAGCGGGTTATCGCCGGGGCTGCCGCCATCGTCGCCGGGGCAGGCGGCGATTGCGAATCCGTCAGCGCTGACGATGACGCAGGTCTTCACGCCATCAACAACCAGGACCAGCCGGCGGAGCGCCGCTTGCAGAGCGCCACTGCGATTCTCGCGCGCCATGGGTTTTCTTCCCCGGAATCTGTAAGGCGGCAAGTCTGCCTTACCATGGCAGTATAGCCCCTTTTTCTACAGCGCTCAAGCGGGCTGGCAGGGGATAACATGCTGGCGGATCATGGGAGCGATCGCCATCAACCTGGCAACTCGTTCCCGCTCAACTGCTATACTTGCGATGTTGACGAGATCCAAGGCGCTGATGAGATTCAAGAAAAATTCGTCTTTCGATACCATCGCTTTCGCGCTGTTTCTGCTGGGGAGCGCGGCGCTGAAGCTCTACGCCGCGCGCCTGTTGGCTTGGGAGGTGGATTATGTGCCCGTGCTCGCGCGGAGCCAAACCTGGTTGGACGGCGGGGCCTTCCCCGTCGTCGGCACACTCTCAAGCGTCGCCGCTTTTAATATGCCCTTTCTCGTCTGGATGCAGCTGCCGGCGCTTCTAATCACCAAGGACCTGCGGCTTGTGCTCGTCGGCACGCAACTCAGCGTCAATCTGTTGACAACCTGCATCGTATATCGCCTCGGTGGCAAATTGTTTGATCGCCGTGCCGGCTTGCTTGCTGCGCTTCTGTTCGCATTCAGCAATGTCGGCATCGCTGGCGCGTACACCGCCTGGGCGCAATTGCAGCTGCCCTTTTTCTTCGCGCTCTTCGCCTATTGCCTGTTCCGCTGGAAGCGCGAGAATCGCGCCTGGCAGGCGGCGCTGGCTTTGATCACGGCGACCGCCGCCTTCATGACGCATTTCTCGGCGCTGCTGCTTTACGGCCTCATCGCTTTTGTATGGCTTGTCGCCGGCTTGCCTTTTAACCGCCGGGGCTTGTTAGCCGGGCTTTTGCTATCGCTGATGCTCCTCGCGCCTTATCTCGTCTACGAAGCGCAGGTCGATTTCGTCGACATAAAAGCCCATGTCAGCCGTCGCAGCCGAGTCAGCGCGGAAGACCTGGCGCAATACGCCCATCGCAAGCCGACGGGCTCAGCTGTAAACGAAACGGCGGCGCCCAAGGGCGAACCATCCACAGCCGCGCCAGCTGAAGAACGAGCCTCACGACTTCAGCGCGGAATCACTTTTTTGCTGCGCATCCCCAGTCAAATTGTCGCCGGCTTGCGCCAACCATTCAGCACAGATCTCTTGAGCCTGCGGCACTATCAGCCAGCTTTGCATTCGGTTTTTACCGCTTTGCGCTTGCTGTTGGAAGCCCTTTTCTGGTATGGCATGGCATACGCGATGTATCGATTTGGGCGTCTATGGCGGTCCGCCTATGTGGCGCGCGCAGCCGATCAGGGGGAGCTGAAATCAGCATGGCGCCTCGCCCGGCATCTCGTGGCGCGATCAGCCGCCGGGCGAAGTCTCATGCTGTTTCTCCTGGTTTTTGCTTTCATCGCTGGTTTATGCCTGGCGCGCGCCGCGCCCGACGAGCAGCCAAGTTACTATTATGGCGTCCTTGGCTTGCAGTTTTTGCTCTGCGGCTACGGCATATCGAGCCTCGTTTCGCGCCAGCGTCTGCAAGCGCTAGGTTCTGTTGACATTCTATCGTAACCAGATAAGAGCGCCGACAAAGTGGAGAAAACCGAGATACGAAGTATCCAGTTTCTCATATCGGGAAAAGACCCGGCGGAAATGCTTGAGCTTATTGATGAAACATTCCACCA
>JAJEGA010000085.1 GCA_022820125.1 Anaerolineae bacterium | reverse complement strand
TCGTCAACGATAACAAAAAGGATGGTAAACAAAGTCGTAAGGTCTATACTGGTCATTGGGCTGGCTCTCCATCATGGTTGTGTGCTACTCCATTTTGGCGATCAGCCCATTTCTGGCAAATCTATTTCACATAAAGCGTATTCTACTTTGAGAATCGTTCTACAGTTTGCGATTTCTGTAGGCAAAGAAGTTACTTAATCAGACGGTATGGCCCCGATGGCGAACGCATGATGTTCTAGGCATTGGCTGGGATAAAGTCTTTCCACGTATTGAGAAACTCGAGCTTTAGCGACTGATATCTTGTCTCTAAGAATTCGTCGTAGGAAGTTGCCGACAAGACATCGGGAAGAAGATTCCGCCTACAAAGAAGTTGTGACTCGAATTGACACAGTTTTTCTTGGTAGTCATCTTCACTTATTTCGCCATCACGCAATTGCTTGTTCAGGTATTCAACGAAGGTGAGGTCGCCTTTCTTAATGTTCTGCGAGGGTTCTAGGAGAGCCAAGTTTCCAATCATGTTGATAGGCAGCTTTTCGGCAGAGGCTTTGAGTTTCTTCAGTTGGTTTACTGGAATCAGGTGCTCTACATGGTACTCTCGCGCATTCTTGACGACTGATAGCTTCTGCGCGTAAATGTATTTGAGAAACAGAATCTCTGAGCGGTCGTCTTTTACATGACGTCCCTTATGTACTAGATTCTTCTGATTATCTGCAAACCATGTGTCCAGAACGCGCGACCATGCGCCAGAGTTTGGAAGCATATTTAGATACCGCCGATTGACCACATATTCATGCAGTTTCGTGTCCCCCGAGCCTCGCCAGTGGTCGCGCAGGATGTCATACAAATAGTGCATGACGAGACTCTTCGCCAGCTTTTCCCATTCTGACCGCCAGCCGTCGACATCAGACAATTCTTTGTCCAGGATGTATCTTGACTTAAACGCAGACGCAATCATTGCAATGATTTGATACTCGGTGTGGTAGTACGAAGTCTTTCTGCGGCGATACTGCTTTACGGACAAGACAGGGCTCAATGCTTCATCAACGAAGCCCACAGCGTTTAATATGCAAGCTTCCAGTTTGCTGCGATCGATGCCTCTTAACTTGACCGGTAACTCCTTCATCTCGCCGATTCGCAAACCGACGCAAGCGGTAACAAGATTGAATCCGGCGGAGCTAGGTCGATTTTCCGCTTTCTCCTCGAACAGTCGACCATGTTTCTTGGACATGAACTGTCCGAATCCAAACAAGTATTCAAAGAGTGTATATTCGCGGTTCTTTCTTGACTGTTCATCAGGCGCATCTTCTGAGGCGTCCGATGTGAAATTCTCGTCCTCCAAGGCGTCGTATCTCTCCCATATTTCATCTCGGATTTGCTTGTTTCCAATCTGTTGTGTTTCTTTGTGCCACTGCGCCGCAAATACTTCGTAGCGGCTCAGTACAGTTCCCTTTGTATTGAGCAATTCAAACACATGTGGGAGGTCGGACTCAGAACCCGAAAAAATAATGACGGGAATCCTGACTTTGCTGATATCCGAACGTTCTTTGACCGAGTCGAGAAAACTCTCAATTGCTACTGTAATCCGCGCATTTGCAAGTAGTCTACCAACATGCTCATGAAAATTACGGCTACCCGACGGAACGTCAAGGACTTTCTCGACTAGCGATTGCACAAGACCATTAGCACCCCAACCAGCAGCAGCAGTAAACGCATGCACATCTTGCACCCAAGCAGTGATGATTGCCCTGATTTGATACAAGTCCTCTTCACTATCTTTTACCAACTCGCTTGCGATTGTTTCGACGAAAGACCCACCTACGTCGTCAGTTGTGAAGAACTTGTTTGGATTGATTGCGTAGGTTTTGAGCGCGAACGTGCGTTGCAAACCGTCGATGAGATTGTAGGATGTCTTTCCGTCGACATTATCGTTGGTTTGATAGAGTAACAGCGTGCCGATTGGAAAGCCTCGCTTGATAGAATCAATCAGCAACTCTTGCTTCTGCTTACTCCACACCAACCCTCGCTGAAAGTCAGGAATGGTTACTACTATATCGCTCGCTAAACTCTTTGTTGTTGCTCTGATTAAATCATCCACGAACCAGACATCTGGCTTTACATTGTCTTGAATGCTGCTCATTTCCCACGCTCAATTCAATCTAAGCCATTAAGGTACGCGGCCACGATTCCCATGACCACACAAGCTAATTCGATCACATTCAGATCACAATGTCAACTCATTTGGGAGTCAGGGCAATCGCTTCAAATTTTCTTTTACCACCGAGTACACCGAGTACACAGAGTTTAGGTTCTTTTGATGGCTCTTCCCCTAAATCACTGTTTGAATTAGGCAGGCATACCGCTACCTTGTCGACAAACTTCCTTCCCATCCAAAAATTTTGCGACAAAATGCCGCGAAATCTCTACTCAATCGCATTTCTCGGCGCTCTCGGTGTACTCGGTGGTTAAATTTCAGTTTAGGTTTGCTCATCGTAGGGGATGCCAGTTTTGAAGCGATTGCCCTGATTCGGGAGTGCATGGGAGTCGAACCCACCAGCGCCTGCGCTGCGCAACCGCTCACCGGTTTTGAAGACCGGGGCATCCACCGGGACACATCCACCCCCTCGCCCCGCCATTATACCAGCGCCGCCCCTACATCAAACCGCCGATAGGCGTTATCATGAAAGCGATATCAAGCCCAACAAAGGAGTGACCGATGCCCGCCTACCTCTTGGTGCGCGCCAAGGTGACCGACATGGAGCAGTACGGAGAATACATGAAGCTGACGCCCGGCATCGTCGAGAAGTACGGCGGGCAGTTCATCATCCGCGGTGGCGACAAGCTCATCCTCGAGGGTCCCGACTCGCCCGAGCGCATCGTCCTGCTCAAATTCGACAGCAGCGAAGCGGCGCGGCGCATGTACAACTCCGACGAATACCAGGCGGCGATCAAACTGCGTCAGGGCGCGGCGGAAGCCTCCTTCATCGTCATGGAGGGCGTGGAATAGCAATCATGGCGAAAACTGTAGGCGCGCCCAATCTGGTCGCCCGCCGGAACGCGAGCGCGACCGAGGCGAGGCAAGCATGAAACTCGTTCTCTTCGATATTGACGGCACGCTGCTCATCAGCCGCGGCATCGGCCGCCATGCCAAACGCCGAGCCATGCTGGAGTGTTTCGGCAAGACCGGCGACCTCGACAATCACAGCTTCGGCGGCAAGACCGATTGGGGCATTGTCGCCGAATTGCTGGCGCCTTATGGCGTGACAAGTGACGAAGTGGGGCGGGCGATGCCGGCTTACGAGACCGTCATGGCGCGGCACATGCGCGCGATCCGCAAGGGTTACCAAGCTGAAGCCATCCCGCAAGCGCTGGACTTGGTTGCTGCGCTGCGCCCACGCGAGGACGCGCTGATTGGTTTAGTCACCGGCAATACCTCGAAGACAGCCGCGATCAAGCTGGAGATGGCTCGCTACGACCCAGCCTGGTTCCCGCTTGGCGCCTACGGCAATGAGTCCGCCGAGCGCGATGACCTGACGCGGCTGGCGCTGCAACGAGCGCGAAACCTGACGGGACGGGCGATAAACGGGAGCGATGTCGTCGTCATCGGGGATACGCCGGACGACATTAAAGCGGCGCGCGCCATTGGCGCGATCGCGGTCGGCGTCTGCACCGGCTATGTGCCGCGCGATCAGCTGAGCGACAGCAAGCCCGACTATCTGCTGGACGACCTGAGCGCCTTTCTCGATAGGATCCCGCTGTGCTAGAACAGCATGAGATTTGTAGGGGCGAGCCTTGGCTCGCCCGCCAGAACGCGAATCGTAGAGAGGACGCGCTGGCTCGCCTGCCAGAACACAAATCGTAGGGCGGACGCGCCGGCTCGTCCGCCAGAACGCAAATCGTAGGGACGCGCTGGCTCGCCCGCCAGAACGCAAATCGTAGGGGCGAGCCTTGGCTCGCCCGCCACAGCACGAAAGTTGCAGGCTCTCGTCGCATGCAGATTCGAACGCCGAAGAAGTATCAGGGGGTGCAGCGCCGCAGCATTATTGGCTGCCGCCGGCTCGCCTTTTACTTGATGACGCTGGCGCTGATCGCCATCGGGATCGCTGTCGTGCTCAATCGGGCGACGCTGGCGCCAATTGTGCAAAACGCGGTATACGATTTCATCGGCCAGCTTGAGGATACGGCGGCGACGATGGCGGTGCCCGCGCCCACGCCGACAGTCGACCCGCGCAACAGCCTGGTCGAAGCCAATAACTACTGGCTGAGCGGCGCCCTGAACCAGTCGACCGATCTCTATACTGACATCGCCAAATCGATGCCGAACTCGGTCGAGATTTATCGCCGCATTGCCCTGGGTTTGATCAACGCGAGCCGCTACGACGAGGCGATCGAATACGGCGAACGGGCGATCAATGCCGACCCCTTCGACGCCGACGCCTGGGCGATATACGCCTGGGCGCTGGATTGGAATAAACGCGCGAGCGAGGCGCTGGCGAAGGCGCTGCACGCGCTGGAGCTGGACCCGGCGAACAGCCGCGCCGGCGCTTATTTGGCCGAAGTCTACAGCAGCCTGGGCCAAGCTGAGCGCGCCGAGCTGCTGCTGCAAGACCTGCTTGACGCCGCGCCGGACAGCGCCGAGGGCATTCGCGCGCGCGGCCTGCTTAAGTGGAACCGCAACGACTTCGCTGGCGCCCTTGAGGATTTCAAGCGCGCGTATAGCTTGGCCGACAATATGAGTTATATCGCGGTCGATATCGCCATCATCGAAAAGGATCTCGGCAACTTCGAAACGGCGCAAGAATTCCTGCAGCAGGTCGTGGATGCCGATCCCTACAATCCGCACGCCCTCTTTCGGCTGGGAGAGATCGCCGTCAGCTTTGAAGGCAATCCCGCGCGGGCGATGCGCCATCTGCAAAATTGCGTCGACCTGAATCCGGGCTATCTCTATTGTCACTTCATGCTTGGTCGCGCGCAGGAACGGCTCGGCTCGATTGAAGACGCGGCCGCGTCATTCGCGCGAGCCATCGAATTGGGCAGTGATAATCCGCAGCATTATTATTGGGCTGGTTACTCCCAGATCTTACTGGGGAATTGCGCGCGCGCCATGGCTTATCTGGAGCCCGGTCTAGGCTTTGCGCGGGCGAGCGTGCCGCCCAAATTCGCCGCTGATATCGAAGCGATTATCCCGGATTGCGACCCTGCCTACATCGGTCGCGCCGCCCTCGAAGGAGCCTAACCTGATGAGCGCGAAACGCATCCTGGTGATATTGCCGGCGCTGAATGAAGGGCGGAACATCGCTGGCGCGGTGCGCGGCATTCGAGGGTGGCTGCCTCAGGTCGATGTGCTTGTCGTTGACGATGGCTCCAGCGACGACACGGTGGCGGAAGCGCGGACGGCGGACGCGCAAGTGCTGGAATTGCCCTATAACCTCGGCATTGGCGCGGCGGTGCAAGCCGGCTTTCAATTCGCGCGCGCCTATGATTATGACATCGTCTTGCGCAACGACGGCGATGGCCAGCACGCGCCAGCAAACAATATCGACCTGCTGGCGCGTCTGGAATCAGGCGATGTCGATGTTGTGATCGGCTCGCGCTTCATCGACGCGCGCGGCGATTACGGGACGCCCCTGCCGCGGCGGCTCGGCAGCGCTATCCTGGCGCGCTTGCTCACTTCAATTATCAGCCAGCGCGTCACCGACCCCACCTCAGGCTGCGCCGCCTTTAATCGGGACGCGATCCAGTTCTTCGCCCAAGCCTACCCCCACGATTACCCCGAGCCGGAGGCGATCCTGATGCTGCATCGCGGCGGGCTGCGGCAAACGGAAGTGGGGGTCAGGATGACCCCGCGCCAGCACGGGGATTCTTCGATCACGCCGCTGCGCTCGGTCTATTATATGATCAAGGTCATCCTGGCGATTCTGGTGAACCTGCTGCGCCGGCCCCGCTTGGAGGATTAGCCCATTGCGGCGAAGCCTGCCGCGCATGTCCCATTGAGACGAATCACGCGGCGCGCGCGGCTTTTGCTCTGCCAACAACCGAATGCGGATTAGATTTGTAATTTTGGCAACTTGGCGTGTATAATTGCCTTGCCGAATTTCACGTAAGGCAATTCGAACCTAGCGAAAGGAAGCAAAATGAAAGTCAAACTTACCTTGTTGGCCGTCTTGTTCATCTTCAGCACCCTCTTCGGCGGTGTTGGCGCGGCGCAAGACATGAGCGAGGTGACCATCCTGTACTGGCAGGCGGTTTCAATTCTGAACCCGTATCTCTCTGGCGGCACCAAAGATTTCGATGCAGCCGCGCTAATCCTCGAGCCACTCGCCAGCATCGCCCCCGACGGCACAATGGTGCCTGACCTGGCTGAGTTTATTCCGACGCTTGAAAATGGAGGCGTATCCGAAGACTTGACGTCCATCACTTGGAAGCTCAAGGATGACGTAGTCTGGTCGGATGGATCGCCGCTTACAGTCGATGATTTGATCTTCACCTGGCAATATTGCACCCACGAAGAGGGTGGCTGCTCAACTAAGCATTTCTACAACGATGTCGTCAGCATGGAAGATATCGGCGGCAACCAGATTAAGATCACCTTCGGCGTTCCCAAGCCCAATCCCTATGACCCCTTCGTGTCGCAGTCCGCGCCCGTTTTGCAGCAGGCCCAATTCGCCGATTGCATGGGCGCCATGATGTCGGCCTGCACTGACCAAAACTTCGCCCCCATTGGCACCGGTCCTTTCATGGTGGATGAGTTCCGGCCCAACGATGTGGTCACCTATGTCGCCAATCCCAATTACCGCGAAGAGGGCAAGCCGCACTTCGACCGCGTCGTCTTCAAGGGCGGCGGCGATGCTGAATCAGCCGCGCGCGCAGTCTTGGAAACCGGTGAAGCCGATTACGCCTGGAACCTGCAGATTTCTCCCGCCGTTCTTAGCGGTATGGAAGCGGCCGGCAACGGTACCGTAGTTGTGGCCTTCGCCTCGTCGGTCGAGCGCTTGATGCTGAACCAGGCTGACGTCAGCCCTGACAACCCGAATCGGTCAGTCTGGATGGCAGACGGCTCAAACGACCATCCATTCCTGACAATTCCCGAAGTTGCTGATGCCATGTCGCTGGCGATTGACCGCGACATCATCGCCGGGCAGCTTTACGGCGCCGGCGGGCAGGCCGCTTGCAACATGGTAAATGGCCCGCCGATCAACGTGTCGGAGACTTATCTGGGCTGCTCGCAGGATATTGACGGCGCTAACGCCATCCTCGACGGCGCGGGCATCATGGACAGCGACGGCGACGGCATCCGCGAAGCCAACGGCGTTCCCTTGCGCGTACAATATCAGACCTCGACCAACGCCGTGCGTCAGAATACCCAGGCGCTGATCAAGCAGTGGTGGAGCGAGATCGGCATCGAGACGGAATTGCGCAATATTGACGCGGCCGTCTTCTTCGGTGGCGACCCCGCCAGTCCCGACACTTACCAGAAGTTCTATAGCGATGTCCAGATGTTCACCAGCGGCACCAGCGGCCCCGATGCCGAGACCTTCATGGTGCGCTGGATCTGTGGCGCAGACCCTAACCCAGACAACGGCTGGCTGGGGCGCAACGTGCCGCGGCACTGCAACCCGGACTACGACGCCCTCTACGAAGAACTGACGAAAACCGGTGGCGTGGAAGCGCGCGCGGCCATCGTCAGGCAGATGAATGACCTGCTGATTGAAGGCGGAGCCTTGATCCCGCTGGTCTTCCGCGGCAGCGTCTCTGCCCACAGCAATTCGCTCGGCGGCGTAGACATGAACGGCTGGGATTCCGAGATGTGGAACGTCCAAGATTGGTACCCCGCCGATATGTAATCGGATGCTACAACTAAGTTCGCTTAAGGGGTGTGCGTTTGCATGCCCCTTTTGTTTCGCGCTAACCGAACTCGCTTCGATTACAAATCTGATTTGCGAAATTGAATCATTATTCGGTATAATCGCATCAGTTGCATAATCTCAGACTATCCATTTAGTTCAGCGAGGAAGAGATGAAAAGCAAATTCACCATTCTGTTGATCGCGCTTATCGCGCTTTCGTCTTTTGGGGGACCCGCCCTGGCTCAAAGCGAAGACACCGTGAACATCTTGTTTTGGCAGGCGGCTTCGCACCTCAATCCCTATCTCGGCAACGGGACCAAAGAATTCGAAGCGGCGGCGCTGGTGCTGGAGCCGCTGGCGCGTTACGATCCGGATGGCGTCATGGTGCCCTGGCTGGTGGACGAGATTCCCACGGTCGCCAACGGCGGCGTCGCGGAAGATTTGACTTCCATCACCTGGACGCTGAGCGAAGGCATCACCTGGTCGGATGGCTCGCCATTGACCGCCCATGATGTCAAATTCAGCGGCGACTTCTGCATGAATCCGGATACAGGCTGCACCGTGCTGTCCCAATTCGCCAACGTGGAATCGCTTGAAGCGCTGGACGACCTGACGGTCAGGATCAATTTCGATTCGCCAAAGCCCTTCCCCTATGGCGCTTTTGTCGGTTACTTCACGCCTATCATCCAAAAGGCGCAGTTTGAGGACTGCATCGGCGCGGCTGCCTTGGGCTGCAACGAGCAGAACTTCGCGCCCATCGGCACCGGTCCCTTCGTTGTTGAAGACTTCCGCACCAACGATGTGGTCACTTATACCGCCAATCCCAACTTCCGCGTTGAGAGCCAGCCGGCTTTCTCACGTGCCGTCTTCAAAGGCGGGGGCGATGCGGAATCGGCCGCGCGCGCGGTGCTTGAAACCGGCGAAGCCGATTACGCCTGGAACCTGCAGATTTCGCCCCAGGTCTTGAACGCGATGGAAGCGGCTGGTCAAGGCACGGTTGTCGTGGCTTTCTCGACCAATGTCGAGCGCCTGATGATTAATCAGACCAATCCGGACCCCATGCTGGATGCCGATACCCGCTCGGTTTGGATGGCGGACGGCAGCAATGGGCATCCCTTCTTGCAAGTGCCAGCCATCTGGCAAGCCATGTCCAAGGCGATTGACCGCGACTTGATCGCCAGCCAGCTCTATGGCGCCGGCGGCACTGCCACCTGCAACGTCCTGCCTGGTCCGCCGATTTACGCTTCCAGCAATAACGATGACTGCCTGGTGCAAGATATTGATGCGGCGAACGCCATGCTCGACGAAGCCGGCATCATGGACAGCGATGGCGACGGCATCCGCGAATATGACGGCATTCCGCTACAGGTCTCTTACCAGACATCGACCAACGCTGTTCGCCAGAATACGCAGGCGCTAATCAAGCAATGGTGGTCGGAGATCGGCATCGAGACCGAATTGCGCAACATCGACGCGGCCGTCTTCTTCGGCGGCGACATCGCCAGCCCCGATACCTACTCGAAGTTCTATACCGACATCGAGATGTACACCAATGGCTCCAATGGCACCGACCCAGAAGCTTATATGGGCAACTGGCGCACAACGGAAATCGTGCATCCCGACAACAGTTGGAACGGCTCCAATATCCCGCGCTGGTACAACGAAGACTATGACGCGCTGCTCGAGCAGATGGCCAGCACCGCCGTCTTGGAAGAACGCGCGGCGCTGACGATCCAGATGAATGACATGCTGGTGCAAAGCGGCGTGATGATCCCGCTGGTCTACCGCGGCAGCGTCTCCGCGCATCACAACAGTGTGCACGGCGTCGCCATGAATGCCTGGGATTCCGAACTTTGGAATATCGCCGATTGGACGCGCAGCATGTAGCGCGTTGGTATTAGTCATTTGTAGGGGCGTTTCGCTGAAACGCCCACAAGTCGCGCAACAACCATTCTGTAGGGGCGTTTCGCCGAAACGCCCTTACGCCAGAATACCCAATGTTCCAATGAAAACGCGTCGATCCGTACGACTGAACGGATATGATTACAGGCGAAACGGCTTATATTTTGTTACCGTTTGCACAAACCGCCACGAATGTTTGTTTGGTACAGTGGTTGATGGAGAAGTCATACTGAGCGCCATCGGCAGAATAGTTGCCGAGGAATGGCAAAGGACTGCCGAATTGCGGGAAAATGTTGAACTGGATGCCTTTGTCGTAATGCCGAATCATATTCATGGAATCATTGTGATTCGTAATAATGACGAGCGGGCGTTTCGCCGAGACGCCTCTACAGCAGCTCATGGCGAGCCAAACAGGACATTGCAAGCGAATTCGCTGGGGGCAATCATCGGACGCTTTAAGGGTAAGGTATCCCGGTGCGTTCACGACATGCCCAAATGTCGAGACTTGACGGTCTGGCAGCGCAACTATTTCGACCATATCATTCGAAGCGAGAAGTCGCTGCAAGCCATCCGGGAGTATGTTGCGATGAATCCAGCGCGTTGGACGGAAGATTCGCTATACCTTGATTATAGTTCAGGTTCGCTACGGTTTTGAGGTCTGAAAGCGGGCGTTTCAACGAAACGCCCCTACAGCGCCCCGGCCTGTAGATAGTCAGGAAGGACAGCAGCATGGGCAAATACATCGTTCGAAGGCTGCTCACCGCGATACCTACAATACTTGTCATCAGCTTTATTATTTTCGCCATTTTAGAATTATCCCCCAGCGACCCAACCGGCAACCTCCCCTTAACCATCCCGCCTGAAGTGCGGGCGAAGATCCGTGAAGCGCTTGGCGCCGACGACCCCTTCGCCGTGAAGTACGTCAAATGGCTGAATCAATTCTTCATCGCCGAACCCCTGAACTTCATCGAATCCGTCACCGACATTACCTTCCCCGGCTCGGAAGAGCGTACGCGCGTCATCTCCTGGGCGACGCGCGGTCCTGTGATCGACATCATCGCCGAGCGCCTGCCGCAGACGCTGTGGGTCGTCGGCTCGTCATACATCCTCGGCGTCTTGATCGCCATCCCCGTCGGCATCTATTCCGCCTATCGCCAGTATTCCATATTTGATCAGGTGGGCACGTTTCTGATGATGGTTGGCTTCTCCGTGCCGACCTTCTTCACCGGCTTGATGTTCATCATCATCTTCAGCGTCAATCTGAAATGGTTCCCGTCGGTGTACGACACCACCCTTGTGGTCACCGATATCGAGACCTTGCAGCAGCAGCTGCGGCAGATGATCATGCCCGTGACCGTGCTGACCCTGTACACGACGGCGCAGATGAGCCGCTATACGCGCGCGTCCACCCTGGAAAACTTGCAGCAGGATTTCATCCGCACGGCGCGCTCCAAGGGCTTGACCGAACGCGTGGTTGTGGGCCGCCATGTCGTGCGCAACAGCTTGATCCCGGTAGTCACGCTGATTGCCTTGGGCATCCCGGGCATCTTCGCCGGCGCGCTCATTACCGAGCAGATCTTCCGCGTGAACGGCATCGGCCAGTATTTGATCATCGCCATTCAAGGCGGAGACTTGCCCACCGTGCAGACGGTGACCTTCATCTTCGCCGTCTTGGTTGTCTTGTTCAACATCGTCGCCGATGTCCTTTACGGCATCCTAGATCCGCGCGTCACCTACACCTAAACGGGATGACAGGGTGAGCTTATGACCGTTAAAGCGAAGACGAAACCAGCGGAACTCGAAGCGGCGGAAATGCAGCAGGCGCGCACCTTTGTCGGCGATGCCTGGCTGCAGTTCCGCAAGCACAAGCTGGCGATGATCGCCATCGGCGTCCTCGTCGTGATCCTCGGCGGCGTCGTGGTTGGCCCGCTGTTTTGGACGCTGGACCCGGAATACATCGATATCGTCGCCGCCTATCAGCTTTCGTCGCCGGAGCATCCCTGGGGCACGGACAGCCTCGGGCGCGATACGCTGGCGCGCGCGCTGTCTGGCGGCCGCGTGTCGCTGATGATCGGCATTTCCGCCATGCTCGTTTCCATCAGCATCGGCACGATCATCGGGCTGGCTTCGGGGTATTTCCGCCGGCTGGATAACCCGCTGATGCGCATGACCGATATCTTTATCGCCCTGCCGCAGCTGCCGCTGCTCCTGGTGCTCATGATGCTATTCCGTGAGCCGCTCAAGGCGACCTTCGGCGTAGAAGGCGGTGTCTTCATCCTCATGGTCAGCGTCATCGGCGGCTTGCAGTGGATGCCGACGGCGCGGCTGGTGCGCGGGGAAGTGCTGACTGTGAAATCGCGCGAATTCATCACCGCCGCCACCGCAGTCGGCTCGCAAGACGGCCGCATCCTGGCCAGCCACATCCTGCCCAATGTGATGAGCCCGGTCATCGTCGCCGCCACCTTCAGCGTGGCCGCCGCCATCATCACCGAGTCGGCGCTGTCCTTCCTCGGCTTGGGCTTCCCGCCCGATTTCCCGACCTGGGGGCGCCTGCTCTTCGACGGCAAGGATTACCTGACGATCACCTGGACGCTGGTCTTCTGGCCCGGCTTGTTGATTTCGCTGACGGTGCTCTGCGTCAACTTTATCGGCGATGGCTTGCGCGATGCGCTGGATCCGCGCCTGCGGAAGTAGCCGCTGCAGAAGTCGAAAATCTGCGGGAGCGCGTCGCAATGGCGCGCTTTTTTCAGTTTCCGTAATATAACGATTGCGATACAATTGTTCTATCGGAAGGAGTGTCGATGTCGATAGAACAGAGACTGCGCGGCTTCGTCGATTGGTGGCGAGCAAATATCACGGGCGACGAAAAAGGCGAGGCGCAAATCTTCCTCGACCATCTAATGCGCGCCTTTGGACACGCGGGCGCTTTGGAAGCGGGCCGCTACGAGGAGCGCATTCGCCGCCGCCGCAACGGGAGAAGTACCGTTTCCTTCGCTGATTACTTGATTCCCAAACGCGCCCTCATCGAAATGAAAAAGCGCGGTGAGGACCTCAAGAAACATTATGTCCAGCTGGAGGAATACTGGAAGAGTCTCGATAGTCGGGTACGGCCGCGCTACGCCGTGCTCTGTAATTTTGATGAAATTTGGATTTACGATTTCCATATTCAGTTCTATGACCCCGTCGATGTGGTGCGAATTGCTGAAATATTTACGCGCCGCGCCACTTTAGAGTTTTTGATTCCCAATTCGAACTTCACACCCATATTCCAAAACAACCGCGTCGACGTCACGGCAGAAGCGGCCTTCCAACTGGCGGAGCTTTTTCACTCGCTCGAACCGGCTATTGGGCGCGACATCGCCCAGCGCTTCACTTTACAGTGCATGGTGGCGATGTTCGCTGAAGATGTCGGTTTGCTGCCTCCAGCGACCTTGCAGCGTGTTATTGCGGCTAGCCAGCAAGGCGCCAGTTTGACGGACAACTCGCACGACCTCATTGCGCTGCTCTTCACGATGATGAATTATCCTAAACATAAACGCCGCGGTGGGCGCTTTTTCGAAGTGGACTATTTCAATGGCGGCATTTTCGCGAATATTCATCCACTGTCTTTATCCAAAACGGAGGTTCGTCTGCTGGAAAAAGCTGCTGACGCGGACTGGTCGAAGATCCGCCCCGCCATCTTCGGCAGCATCTTTGAATACAGCATGAATCAGCGCGAGCGCCACCGCGAAGGCGCGCACTACACCAGCGAGCTTGACATCAAGCGCATTGTCGATCCCGTCATCGCTGAGCCCTGGCGCAACGATATTGATTCGGTAAATGATTTGTCGGACGCGCTCAAACTATATGACAACCTCTGCGATTACGTCGTGCTGGACCCCGCCTGTGGCTCGGGCAACTTTTTGTATGTCGCCTACCGTGAGATGAGAGCGCTGGAATCTGACTTGCGTGAAAAAGTCGCCGAACTAGGCGGCGATCTGACGCAATTGACGCGCCGTGTGACGGCAATGCAGTTTCATGGCTACGACATTAACGAATTCGCGGTCGAGCTGGCAAAGGTCTCGCTGATGATCGCCAAGAAGTTGGCCGTCGACGAATTCGATACCGACGAAAATCCGCTGCCCTTGGACAACCTCGACGATAATATCAAAGTCGAAGACGCGCTCTTCAACGAATGGGTCAACTTCGACGCTTGCATTGGCAATCCGCCTTATTTGGGCTTTAGCGATAGAAGGAGAGAGCATGGAGCTGCCTACACTAGCGCCGTACAGAACGCTTTTCCCGGAGTGCATGGCAAGGCGGATTACTGCGTATATTGGTTCCGCAAAGCACATGACAATATGAAAGAAGGGGCGAGAGCGGGCTTGGTAGGCACGAACAGCATCACGATGACCAACAGTCGTTTGGGCAGTCTGGATCATATAGTGAATAATGGTGGCTTAATCTATGACGCGATTCAGTCGATGCCTTGGTCAGGTGAAGCCAAGGTTGACGTTTCGATTGCCAATTGGACGAAATCCGCGCCGCCATATTCGCCAAATCGATTGCATATCTATCATGGTCAAGATGCGGAAGGCGAATATATTTTTGAGCGGATGGACCTGCCAACGATTAGCAGCGCCTTATCCCATCTTGCCGATGTCAGCAGCGCCAGACCGCTTAGCGTTAACCAAGAGCCTAAGAGCGTCTTTCAAGGGCAGACAACGGGGCGTAATGAGGGATTCGTGCTTTCGCCCGATGACGCGCGCGATATAATTGCCGATAACCCTCGAAATACAGAAGTGATTTTGCCCTACTTAAGAGGCAAGGATCTATTGAACAATAATTTAGGCGCCCCAACTGATTATGTCATCGATTTTCAAAGCATGGGTATTCTTGAGGCAAGATCTTATTCCAAAGTCTTTGAACGCGTCGAAGAAAATGTATTGCCATTTAGACGGAAAAAAGCGGCTGAAGAGCATGAGCGCAATCAAGCCGCGCTTTCAAAAGACCTCGACGCCCGCCTAAACTTCAACTATAAGCATGCGCTTTCCCATTGGTGGATGCATCACAGTCGGCGCGTCGGTCTTCGTGAAGTCATATATGACGATGGCTTAACGCGCTATATCATCACTTCTCGCACCAATCTTTATCAAATCTTTGAGTTCATTTATCCTGATATCATTATTTCTGACGGGATACAGGCATTTCCCTTCGAAGATGATTACTCATTCGGCATTCTTCAATCGCGAATGCATTGCTTGTGGTGGAGAGTTCTCGGCAGCAGCCGCGGCACTTTGAATCCGCGTCCAACTTATGTGCCGAATATCTTTGAGACCATTCCTTTTCCGCAATTCCCTAGTCACGACAATGTCAAAGCCGTTGCAGACGCAAGTAAAGCGATCCAAGACTTTCGCCGTGAAAGCATGAAGGCTTCAGTAGAGTTGTCTTTGCGTGAAATGTATCGGCTGATGGAGCAGTTACCGGGCAAATATGACCTCCGCGCCCTCCATGCCGTCCTCGACGCCGCCGTGCTCGCCGCCTACGGATTCGACCCGGACGCCGACATCCTGGAACAGTTGCTCGCGCTTAACTATGAAGTCGCCGCCAGAATCGACGCTGGCGAACTCGTCACCGCCCCCGGCATCCCGCCCGATTATCCCAATCCAGCCGAGCTCATTAGCGACGGCTGCATCCAACCGCCCGAGCTAATCTAGCGAGGTAGTGCCCCAATGCCCTACATCAAACAGATCACCATCGACCAAGCCAGCGGGCTGGTCAAGAAAGAACTGCAGAAGGCGGTCGCCCGAGCTGGCCGCGTCTGGAACATCGTGCAGATCATGTCCCTCAACGGGCGTGTGATGAAGTCATCGATGGAGATGTATGGCGCGACCATGTTCGCCCAATCTCCCTTGACGCGGGCGCAGCGCGAGATGCTCGCCGTCGTGGTCAGCAAAGCCAACCATTGCGTCTACTGAATCCGCTCGCATGCGCATGACCTCCGTGCCGAGGTCGAAGGATTCGCCGATGACGAGGCGGCTGACGCTTACGTCGATGCCATCGCCCGCGATTGGCGGACGGCGCCGCTCAGCGATGTCGATCAAGCGCTATGCTCCTATGCCGAGAAGCTGACTCGCGCGCCGGCGATTATGGGCGAGGCGGACATCGAGGCCCTGCGAGCGGCCGGCTTGGATGACGCCGCCATTCACGACGCGACCCAGATCATCGGCTTCTTCAATTACATCAATCGCGTCGCCGATGCCTTGGGCGTCGAGCCCGAGGGCTTCGTCCGGCCTTGGGGCGAGGATTAGGCGCAGCCGTCGCCTCTGCTGATGCCGGCATTGCGCTGAAGCCAGGGCATTGGCGCAAGAATCAGAGTGTTCCGCTGGCTCATTCCCTTTATGATCTTGCTGCTGGATGAGCGCTGGGGAGCTGTGCGGAATGACTGGCGAATCAAAGGACAATCAAACGGAACTGGTGGCGGAAGTTTGCCAATACTTGCTGGAGATCCATCCGCAGTCGGCCAGCTTGCCCGAGTTGGGGGCGCGCTTCACCATGAGTCCCTATCATTTGCAGCGTGTCTTCAAGCGGGCGACCGGCATATCGCCGCGAGAATATCAAGCCAACCTGCGATTTGAGGATTTTAAGGCGCATATTCGCGCTGGCGAGCGCGTTACCGATGCCATTTATGGCGCCGGATACAGCTCGTCGAGCCGACTCTATGAACAGAGCGACGAAAAGCTGGGCATGACGCCATCGGCTTACCGCAAGCTTGGCGCCGGCATGACGATCTTCTACAGCGCCGTGCCTTGCCCGCTTGGCGTTTTGCTTGTCGCGGTGACCGAACGCGGCATCTGCAAGCTGAGCCTGGGCGATGCCCCTGCGCCGCTGCTGGCCGACCTTGAAGCGGAATTCGCCCGCGCCGAGCGCATCCAGGATGATGAAGGCGTCGGCTACTGGGTAGAGCGGATCATCGCCTATCTCGAAGGCTGGCAGCCAAATCTGGACCTGCCGCTGGACCTGCGCGCCACCGCCTTTCAATTGAAGGTCTGGCGCGAATTGCAGGCGATCCCCGTAGGCGAAACGCGCAGCTACAGCGAGGTTGCCGCCGCCATCGGCCAACCAGCCGCCAGCCGCGCCGTCGCCAATGCCTGCGCCAGGAATCCGGTCGCCCTCGTCATTCCCTGCCATCGCATCATCCGCGCCGACAAAGGCTTGGGCGGCTACCGCTGGGGCTTGGAGCGCAAACGCGCCCTGCTGGAGCGCGAGCGGCAATATCGCCAGGATGCGCAGTTGTCCCACGATATCGACTAGCTGTATAGTCCCATACGCCATCAGCCACCTTCGGGCGTTCTTACTAAGTGATAGTAATTTCTGCAATTTGAGCCTGTAGGGGCGTTTCGCTGAAACGCCCAGAAATTGTGCCAGGAAAAGCGGGCGTCTCGGCGAGACGCCCCTACAGCGTACCTTGGTATGTGGCGTAACGTCTTTTGCTCTACCTCTGTGCCTTCGTATTAGAATAACCTGTGCGTCGCTTTATATTTGCGGAAGCTTGCAAACTTAACCGCGCCAGGCTGAACCGGCTGCTTGCGTCCGCCGGTGAAATTCCTGTAATATGAAAATATGCCATGGTTTTTTGGGAGGAAATGATGTCCATCCGAAATCTGCACATTTTGATCCTGGTCAGCGTCGCTTATGTCGCAGCGCAGATGATTGCCGATATCACCAGTCTGCGCGATCTCGTCCTATTTGGCACTGCCACCACCGCTTTTTCGATCGCCTATCCGCTGACCTACACCTTGCGCGATATGGCGCACAAGCTCGCTGGCGCGGCTGTCGCGCGCACGCTCATCATCGCCGCCGCCGTCATCTATTTGATTGTGCAGGCTTTCTTCGCCATTATCGCTGGATTGCCGCCGGAAATGTCGCCGGAGGAGAGCGCGGCGCTGGGCGCGTTTCTCTCGCCCGAATGGCGCTTTTTGATGGCGGCTGTCGTCGCCTCGGTCATCTCGCAATTGGTGGATACCGAGGTCTACACGCGCTGGATCAAGCGCTTCGGGGCGGAGCATCAGTGGGGGCGCGTGCTCTTCAGCAACCTCATCGGCATCCCGCTTGACCGCATCCTATTCCTGCTGCTGGCTTTCGCCGGATCGCTGACGACCGATGGGCTTTTGGAAGCCTTCATCGGCACGACAATCGTGCGGCTGGTCTTCGGCATCATTTCGATACCGGGCATCTACCTGGTCGAGGAGCATTCCCAGGACTGGATCCACATCCAGGAGATTCGCCATACCGATCCGCCTTCTTTCGCGCGGGGGAAGCGGGAGTAGATCGGCAGCTTATTTTGTAACTAGGAGTTGGAAGTCAGTCAGATAACCTATCGAGAATACCTTTTCTTACAGAAGGTATCTGTAAAAGTTCTTCCAAGAACTCGCTGTAGTTGGCTTCTCTGTCGGCCGCTCTGAGCGCCAAAATAGAGTCATAGTCAATTTGCAACAAGTTACAGAATTCCCTACCGGTCATTGCTTCTTCAAGACTTATCTTGCGTTTAAATCCTATCTGGATTTCTTCTCGGGTGTTAGCATTAAATCCGCAAATCTTCCCGTGGCAGCTATAGTAATGCAATGTCAATTCGTTTGTGCTGAGAAAATCAACCAAATTTTGTTGTTCTTTCTCGGAAGACTTCGTATCGAATTCGTGGCCGTCCTTGAGCTCTACGACATAACAATGCTGAGAGTGCCGTTTCCGATCAAATACAATGAAATCGGGCTCGATTCCATCTCCCTTTAATGACTTGCATTTCTTGACTGCCTTCTTCGTTGCTACTCGAACGCCTATATCCATGATCTGCGCGCTAAGAAACTCATCGACGTCTTCGATCAGCTTGTCCGACACCAGATTGGTGACAAGTTTTTCCAGTTCGTTTCCGTTTCTGATTATTAGACTCTGAACCCGACTCAGCAGGTGACTTAGCTCGACATTTCCGAAGCAGCGCGCGTATGCTCCCTTGCGCACCTCTTCGATTGGTTTTCCTATGATTTCACTCAGCCGCGCCATCATACACCGCAATATCACAGCCTAGAAAATTGCGTCCCATTTGGCGACAAGCTTCAAATACAGAAAAAGATCCAGCCGCTGGGTCTACTACCAAGTCATTCTCTGCGGTCGTTGCCTCTATGAGCTTCGCCTGAAGTTGAACGGGTTTATTGTGAGGATGTGTCTTCTTTATCTTTTCTCTCCAAACATCTGGAATATTGCGAATCGTCCAAACACCTTTAGCTCTGCGCGGTTCTTTCTGGAGGATAACGCAGAACTCTGTTTGATGACGCGTACGATAACCCAATCCCATTTTTCCTTTATCCCATGTCAGCATGTCAACGACGCTGAGTGGCGTACCATTGATCCAATTGCGAAAATCCGTGCAGAGATGAAACTTGTCCATCCAGAGGAAGAGGTGACCGGAAGGGATGAGGGCGCGCCCAATTTCTTTAGCAAACTTTGAGATGACTTCCTCGGACATTTGTGGCAGTTTCACTCGCACATGATTACGGCTAGTGTGTTCGTTGCCGTACTTCATCTTATCGTATACACCGCGAAACTGCGGGTCAAAGAATGCGGCCGGAATCGTATTGTCGTCCAGCATTCCGAGAAGATCCAAGCCATCCATTTTGATCCGGGTATTCAGCGTCAAGGCTGTCGGTAGCTTTATCTTAGGGCATTCCAATGTGCGGACACTTGAAAACACTCCCGTGGTTGGTTCGTTTGGTTTCATAACTGGTTTCGCTACCATATAACACCTTTATGATTGCAAGTTGTTCTATATTCGTCGAATCGCTATTATATCAAGTATAGTTCAAATGTGCTAATTCATGTCTATATTATAACAACAATACCTTCCAGACAGATAACAAATGGCAAAACCACTACCCCCGCGCCCAGGCGAGCGAATCGGCGCTGACCTCGCCCAGTTCCAGCCGACGCAGGTCGCCCGTCGCCACATCGACTTGCATGATCCGCGAGACGCCATCGACCGAGCGCGCGAAAGTGACCGCGCCGCCATCGGGCCTCCACTTGGGCAGGCTGTCGTAGCGCGAATCCACCACCAGCGGCGTCACCTCGCCCGTCGCCAACGCCAGCAGATAAATCGCCGAGGCGCCGTCCCGCCCGGAGGCGAAGACGATCCGCTTCCCATCGGGCGACCAATCGGGCGAGCTATCGGGCGCGCGATGCTCGGTCAGCTGACGGACTGCGCCCGAAGCCAGATCGATCTGGTAGAGATTCCAGCCGCCGCTGCGGTTGGAGCTGAAGGCGAGTGAGGCGCTGTCGGGCGACCAGGCCGGCTGCCGGTCGCCGGCGCGGTGGGCGGTGACGCGCCGCAGATCCGCGCCATCGGGACGAATGATGTAGATATTGTTATCGCCTTCATGATTGCTGGCGAAGGCGATCCACTGGCCATCGGGCGACCAAGCGGGCGATTCGGCGATGGCGACCGAAGCGGTCAGCCGGCGCAGGCGGCTCGTCGTTAAATCATAGGTGACGATATCGCTGCCGAAGTTCAGATACGATGTCAGCGCCAGGCTTGCCCCATCGGGCGAAAACGAGGGGTCGGTGAAGAAATCGAAATCCAGCCGCTGCTTCAACCGGTGTGTCAAGTCTTGCACGATGACGACGGGCAAGCCCGTCTCCAGCGTCATATAGGCGACGATGGGCGAGGGCAGGGCGGCGGCTATCAGGTGGCGCAGCAGCATCAGCGCCAGCGTGAAGGTGATAATCAGCGCGCTCAGGCGCAGCCAAAGCCGGCGCATGAGGCGAATCAGGCGGCGCGCGCCAGGAGCTGAGACCGCGTCAGATAGGCTTTGATCTGCTCGGCGGCGATGGCGGCTTCGGCGCGCATATTATAAAAGGCGCCACGCCCCTTGTAGAAGACGCCCACCAGATACAACCCCTCGTGGCCCAGTACGCCGCGCCCGTTGGGATGCTCGCTGACATCGCGCAGGGGCCAGCCGCGGATGCCGTTGGGTCCGATATCCCAGTCGCAGCTGGTTTCCGGATAAAACATCTCGGTGCTGTATTGCATGTCGATATCCAGGTATTGATGCAGGACGGGCAGAAAACCGGTCGCCATAATCACCAGATCCAGCTCGATGTAGTCGCCGTCCGCCAGGGTCGCGCCGCGGGCGTCAAAGCTGACGGGATGCCTCGCCGGCTTGACCTGCCCCTGCCGCAGCGCGTTCAGCAGCTCGGGACCGCGATAACCGGTGCCAGCGCCGGTCCTGGGCGGCGCTTCCCAGACGCCGAATGCGCCAGCATCGTATTTCAGCGCGCCCGTCGTCCGCTGCAGCCAAACGCAGGCGCGCTCCGGCAGGCGCTCGCCCAGCATCATCCAAGCGTGGCGCGGCAAGCCATAAGGATAACGCGGGCGCAAGTCGACGCCGCTGCGGATGGCGAGCCAGGTGAAGCCCTGAGCCGCGACTTTACCCGCCGCCACCGCGATATCGGTGCCGCTGGGTCCATTGCCCACCACCATCGTTCGTTTGCCGCGCGCTTGATCGGGATGGCGGAAATCGCGCGAGTGCAAAATCTCGCCGTCGAAGCGGTCCATGCCCGCGATATCAGGCAGCTGCGGATTGTTGAAGACACCAGTGGCCGGGATGACGGCGCGGTAGGTTTCGATGCCTTCGCTGGTCTCCACCTGCCAGAGCCCATCAGCGCGCGGCGCCACGCGATAGACCTCGATCCCGCCTTCAATCGGCAGCTGCTGATCGGCGACCCAATCGACCAGATAACGATAATACTGCTTCGCTGTCGGGTGGATGCCCCAATGCAGGGGGAATCGGCGGCCCGGCAGCTCGCTGAAGAATCGGGATGTATTCAGCCGCAGCGAGGGATAGAGGCTGTTCCAGGTCACCGCCAGCGTATGCGAGCGGTCGATAACGCGATACTCGAGCCCGGCTCGCCGCAGGGCATAGGCGGCGTTGATGCCGGCTGGGCCCGAGCCGATGACGAGCACATCCGCCGTCGGCATCAGCTTTCTCCCGCATTCGGCAGCGCGGTCGCCGTCTCGCGGATGTAGAGGTAGAGACGGGTGGGCGCCGCTTGATGCGTCGCCGGGAAATTGAGCGCGTCTTCGGTGCTGCGCGGCTGCACGTACTCCAGCGTTTGGCCGATCAAGCCGCCGATCCACTGCGCCTGAAAGGTCGCTTCTTCGTTATATTCCGCCACGGGAAAGGCGACGAAGCCCCCCGCGATGGCGATGAGCGCGATGGCGAACATCAGCAGCGCGATGCCGCCGATGCCGGTCAAGGCGCGTCGATTGGCGCGGCGGATAGCAGGCGAGCTCATCGCTGCCTGCTCAAGCTGCCGCAGCAGTCGCTCGCGATCATACCCGCCGCTGAAATCCAGGCAGACTCTGTTTTCAAGCGAGGCGGGCGGGGCGATGTTCTCGCTGAGGATAGGCAAGATATGCGCGCCTTTCCCCTGCGCCTTCTCGATCTCGGCTTGCACCTGGGGGTCGGCTTTGGATTTACTCGACACCAGCACAATCAGCAGCGCCTGAGACAACTCGGGCAAGCCAGACAAGTCATCGCGAATTTGCAGGGCGAGCGGTTTCTGTTCGGGCGCGTAGGTGATGCGGATCATCGGCGTCAGGCGTCTCCAGGTTGGCAAATGGCGCGAGAATTATCGCACGGCATCCCCCGCCTTTCCAGCGCAGGTAAATTTGACCGCAGGCATTGAAATGGGCTATACTCGGCGAGCTTTTGGGAAAGTTGTGGCGAGGTTCGACATGGCTATTAACATTAATTCTTACGGGGGGGGGGGGGCAGCCAAATTTATAGAAACCCACCCACAAACACCGCGCAAACCACGCAATCCAGCCAGGGATGAACAACGAAACCCTCCAC
>JAJEGA010000125.1 GCA_022820125.1 Anaerolineae bacterium | reverse complement strand
AAGTAATGCAACAAAATGAAGGAACGTCGTAGGGGCGACTCTTGAGTCGCCCACATGTACAATGGCGACATGGTGGGCGAGACAAGTCTCGCCCCTACAGATCTCGAATCAGATTAGCATCGCCCTTTTTCGCATGACTTAATTGCGTTTGCTTCTGTGTTCTCTATGGTGAAAAAACCTGTGTTGTGTTCGCAAAGAGAATTATATCCACGATAATCGCCACTACCGAAATTGACGCCGAAGTTTGAAGTGAGGTCACTTCGGTGTATAATATGAATCGGACTGATTTCGGACAAGGCGACCGGCATATGATTGAAATGATAGTGGACCGAGTACAAGTAAGCTTGATGTCGCAGCATCGCTTGGTCGTTTTGCGTGATGTTGACCAAGAACGTTATTTGCCGATCTGGATAGGCCAGTTCGAGTCGGAAGCGATAACGCTCGAATTGCAGGGCATGGCGCGCGAACGGCCCCTGACCCACGACCTGCTCAAATCCACCATTGAGGAGATGGGTGGTTCCGTGCGTCACATCCATATTAATAATTTGAGCAAGGATGTCTTTTTCGCCATAATTAGCATTGACGCCGGCGGCGAAACGATTGAGATTGACGCCCGGCCCAGCGATGCCATCGCCGTGGCTGTGCGCTTGGATGCGCCAATTTACGTCGACAAGAGCGTGATGGATCGCGCCGGCATCAGCCCCGACCGCAACGTCGAGCCGGAGATTCTGGGGCTGGCGGACGACTTGCACGAAAGAAGCGAAAACGGCGAGCGGGTCGACGAGAGCAAGCTGAGCGCCTTCGCCGATTTCGTGGACACCCTGAACCTGGAAGATCTCGAAGACGAAGAGTAATCTCTAGGCTGGAGAGTCGGCCTGAATTACAGACGAAACACCAGGGCTGGGCCGCTTTTGCTCCTGCGGAAGCGAGACCGCAGTTTGGCGTCCTCATGAAAGATCTGTAATGGACTACCAAGCACAGCCAGCGCAATTAAATGCCCCTATGAGCCAGGAGGCTGAGCAGGCTTTGCTCGGCGCCATTCTGCTTGAGCCGAAAGCCTTTCTGAGCGTCGCCTCGTTTCTATCCGCGGAAGACTTCTTCATCAAGCGCCATGAATTTATCTGGAACGCCTTCTGCCGCTTGCAGGAGCGCAACGATGCTATCGACTATGTGACGCTCCCGCAAGAGCTGCAAAATATGGGGGTGCTGGACGAGGTCGGCGGGCACGCTTATTTGACCAGCCTCGTCAACAATACGCCGACCGCCATGCACGCCGAAGTTTATGGCGATGTCGTCGCGCGCGCCGCAACACGGCGGAAAATGCTGGGCGCCGCCGATAGCATCCGTCAGTTCGCGCTTGATGAAGAATTGCCCATCGACAAGGTCATCAACGAAGCGGAACAGGCGCTGTTTGCGGTCAGCAACAATCAAATGAAGCGCGAGTTCGTGCCGATCGAAGCGGCAGCCAGCGAATACTACGACGAACTTGAGCGGCTGTTGGAAATTGGCGTGGGCACGATCGGCATGCCGACCGGCTTCAATGACCTGGACGGCTTGCTCGGCGGCTTCCAGAAGTCTGACCTCATTGTCTTCGCCGGGCGCCCGGGCATGGGCAAAACGAGCTGGATGCTGTCAGTAGCTTTGAACCTGGCGCGCCGAGACCGCCGCGTCGCCATCTTCACCATGGAGATGGGTGTCGAGCAGATGGTGCAGCGCCTGATATCGATGGAGACGGGCATACGGATCCAGCAACTGCGCACGGCTAACATAAGCGCGCGCGAGCATACGCGCCTGACCGAGGCGATTGGGCGCATCTCAAACTTGCCGCTCTTCATTGATGACACGCCATCGATTACGCCCATCGAAATGCGCACCAAGTGTCGCCGGCTCCAGCACGAATTTGGCCTCGATATCGTGATGGTCGATTATATGCAGTTGATGTCGGCGGGCCGGGCATACGAGAACAACCGCGTGCAAGAGATCAGCTACATCAGCCGCTCGCTGAAAGAACTCGCGCGAGAGCTCAACGTGACGGTTCTATCCACCGCCCAGTTGTCGCGCGCGGTTGAGCGGCGGGAGGACAAACGCCCCCAGCTTTCTGACCTGCGCGAAAGCGGCACTATCGAGCAAGACGCCGACGCCGTGCTATTCCTCTATCGCGACGAAGTTTACAATGAGGACACAACTGAATTCCCCAATCAAGCCGATGTCTTGCTCTCGAAGCACCGTCATGGACCCACCGGCGCCGTGCAGCTGTATTTCGAAAAGTCCTATACGCGATTCAAGGATGTAAAGAAAGTCAATTTGAACCTCGCCGATATCAGCAATCTGGATTGAACCGCATGGCTGCGAACAACGGCATAATGCTTGATGACAACAAAGAACCGGTCGCGCTGCCAGCTTCATTTTTCAGCCGCCTCCTGCCGCTGATCGACGACTTGGCCGAGCTCAAGCTTACCATTTACTGCCTGAGCGCAATCCAGCAGAAGGAAGGCAAGCGGCGCTACCTCCGCCTGGCCGAGCTAGAAAGCGATGAGCGGCTTGCGACAGCGCTAAGCCATAGCGGCGAGCGGGCGCATGATATCTTGCGTCAATCGTTGGGGCGCGCTGTTGCGCGCGGCGCTTTGCTTGAAGCGGTGATCCAAACCGGGGCTGGCTCCGAGCGCCTCTACCTGCTGAATGACGCGCGCGGGCAATCGCTGTATCAACAAATAAAGAACGGCGAATGGCGACCGTCCGCTGCGGATGACATAGAGATCCTGCCCCCGCGTCCATCAATCTATGGCTTATACGAAGAGAACATAGGCGTCTTGACGCCGATGATTGTCGACTCGCTCAAGGACGCTGAAGCGACTTACCCGCAAGACTGGATTGAAGAGGCGATGCGCTTGGCGGTCGAAAGCAACAAACGGAATTGGCGATATATCAGAGCGATACTCGAACGATGGCAGCAGGAAGGACGCAACGGTGAAAAGAGCGGGCGACGCCTTGGGCGGCGCAAACCTGCGCGGTCAAGACAACGGACAGCCAACACCACACTTGCGCGCCGATGATGCGCCGGAAACAGCGATAGAATTTATATGCTATGATCCGGCAAACCCCGATCTGCCCTGCCCGCTTTGCGACGGCAAAGGCGTGTATACGCTAGACCTGCCATTGACCGACCCGCGTTTTGGCCGATTCCAGCGTTGCCCCAATCATCCGATAGAAGACGACCGCGAAATGCACAAACGTCTGCGGCGCTTCGGCAATCTCGACGGCTACCGAGACCGGACCTTTGACAACTTCAGAGTCGACCTGCTTGGCGGAAGCTACGCGCCATCTAGTGTTACTTCCCTCTTTAACGCCAAATCGGCCGCCGAAAGCTACGCGCAAGCCCCGGTCGGCTGGATTGTCTTTGAAGGACCCTATGGCTGCGGCAAGACGCATTTGGCGGTTGCCATTGCCAACGCGCGCCTGGAGCAGTATGGGGAGCAGGTCCTCTTCACAACCGCGCCCGACCTGCTTGACATACTCCGCGCCACCTTTGGTCCCGAATCCGATGCGACTTTTGACGCCTATTTCGAGCGCATGCGCAAAGTCCCGTTGCTGGTGCTGGATGATCTCGGCGTCGAGAACCCGAGCGGCTGGGCCAAAGAAAAGCTCTTCCAACTGCTAAATGACCGGCATGTGAATCGTCTTCCCACTGTGGTTACCACCAACGCGCCCTTTGACGACCTTGACCCGCGCATAAGCAGCCGCATGATGCAGGGCGATATCGTCAAACACATACGAATCAACGCGCCCGACTATCGACGAGAAGCCCGCGCTCAATCTCTCGATACGCGCTTTAACGACTTGCGCCTCTATCAAGAAATGAGATTTGAAACATTCACAGTCGAGGGCTTGGAATCCGACGAGACAGCCAATCTGAAGACGGCTTTGGGCATGGCAAGAAAATGGGCGCTGCATCCAAGCGGATGGCTGTGCTTCCTGGGCGATTATGGATCGGGCAAGACGCATCTGGCGGCGTCGATCGCCAACGATCTCAATGAACGCGGCAAGGATGTCATGTTTGCTACCACGCCCGACTTGCTCGATTACTTGAGGCAAGCCTTTGATCCGCAGTCCCATTCGCGCTTCGACAAACGTTTTCGCGATGTTCTCCATGTACCGATTTTGATTCTCGATGACTTGAGCCTGGCTAGCGCGACTGCCTGGTCGCAAGAAAAGCTCTTTCAGATAATCGACTACCGATATCTTTCGCGCAGCCCGACAGTCTTTACCTCAGCGGAAACCAGGCGGACGCTGGAGGAGGATTCGCCCCGCCTCGCCACGCGCCTCTTTGACCAGCGGCTCTGCCAATGGTTTGACCTGGATCGAGTCCGCAGCTACGTCAAGCGAATGAAGACGCGGAACTGATGCTCGGCACGCGCCTGAGAATCACCAATTACCAGCGCCGGCACCGAAGCGCCCTGCTTAATCTCGCCTGGCATAGCCGCTGGATTCACAAGCACCTGGATTGGCGCCATACCAGCGAATGGCTAGACAAAGAATTGGGCTGCGTCTTCCTCGCCTGGAGCGGCGACCAATTGGAAGGCTATATCGGTCTTTCGCTGCCGATCGCCGGTTGGAGCTGGATACAGGCGCTGGGCATTCGCGACGGCCGGATGCCGGGCTTGGTCGTGCGGGAGCTTTATGAAGCCGCCGAAGCGCGTTGCCCCGAATTGGGAATCACCAACATCGCCGTTCTGATGATCACGAATTGGCTGCCCGCCTACCTTCGCGAGCGCGGATTCAGCATTGAAGACGATGTCATCACCATGAGCCAAATTGGCAGGCAACTGCCGCCCGCGCCGAATGTCGCCGCGCGCATACGCGGGGCGCAGCTCCAGGATGTCGCGGAAATGCTTAGGATTGACCGCCTGGCCTTTGAAGCGCCGTGGCAGCTGGCGGAGCATGATATGCGACAGGCATTCCGCAGCGCGGCGAGCGCCACCGTCGCCACGCTTGATGACGCATTGATCGCTTATCAACTTAGCACTTGCCAAGAGGAAATCGGACATATCGCGCGCCTGGCAGTGCACCCGGCGCATCGGCGCAAAGGAATCGCATCCGCCCTGATGCATCAGTTGATGCTGGAATTCAAGCGGCGCAATCTGAAGGAATTGTCCGTCAATACGCAATTGGGCAATCGGCCCTCGCAGCGGCTGTACGAACGCTATGGATTCTTCCGCAACGGCTACGATATCGAATTGTGGCGCAAGCGGCTCGGTTAAGACGCGGAATAGAAAATGAAGGACTAAATGCTGTGGCGACCATTTATCGTGAAGCAGGCGCCAATCTTAATGTACTAAGCGGCAAGACGGTGGGCATCATCGGTTATGGCAATCTGGGGCGGCCCGTCGCCAACAATCTGCGCGATTCCAGCATCCGCGTGCTTATCGGCTTGCGAGAAGACGAGACCCGCGATCACGCCCGCGACGATGGCTTCGAGCCCCAAGACATTGAAATGGTGATCCCGCGCTGCCACATCCTGATGCTCTACTTGCCGGACGAAGTCGTGCCCGAAGTATATCTGGAGCGGATATCGCCATATCTCCAGCGCGCCCATCTCTTGGTATTCGCCAGCGGTTACAACATCGCTTTCGGATTCGTAGAGCCGCCGCCCTTCGTCGATGTCGGCATGATCGCGCCGCGCACCATCGGCGCCGCCGTTCGCTCCCGCTATCAGGACGGCAGCGGCTTTTTCAGCTTCGTCGGCGTTGGTCAAGACGCCACCGGCAGCACGCTGGCGACATTGCTGGCGCTGGCAAAGGCGATGGGCAGCCTGCATGCGGGCGCCATCGAGATCTCCATGGAGCACGAGTCGCAGTTGGACCTCTTTGTGCAGCAGGCTATTCTGCCCGCCTTCCACCATGTTATGTCCACCGCGGCCGCTGTATTGCTGGAAAAGGGTTTCCCGCCGGAAGCGGTCATGCTGGATCTCATCATCAGCGGCGAGTTCACCGATTATCTCTCGCGCGCGTCCCAGATGGGTTTGCTGCACGCCCTGCGCTTGTCCTCATTGACCGGGCAATACGGCATATTCAGTCGCTTGCACCGCTTCAAAGAATTGAAGCTGGAAGGCTTGATGGAAGCAACCCTGGACGAAATCCGCCAGGGCGATTTCGCCATCGAGTGGTCGCGCGAATACGAGCAGGGTTATCCGCGGCTGGCGAGCCTGCTGCAAGCGCAGGAACAGCAGCATCTCTTCGCCCTTGAGCAGGGCACGCTCGAGCGATTGAAATAAGCCGGCGCGCTGCTTAGGCTTTCACCTGCGGCGAGATCCGCTAGAATGATGCCCGCTCTCGGCAAAGGAAAGGCGCTCCAATTGTCTCATCAGATCAAAGCCCTCATCTCCGACATGGACGGCGTGCTCTGGCGCGGGTCGCAGCCGCTGCCAGGCTTGGCCGATTTCTTCGCCCTGCTGTTCGCGCGCAAGCTGGGCTTCGTCCTCGCCACCAACAACAGCAGCCGCACGCAGGGCGATTATGTCGAGAAGCTCGCGAGCATGGGCGTCTCCGGTGTAGAGCCGCGGCATATCGTGACCAGCGGCACAGCGACCGTCAGCTTCCTCAAAACGCAGTATTCAGCCGGAACGCGAATTCACGTCCTTGGCGGTGACGGCTTGAAGCGGATGCTGGCTGAAGCCGGCTACAAGCTGGTCGACGGCGGCGCTGAGGCGGTGATCTGCGGCATCGATTTCGACCTCACCTACGACAAGGCGCGGGCGGCGACGCTGCTGGTTCGCGCTGGCGCCCGCTTCATCGGCACCAATCCTGACCCGTCATTCCCAGCGCCCGAGGGCTTGGCGCCCGGCGCTGGCAGCATCATCGCCTTGATCGAAGCCGCCTCCGGTCAGCCGCCCACGATTATTGGCAAGCCAGAGCGCGGCATGTTTGAAGCGGCGCTGCGTCAGCTTGGCGCTCGCCCGGAAGAGACCTTGATGATTGGCGACCGCATCGGCACCGACATTGCCGGCGCTCAAGCCCTGGGCATCAAGACCGCGCTGGTGATGACCGGCGTGGAGACGGAAAAGAGCTTGCGAGAAAGCAAGGTGCAGCCGGATATGGTCTTCGCCGGATTGCCGGAGTTGCTTGCGGCACTGTAGCTTCTAGTTTCCGCCCGCCTTCAGCGCAGCCAGCACCTCTTCAAGCTCAGGCGTCTCATCCGCATCCTTGAAATGCGCCAGCCGCTGATAAACGTCATGCGCCGCCTCGAAGAAACCGGGGGGCATGCCCGCCGATTCAAAGGTCGCGGCGATTTCCTGCATCTCGCCGGCGAAGCGCCAGGCTTTCCCGGTGACGCCCCGCACTTGATTGACGCGCTGCTTTGCCACATCGGGGTCGCGCCGCGCCCATTCACGATCGAGATCGTCGCGCACGCCAAGCGCTTCGGCCGCGCCTTGGATCGCCGAGAGCAAAGCGGTGAAGCCCTTGGTCTGCGCGGCGAACACCATCTTCAGCGCTGATGCCTTGCCGATCTCGCCGCCAATCGCAATCGCTTCTGTAACCGTGCCAGCGAATAAATCTGCGATCTGACCAGCGGAGGGACCGGAGAGATAGAAGCGGGTACTGCCTTCTTTCCAAGCGGGCGGACCAATGATGCTGCCGTCCACGAAGTCGATGCCGGCCGCCGTCAGCCGCTCGCCGATTTGCAGCGCTTGCCCCGGCGCGATGGCGTTGCCGTCGCAATAACATCCGCTGAAGCCAGCTTTGATCACCGCATCCGCGACTGTTGCAGCGGCGTGTGGCGGGCAGACGCAAAGCAGCAACTCGCAGATCGCGCAGAGCTCGGTTAATGACTCTACCTCAAGCAGGCTGTGCGCTTCAGCGCGCTGGCGCGTGTCCGCGCTGCGCCCGGCGGAAGCCCAATAGACCTCATGCCCGGCGGCGCGCGCCGATGCCGCGATCGATATGCCCATGGCGCCCGGATTGATGATGCCTGCCTTGCTCATATCCGCTCTCTAGAAACTTGGTCGTTCGTTGGACTGCAGCAGGCGCTCGAAGCGATCGTAGGTCTCCGACTTCTCATCGAATACATAATTGGGTCGGGTAACAATGATGTCGGTTCCACCAAGATCGCGCAGGTGCTGCATCGTCTTGTGAATCAGATTTGACTGCACCAGGAGCGTGGTCTCGAACCAGCGCTTTGTTGCGCCCGGCGGGCTGGCGACGGCGACGACGCCCGGTCCTTTGCTGCCGCTTAGCGCCGGGTTGGCGAGGATGCGTCCCTGCACATCCGCGACCGAATCGCCAGCGATATTGGCGCGCAGCGAAACATAATGGCGCGCCCGGCGATGGGCTTCGATGAGCTCGAGCATTTCACGCAGCGTTTCCAGCTTTTCGGGCGATTGTCGCAGCGTGCGGCGATTCGCGATCAAGACCGCTTCCGAGGCGATGATGACGCCGCCATCAATCGGCCGCAGATGATTCTCGCGCAAGGTGGTGCCCGTTTCCGACAAGTCCGCAATCATATCGGCATAGCCCATTCGCGGCGCCGCTTCCATCGCGCCTTCGGCATGCACCAGCAGAAAGTGCGAGATGCCCTGCCGATACAGGAAACTCTTGACCAGGTTGCTGTATTTTGTCGCGATGCGAAGCTGCGCGCCGCGCCCTTGGCCGCGCAGGCTCAGGTCGGCCAAATCGGCGATCGAAACGACGTCAATCCAGGAATCCGGCACCGCCAGCAGCAACTCGCAGCGGCCGAAGCCGAGCCGGTCAATCACCAGAATATCAGCTGAATCCTCGCCGTACTCCATTACGTTGTCGAGCCCGGTCGCGCCAATATCCGCCAGCCCTTCCGCCACCTTGCTGACGATATCGCGCGGGCGCTGATAAACCACCTCCGCCGCTGGCAAGCTGGGGATGGTCGCGGTGTATGCCCGCTGGTTTGGCTTGTAAATCTGCAAGCCCGCCCGCGCGAAAAACTGGTCGGCGGCTTCGCCCAAGCGCCCTTTGCTGGGCAAGGCAACGATAAGATGATCCCGGGGCAGCAGCTCAGTCATGCGCCTTTAGCAGCTCCTCGACCCGCCGCGGCAGCTCGTCCAAAGGCGCCGTCCATTCCTGATGACTGCCCATCGCTCGCAGGATGGCCGCGTTTCGCTTGCGCTCCGCTTCGCCGATGATGATCACTAGCGAGGCGCCTTTGCGATCGGCATGTTTCAAGCTGCGGCGGAGGCTGCGTCCGTCGATGCTCGCCTCGACAACGATATCGCGCTGGCGCAGTTCGTTGGCGACCTGATAAGCAGCGCGCGCATCAGCGCTTGTGATGGGGATCACGTAAACATCTGGCTGGTTGAGCGGGGCGCGCTCTCCCTGGCTGGCTACGCGCGCGACACGCTCCAAGCCATAAGCGAAGCCAGCCGCGGGCGCCGGCTCGCCACCGCCAAGAATGCTGACCAGATTATCGTATCGACCGCCCCCGCAAAGCTGCAGCGCCTCACCGTCCGCGGCCTGGCAATGAATCTCAAACATCAAGCCCGTATAATAATGCAGACCGCGGTTCAATCCGAAATCCAGTTCGATCTCTCCGCGCAGATCACCATAATCAGCCAAGCAAGCGAGCGTATCCGCCAGCGCCGACATCGCCCGGCCTTTGAGCTTGTATTCCGCCGCCAGCGCGCGCGCCCGCGGCAGTACATCAGCCGGCGAGCCGCGCAATTCGCCCAGCCGCGCCATATAATCCAGCGCGACGCGCAGCTTGGGTCCCTGCTCATCTTCGCGGATTTTGTGCAGCAAGCGGTCGATAATCTCGCCCTCATCGCGCTTGGCGTCGATCCGAATATTCAGGCTGCGCAAAAAGTCGGTGATCGCCTGCCGCGCCTCGCCATCTGTCATTTCACGCAGCACACTGATCAATTGCTGCCCCGATCCGGCATCGGCGTCAGCAACCCGGTCACCCTCATCGGCCGCGTAATCGAACTCGGGGACAAGTGATTGCAGCGACTCAACCACGTGCCGCAAGCCGCGCTTGCGCAGGTTTTCCATATTTCGCAGCAGTTGGTTGAGCAGTTGCTTGCGCAGCCCCAATTGCCGCAAGAAGCCTTCCAGCGCGGCAGTATGCCCTATCACCAGCTTGTAGTCGTTTATGCCAACCTGCTCCAGCCCGCGGCAAGCGAGATGCAGCAACTCGGCGTCAACGGCGGCGCCGCCCGCGCCAAGCAGTTCCGCGCCCGTCATCGTGAACTGTCGATATCGATTCTGCTGCGGCTTCTCATAGCGGAAGACCGGCCCGCTGTATTGAAGCCTCAACGGAAGCGGCTCGTCCCGCAGGCTTTCGACGTAGGCGCGCGCAACCGAAGCCGTTAACTCGGGACGCAAGGCAATGCGCCGGTTCTTGAAATCGAATTCGTACAATCGGGCGCTGATATCCTCGCCCGACTTTCTCAGGTAGAGTTCGGTATTTTCCAGGATTGGCAAGTCGATCGGCAGGTAGCCGTAAAGCCGGAAGTGCCGTTCCAGCGTCTGCTGAACCCGACGGCGCCGCTCATATTCGGCGTTGAATACATCACGCATGCCGCGCAAAGCGGTGATTTTTGCTGCCGGCGCCATGTCTGCCCTGCCCTTGTCGCTCGCCGCTGCCGTCGATTTCTCGCTAGCGAAGGCTACCATCGAATCGCCAACTGGCATAGAGCGCGCCGCGCCGTCTCAAGCCTGTGGCGCGAATTCCACCCGGTTTCGCCCGGCGCCATCAGCGATGAATTGAGCCAAACCCAAACCTTCAGCTTCAATCGAAGCCAGGACCGCGTCTGGCTGCTCGTCGAACAGCGACACCCTAATGGTCGTTTCCGCCTTTTCACGCTTGGCTCTCCATATAGCGGCGACGAATCCATCAATAAGGACCGACCCAAGCACGCGACCAGCCGAGACGAAGACTTTCTTGCGCTGCGCCTCGGGCAAGATTCGGCTGCGGTCTCTGTGAGCGATCAGAATATTGTCGTATTCGGGCAAAAAGCGGATCGGCGCCGGCAGGTCTCCGTCGAGGATCGGCTGATCGGGCAGATCGTAGAGGACGCGACCGCCTTCATCTTGATAAGCGGCGAGCGTCGTAAGCGCCCCTTGCAGTCGTGGTTTAAGGCTCGTCATGCCGCTCCAGGTTTGGAAGTCCATCACATCAGCGGGCCCAAAGGCGGCCAGGTAGCGGCGGAAGAGCGATTCCAGATCCGCGGGCGTCGCCGGACCGAGCCAGCGCTCCGCCGTGGTATAGGTCGCGCGCGTGCCGACGCCCCAGGCGCCGCTCGGCGGGACTTGAACCAAGGGCAAATAACTGCGCACGGCGTAAGCCATCGCTTGTTTATCCGCCTCCGGCACATGTTCCTGCAGCATATTCCGCAAGGCGCCGATTGCCGGCGTCTCCGCTTCCAGATACGGTTTGGCAATCTCAATCAGCCGCTCAATATCCAACCCCTTGGCGCGCGCCCCGAAAAATGAGCGCAAGCCCCGCGCCAGCGCCGGCTGGATGATGGCTTGGAACTGCTGATGGTCGCCGGCCGTAACCAGGTGCAAGGTCGAGCGGATCCAAGGCGCCCGCGCCACCTCGCGCCGTTCCAGCGCAGCCCTAAGCTCCGACTTGCCAAAACCAGCCAGGCGCGTCCACAATCCAATATATGGCGGATTGGGAATCTGCGATTGCATGCCAAGCAAAGACTCGATTGCAGTCGCGCAATCGAGGCAATGTCGCGCTAGCAAGCGCTGCCGCGCGAGCAGAGTGCGATTCAATTGACGCAGCGAAAGCGTTTGCGTCGGCATGGCTCATTCCAGATCAACGACGGCAACGCGAAAATATAGCAAACCCGCGCCCGAGCATGAATAAGAAATGAAGGCATCCTGGCGGCTATAGCGGGGTAGCCACCACTTCTTCCGGCACATCATGCGCGGTCTCGGAGCCGAATACCCGGCGCAGCAATAACAGAACGCAGCCGGCGAAAAGCGCCAAAATCGCCGCGAGCGAAAGCCGCGCTGGCATCCGCCGCGAGCGCCTGAAGAAGCCAGCTCGCCCGTCAAGGAGCTCGGCGCGCAGGTCTTCGGCGAATTCCTGATTTGGGCTCAGCGGCTTCAAGGACGCGTGAAGCGCCCCCACCACTTCCACGAATTCTTCCAACTCGTCTTGAGCGTCATCGGAGCGCGCCACCGGCGGATCGATGGCTTCACCGCGCTGCAGCCGCGCTGTGATGGCATCCAGCAAGTCGCGCATTTGGTTGTCGGCTGATGTTGACATTGATTGCTTTAGCCCTCTTCTCCGCCCTGCCGCCGGTTCAGTTCGCCCGGCGGCATCTGATTCATGTCTTCACGCAGCGCCAGCAAGGTTCGATGATATAGTGACTTGATGGCGCCTTCCGTCCGTCCCATAATCGTGCCGATTTCCGCGTTCGACATTTGCTCGACGAATTTCAGAAGCAGCAGCTGTTGACGATCTTCCGGCAAACGGCGAACCGCTTCCAGCAGTTGGTTCCGCTCCTCCGATTCTTCCGTCAAGCGATCAGGCGCTTCCGACTTTAGCGAATCCGCCACGTAGTCGTCCAGCGCGATGATCTTCCGCCGGCTTCGATCGCGGTGCCAATTTGCCACCAGGTTATGCGCGATCCGATAAAGCCAAGCCTGAAAGGGCGCGCCTTTCTCAACAAAGTTGTCAATATGCGACAGCGCGCGGAAAAAAACTTTGGCGGTCAAGTCCTCCGCATCATGTACATTGCCCGTTCGATAGTAGACATAGCTGTAAATCTTTGGCAGATAGCGCTCGTACAACTCGCCAAAAGCCGCCTTGTTCTCCTTCGCCAGCGCGACCAGGTCCTTGTCGTCGAGCTCCGTGAAGTCGATTCGCTTAGAAAATAGAAACTTCATTATGTATGTCTCTAAACCCGTTTAGGTCAGCGAGGTTACGCCAGCTTGGCTGCTCAGCCTCCGGCGTCGCGCGATGCCATTAGCGCTTGCGCTTCGGCGAGTGTTGGCAGCGACGACATAGTGCCTGGCCGCGTACATGCCATGCCGGCCGCGGCGGCCGCAAATGCCAGCGTCTTCCGCTGGCGCCAGGCTTTTGAAATTCCCAGACAATAGGCGCCGACAAAGGCATCGCTGGCGCCAGTCGTATCCACCGCGGCGATCTCGAACGCAGGCTGCTCGATTCTGGTCTCGTTCTGGTACAGAATGCTGCCGGCTTCGCCTATCGTCAAGACGATCGTCCCTATGCCCAGGCGCCTTAGCCCGCCAGCCAGCTCGTCGACATTGTCAGACGCGCAATCGAGTATCAGTTGCGCCTCCATCTTGTTGGGAATGATTACATCGACCAAACTAAAATAATCGCCGTCAAAGGCATCGCGGGTGAAGAACGGCGCTGGATTAAGCACGGTTATGGCGCCGGCTTCCCGTCCCAGCTGCAGGGCGAATTGAACCAATGGCTGGGGGATTTCAAAATTGAGCAGCAGGATATCGCCCGCGTTTATGCCGGCCAGCGCCTGACGTATATGATCATCGTTAATCATGCGGCTGGCGCTGGGAGCGCCGATGAAACCGGGCAGGCTATCCTTGACAATGATGCTGGCGATGCTCGTCATGCTGGTCTCTAGCCGTCGAACCTGCTCGATATTCACACCCTCTTGGCGCATAGCCGCCAGCATTTCCGCGCCAAAGAAATCATCCCCTACGCAGCCAACAAGGCGGACATCTTCCGCGCCCAACCGCCGGGCGGCCGTCGCCTGGTTCAGCGCCTTGCCGCCGGGCGACAGCGTCACCTGGCTGGCATGCACCGCCTGATTGGGGGCGACCCAATCCGACACATGAAAGACAATGTCGTAAACGAGCGCTCCGATGATATAGATCCGCGACATTTCGGCTTGGCGTTCCTCCGCGTCGACATTATCTCGATTGTATCATGACTTGCGAGGCAAATTGGGCGCCAGGCAACATGCAGCACAGAGCAATCGCTTCAAAATCATTATGTGTCGTTCGCCACGAAAATTGTGAAAATGTAGGGGCGTATCGCCGATACGCCCGTTGAATATGACATAAATTTTGCGGGCGTTTCAGCGAAACGCCCCTACAGATTACGAAATGTGAGGGGAAACTGTTATTTATCAGCGCAATTTAATTTGAAGCGATTGCCCTGAACATGCAGCCTACTGTAGACGACGAGCGCGCAATCAAGCCTAGAACCAGGCCTAATGCGCATTGTTCCCGTCTAGCCGCCACAGCGTATCGACGCAGCATGCGTGCTGCAAAGTAACACCAAGTAAGTCATGCAAATACTGACCTGTAGGGGCGTTTCGCCGAAACGCCCAAAAACGTGGCGGGGAAAGAGGGCGTCTCAGCGAGACGCCCCTACAACGTCCTTTATATGTTGCATTACTTTATTGGAATTACTAAGTTCCTTGGTTGAGGCAGGTGGAGTGGCGCAGCGGGCGGCTTATTGAGTCGCCGCTTCGCGCAGGTTTCAGAAGCGCGCAAGGGCGCCCAGTCTCATCGCCCGCAAATTAGCGAGACAGCGCCGGCGCGCAGCAGAGCACCAGCTCCTTAGCCGCGCGCACCTCGTCCAGCCGGCGCACGGGCGCGGTGTGGGGCGCATTTCGCAGCAGCTCGGGGTCGCGGCGCGCTTCTTCCGCGATGCGCTCCATCGCCTCGACGAACTCGTCCAGATCGACTTTGGTCTCGGTCTCGGTCGGCTCGATCAGCAGCGCCTCGGGCACGATCAGCGGGAAGTAATTGGTGGGCGGGTGGAAGCCGTAATCCATCAGCCGCTTGGATATATCGAGGGCGTGCACATCAGCGGCATCCTCGAAATGCCCCTCCAGCACAAACTCATGCCCGCAATAGCGCGGATACGGCACCTTGTAGGTCCGCATCAATTTGGCGCGCAGGTAGTTGGCGTTGAGCACGGCGTAGCGCGTCACGTCGCGGATGCCGCTGTCGCCGTAGACGCGGATGTAGGCGAAGGCGCGCAGGTGCATGCCGAAGTTGCCGTGAAAGGCTTTCAGGCGGCCGATGCTCTTCTCCGGCATGACGAATCCATAGAGCGGCGGCCTATCCCCTTCCCCCGCCGAGGTTTGTAGGGGCGAGCCTTGGCTCGCCCGCGTCATCCCACGTCCGTGTTCGGGCGACTCAAGAGTCGCCCCTACAGGTTCTTCGGTGTCCGCAGCCCCCTCCTCCACAATCTCCACGATAGGACCCGGCAGGTAAGGCGCCAGCTTATCGTTGACGCCGACGGCGCCGCTGCCCGGCCCCCCGCCGCCGTGAGGCGTGGAGAAGGTCTTGTGCAGGTTGTAGTGCATGACATCAAAGCCTAGTTCACCCGGCTTGACAGCCGCCATCAGCGCGTTCATATTGGCGCCATCCATATACATCAATCCGCCGGCGTCGTGCACGGTCGCGATCACTTCAAGGATAGTCGATTCGAACAAGCCCAAGGTGCTCGGCACAGTGACCATCATGCCGGCGATGCGATCGCGCAGTTCGCCCTCGCAGGCGGCGTGCAGGGCGTCCATATCGACATTGCCCCGGTCGTTGGATGGCAGTTCATGAACGTGCATGCCAGCCATGGTCACCGTGGCCGGGTTGGTGCCGTGGGCGCTGTTTGGCACGAGAATGAGATCGCGCTGACCTTCGCCGCGGTCGCGGTGATATTGGCGGATCATGAGGATGCCGGCGAATTCACCCTGGGCGCCAGCCGCCGGCGTCAAGCTGACGGCATCAAAGCCGCTGATCTCGCCCAGCCATTTCTGCAGCTCGCGCATCAGAAAGAGCGCCCCCTGCGAGCCGCTCTCATCGGTCAGCGGGTGCAACTGGGCGAAGCCTGGCAGGCGCGCCGCGTCCTCGTTTATCTTGGGGTTGTATTTCATCGTGCAGGAGCCAAGCGGGTACAAGCCCTGATCGATGGAATAATTGAGCTTGCTCAGCTTGACGAAGTGGCGCACGACTTGCACTTCGCTGACCTCGGGCAGCGGCAAATCCTCGCGCATCAGCGCCGCCGGCAGCTCGACCTTGGGCACATCGCATTCGGGCAGGTTGACGCCCATACGCCCCGGCGAGCCGATGTCGTAGATCAGAGGCTGCAAGAGTTCGGTAGTCATCAGCCCAGCCCTCCCAGGATCTCGACCAGGCGGTCGATTTCTTCTTTGGCGTTCATCTCGGTGACGCAGAGCAGCATGCGGTCGGTCAGATGATAATAATGCGCTCCCAGGTCATAACCGCCGATGATGCCCTCAGCCAGCAGCGCCTCGTTGATCCGGGCGATCGGGCGGGGACAGGCGACGACAAATTCGTTAAAGAAGGGTTTGCTCATGTCGACGCTGTATCCGTCCAATCGGTTGATCTCATTGGCGGCGTAATGCGCTTTGTGATAGTTGAGTTCGCCCACATGCCGCAAGCCGTTCTTGCCCATCAACGCCATGTAGACTGATGCCGAAAGCGCCATCAGCCCTTGATTGGTGCAGATATTGCTGGTGGCGCGCTCGCGCTTGATGTCTTGCTCGCGCGGGCGCAGGGTCATGACAAAGGCGCGCTTGCCATCGGCGTCGAGCGTCTCGCCGATGATCCGCCCCGCGATGCGGCGCACATATTTCTGGCGGATGGCGAAATAACCAAGGTAGGGCCCGCCATAGCCCAGCGGCACGCCCATCGGCTGCCCCTCGCCAACGACAATATCGGCGCCGAGCTCGCCCGGGCTCTTGAAGATCGACAGCGCCATCGGGTTGGCGACCATGACGAGCAGCGCCCCCGCGTCATGCACAGCATCGGCGAGCGTCGACAGGTCATCAATTTGGCCGAAGAAATCGGGATACTGGACCGCGAGCATGGCGGTGTTTTCGTCGAGCATCTCCATCAGGTCGACGACTTCGCCGCGGCCGCGGTCGCCGATGATGCGGATATCGCGGCCCTGGTGGTAGGTGCGGGCGACTTCGCGGTAATGCGGGTGGATGGCGTGGCTAAGGATTACCTTTTTGCGTCGGTGGCGCGTCGCTTCCAGGGCGACAGTGATGGCTTCGGCGAGGCTGGTGGCGCCGTCATAGTGGCTGGCGTTGGCGGCGTCCATACCCGTGAGCGCGCACATCATGGATTGATATTCGTAAGTCGCCTGCAGCGTGCCCTGCGAAATCTCCGGCTGATAAGGCGTATAAGCGGTGTAAAACTCGCCGCGCAGCAGCATATGATTCACCACCGATGGGATAAAGTGGTGATAAGCGCCAGCGCCGCGAAAGATGGCGAAGTCTTGCGCGTGATCGTTCGCCTCGCTGATCGCCAGCATTTCAGCCGCCACCTCCATCTCGCTCATCGGCGGCGGCAAATCCAATTTGGGAAAGCGGTGCGTCGCCGGCACTGCCTCGAATAGCTCATCAATGGTCGCGACGCCGATCTCCACTAACATCTGCTGCGTTTCAAATGGGGTATGCGGTATATAGCTCAAGTGTGATCTGCCTCTCTTGCCTATTTCCGGCGCTAGCGATCAAGACGCCGCGTAATTCCTCGCCCGCAGTGCAAGCCACAACGGGCGTCATTTAACGACTGTCGCAGTAGGCGTCATAAGCGGCCGCGTCCATCAATCCGCCAAGCGGGGCCAGGTCGCTCGTCCTGACCTTGACCATCCAACCGGCGCCGAAGGGATCGGCATTCACCGTCTCGGGCGCGTCTTCCAGCGCTGAATTGACTTCGATAATCTCGCCGGCGACCGCACTGTATAACTCGGAAGCCGCCTTGACCGATTCCACTTCGCCAAATGAATCGCCAGCGTCAAGCTCTTCGCCCGCATCTCTGAACTCGACGTAGACGATGTCGTTCAGTTGATCCTGCGCATAATCGGTGATGCCAATCGTCACCACAGCGCCATCCGCGGCGAACCACTCGTCCGTCTCCGCATATTTGAGATTCGCCGGTGTTTTCCAATCGCCCATCGTTTTTCTCCTCAAGCATAAACAAAGAAAAAGGGCGCAGCTCATGCCGAGTATGCGCCCTGTCGGTCTGCCTGACCTTCAGAGGTCCTCGCCCCAAGAGTCCTTTTGCCTGAGAGTTTCACGCAAGTTGGCGAACTTGTCGCTTGCCCCTTCGGCGTTCTGTTCGGCGACAGAATCTCTCTTCCTGCGACAGTTTCATTCTATCGGCTTTCAAGCTAATTCGCAACGCGCGGTAGTGTATCGAAGTCGGTTGAAATTCACGTCAAACGTAATATTCTTTCAGCGTCGACATCATCTTTTAGCGAAAATTGTAGGGGCGATTCTGTGAATCGCCCGCCGGAGATTATCAAGTGGGCGAGCCAAGGCTCGCCCCTACAGATGCTTGAATGATGATGTTTTCTACATTCAACCGAAATGGATACACTTCCAACGCGCTAGCCTCAAATGCGGATCGGGCAGAGCGCATGCTCCAGCTTCATCCGCGCTGGCGTTGCTGCTAGAATGCGCTTGCCGACCGCGCCGGGCAGAGCGCCAGGAATCATCAGTGAAAAGCAAGCGAAACCCAGCAATTATCCATCGACTGCTTTATAGCGTGATCGCCGGCTTGCTTCTCGGCATAGCGGCGCTGGCGCTTTACCACGTACAGGAGCATCTGCGGCAAGCCGGCCCGATCCAAAGCGAAGCCTTTAGGGTTGAAGGCAAAGCCGACTTTGACGGCGCGATCGCCATAGCGCCACCAGTCATGGTTCCGGATTTTACGCTGACCGATCAGCATGGCGAGCCTTTCAACAGCAGCCAGCTGCGCAATCGTTTTGCCCTCCTGACATTTGGCTTCACCAACTGCCCCGACATCTGCCCGCTGACCTTAAATGATTTTCAGCAGGTCAAAGTTATGCTCGGCGCGTTGGCGGAACAGATGGCATTTGTATTTGTCAGCGTCGATGGAAGGCGGGATAGGCCAGCGGTCCTGCGCCGCTTTCTTGAATTCCGCGAGCTGGACGGCATCATTGCCTTGACCCGCGGCGAAAATGATGTGCGGGAGATCGGCGCCCCATTCGGGCTCGCGTTTGAAGTCAGCGGCGATTTGGCGAACGGCGCTTACAACGTGAATCACAGCGCCGGTTCATACCTGCTCGATGACCGCGGACGCTGGATCATGCGCTTCCAATTTGGCGCGCCGGCGGAGCGGATTGCCGCCGAATTGCGTAAGCTGTTGGCTTAGACTGCGTTGAATCTCAGGGTTCAAGATAGCAACGCGGGACTCGCGGCGCGACTGTGGTCACAAGCTCATAATTGTTGCTGTGGATCCAGCCGGCGATTTCTTCCGCGCTGATTCTGTCGTCGCCCTGCCGCCCCAGCAGCGCCACCTCATCACCCGCCTGCACACCTGCGATGTGGCTGACGTTAATCGTGATTTTCTCCATGCTGACACGCCCAACCACTGGCGCGCGCAAGCCATGAATCAGGACCTCGCGCCAGCTGAAGGGCGTCCGGCGCAAGCCATCGGCGTAGCCAACCGGCGCCACCGCCAGGGTCTCATGGCCGCAGGTGCGGTAGGCTTTGCCATAGCCGACCGGTGACCCGGGCGGCAGAGTCTTCACCTGCGCAATCTGCGTCTTCCAGGACATGACCGGCTTCAGATGCGCCTCGATCCCGCTTCCCGCCATCGGCGCCAGCCCGTAAAGCAAGACCCCGGGCCTGACGACAGTAAAAGTGCTTTCACCGGCATTAAGCAGGGCGGCGGAATTAGCGGCGTGAATATGCTTGACGCGGATGTCCTCGCTGCACAACTGAGACAGTACGCGCTTGAAGATCTTCAGTTGAACTCGCATAAAACTCGGGTCATCATCAGCCGTGGCAAAATGGGTATACAGGCCCTCCAGCCTTATGCCGGCCGCATTTCGCAACTGGCAGCAAAGCGCGAGAGTCGCCCGCGGATTTACTCCGAGCCGCCCCATGCCGGTATCGACCTTGACGTGGACCTTGAGCGGGGCGCGGCTCCCGTCCGTCGCGGCAATGCACCGCCGGGCAAAATCTTCATCGAATAGCGTCAAGCTCAGGTCATGCGCAATCGCCGTTGGTATCGCTTGAATCGGCACATAGCTCAAGACGAGGACGGGCGCGCCTATGCCCGCTTGGCGCAGCTCAAGCGCCTCCGCCATATTGGCGACCGCCAGCATTTCAGCGCCGTTTTGCAGCGCCGCGCGAGCAACCGCCGCAGCGCCGTGCCCATAGGCGTTGGCTTTGACCACCGCCATCAAGGCGGCGTCGCCTGCTCGCGACTTTATCCAGCGGACGTTAGAAGCCAAGGCGCCAAGATCAATCTCTACCTGACTGGGAAAAGCCAGCACCCGCCCAGCCGCCAGACGCTCATCGGCTGGCGCGCGCGCGACTGCCATATCCAATGCCGAATCCCGGCCCAAATCCAGCCTGCCTATTCTGTAGGCGATTCGTCTTTCCCAGCGTCAATTTCTAGGAAGGCAGTATAGCAGCAGCGTGGAATGACTGCCCCGAAATCCGACAGGTCTCACAGGACTTGGACGCCAGCGCCTTCAAAGCAAAGATGAACTGGCGCTGTGCTATAATTCCTGCGATCGCAAGCGGGCGCCGGGCGCGAACGACAGTCGCCGGCGCGCTCGTAAAGCAGCGTTCCGACAAAATCAGGCGGCGCCATCTCAACGGGGAAAATCATGGCTTTCGATTTTGAGCTCGTCGCGACAGATGGCAGGGCGCGCGCCGGCATCTTGCACACGCCGCACGGCGAAATCCCCACGCCAGTATTCGCGCCCGTCGGCACCAGCGGCGCCGTCAAAGCCATGCCCCCGCGAGACCTGCAGGCGCTTGATGTCAATCTTATTCTCGCCAATACTTATCACCTGTTCTTGCGGCCCGGCGATCAGCTGGTGCGGGAGTTGGGCGGCTTGCATCAATTCATGAACTGGAACGGTCCTGTCTTGACTGATTCGGGCGGCTTTCAGGTATTTAGCCTGGCGCAGATCAACCGAATCGACGATGACGGCGTCACCTTCCGCAGTCATCTGGACGGCAGCGCGAAGCGGCTCGATCCCAAGGCTTCTATGGAAATCCAACAGAATCTTGGCGCCGATATCATCATGGCTTTCGATCAATGCCCGCCGCCAAGCGATCGCGAGCAAGTCGCCGCCGCTGTTGAGCGCACGCATCGCTGGCTGGCGCAATGCCGCGAAGCGCATCCCGACGATAACGAGCAAGCCCTTTTTGGCATCGTGCAAGGCGGCGTCTTCCCCGATCTAAGACAAGATTCCGCGCGCTTCGCTTCTGCTATGGATCTCAAAGGCTACGCCATCGGCGGGTTAGCCGTCGGCGAAAGCAAAGCGGAAATGTACGCGACCCTGGATGAAACGCTGCCCTGCCTGCCAGGCAACAGACCGCGCTATTTGATGGGCGTCGGCGAGCCCGATGATCTGGTCGAAGGCGTCATGCGCGGCGTAGACATCTTTGACTGCGTCATACCGACGCGGCTTGCTCGCCATGGCGCCGCCTTCACGCATCACGGTCGCATCAACCTGCGCAACGCTCGCTTCAAGCAAGACGAAGCGTCGCTGGATGCGCGCTTAGACAACTACGCCAGCCAGTTTTCGCGCGCCTACCTGCGGCATCTCGTGGTGGCAAAAGAACTGCTGGCGCATTATTTGCTAAGCCTGCATAACATTGACTTTCTCACGCGCCATGTGGAGAATATGCGCCGCGCGATAATCGACGGCAAATTGAAAGCGTATGCGGCGCAATTCCTGGCGCGCTATCGGGCGCCCGTACTAAGCGCGAAGTAAGCGACGGCTGGCTTGTATCACGCTCTTGCCCGCCAGTCATCCTCTCTCATTCAGAACGACGCTGGCGAACAAGTCGTCTTCGTCCGCCTTATCGTGATTTGGCGGCGGATAAACACGTGTGAAGCCTTGCTTGCGGTAGAGCAGGCGCCGCAGCAAGCGCGATGTCCTTGTTATGCGCCCGCCCCCTTGGCTGGCGTGGCAGCGGCTCGCTTTTTCCCAGATATCGAGATAGGGCGCAATTGGCACGCGAGCATGAACCGGCTCAATATGGCTGAGCGACTTCAGCGTATCTACATCCTGGTTGATGCCCATCCGGCGGGGGTCTTGCCCTTTCAGCCGCGCTCGCCAAATGCGCATCCGCAGCGATATTCTGGGATAGGCAGCGTAGTAGAGTCGCTGGGGCGCGTAAGCATCGTCACGCGCAGCTTCCGCGCGCAGCCGCTCGAAGGCGCGCGAGGTCGCCCGTTGAATCGCAATATGATCGGGATGCCCATAGCCACCGTAGCGATTAAAGGTGATCACAACCTGGGGCTGCGCCTGGCGCATCACCTCCGCCACGCGCTCGGTAACCTGCGCCGGATGATGCCGCCAGCGGAAAGCCAAACAATCGGGATGGCTCGCCGTCTCGCTGCCTGTCATGCCGCTGTCGCGATATCCCAGCATGAAGACGTCTTTGAACTTCAGATACTGCCGCGCGCAAGCCAATTCGCTCAAGCGCAATTCGGCGACTGATGCGAACCGGCCGCGCAGCGCTTCCGGCACGTGGCCGACATCGCCATTGGTCGCGCAAATCAAAAACACCTCGACGCCATCATCAATCCATTTGGGAATGGCGGCGCCCAATCCAAAGCTCTCATCATCCGGATGCGCGTAACTGATCAGCAGACGGCGGCTCACCATCGAATATCCGACTTGCCCACGGGCTAACTTACGATTCTCCTATTATACTGACTACGTATTGGAAGTCAGCGGCACATGCCTATACTATTGGCGGCTTGACTACGGGAGAGTGAGCATTGGCAGTTTTAGGCCGGATGAGATTATCGACTTTGGCGCGCGTCTGCATCCTGGCGGCCGGCTTGGCGATCTGGACGCTCATCAACCTCGCGCAAAGCGAGCCCAAGGCATCTGCCGCCACCTCAACGCCGCGCCCGACAGCTACTTCGACGCCGATCCCAACCGCCGCGGCTACAGCGGACAATGCGTTGAAAGCGCCGCGACTGATTCAAACGGCGGTGTCCGATTTTTACGCCCCGCAGCGCTCGGAAGCGGTGGGGCCAATAAGCTACCCAAGCGGCGTCAATCCGTTGACGGGCTTGCCTTATCCAAACGAAGAGGCGCGGGCGCGGCGCAATCTCATCGTCAAGGTATCCAATTGGCCGCCCAAAGTGCGGCCGCAACACGCGATCAATCAAGCCGATCTCGTATTCGAGATGGAATCGGAAGGCGGCGTCACGCGTTTCGCAGCGATCTTCCGCAGCAATGCGCCCGAAAAGGTCGGTTCCGTGCGCAGTGCGCGCCTGGTCGATATGGAACTGCTCACGATGTACGCGGCATTGCTCGCTTATTCCGGCACCAGCGGACCGGTGCGCGATATCTACAAAGCGCGCCTCAATCGCTACTTGCTGCTCTCGCCTTCTTTGGGCGACAACTGCGAAAGCGCCGGCTTCTGCCGCGACCAAAGCGTGATCGATCGTGGGTACGAGCACACGCTCTTCGGCGATACCCGGCAAATGTGGCAAACCGCCAGCCAGCGTGATGTCAATATCGGTTTTCGCGCCGCCGGATTCGCCTTCGACCTAAAGCCCGATGACGGTGGCAGAGACATCAACGATATCTACATGAACTGGTACGACCGCACGGACACCCGCTGGCAGTATGACGAAGACAGCGGGCGTTACCTGCGATACAGCGACGGCTTGCCGCATTTAGACGCCGCCGACAACACCCAGTTATGGGCGGACAATCTGGTCATGCTGCAGGTCCTTCACAAGCGGCGCCCCGATCTTTTTGAGCCCGGCGCCCTTAACGAATCTTCTGAAGTTGCGCTTTGGGGCCAGGGGCCGGCTTTGGTCATGCGCGAAGGAAAACTCTACCGCGGCAATTGGCGCCGTTTGCACCACAATCGCGGCGGGGCGCTCTCCTTGATCTATGGCGACGAAACGCCGATTATGTTGAAGCCGGGGCGCACTTGGGTAACCGTCTTGCGATCCTTTGAAGACATCGCCATCAACAATTCGCAAGCGGACATGAGTGCGACAGCGACTGCCATCGCCAGCGCGGAAGACTGAGTTGCGCTTGACCGCAAACGCTGGCCTGCGTACGATGATGGCTGCACCTAGAAGTTATGGGCGAAGGCAAGCTATTGCGACGCGCGGCGCGAGGATGCTTCTTCCTGGGCATACTGCTGGCGATTCTCGCTATTGGATTGCTGGCCGCCGCTTTGCTCGCGTCTGACGGTCAGGTTTTTGCCGCGGCGCGAGCCGCCATTCTGCGCCTGCAGCTGAGCAATCGCAGTTCAGAACTCAGCGCGCCTTTCAGCGCCGACGCCAGCCCAATACGATTTAGCATCCCCTCTGGAACGGCCGCGGGCGCGATTGCCCAAGCGCTGGCCGACGCCAGTCTTATTCGAGACACAAGCTTGTTTTTGGATTACGCGCGCTTGGAAGGTTATACCCGGCGCTTTGAAGCGGGGGTCTACTTCCTGAATCAGACGCAATCCATCAAGCAAATCGCCGAAATCCTGACCGACTCCAGCAAGAGCTTCATCCTCTTCCGCACGTTGGAAGGGGCGCGCATTGAAGAGCTGGCGGAGCATATCGACCGCAACAGCCTCTTTGGCTTCAGCGGCGCCGATTTTCTGCCGCTGGTTGATGAAGGCGCGCCCATCCCGGCGGAATTCGCCGCCTGGGCCGGCATCCCGCCCGGCGCGTCGCTGGAAGGTTTTATGTTCCCCGATACCTATCAACTGCCGCCGGGCATCTCGCCGGCGGGCTTGCGGGACATGCTGCTGCGCACCTTTCAAGATCGCGTCGGCAATGCCACCCGCGACGAAGCGCTGGCGCAGAATCTCACGCTGCATCAAGCCGTCAGCCTGGCGTCCATCATCGAGCGGGAAGCGGTCTGGCGCGACGAGCACCCGATGATCGCGAGCGTGTACCGCAATCGGCTGGATATAGGCATGAAGCTGGAAGCCGACCCTACGGTGCAGTACGGCATTCAAGGGGCGCGCGGCCGCTGGTGGCCCCAGATCACCCGCGCCGATTACTACGATGTTCAATCCGCCTACAACACCTATCTACAGGCCGGCATCCCGCCGGGGCCGATCGCCAGCCCCAGCCTTTCGGCGATTCGGGCTGCGGTTCACCCGGCTGAATCGGGCTTTTACTACTTTCGCGCCGCCTGCGATAACTCGCATTACCACAATTTCGCCATCACCTTTGAAGAGCACCTCGCCAATGCGTGCTGACCGCCCCCCGCTCGAATTCATCCGCATAGTCATGCTCCTGCTGTTGGCGCTGGCGCTGGCAGCCTGTGGCGCGGTTACTCCTGAATTGCCGGCGAAAGTCGCCTTGCTCGCGCCTTTCGAAGGGCAGTATCGCGAGATCGGCTACAACGCGCTTTATGCGGTTCAGCTGGCTTTTAGCGATGCCGAGCCAACGAAGGCGCAGTTGCTGGCTGTTGATGATGGCGGCACGCTGGCATCGGCCATCGCTCGCATCAAGGCGCTTAATTTGGATCCGGCGGTCGCGGCGATCATCGCGCTTGGTCCAGCCGCCACCCACAGGTCGGCGCAATTGGCAAATGACAAAGCGCTGATTTTGGTCGGCAATTGGGGCTACGACCGCGCGGATGAAAACAGTCTCTACGCCGCCAACCCAGACCTGGCAACGGAGCGCCAGAGCGGCGACCTCCAGATGCTGGCGCAAACGCGCATTCTCTCTGACGACCCTGCGAGTTTGAGTTTCGAAAGCAGCGGCTCACTGCCAGGCGCGGCATTCAGCGAGCGATACCTCAAGAGCGCGCTGTATGCGCCGCCGCCTAACTTGCTTGCGACACTAACCTATGACATCGCGGGCTTGGCGCTTGCGGCATTGGCGGAGGGCAAATCAATAAGCGCGACCGAATATCTTGGAATCAATGGACTCGTTCGATTTGAAGACGGCTATTGGGTCGATGCGCCAATAAACCGATTCCGCTACGACGGCGATCAACTCGTCCCGGTTTCAGACTAAAGCGCCCGACCATCAACCAGGCCATGGAAAAGCGGCAATGGCGCCACCGGCGAAGCGCTGTATTCGACCGCCGCGCCGAGTTCTTCCAGCGCCGCCTGTAAACTGGCTTCCTCATTGGCGTGGATCGTCATCAGCAGATCGCCGGCAGTAACGTGGTCGCCGACATTGCAGTGAACTTCAACGCCGACAGCATGATCAATCGCGTCCTCTTTCGTCCGCCGCCCAGCGCCCAACGTCAACGTCGCCCGGGCGATTTGGTCAGCCAAGACGGCTGCCAGGCAGCCGCTCTCGCGCGCATGCAAATTGTAACGAAGCTTCGCTTTTGGCAGCTTGCGCGGGTCGTCAATCTGCGAGACCTCGCCGCCTTGCGCCTCCACCATGCGCCTCAGATATTCCAAAGCCGCGCCCTTTTTCAAGACGCGGTCGGCTTGCGCGCGCGCCTCCGCCAGCTCGGTCCAGCGCTCGCCACGCCCAGCCAGCCGCAGCATATGCGCCGCCACCTCCACACAATGCTGGTGGAAATCCGCCGGTCCCTCGCCGCGCAAAGTGCTGACCGCCTCCGCCACTTCCAGCGCGTTGCCAACCGCCACGCCAAGTGGTTGATTCACATCGGATAGCAGCGCCACCATATCGCGCCCGGCATCGACGCCAATCTGCACCATCGCGGTCGCCAATGCGCGCGCTTCGTCAAGCGTCTGCATAAAGGCGCCGCGCCCCAGCTTGACATCGAGCACAATGCCGCTCGCGCCAGCCGCCAGCTTTTTGCTCATGATGCTGCTGGCGATGAGGGACCGGCTGGCGACCGTGCCAGTGACATCGCGCAGCGCGTAAATCAGCCCATCGGCTGGCGCCAGGCTCTTGCTCTGCCCAGCGATGACCAAGCCCGTCTCGCTCGCGATTCGCCGGAACTCGCTTTCTGACAGGTTGACCTTGAAACCGCTGATCGACTCCAGCTTGTCCAGCGTGCCGCCGGTCGCGCCCAGCCCGCGGCCGCTCATCTTGGCGATTGGCGCGCCAAAGGACGCCATCAAGGGCAGCACAACTAAACTTGTCTTATCGCCCACGCCGCCCGATGAGTGCTTGTCGACCGCGTAATCGCATAGGTCCGATAGATCAAGCATATCGCCCGATTCCGCCATCGCCATCGTCAGGCGCGCCGTTTCGGCGCGGTTCATTCCTTGAAAGTAAATCGCCATCAGCAGCGCCGCCACCTGATAATCGGGGATCTCGCCGGCTGTGAAGCCGCCGATGAAGAAGCGAATCTCGCTCTCGGTCAGCGCATGACCGTCGCGCTTTTTCTCAATCAATTCATCCATTCGCATTAGACGCCAACTCTCCATCAATTGGACGATGACGGCGATATGACCGGCATTCTTACAGTATAAGCCATGCTTTGACTGAAAATCAGATGTAAACTCAGGCGGAATGCCCGGCAACACAATTGACGAGCGGTTAATTGCTATGTAGGATTTGAGAATCTAGCCGGGCTCGGCGATTGCGGTTGCGGTTGCGGGTCCCCCAAAGTAGTTGACGAGGATAGTGACGTGGCGCAAAAAACCAAAAGCGCGCCCCAGCGCAATATGCTGATCCTGGGCGCGGTTGTAATAATCGCTGTTGCGGTTGCGGTAGTCTTGGTCTTGCTCTCCAGCCAGACATCCCTCAGCGAGGGAACATTCGATTATTCGCAGATCCCGCAGGGGCGGCGAGATGACGGCGGCTTCGTTCTGGGTGACCCGGCGGCGCCGATCACGATTATCGCCTTTGAAGATTTCCTCTGCAGCCACTGCCAGCGCTACAAGTCCACCGTCGATCAACTCATCACTCAATATGTCGCCAAAGGCATGGCGCGCTTCGAATATCGCTTCACGCCTGTTGTCGATCCCGCTTATTCACGCCTCAGCGCGCAACTCGCTGAATGCGCCGATACGCTGCGCCCCGGCGCCTTCTGGACCGCGCATGACCGACTCTACGAATTAGCCAGCGCCAGACGCTTCAACGATAATTCGGCGCGCAGTTTCGCAGATGTGATGAATATGTCTTACGCGGATCTGCTTGAATGCGCGCGCGATGCGACCCAGGTCGATATTGATACGCAGTACGCCACGCAACTGGAAGTCCAGGGCACGCCGACCGTCTTCTTCCAGCTCGGCAACGGTATGCCGCAGCTCACGCCCTTCAGCAACCAGCCGACGGTTGAACAGTTGGGCGCCTTGATTGAACAGTTCAATTAGCGGCGCCTTCCGGCAGCATGTCCCTTCCCGCCTTTTATGATCCGAAGCGGGTCGGCCAGCGCTTTCCGCCGGATATTTCGGCGGCGGTTGAGGCTGGCGCCAAGCTGAGCCTGCCGCCCGCCGCCTTCGACGACCCGAGCATCGCGCTGGTTCTGGTTGATATGCAGATCGACTTCATTCACAGCGATGGCGCGCTGCCCGTGCCCGTCGCGGTTGAAGACTGCCGCCGACTGGTGGAATGGATCTACCGGCATGTCAGGCAAATCAGCAAGATCTTCCTCTCGCTGGACAGCCACTATCCGCTGCAGATTTTCTTCTCCACCTGGTGGCGGGACGCAGCCGGGCAGCATCCGCCGCCGATGACGGTCATCAGCGCTGCTGAGGCAGAGGCGGGAGAATGGCAGCCGCTCTATGAAGAAGCGTGGTCCAAGCGCTACGTTGCGCGGCTGGAACGCCAGCACCGGAAGCAGCTGATGATTTGGCCCTTCCACACGATGGTCGGCGCCCCTGGGCACAATTTGTCGCCCTCCCTTTATGAAGCGCTCTGCTACCACTCGGCCGCGCGACAAAGCCAGCCGCTGATGCTGAGCAAAGGGTTCATCCCGCAGACGGAGCACTATTCTATTTTCGAACCCGAGATCAAAGTCGCCGATCATCCGCAAGGCGGCTTCAATCACGCCCTCTTGCGCCAGCTCGAAAGCTACGACCTGGCATATCTTGCCGGGCAAGCCAAGAGCCACTGCGTTTTGGAGACGGTGAATTCAATGATGCGGGCGCTGGCGCGGCGTCCCGAGCGCATACAGCGGCTGCGCATTCTGGAAGATGGCATGTCTTCAGTTCAGGTCCCCGGCATCGACTTCGACGCGCTGGCAAACGAGGAATATCAGCGTCACCGCGCGAATGGCTTGACCTTCTCCAGCACGACTGAGGCGATAGGTTGAACACAATGCGAACGGTTGAATGGGATAGCGGCGCCGTCAAGATGATTGACCAGCGGGCATTGCCCTGGAAGCTGGAATTCGTCCGGCTGGAGACAGCGGAAGCCGTCGCCGAGAGCATACAGAACATGACCGTACGAGGCGCTCCCGCTATTGGCGCGGCCGCCGGCTTCGGCATGGCGCTTGCCGCGCGAGCAAGTAAAGCCGATGCCATCGGCGCGCTGGCGCAAGACTTGCGGAAAGCCGCCGAGCTGCTGAAAGCGGCGCGCCCCACCGCCGTCAATCTGGCTTGGGCGGTGGACAAGCTGCTCGAAATCGCCGCCAGCGACGAATTCAGCAATCCGGATGACCTTCGTGATGTTCTGCTGCAGGCGGCCAAGCGGATCGCCGATGAGGATGTCGCCATCAACAAACGCATGGCGCAACGCGGCGCGGCGCTGGTCCCGGATGGCGCGACCATTCTGCATCATTGCAATACCGGCGCGCTGGCCACCGTGGATTATGGCACGGCGCTCGGCGTTGTCCGCTCCGCTTTCGAGCTAGGCAAGAAGATTCACGTGTTGCTGGACGAGACCCGCCCCCGTTTGCAAGGTTCGCGCTTGAGCGCCTGGGAGCTGGATCGGCTGGGCGTCAGCTACGACATCATCCCAGATGCCGCCGCCGGTTATTACATGGGGCAGGGCGAGGTCGATATCATTCTCGTCGGCGCCGATCGCATCGCCGCCAATGGCGATGTCGCCAACAAAATCGGCACCTACCAATTGGCGATCATGGCTCAGGCGCACGGCATCCCCTTTTATACGGTGGCGCCGACATCAACCATCGATCTCGCTTTGAGCAGCGGCGCACAGATCCCTATTGAGCAGCGCGACCCGGCTGAAGTAACCACCCCCTACGGCAATCCTATCGTTCCCGCGCATTTCAAGGCGCGCAACCCGGCATTTGACGTCACGCCGCATCGCTATCTCAGCGGCATCGTCACTGAGCGCGGCATCGCCCGCCCGCCCTTCAATGCGAGCTTGCGCCGGGCGGTCGCCGGAGAAGAGATATAGCTCCGTTTTCGAATCTTGATGATGGCGCGCTAGTGTCAACCAAGCTCGCTGAGATCAACCCGCTCCAAATCGGGGTTATCGCAAGGGCGCCGCCCCACCTTCGGCATGTTGACCCAGCGGCCCTCAACTTTCACTCGAACGATGTCCATCGTAAAATCGGAGTTTGTACGGCGATCATTCGCCAAGAAAGCCGAGCCGATGCCATAACTATCAACCGGCGCGCCCTCGCGTTCGAAGCGCGCGACCCGTTCCAGGTTGAATCCCCCCGATACTACAATTTGGGCGCCGCGGCAGAAATCGCGCGCGACCGCTTCCAATTCGCGCGGGACGCCCCAACTCTCCCACGCGCTGTTCAAAGCCTCGCGCACGGTGAAGACCAGCTTTGGGCTGACGCCCGTCTCCGCCTCGCCCGGCAGCGAGCGATCGCGCAAGGTTGCGCTGGTATCAAGCCGCACGCCGTTCAGCCGCCAGCGCGTCAATCCGTCGCTGTCGGAGGCTTGATAGGCGGCGGCGTAATGGGGCCAGAAGGCGGCCAAGGTCGCGCGGCTGTCGGCGACCACATCGTTGTTGAAATCAGCCAGCAGGATGCGTGGCGTCTCAAGCGGAATATGGCGCGCGAACTGCACCATCGTCTCGGCGCTATCCGCCAGAAAGCAGGCGATCATCGCGTGCGGAATCGTGCCGACGCCGGCGCCGCCCCACAGCGACGCCTGCGCGTCGGTGCTCGCCAGGGGCCTCACTTCAATGCCAGTATCGCGATGAAAGCGCCGCAGCGCCAGCCAGTAGGCATAGCCGTCAATCGCTTGCGCTTCGGGCAGGTCGAAACGCGCCGGGAAAAACAGCACCGATTTGCCCGCCGCCGCTTTTAAGACCTCGTAGACATTGGTGGCGACCCGGCTCGCGCGTGAAAGCACACCGAGCAGTGAGGTCTCAAGCACGGCAAAATCGCGATAGGACCCGCGGATTTCAAGCACGGTGAGCACATTCTGCGGGTCGCCATCATAATAGGTCAACACGCCGTCCTGCACTGCGTCGACCTCCAGGGCCGCCCAAGTCTCCACCCAGTTATCGCAATCATCAAAGAAACCGGTGGCGCAGCGCAACTGAGCGAGCGCGTGATCGACGCCGGCGATCAGCGCCAGTGGCGAGCGGCGATTGAATATCTGCGCCTCCACCTCGATCTCGCCGACTTCAAGCGTTTGCGCTCCAGCAAGGCTTCGCGGATTCTCCCCGCGGTAGCGGTAGCCGGTTTTCGCCAGCGCCGAAAGCAACTGCCGGCTATTGGCGAAGTAGCGATCGGCATAAAAGCCGCGCCGCAAAGCCGCTGCCGGCAAGGCGAAGTCCTTCGCTTTCAGGCGTTTGCGATCAAAAATTGACAAGTCGCGCGCCACCTTCGCCAACGCATGCGGCTACTAGAAGCGTCAAATCACAGAAAGTATATCATCTGTCGCCACGCCAATCACTAAATTGCAAGTCAGCGCCAGTTCAGCCGGTAAAGCGCGGAATCCTCCGTACCGCGCCCTAATCAATTGCGTTATACTGCGCGCTTGTGCCATCAACATAACTGCGGAATGCCACGATGGAAATCCTTGTTACCGGTTCTATCGCCTATGATTATCTGATGCGCTTCCCCGGCAGCTTTCAGCGACACTTCATTCCCGATGAGCTGCACAACATGAGTCTCAGTTTCCTGGTCGATGATATGACCAAGCACTGGGGCGGCGTCGCCGCCAATATCGCCTTCACGCTGGCGAATTTCGGCTTGCGCCCCAAATTGATGGGCACTGTCGGGCGCGACTTCGGCGATTATCGGCGCTGGCTTGAGAGCAGCGGCGTCGATTGCGCCACCGTGATCCAGATCGATGAGGTATTCACCGCATCATTCTTCGCCAATACCGACGATGACAACAATCAATTGGCTTTCTTTTATGGCGGCGCGATGAACCTGGCGCGCGATTATCGCATCGCCGATGTCATCAGCCGACAGCCCGATCTCGTGGTCATCTCGCCGAATGACCCGGTCGCCATGATCAATCTCTGCGACGAGTGCCGGGCGCGGGACTTGCGCTTCATCTACGACCCGGGCCAGCAGGTGGCGCGTTTGGATGGCGCCGAGCTGCGGCGCGGCCTCGAGGGCGCCTATTTGCTTATTGTGAATATCTACGAAGCCAGCGTCATCTACGAAAAGACCGGCTACACGCTCGACGATTTGCGCGAGCGCGCCGAGATCGTCGTCATCACCGAAAGCGAAAACGGCTCCAAGATCTATAGTGATGGCGAAATCATCGAAGTGGCGGCATTCCCGCCGGCCGCAATCGCCGACCCGACCGGCGCCGGCGACGCCTATCGCGCTGGCTTCATATTCGGGCTGAGCAATAAGCTGCCCCTCAAGCTCTGCGGGCAGATCGGCGCCCTGAGCGCGACTTATGCCTTGGAAGTCGTAGGCACGCAGAATCACAAATTCAAGCTGAGGGATTTCGTCGATCGCTTGCATTCGCTGGCTGATGACGACGGCAAACTTGAGCGCTTGCTCGGCGCTAACTGATCAACCCATAAGCGCGCTTGCTCAAGGACAGATGCGCGCCGTTGTGCTAAAATGCGGGCGATTTTGCGCTATTGCCCCCATGCGAGAGAAACTCAGGAGAGAAGATGACCACCGCAAATGACATCAAGGACATAGAGCTGGCCACCGGCGGCCGCTACCGCATTGAGTGGGCTGGGCAAGAGATGCCGGTGCTCAAACAGATTCGCGAGCGCTTCGCCCGGGAAAAGCCGCTGGAGGGCATCCGCGTATCAGCCTGCCTGCATGTCACAACCGAAACAGCCAATCTGATGCAGACGCTGCAAGCGGGCGGCGCCGATGTCGTGCTAACCGCCTCCAATCCCCTGTCGACGCAAGATGACGTGGCCGCTTCGCTGGTGGCGAACGACGAAATTCCAGTATACGCGATCAAGGGCGAAGATAACGATACCTACTACAAACATATCCACGCGGCGCTGGATCATAAGCCGCATATTACGATGGACGACGGCGCTGACCTCGTCGGCACGATCCACAAAGATCGGCGCGAAATCCTGGACGACATCGTGGGCGGCACCGAAGAAACAACCACCGGTGTCATTCGCCTGCGCGCTATGGCGAATGACGGCGCGCTGCGCTTCCCGGTGATCGCCATCAACGACAGCGCCACCAAGCACCTCTTTGACAATCGTTACGGCACGGGCCAGAGCACCATTGACGGCATCATCCGCGCCACCAACATACTGCTGGCGGGGCGCGTCGTCGTGGTGGCGGGATATGGCTGGTGCAGCCGCGGCATCGCCATGCGGGCGGCGGGCTTGGGCGCCAACGTCATCGTCACGGAAGTGAATCCGCTGCGCGCGCTGGAAGCGGTCATGGATGGCTACCGCGTGATGCCGATGCTTGAAGCGGCGAAAGTCGGCGATATATTTGTCACGGCGACCGGCGATGTCAGCGTCATTGACAGCCAACACTTTGCCTTGATGAAAGACGGCGCGATCGTTTGCAACAGCGGCCACTTCAATGTTGAGATTAATTTGGGCGCCTTGGCGGAAATGTCTGAGGGCGAAGCGACCCTGGTCCGCCCCTTCGTTGAGGAGTACAAACTTGGCGCGCGCTCAATCTATGTATTGGGCGAGGGGCGCCTGATCAATCTGGCGGCCGCGGAAGGGCATCCCGCCTCGGTCATGGACATGAGCTTCGCCAATCAAGCGCTGGGCGCCGTGTACATGATGCGCAATGTGGAAAATCTGGCGGCGCGAGTTTATACTATACCGGCGGATGTCGATCAAGAGATCGCGCGCCTTAAGCTGCAGGCAATGGGCGTTCGCATAGACGCGCTGACGGAGCGGCAGGAAGCCTACCTTAATCAATGGCAGGAAGGCACTTGATTTATACGCCGAAGACAGGCGCGCTATGTAAACAACTCCGCTCCTCTTGCGCTGATACGGATAGATGATTAGCCGAATCTCGTGGAACGGGGTTAGCAACCATGATTAACAGAAGATATTTGGCGACTCTGCTTATTGTGATTGCAAGCGGAGCCCTTTGGGCAGGCGCCCTTTACGCTCAAGCGTCCCCGCGCGCCCGCATTGTCCACGTCGCGTCCGACCTTCCAATACTTGATGTCTACCTCAATGGCGAGTTGGCTGCCGCCGATCTGGCATACGGCGACGACTCCGCTTTTTTTGGCTTGCCCGCTGGCGATGCCGAGTTAGTGGCAACCGTCGCCGGCGCGGCAACGCAGTTGATTCTTCAGCCCGTCAGCATTGGCGGCGATGCCTCCGCGATTGTGCTGACAGCGGACGCGAGCGAACGCGCGCGCATCGTGCCCGACGATCTGAGCGCGCTGGAATTCGGTTTGACGCGCCTTTCAATTGTCAACGCGCTGGATGACACCATTGACATCGTAAGCTTGACGTCCGCGGATGAGCGGCTGGCTGGCGGGTCCATTGCGCCCGGCGCGTCGCTTGGCACTTTTGATTTGCCCGCCGGTCAGGTTGATTTCAGCTTGACGTCCGCTAACGCGGATGGCGATGTGGCGCGCCACGACTTCCGCGCGACCCTGGCAGCCGGCGCCAGCAACATGCTGCTAATCCACGGCGATGCGAGCGAGCTGCAGCTCTTGCATGCGACTGCGCCCGCGGATGCCGATGACTCCAGCGGTCGCATACGCTTCATCCATGCCGTGCGGGGCGCCGCGCCCATCGATCTCAAAATCAACGATCTCATGATTATCCCCGCGTTGGCTTTCGCCCAGCCGTCGGCGCATATTGCCGTGCTCAGTGGCTCACATCAGCTTACCTTGAGCCTCGGCGGCACGGTCATCTCGTCGACTGCGCTGGAGGTCAATGCGGGACAAATGCAGACCGTTGCCGTCGTGGGCTCCCCCGCCTCGCTGAATCCTGTTTCTTTTACGGACTCGCTGCAAGACCTGACCGCCGCTTCAGCCCTTGTCAGCCTGATTAACGCCGTGCCAGATAGCTCCGTTAGTCGGCTCAAGTTGGGGAGCGGCGCCATCGTCGCCGCGGATGTCCAATTTGGCGACGATGGCGGCGCCGCGCAAATTGTGCCGGGAAAACAATCGATGTCGATGATGCTAGACATCGGCGATCTCAGCGGAACGGTCGAGGCGCCGGCCAGCAACTTTTATCCCGGTTCCTATTACAACCTGATTGCCTTGCCCGGCAGCGCCTTCACCGCGCCCCGTCTTTTGATCGCCGAGACCAGCCTGATGCGCCGCATAACTGCCGCGCCGCCGCTGATGCAAGAAGCCGCCCTAGACGAAACTGAGCCGCCAGTTGCCGATAGCGCCGCCGATACGGACGCGTCCGACGCGATGTCGCCGATTGATGAGGCGCCGTCAACTGAAGAAGCATCGGATACCGATTCCGCGCTTGAGCCGGAATCGACAGAGGCAATTGAAGCGGTCTCCGAATCCGCTGCCGCCAGCGAGCCGGACCCGGCTTCAGCGGCAGGACCGTCGCTTGTCGTAGGTCCTTACGCCATCGTCGATCTAGATCCAAGCGCTAGATTGCAACTGCGTCAATATCCGTCCAGCGATGCTTTATCCCTGGGCCTGCTGCCGGGGAGGAGCGAACTGATTGTGCTGGGCCGCCGCGGAATGACCAAATTCCTCGCTGGAGAATCGGCCGAGCTGCCTATCGATCTTAGCGGCTATACAGCTGATCCAGCCGCGTCGCTCTACCCAGCGCAAGACCTGGCGCCGGCCGACACCTGGCTCTTTGTCATGTACCAAACTGTGGACAGCGGCGCGCTTGTGGGCTGGGCGAACGCTTATTACCTGCAAGTCTATGATGAAAAAGGCGAACCTCAGCGCTTGGCCAGCTTGCCGATGGTAAGGCAAAATCGGGCAGGCAGCACCACCAATACCGACGTGCGGCCGCCCGCCTTGTCCGACCATGTGTCGGTTCGCGTTCAGGGCTTGAATCCAAACGCCTTGCTCAATCTGCGTATGGCAAACAGCCCCGAGAGCGAAGTGATGACGCAATTGGCGCCCAATACTGAGCTGACTCTGATTGGGCTCGACGCGGCGAATGAATGGGCGTTTGTGGACTACGCGACCGACGCGGGCGAGATCGTGAGAGGGTGGGTCAGCGCCAGCTATATCCAACTGCTGCTGAACGGTGATCCCGTGCTCGTCAGCACACTGCGCGCCCTTGACGAGACCGTGGCGCCGCAAATCAGCTCGCAGTCGCGCGGCAGCATTCGCAGCGCCGGCGCCTCCGGGCCCACGCCGATCCCGCCATCGGATGATATGATGGCGGGGGTCATCGGCCATGTCGCACTTGACCCCGGCGCCATGCTGCACTTGCGGCGAGATCCAAGCGTCAACGCCGAGTCGATCGCCATGCTTCCGGCTGGGGCGCAAGTTGCGATCAGCGGCATAACCGAAAATTCTGAATGGCTCAAGACCAGCTACGCCGATCGAGGGGGCTGGGTCTACGCGCATTACATCGCGCTGCGGCTGCGCGGGCGCGTATACCATCGAGACTATGTCGAGAGCCTGCTGCTGGCGCACGACAATTCGGGCAATCCAATTGGCTGAGACAAGCGGGCTCAACCCTTCGCCAGTCTCACATTCATCTGCCAGCGCTCGCGTTCAAAAGGATGAAACTTTGCGCGTATTGATCACTGGCGCCGGTGGATTCGTGGGCCATCATCTGTCAGCGCATATTGGCAGCGTGCAACCAGAGGCGCGCATGATCGGGACCACGCTCTTCCCCAGCGAATCGGTCCACCGAGCGGTAAGCGAGCAGCGCCGCATTGACCTGAAAGATTACGGAAAGGTTCGCGGTTTGCTGGCGGAATGCCGCCCGGACGCCATTTATCATCTGGCGGCGCAAGCCTTCGTGCCCCGCTCCTTTGAAGCCCCCTGGGAGACCTTGGAGAATAATATCCGCGCCCAGCTTAACATTATTAATGCCTGCCTGGAGCTCGAAATCCAGCCCCGCATGCTAATCGTCAGCTCGGCTGAAATCTACGGCGCCGTTAAGCCAGACCAGTTGCCCTTGTCCGAAGACACGGCGATCCGCCCGACCAACCCCTACAGCGTAAGCAAGGTCGCCCAAGACATGTTGGGCTTGCAGTATTACCTCAGCCACGGCTTGCCGATTATGCGCGCCCGACCCTTCAATCACATCGGTCCGGGCCAGAACGACCGCTTCGTCGCGCCAGCCTTCGCCAAGCAGATCGCGGCGATTGAGGCAGGAAAGAGCGACGCGGTTATAAAGGTAGGCAACCTGGAGGCAAAGCGAGATTTCACCGATGTCCGCGATATCGCGCGCGCCTACCACCTGATCGTCGACGCGGGCGCGGCGGGCGAAGCCTATAATATCGCATCGGGCTTGGCGCATAGCATACGGCAGCTTCTCGACAGGCTGCTCTGCCTAACGGATATCGAGATCGAAATTCGCGTCGATCCAGCCCGTTTGCGCCCGGTCGATGTGCCGGAAATTCGCGGCGCGTCCTGCAAACTTCGCCGCGATACCGGCTGGCGGCCCGAATACGCTTTTGACGCCACTCTGCGCGATGTCCTGGACGACTGCCGTCAACGCCTGCGTGAATCGTAAGGAAAACCAAGTATGAGCAAAAAAGCCCTGATCACCGGCATCACCGGCCAAGACGGCTCGTATCTCGCTGAATTCTTGCTCGGCAAAGGCTACGATGTCTATGGCATGGTGCGGCGGACGAGCACCGTGCGCTACGAACGCATCCAGCACATTCAGAATCAGCTCCAGCTCGTTCAGGGCGATATGGGCGATTTGAGCAGTCTTATCAGCGCGATCAACGCGGTCGAGCCTGACGAAGTTTATAACCTGGCCGCCCAAAGCTTCGTGCCCACTTCCTGGAATCAGCCGGTTTTCACCGGCGACATCACCGGCTTGGGCGTGACGCGCCTGCTTGAAGCCTTGCGGACGGTTAATCCGGCGATCCGCTTTTATCAAGCCTCAAGCAGTGAAATGTTTGGCAAGGTGCGTGAAGTGCCGCAGAAAGAGACCACGCCCTTCTACCCGCGCAGCCCCTACGGCGTGGCCAAAGTCTATGGGCACTGGATCACCGTCAATTACCGCGAAAGCTACGATCTCTTCACCTGCAGCGGCATACTCTTCAATCACGAATCGCCCCGCCGGGGTTTGGAATTTGTCACGCGCAAAGTGACGCATCACGCCGCCAAGATCAAACTCGAAATGGCAAACGAAATCCGCATCGGCAATCTTGATTCCAAGCGCGATTGGGGCTTCGCCGGCGATTATGTGCGCGCCATGTGGCTGATGCTGCAGCAAGACGAACCCGACGATTTTGTCATCGCCACAGGAAAAACGCATTCTGTCGAGCGGCTGCTTGAAGTCGCCTTCGCTCATGTCGGCTTGAACTGGCGCGACTACGCCGTGCAAGATCAGCGCTTTATGCGCCCCGCCGAGGTCGATCTGCTGGTCGGCGATCCATCGAAAGCGCAGCGAGCGCTCGGCTGGGCGCCAGCTGTTAGTTTCGAAGAGCTCATCGGCATGATGGTTGAAGCCGACCTCAAGAAGCTGAGCGACAATCCTAATCTGGTCGTCTGATGGAGCTGGTTGACACCCATTGCCATCTATACTTTCATCAATACGATCGTGATCGGGCGGCGGCGCTCCAGCGCGCCCACGACGCTGGCGTCCGGCGCATCATCGTCCCCGCGATAGATCTCTCAAGCTGCCGGCAGGCGCTTGAAGTGGCTGCGGGCGAAAACGGCGTCTTTGCCGCCGTCGGCATCCATCCCAATAGCAGCGCCGATTTCAACCAAGCTATGCTCGACGAGTTGCGCCCGCTTGCCAGCGCGCCACAGGTGGTGGCGATTGGCGAAATCGGCCTCGACTACCATTGGGACAAGAGCCCGAAGCCGGCGCAATGGCGCGCCTTCGAATCACAACTCGCCCTCGCCTCGGAATTGAAATTGCCAGTGATCATCCACAACCGCGAGGGGCGCGTAGACACAGCCCCGTCGGCGAGCGAAGACTTGATGGCAATTGTGCAAAACTGGGCGGCCGCTATCCCGCCGGAGCGCCGAATGCGTTTGGGTGTATTGCATTCCTTTTCCGCTGCCGCTGCAGTCGCTGAACGCGCGCTTGAGCTGGGATTCTATCTCGGCTTTACCGGTCCGCTCACCTACAAGAAAGCGGATGCGCTGCGGGAAATTGCGCGGCGCCTTCCCCTAAACCGAATCTTGATTGAGACTGATGGGCCCTTTCTCGCGCCACAACAGCGGCGTGGGAAACGCAATGAACCGGCTTATGTCCGCTATATCAACGAAAAACTGGCGGAATTGCATCGCCTGCCGGCTGAAGAAATGGCGCGGCATACCAGCGACAACGCCGAGACCCTATTTGCGCTCGCTCGGCGCTGATTAATTCCGCCTGCAAGCGCGCGCGAAATAGCCGAGGGACGCGCAGGTCGCGTCGACACTGACCGCTGACACAGCCCCGTCAAGCCTGTTAAACTGCGAGATGAATGACCACTCGAGGGAACGCGCTTTGGTCGACCTTTCCGTCATCATCGTCAGTTGGAATGTGCGTGACCTGCTGGACAAATGCCTGACAAGTTTGCAGCGGGCGACGCGTTCAGAACGACCAGGCGAGAGTCGCGAATTCAACACCGAGATCATCGTGGTGGATTCCGCCAGCAGTGATGGCAGCGTCGACCTGGTTCGCGAAAAACACCCCGAGGTCGACCTGTTGCCTCAATCGAGCAACATCGGCTTTACCCGCGGCAACAATATCGGATTAAAACGGGCGCGAGGCGATTTTCTGCTCTTGCTCAATCCGGATACGGAAGTCAACCCGGGCGCGCTCGCGCGCATGCTTGAGTTTATGAGCGGGCAGCCGCAGGTGGGCATTCTGGGCCCGCATACACTGAACAGCAACGGCAGCCATCAATCAACCCGCCGGCGCTTCCCCACGCTTGCGACTGGCATCTTCGAAAGCACCTGGCTCGCCTCGTGGGCGCCGCCAAGCGTCGAGCGCAACTACCGGATGTTCGACACGAAAGACAGCGATATCATCGAGGCGGACTGGGTGCAGGGCTCGGCGCTTATGCTTCGGCGCGAAGTCTACGATTCCATCGGCGGGCTCGACGAGGGTTACATCATGTACTCGGAAGAGCTGGATTATTGTCGGCGCGCCAAATCAGCCAGCTGGCGGGTCTTTTATCACGGCGGCGCCATCATCACGCATCATGGCGGCAAGAGCAGCGAGCAAGTCGGCGCCCATAAGCAAATCCACTTCCAGTCGAGCAAGCTCCGTTATTTCCGCAAGCATCATGGATACTTGCCGTATCTAACCCTGCGCGCAATCTTGTTGCTGCAGTTTAGTTGGCAGCTTTGCCTGGAGAGCTTGAAGGGCGCGCTGGGCCACAAACGCGAGCTCAGGGCGCGGCGCGCGCGCATTTATTGGCAAGTGCTGCGCCGAGGTTTGAAAGCCAGATTATGAAGATCGGATTGATCACCGGCGAGTTTCCGCCAATGCCCGGCGGCGTCGGCGATTTTACCAAGAGGCTGGCGGAACGCATCCGCGACCGCGGGCATCAAGTCCATATCCTCAGCCGCCAAGGATCCGCCGAGGCAGACCTGAACATCTCTACCGTCCGCAGCTGGGGACCCGGCTGCCTGCCAAGGATTCGAGCCTGGGCGCGCCGACACGGTCTCGATGTCGTCAATCTGCAATATCAGACCTCAGCCTACGATATGTCGCCCTTCATTCACTTCTTGCCGGCTGCGCTTGACGCCCCGCTCGTTACAACATTCCATGATCTGCGATACCCCTATCTCTTTCCCAAAGCGGGCCCGCTCCGCGACTGGATCGTAATGCGCCTGGCGCGTTCTTCCGCCGGCATCATCACCACCAATCAAGAGGATGATCGCCGCCTGACAGGCTTGCCCAAGCGCCGCCTCATTCCAATTGGAAGCAGCATCCCCCGGGCGGATTGCAGCGAAGGCGACAAGGTAAACGCGCATTGGCGGGCCCCCGCCGACGCCAATACTTTTGTGCTCGGCCATTTTGGATTCGTGAACGCGATAAAGGGCATCGACTGCTTGATCGAGGCGCTGGCGGCCCTTCGCGCCGCCGGGCACGATCTGCGGCTTCTGTTCATTGGCGAAAAGCGCAACAATGTCGGCTCGGATGAGGACGCCGCTTATCTGACCGCGCTGGAAGATCGCATTGAGCGACTCGGGCTCGCCGACGCCATTCACTGGACCGGCTACCTGCCCGAGCGCGAAGCAGCCGCCTGTTTCAAAACGATTGATCTCATGGCGCTGCCCTTCGCCGATGGCGCGTCATACCGGCGCAGCAGTCTGATAGCAGCCATTCACTGCGGCTGCGCTATCTTGACAACCGAACCGGCGGTGAATGTCGACGCCTTTGTCCATAGCGAGAATCTTTGGCTGGTCCCGCCCGCCTCAAGCGATGCCATCCAAGGCGCGATCCTGCGCTTGATGCGCGAGCGCGAGCGATTGAAGCGGCTGCGAACCGGCGCCTTGCAGTTGAGCCGGCATTTCGACTGGGATGCGATCGCGGGCGAGACCATCGCCTTTTATCGGACGATCAATTGACGGCGGCTTGGATGACACGACTCCATCAACTGAGCAGACAAGAGGATCTCCGCGCCATTGTCGCCCTGCTTCTGCTTTGGCTGCTGTTCTTCTGGCGGCTTTTCACGCCAATCGCGGCTGATCAGGCATCGCTGAAACAAGGCGACTTTTCCGGGCAGTTCGTCGCCTTTGGCGCCTATCAATACGAGCGATTGACGCGCGGCGAAATACCGCTGTGGAACCCCTACAACAATGGCGGATTGCCCTTCATAGCCGATACGCAGGCAGCCGTCTTTTATCCGCCGCGCTGGGTCACAATCGCGCTCAGTCATCTCGCGGGCGGCTGGACCTACAATGCGCTCCAAATGGAAATGACCGCCCACGTCCTGGTCTTCACGCTGTTGATGTACACCTTCATTCGGCGGCTGACCTTAGGAAACCGATTGAGCCATCTGGCGGGGCTGACGGCGGCGGCAGTCATCGGCTACGGCGGATACGTCACCGGCTACCCGCCACTGCAGCTGGCTGTGCTGGAGGCGGCGACCTGGCTGCCCTTGACGCTGTTGGGCATCCTCGAAGCGACGCGCCAACGAGCGCTAACACATAGATTCATTGCGCTGGCGGGCTTCGCATTGGGCTTGTCCTGGCTGGCGGGTCATCCGCAGACGAGCTGGTTTGCGTCATACCTGGCGGCCGCCTACCTAGCCTATCGCTGTCACCTTGGCAAGCTGGGCTGGCGGGCGCTTCTTCGTGGACTTCTGATATTTGCAATGGTGGCGCTAGGCGCGACAGCCGTAACGCTCTTCCCCGGCATCGAGTATCTGACGCACACCAGCCGCGAGAGCTTGGGATTTGTGGCAAAGGGCAACGGATTCCCCTTCCGAGACATTGCCCAAGTCGTCTTCCCCGGTTCCGTCAGCCAATGGTCGCCGCTCTACGTCGGCATCCCGGCGCTCTTCCTGGTCGCCGTCGCCGTCGCCCGCCGGCAAGGCGAAAGCCGCTTCTGGCTTGTAGTTGCCCTTGCCGCCGCCGCGCACAGCCTGGGCGAAAACAGCGCCTTCTATCATGCCAGCTATAACCTGATCCCGGGGCTGCGCTTCTTTCGCGGGCAAGAACGAGCCGCCTTGCTGGTCGCCATGAGCCTGGCTATATTAGCCGGTCTTGGCATCGCCGCCGCCGCCGCATGGCCAAACAGCGCCCACCGCCAGCGCGCCTTGCGCTATTGGCGGCGCTTTTGCGCGCTGATGATTCTGGTCGCTCTCGGTCTGTTTGTCGCCTGGGCTCATAACGCGGCCGCCTGGAGCAATCTATTTGAAATCGCGTCGCGCAGCGCCCTGGTCGCCGCCGCGTCTTATGCCGTTTTGCGCCATTTCTTGCGAGCGCCGCAAGGCTGGCGCCCGCAGCTCGCCCTAATCGCGCTTATCGCCTTTGAACTGATCTCGGTCAATATCGATCATCCCGCCAACTACGATTCCATTCCCGCCAGCGAACAGCTTCCGCTTGCGCCGCCGCCTTTGATCCAAGCCGTATTGGGCGACCAGGATTCGGGACCATTTCGCGTCGACGGCTTCCGCGGACTGCGCGATAACTTCGGCAGCTTGTACGGCATCATGGATATGCGCGGCATCAGTCCGCTATTTCTCAAGGGACCGCAATCGATCATCTACCGCGATTATGTGGACAACCCGTTGGCTTGGGAGTTGTTCTCGGTAAAATATATCTTCAGCGGGTCGCAATCGCTCTCGATACCCAGCGGCGTCATTGAGCGCGGATTCGATAAGGATGGCGCGGTTTATCTGCACCAGCTTGAGGATCCGCGCCCCTTCGCTATCCTTTATTATGAAGCCGCTCTTGTCGATAGCGATGACTGGGCGCTCCAACTCATGGAAGACGCGCGCTTTGATGAACGAGAGAAAATCATACTGCAGCAGCCGCCGACGCTCGAGCTGCCCGATGCCGCCGTCGCGGGCGCCGTCGCCGTGAATTCCTTCGCGCCCGAAGTCATCACGCTGGACATCGACACGGCGGAGAATGCGATTCTTTCACTTTCCATGCCTCATTATCCGGGTTGGGAGGCGCGCCTGAACGGCTTCTCTGTGCCGATTGTCCGCGCCTACGCGGGCTTGATCGCGGTGGAGATCCCGGCGGGCGAGCACTCGCTGAGCCTGGAATTCGCGCCGCGCAGTTATGCCATTGGCGCGCTAGTGAGCCTGATCACCTGGTTCGGATTGGCGCTGCTGGCGATTCAAGCAGTTTGGCGGAGAGCGGCGCCATGAGAGCGGCCAATGGACTGCAAGTCAGGATCAGCCGGCTTGATCGCCGCCATTACGCGATCGCGGTCGGTTTCGGCATCGGCATTGCCGGCGCAGGCATCGGCTTGCTGATCGCCGTCATCGGACCTTGGCTGGCGATCGCCGCCATCGTTGGCGCGCTGGCCGCGCTCTATGTCATCACCGATGTCAGCGCGGCGCTCTACGCCATAATCGGCGTCGTTATGCTGTTGCCCTTCGGCGTCTTCCCGGTCAAAATCGCGATCACCCCCACCCTGCTGGATCTGGCGCTTGGCGGATTCCTGATGGTCTACCTATTTCAATGGATGACCGGGCGCCGGGGCCGCCTGCGCCTGACGCCGGTGCATGCGCTGATCACGATCTATGTGATGTGGCTCGTGCTCGCTTTCGCCCTCGGCTTGCGCCATGCCAGCCCGACATCCGCCATTATTCGTCAGTTCGCCGAAACCTTGCTGAGCATAAGCATGGTGTTCATCCTCACGGATCTATTGCGCAGCCCAGCCATGCTGCGGCGTCTTGTTTTGGTCATCATCTTGGCGATCGGCGCGCAAGCCCTGTTGGCGGTCGCCCTCTATATCGCGCCGGACGCCTTGGCTGAAGCGCTGCTCATAAGATTGTCGCGAATCGGCTACCCCGCTGGCGGCGTAATACGCTATATCGAAGACAATCCGGCGCTGGCGGAGCGGGCGATCGGCACCTGGGTCGACCCCAACGCCCTGGGCGGGATTTTGGCGACCGCCGCCTTGATGATAGCGCCCCAGGTCGTCGCGAAGCGGCCCGTCTTGCCTTGGCGCTGGCTGACTTTCGGCGTCTTTGGGATGGTCGCCCTGGCGCTGTTGTTGACGGCATCGCGCGCTTCATTCCTCGCTTTGGGCGCGGGCTTGTTCATGCTCGCTCTGCTGCGCTACCGCCGGCTCATCCCAGCGCTGATCGCCGCCGGGCTGATCTTCCTGCTCTTGCCGCAGACGCAAGTCTACTTTGATCGGCTCATCCAGGCTTTTCAAGGCGCCGACCTCGCGACCCAAATGCGCATCGGCGAATGGACCGATTCGCTCGAGGTCATCGCCCGCTATCCGATTATGGGCTTGGGATTCACCGGCGCGCCCGAGATCGACATTTATGCCAACGTCGCCAATATGTACTTGATGATGGCGAATCAGATCGGGCTCACTGGCCTCGTTATCTTCCTGCTGACGATGGCTGGCGTTTTCGCCTACGGCCGCCGCGCCTGGCATACCGCCAGAGACCATCCGGAATTCGCCGCGATTCACTTGGGTTATCATGTCGCCTTGTTCACTGGTCTGGTTAACGCAATCGCCGACCTTTATTTCTTTCGCCTGGATTTTCAGTCATCCATCACCTGGTTCTGGCTGATCGTCGCGCTTTGCGTCGCCAGCTCCAAGCTGATGTTGGACGACGCGCGCCGGTCTTCAGCCAAAGGCGGCATTGCATAACGCAGCGGCCTAGATTAACATGAGCGCTCACAATTGAATGACAGCTTTCCGCTTCGCCGAAACTCCCATAGGCGGGGCTATCATCCGAGGAAAGGAACACCATGAGAGACTACGAACTCACGTTCATCGTCCGAATGCTGCCCTCAGACGAAGAAGTCAACCAAGCCATTGATCAAGTCATCAGTTATATCGAACTGGGCGAAAACGGCGTGGTCAAAAGCGTCGACCGCAAGCTATTCGGCCGGCGCCGTCTGGCTTACCCTATCGGCGGCCAGCGCGAGGGCCACTATGTTCTGATACGCGCCGCGATTCAACCAGACCACATTGATGAATTGGAGACTGAATTGAAGCTCTCTGATTCAGTGCTCCGCTACCTGCTTGTCCGTGAAGAAGGCGAAGTCAAGCAGCCCGCCTAATCAAGTAAAGCCCGTCAATGTACAATCGCAATCGCGCTTGACATAAGACCCCAGGTCAGAATTTGCAGCGGATGGAGAAAAAGACTCGTGAGTGAAAACACCGAAAGCAGACCGACGCAGCGTCAATCCAGGCCCCCGCAAGATCGCTCTGCGGGCCGGCGAGGCGGCCCCCAGAGACGACGGCGAGGACGGCGTCGCCGCGGCCGTTCCACCTACTGCCCGAAAGGCAGATGCTTCGATTACAAAGATCTCGATATGCTCTCCCGTTATGTCAGCGAGAGCGGCAAGATCAAGCCCCGGCGTCAAACCGGCAATTGCTCGCGCTGCCAGCGCGAACTGGCGCGTGAAATCAAGCGCGCGCGCCATCTGGCGCTGCTGCCCTATGTCGTTGCCGATTAGTCAAGGCGCGGCTCGGCAAGCGGCTAAACCCGGCGCCGGGCTTCCGGACCAATGCGCATAGCCTAAGACGGATACCATCTCAGGAGCTCAGCGATACATGTCGAAGAAGGCTCAAACGACTGGCGCGCCCAAACGGAGGCGGCGCCGAACGCAAGCGGCAGCTGCAGGCCAAGGCGGTGAAGGCAACCCACAAAGCCAAGCCGATTCGTCCTACGTCAGCCGCGCCGAAAAAGAAGAGCAATTGCAGAAATGGGTCATTCGTGGCGTCATCGCCCTGGTCGCTGTGCTCGCATTGTTGATTGCGATTCCCTTCGCCATCGAACAATTCATTGTCCCCAACCAGACTGTCGCAACAGTCAATGGCGTAAATATCACGGTTCGGGAGTTCCGGCAGGAGTATCAGTTGGAACGAAATCGACTCCTGCTGCAGCTTAATCAGATGCAGTCCTCGGGCTTCGATATGCAACAGCTGGCGCAGCAAGAGCCCTACAAAACTTGGCTCAGCGAGGCGAATGTGCCAGACCAGCTCGGGCTGCGCGTGATCAACGATATGGTTGACGACAGGCTGCTCGCCGCCGAAGCCGCTTCGCGTAATATCCGGGTAGACGAAGCCGCCGTGCGCCAAGCTGTCGAAGAATTCTTCGGCTTTGACCCCACGGAAGTCGCGCTTATTGGCGTCGAACCGACTGCAACGCCTGAGCCGACTGTCACGCCGACGCCCTTTGTTTCGCCCACGCCGACGAATACGCCAGCGCCCACGGAGACGCCCGACCCCGCGGCAATCGCTACAGAAGTGACCGCTGAACCAGAAGTCACGCCACAGCCGACGGTCGTCGAGCCGACGCTAAGCGCCGACGAAGCGCGCGAGAACTTCAAGCAGAATGAAGAAGATTACCGCGCCTATCTCGACCGCGCCGGCGTCGCCGCCGAAACTGTTGATCGCTTCTTTGAGCGCAATGCGCTGGAAGCCTCGCTCGCCGACGCCCTCGTTCCCGATGATGGCGCGCTGCTATATGCTGATGTCCGGCACATTCTGGTCGAGGATGAGCAGACAGCCGCGCAAGCCCTGCAAGCTTTAAATGATGGCGAGACTTTCGCGGCGCTGGCGCGCGCCATATCGACCGACCCCGGCAGCGGCGCCCGCGGCGGCGAATTGGGAGAATCCTACGTTGGCAACTACGTGCGCGAATTCCGCGCGGCGATTGAAAGCGCGGAGATCGGCGCGCTCGTCGGTCCCGTCAAAAGCGAGTTTGGCTATCACATTCTGCAGGTGCGCAGCAAAGAAGAGCGCAGCGGCGCCGAAACGAAATCGCAAATCGAACGCGCCAAGCGGCAGGAACTTGAGCAATTGAGAGAATCCCTGCGCGAAACCAACAGCAGCCAGTTCGAGATATTCGACGCCTGGCTTGATTATATCCCGCGCAGCTGATCGCGAGACGCCAACAAGCTGAGGCCAGCGGCTGCCGAGCGAGCGTCCATAACCTGTGCCAGGCTGAGTCCGGACGGGATCAACAGCGATACCTTCCCGTTTGCCCCTTAGCAGGTCTCGTCTATAATGCAGTTATGGGCGCTCATTCAATCGACACGCTGGAACGTCAAATCCAGGACCTGCTTGAAGGCGCGTTTGCCCGCTTGTTCCGCCTCTCGATCAACGCGCGCGATATCGCTCTTTTGCTCCTGCGGGCGATGGAAGACCAAGCCCGCCCGGCTCATGCGCGCGAGAGCAAGCCCGCCGCGCCGGATGCTTACGCCATATATCTTCACCCGAATAGAGCCGCCAGCCTCGCAGCGCAATTTTCCGAATTGCCGCTGCGTTTGGCTGCGCTCATCGCCAATCTGAGCGAGGAATCCGGATACCAGCTTCTGGCCCCGCCCACCGTATCGGTACGCGCCGACGACAACGGGAGCGGCGATGGTGACGGTACGACGCGGGTCCTGCCGCCAAGCTAGGTCAATGCCTTGAGCGTCGAAGTCGCCGTATTCATATTGCGTCTGCTCGCGGGTTTGAGCCTTATTGGATTTCTGGCGCTGCTCTTCGCCATCGTCTGGCGCAGCATGCGGCAGTCAGAGCGTCAATTGGCAATGGCGCGGGCGGCGCGTGGCTACCTGACAAGACAAACGCGCGGTTCAAGCCAGCCAGATGGCGCAGGCGAACGCTACCCACTGCGCGCGATTACGACGCTCGGGCGGTCCGCCAGCAACACGGTGGTGGTCGAAGACGACTTCGCCAGCGGCGAACATGCGTGGATCGTCCTGGAGGATGGGCAGTGGTGGCTGGAAGATCGGCGCAGCCGAAACGGCACCCGCCTCAACGACGCTGCCATCCAGCAGCGCGCTATTTTGGCGGACGGCGATGTGATCGGTATCGGCAGATTCAGCTACCGGCTGTCGCTGGGAACGGAAGAGATTCCGTGAATGGCATTCTCGGCAATTCAGCGCCGCTGTAACCGAAGGCGCGAAGCCAACGCGCAGAGGAGGAGACGATGGAATCTATTAAGACGGCAGTAATCGGCGGCTCGGGTCTCTATAACATGGCGGCGATTTCCGATGTTGAAACGCTTGCGCTTGATACGCCTTTTGGCGCGCCAAGCGGCGCGATCCGCGTCGGCAGTCTGGGCGGGAAGCGCGTCGCCTTTCTGCCGCGCCATGGCGAGGGGCACGCGCTTGCGCCATCGACGCTGCCCTATCGCGCCAACATCTACGCGCTGAAGTCGCTGGGCGTCCGCTTCATCATCGCCGTCAACGCTGTCGGCTCGCTGCGCGAAGATTACGCGCCGGGCCATATCATCACGCCCGATCAAATCGTCGATTACACCATTCACACACGCGCGCGATCTTTCTTTGAGGATGGCGTAGTCGCCCACGTATCGGTCGCCGACCCGATGAGCGATTATCTGCGTCAGCTCATCGCCGACGCGGTCGAAGCAGTCGGCGGGACGGCGCATCGCCGCGGCGTTTTCTTGATCGAAGACGGACCGCGTTTCGCCACCCGCGCCGAAAGCCATCTGTTCCGCAACTGGGGCTGCGATCTTATCGGCATGACCGCCGCGCCCGAAGCCTTCCTGGCGCGCGAAGCCGAAATCGATTACGCATCGCTGGCGCACGTCACCGATTATGACAGCTGGCATGAGGCGGAGGAAGCAGTCACCTCGGACATGGTGGTTCAAACCATGGTCAAAAACATAGCGACGGTGCAGCAGGCTCTGGTCGAAGCGATCACACAGCTGGATGAAGACCAGGAAACGCCAGCGCATACCGCCCTCGAAACCGCCGTCATGACATCGCCCGACGCAATGGACCCACAGGTGATCGAGAGATTGCGCCCGATCCTGGCGCGCGTGCTGGGGCTTGATGCCGATTAAAGCGGGGGGACGATGAGACCGCCGGCGCCTGCGTCCGCGAGCGAGCGCCACCATCGCCTCTTGCTGGTTTTCGCTGGCATGTCGGTGTTTGCCGGCATGGCTGCCATTGCCTTAACGCGGCCCGCCGGACCCAATGTTTGGCCCGGGTTGGCGATATGGACAGCCTGCGCGCTGGCTGGCGCGACACTCTTGAATCGCTACCTCCCGGCGCGCGACCGGCTGCTCTTCCCTTTGGCGATCTTCTTGAGCGGCTGGGGGCTCGTCGCCATTGAAAGACTGGCGCCGCCATTCGCCGATCGGCAGGCGCTCTGGCTCGTGATCAGCGTCGCGGCTATGCTCTTCGCCGCCCTCTTTCCCCAGCTATTGCGCTGGCTGCGCGTCTATCGCTACCTGGTTCTAGCGGCCGCGCTTCTGCTGCTGCTCGCCACCATCGTCTTCGGCCGCAATCCTTCCGGCTTCGACTTCGCGCCGCGGCTTTGGCTGAATGTCGGCGCCGTTTATTTTCAACCATCGGAAATCATGAAGGTCATTCTGGTGGCTTTTATGGCGAGTTACCTCGGCGAGCAGAGCGCGGCCAGCGGCGCGAACCCGGGCGACGCCGCCAATAGGCACCCTTATTTGCCGCGCCTGGCGGGTCCGATTCTCTCGATGTGGCTGCTCTCGCTGGTGATACTCATCTGGCAGCGCGACCTGGGCGCCGCCATGCTCTTCTTCATAGTGTTCCTCTTACTGCTATACCTAACAACTTGCGACCTGCGCATTCTCTTTGGCGGCGCCCTGCTAATCATCCTCGCCGCCGCCGTCGCCTATCACTTGTTTGACGTAGTGAAGCTGCGCGTCGATATTTGGCTGGACCCCTGGCCTGAAGCCGACGGACGCGCCTATCAAATTGTACAGAGCCTGATGGCTTTCAGCGCAGGCGGCATATTTGGAACCGGCGCGGGCCTCGGCTCGCCCTTTTATATCCCGGTGGCGCATTCCGACTTCGTCTTCGCCGCGCTGGCGGAAGAATGGGGGCTGCTGGGCGTGGTCGGCGTTTTGAGCAGTTTTGCCGTCCTCGCCCATCGTGGCCTGTCTATCGCGCAAAGGCATAGCGGCCGCGCCTTTCACAAGCTGCTGGCCGCGGGATTGACCCTGATGCTGATCACGCAAGCTCTCATGATCATGGCCGGCGTCCTGAAGCTCCTGCCCTTGACTGGAGTAACACTGCCGTTCATCAGTTATGGCGGCAGTTCTCTTCTCGTCTGCTTCATAATGATCGGGCTCTTGCTGCGCCTTTCCGCCTCGGCTGCGCCCAGGCCGCGTTCGGGAGCGCGCTAGGTGCAGTTCAGTCGCGGTATCCGACACCTGCTTGCCGGCTCGCTCGCGTCAATGCTGGCAGTTGGCTTGTCGGCCGCTTATTGGGCTTTCGCTGGACGGGACTCGCTGCTCCTGCGCGACGACAATCCCCGGCGGATAGAAGCGCTGGCTTCGATTCAACGCGGAAGCATCTACGACCGCGAGGGGCGGCTGCTCGCCGATACTGTTGCCGAGGCGGGCGTTTTGCAGCGCCGTTATCCGCGTTCCTCGGCCTTTAGCGCGGTCGGTTATTATAGCCTGCGCTATGGGGTCAGCGGCGCCGAAGCCGCCTTCGACGAGCTACTGTCCGGCTCGCGCGAAGTAAGATCGCTGGGCGACTATTTCAAACGCAATCTGCTGCGAAGCCCTCAGATCGGGTCCGATATCAGGCTTGCGTTAGACGCTGAATTACAGGATGCGCTGGCATCCGCTTGGGGCGACTTTCGAGGCGCCGCCGTCGTTCTAAACGCCTGGAACGGTGAAGTGGCAGCGCTGTTCAGCCAGCCCAGCTTCGACCCCAATAACCTTGATGCCGATTGGGATGAATTGGTGGCCGCTGAGGGACAACCCTTCTTCAACCGCGCGCTGCAAAGCCATTATCAACTTGGCGGCACGATGTATACCGTCTTGCTGGCGGAGGCGCTTCGGTCGCGCTCTGACCAGTCCAAGCTCTACCCGCAATCGGCCGCAGCGGTTGAATTCGAAGATGGCTTTTCGATTGAGTGCGCCATCAGGCCGGACGCGACCGAGCTCACGCTGATCGGCGCCTACATCTATGGTTGCCCGGCCCCCTTTCATACGTATTTTCTCGCCGAGCCTGCGATGAACCTGAACGCGATCTCAAGACAGTTTATGTTTCACAATCCGGTCGCGCTGGACGGTTTCCCGCAGCCGGAACCGATAGAATTGCCCAGCGCGCTTTCAGCCGAAGCGCTTGAGAACGGCGCTCTGGGCGAACGCGCCGCGCTTGGCCAAGGCAATCTGACCACGACGCCCTTGCACATGGCGGCTATCATGGCGGCGGTGGCCACCGACGGCAGCATCAGAATGCCAACCATTCACGCCGCCACGAAACTGCCCGGCAAGCAGCAGTGGCAAAACACGAACGGTCTTTCCCCGTCGACGCCAGTCATCAGCGCTGAGGTGGCTAAGGAACTGCGGGGCGTCATGCGCCAAGCCTGGTCCATTTTGCCTGTCGCTACCATCAAGGGCGACACCGGCGCGCAAGTCGCCCGCTCGCAATCGGGCGAAGCATCCCAGATCTGGCTAAATGGCTTTAGCGCGGGCGCTGATCAACAGTCCTACGCATTCGCGATCATTCTGGAAGACAATGACGATCTCTCAAGACTGCTCTCAGTCGGCCAAGCGCTGATTCGGACATTGGCGCAGTCCTAAGGGCGCATTCTTCCGCCGAAGGCAATCGGCAAATCCGACGCCGCCGGCCGCTAGCATCATCGACGCGCTGGCGCTGTCTCCCAAATAGAGACAGTTTCGTGCGATTACCCGATCAACGCGACGCCCTTTTCCGCCAGCATTCGATTGAAGGCAGCGACTTCGCCCTGACTCAAGGCAGCGAACTCGCGCATCCGTCCGCCAATGATCGCGGCAAGTTTTTCGTAGACCGCGCAGGCTTGCGTGGTCGGCGGGAACTCGCCCAAAGCCACCACCGAGGGCAAGGCGCTGAGCCGCCGCAAAGGGTCCGTGCCCTGGTTCAGCCGCCCCGCCCAGCCCTCGCGCAATTCGGGAATGAAAATACCTTTTTCAATTAAAAGAATGAGCTCGCGAAGCGCGCTCGCCTGATCGACAATCTCGCTATGTTCGTCATTCGCCGCCAAGCGTTCAACCAAACGCTTCAATTGCCCGCGCTGGCGCCGCATATCGTTGACGGTCTCTGTTGCATCCGAGTATAGCTGGTATATCGCCAGCAAAAGGTCAAACTGCTGCTGCGAATCGTCGGCGGAGGCTGACGATGTGGCGTCCTTGATCAAACAGAATGACTGCGTATGTTCTTCAGCGCCAACCTGCAAAGTCATCTGATAGGTCCCCGGCGTAACCGTTGGGCCCGGCATCCGTTCAAACTGCGGATCCTTCCCTTTGATCGCCGGTGACAGCGGCAGGCGCATATCCCAGACGAAGCGATTCCAGCCGTCGTTGGCAGTGATATAGGTGATTGATCGGTCCGGCTTCTCCTTCTGCTTTTGCCGTTCAGCATCGTCCATGCTTATAAATTCGCGCAGAAGATTGCCGTCGGCGTCGGCGACGCTCAACCTTATTTTGTCGGCTGGCGCCTCCGCCAGGAAATAACTTATCAGCACACCGCGCGGCAGGTTCTCGCCCGAATCCAGAAACTCGCGCTCGACCTCATTTTCCGGCGTGACCCTGTGCGTATAAGCAGCCATAACGCCAGTCGAACTCTGGTAAGTCTTGCCCGGTTGATCGACCAGGCGCCGCGCGTCGATGCTCTCCAGAATACGCTGCGTGTCGCGCGGCTGCAGCAGGATCGCGCGCTTGCCCTCCAAATCGCCGGTCAACTGCCGCAGGCGAGACAAGTCATCAAGAATCCAGAACGAGCGGCCGTGAGTCGCTGCCACAAGGTCGCCATTCTTCACCAGCAAATCGTGGACCGGCGTCACCGGCAGATTCAGTTGGAAGCGCTGCCAGCTCATGCCGTCGTCAAAGGAAATGTAGACGCCCGTTTCCGTGCCGGCATAAAGGAGACCGCGCCGCGCCGGGTCACAGCGAATGACGCGCGTGAAATCGTCAGCGCGAATGCCCTTGTTGATGCGCCGCCAGGTCCGCCCGTAATCGTCCGTCTTGTAAAGATAGGGCGCGTAGTCGTCCAGCTTGTATCGGGTCGCCGCCAGATAACAGGTCGCCGCGTCATGCGGCGATAGCTCCAGCGCGCTGATCATGGACCATTCGGGCAGCTCTGCCGGCGTAATATTCTCCCAGGTCTCGCCATTATCCCTGCTGATATGCGCCAAGCCATCGTCCGAGCCAGCCCAAATCAAGCCCGGCTGATGGGGCGATACAGCCAGCGCGAAGACCGTCGCGTAAACTTCGGCGCCGGCGCCATCGCGATTGATCGGTCCGCCGGTGACTTGCAGCGTGGACGGGTCGGCGCGGGTCAAGTCCGGGCTGATCGGCTGCCAACTATGCCCCTCGTCCGTGGATTTCATGATGCGATTCCCGCCGATGTAGAGCGTATTGGGATCGTGTGGCGAGAACACAATGGGATAGGTCCAGGCGAAACGATATTCGAGATCAGCCGCCGCCTCGCCCGCTGTCATCTCGGGCCAGGTCGTCACCAAACGAAGCTGCTTGCTGCGATGATCATAGCGCTGGAGGCAATTGCCGCCGCCGGGCGAGCTGCCGATCGCGCCGACGAATATGATGTCGTCATCATCGGGTTTGACCGCGATGTAGCCGCTTTCGCCCGAGCCGGCGATGAAGCCGTCCATCCACATCAGCGACGATTTCTCGTTGCGGCTGGGGACGGCGATGCTGCTGTTGTCCTGCTGCGTCCCGTAGACGAAATAGGGCTCGCGATTGTCAGCCGCCACGTGATAAAACTGCGCCGTCGGCTGGTTGAAGATGCTCGACCAGGTGGCGCCGCCATTGAGCGAAACGCAGGCGCCGCCATCGTTGCCTTGCACCATGCGCTTCGGATTCTGCGGGTCAATCCAAAGATCGTGATTGTCGCCATGCGGCGTGCCAATCGCGGAATAGGTCTTACCGCCATCAACCGACTTCCAGAAGCGCAGGTTGTTGACGTATACCGTATCCGGATCTTGTGGATCGGGCGTCAAATGCATGTAATACCAGGCGCGCGAGATTATATCGTTGTTGCGCGCGACGAACTTCCAACTATCGCCATAATCATCCGAGCGATACATCCCGCCCGCTTCATGCTCAACGAGGGCATAAACGCGCCCCGCTTGCGCCGGCGACGCCGCGATGCCAACCTTGCCCAAGATGCCGCCGGGCAAACCCTGCTTGCCGGAGATATTCTGCCAAGTGTCGCCCCCATCCATCGAGCGCCAGATGCCGCTGTCTTCGCCGCCGCTGCTGATCATGTGGAAGTTGCGATAGGCTTCCCAGATCGTCGCGTAGATGATGCGCGGATTATTAACGTCGATGCTCAAGTCAACCGCGCCCACCTTGTCGCTGACGAAGAGAACGCGCTCCCAGTTCTCGCCGCCATCGGTGGAGCGGAAGACGCCGCGCTGCTGATTGCGACCGAAGGCATGCCCCAGCGCCGCCACAAAGACCGTATCCGGATCCTGCGGATGGATGCGAATCTTGCCGATATGGCGCGTGTCGCCCAAGCCGATATGCTTCCAACTGCGCCCGGCGTCCTCCGACTTATAGACGCCATCGCCATGCGAGACGTCAATGCGAATCGTCGCCTCGCCCGTGCCGGCGTAGATGACATTGGGATCGGCTTCGGAGACTGCCAGCGCGCCGACCGACGCCGTATTGAAGTAACCGTCGGAGATGTTGCGCCAGTATTGCCCGGCATCGTCGGTCTTCCAGACGCCGCCTGCGCAGGCGCCGAAGTAGAATGTGCCGATATCGCGGGGGTCGCCGGCGACGGTGACGACGCGCCCGCCGCGGAAGGGTCCGATGCAGCGCCAGCGTCCGATGTTGTCGAGGGGGAGGTTCATGTTGAGAGCGCTTTCTGTAAGGTGGGTGGTCAGTGGGGGGTATTGTAGCGTGAACGTTCGGAATACTGCTATCTTGTGTTACATTGAAATTCCGCACATATTCGCGGACAATAGTTGTAACATGATGCTTCACACTTTCAGAACGGAGGTGACAATCATGTTGATTCGATTTTGTGTAGAGAACTTCCTGTCTTTTAAAGACGATGTTGAGTTTTCGATGCTCGCAGGGGAATCTGACGAGCATCCGGATCACGTTCATAAGGTTCGGGACATGCGCATATTGAAGACGGGCGTGATATTTGGACCGAACGCGTCGGGAAAGACCAATTTGATAAAGGCGATGAGCTTCGCTCAAAACTTCATAAGGACTGGATCATTGCCGACAGAATACCACGAACTAACTCCGTTTCTACTTGACAGCGAGAGTGCTGCGAAGCCCTCAGAATTCCTGTTTGAGATCCAATGCGGTATGGGGCAATGTTTCCAATATTTCTTTTCCGTAGATTCGCAGCGAGTAAACAAGGAATCTCTTTACGAGATACTTCCTGATACCGAGCACATGATCTTTGAGCGGAAGACAACTGTCGACGGAAAGACGAACATAGAGTTTGGCAAGATTCCCGTACTCGTTACAAATGATGACGATCCCATGGATTTCTTACCCGAGTCCTGTGATCCGCGCGTATTGTTCTTGACCCAATACAAACGACTTGAACTGGAACTTGGCGAGCAGAGAATTCCATTTCTTGCACACATTTACGATTGGTTTGATCAGACCCTTTTTCCTGTCTTTCCAGATTCGATTCCCGCTCAAGGCATTGGACTTGGATTGATGAAAGATGATGATTTGGAGCGCCGGCTAACGGAGCTAATCGACGTTTTCGACCTAGGGATAGATGGGTTTACTCTTCAACAGATTGATTTCAACGCGGAATCTGACTTGCCCGAAGACTTCGCGAAGAATATAAAAGAAGTCGTTGAACAAATCCCCAAAGATACCGATCAGAGAGCTATATTTGGACGATACGGCAACGAACAATACCTTACAGTGGACGCGGAAAGCAAATTCGCCGCCTACAAGCTTGTTACTCTGCACCATCGTCCTAACGACGATCGACCCGTTCCCTTTGACCTGAGGGCGGAATCGGACGGCACTCGGCGATTGCTTGCGCTCTTGCCGGCGCTATTTCGGTTGCACAGTGGTCAATCGGATCATGTTTTCGTGATAGACGAACTTGATAGAAGTTTGCATACGCACTTAACTTACAACGTCTTGGATCAGTTCCTCACCAGCAGCATCAAGGGTCGTAGCCAATTGATTGTAACGACTCATGATACCGGTCTCCTCGACTTTGACTTGTTGAGACGCGACGAGATTTGGTTCATCGAAAAGGACCGAAAAAACTCATCGACTTTGTTCTCACTTGAAGAGTTCAAGCTCCCAGACAACATGAATATCGAAAAGGGATACTTGGGCGGTCGATTCGGAGCGATACCAATACTATCTATCCTTCACGAAGTTGGGACTGAATAATACACATGGCTCGAAACAAGGGTAAACGAGGTTCAAGACAGAGGGAAGTCAACAAGCGCATCGTTGTTGCTACTGAAGGTCCTACTGAAAGGGATTACATCAGGAGATTTATCGGCAAGGACAGATTCAGCAACGTTTCCTTCGCAAAACAGAGTGGTGACAATTCTGATCCAGATAGCGTTATCAAGGCGCTTGACAAAGCTAAAGAAAGAATCGCAAAGAAATACGACCCAAATGATGAAGATGAATATTGGGCTGTAATTGATAAAGATCACTGGGATCTTGAAAGCGCTGCAAAGCAAGTACGCCAGAAAAAGTATAGTTTGGCTGAAAGCTATCCGTGTTTCGAACTTTGGCTATTGTTGCATTTTAAGCAACTGAACGAACTGCGCGGGCTTCCAGGCAGGACATCAGGTGGCAAATGTAAACCCGTTACTGACGTTCTCAAGAGCGAAGATCCAACATACAAGAAAGGAAAAGCTACAAACAAGCGCTACTTTGATGTAACAGAAACCAGCAATGCGATTGCCAAAGCCAAGACGCTTGACAGAACAAGCGCTAACCGTCCGCTCCGAAGCCTTGGCACCCGTGTGTATAAACTCATTAAGTCAATCCGTTTTTCATCCACCTAACCCAAAACCCCCGCCACCAACTCCCCCGCCCGCGCGACCCCGCCCAGCGCCGCCATCTCCGCCGCCAGACGCCGCGCATTCTCGCGCACCCACTCCGCCTTCATAATCGCATGCACACCCTCGCGCAGCTGCCCCTGCCGCACGTCATGCGCCGTCAAATGCAAACCCACTTTCGCTTCGGCGACGCGCCGCCCTTGCAGCCGCTGATCAGCCGCGTGCGGCGCCACAATCTGCGGCAGGCCATGTATGACTGCGCAGTGCGTCGTGCCCATGCCGCCGTGATGAATCGTGATCCGGCAGCGCGGCAGCACATGATCATAAGGCGCCCAATTGAGCAGCCTTGTGCCCGCCGGCAGCGCCCGTTTCAGTTCGGCTTTCTGCTCCGCCGTGATCGGATTCCAGCCGATCGTCACAATTGGAATCATGCCAGCGCTTGCGACCGCCTGCGCCGCCCAGCTGTAAAAGCCCAGATCGCCGGTGAAGCTCGTGCCCAAAGTGACCAAGCCAAGCGGCTTCTCCGGCGGGATATCCAAGAGCCATTGCGGCGGCGAATCGGCCGGCGCCTCGGCGCGACCGCCGACAAATTGCGTCTGCGGCAGCATTGTCGACAACTCGGACTGATACCAATCCGGGGTGAAATAGGTCACATGCAGCGATTCACTGATGATTGAGGGCGCCGTGCCTTTTGAGAAGTTCCTGCCTTCGATGCCGAAGCGATCGCATAATCGCTGAATCCGCTGCTGGCTGTCGCTGCTCAAATCGCGCTGCACCGGGAACAGGCTCTGCTCGTCGAGCGTCGCCTGCGCGGGCCAGCCGCAGATGATCAGCGGTATATCCAGAATGTCCGCCGCAATCGCTGACGCGCTGAGAAAAGGATCGGACACAATCGCGTCCGGCGCGCCGATTTCGTCCTCCAAATCCAGCAAGGCCTCGACCGCGTCAGCCACCAATGCCTCGCTCAGCCAGGTGTCCAGCGCCCGCTTGTAGCGCAGCTTGACGGCAGCTTGCGGCGGGATTTGACTCAAATCAGGCGGTGGCGGCGGGGGCCAGAGCCAGCCCGTCTGTCGAATGGCGCGGAAGGGCAGCCCGCTCTGGGTCAGCGCCCGCTCCAAGGAGGCTTCGCTGAGCCAGAGGATGTCGTGGCCATTATTCTGCAGCGCCTGCGCCGTCTTGAGGAAGCCACCCCAATCGGTGTGGCTGTAGAGCGGCGCGGAAATGAACCAAAAGGAAGCCACGGATAGTCTCCCGCCCTGCGGAATCAGACCGGCTGCGGCAGGCTAAGGTAGGGCTGCAAGTATTCGCCAGTATAGCTTCCCACCGTCGCCGCGACTTCTTCCGGGCTACCCTGGGCGATCACTTCCCCGCCGCCGCCGCCGCCTTCCGGCCCCAGATCGATAATATGATCGGCGACTTTGATAATATCCAGATTGTGCTCGATGACGATGATGGTGTTGCCCGCGTCCGCCAATTGCTGCAAGACGTTGATCAGCTTCTCGACGTCAACCGCGTGCAAGCCCGTGGACGGCTCATCAAGGATATAAAGCGTCTGCCCAGTGGCGCGTTTGGATAGTTCACGGCTCAGCTTGATGCGCTGCGCTTCGCCGCCGCTCAAGGTCGTCGCCGGCTGCCCAATGCGAATATAGCCCAAGCCCACCGCGGCCAGCGTATCCAGCTTGCGGCGTATCCGCGGCAGATTCTCGAAGAAAGCCAAGCCTTCGCTGACGGTCATATTGAGCACATCGGAGATTGACTTGCCCTTGTAATGCACTTGCAGCGTCTCGCGGTTGTAGCGCGTGCCGCGGCAGACTTCGCACTGCACGTAAACATCGGGCAGGAACTGCATCTCAATCTTGATCAGCCCCTGCCCCTCGCAATTCTCGCAGCGCCCGCCCTTGACATTGAAGCTGAAGCGCCCCGCCTTATAGCCCCGTATCTTGCTCTCCGGCAATTCGGCGAAGAGGCTGCGGATGTCGTCGAACATCTTGGTATAGGTGCCTGGATTGCTGCGCGGCGTCCGCCCGATTGGGCTCTGGTCGATATTGATGATCTTGTCGATCTTGTCCGCGCCGATGATGTCATCAAGCTCGCCAGCTCGTTCACGGCTGCGATTAATCAACTGCGCCAGCTTTCGATACAGCGTTTCCACCACCAGCGAAGACTTGCCGCTGCCGCTTACGCCGGTCACGCAAATCAGCTTGCATAAGGGAAAGTCGATATCGACGCTCTTCAGGTTATTAGCGCGCGCCCCTCGCAGCGACAAATATTCGCCCGATCCGGGTCGACGACCCGCCGGCAGCGGAATCTGGAAGCGCCCGGAAAGGAAGGCGCCCGTATAGCTCTCTTCAACAAGCGTCACTTGATCGGGCGTGCCAGCCGCCACGACCTCGCCCCCGTGTTCGCCCGCGCCGGGACCCAGGTCGATCAACCAGTCCGACGAGCGCATTGTATCTTCATCGTGCTCAACAACCAGCACCGTGTTGCCGATATCGCGCAAGCCGGTCAGCGTGCGAATCAGCCGCTTATTGTCCCGCTGATGCAAACCGATCGATGGCTCGTCCAAGACATAAAGCACGCCCGTGAGTTGACTGCCGACCTGCGTCGCCAGCCGAATCCGTTGTGATTCTCCCCCGCTAAGCGTTGCCGCGCTGCGCGAGAGCGACAGATAATTCAGCCCGACATTGCTGAGGAAACCGACCCGGGAATCCAACTCGCGCAGGATCTGATGGGCGATCTGCTGTTCGCGGCTCGTTAGAATCGCGTCCTCGCAACGAAGCGACTCCACCCAATCTCGCAGTTCATCAATTGGCAGGTGTGTGATGTCATGAATGGTGGCGCCACCGATGGTCACCGAAAGCGCTTCGGGCCGCAGCCGCCGCCCGCCGCAGGAACGGCAGGGAATCTCGCGCATATATTCCTGGATTTTGCTGCGGATCCAATCCGATTCAGTTTGCTGATAACGGCGCTCCAGGTTGGGTATGACGCCCTCAAAGCGCGTCGACCAACTGCGCTCCGCCCCGCTCGAGTGGTAGTAGGTCACATCAAAGCGACGGTCGCCGGAGCCGTAAAGCATCAGTTCTTGATGCTTCTTTTTCAATTTCCGCCAGGGCGCATCAAGACGAAAATCATAAGCGCGCGCCAGGCTGCAGTAGACATTCCAATTCCAGCCGCGTTTGTCTTCCACGCTGTGTCCGTTAGCGCTGATCGCCCCATCAGCGATGGACTTGCTCTTATCGGGCACAACCATGTCCGGATCAATCTCCAGACTGAAGCCCAAACCTTGGCAAGTCGGGCAAGCGCCGCTTGGCGTATTGAAGCTGAAGAGGCGCGGTTCCGGCTCGGGCACGCTGCCATGCCCCTCGGGGCAAGCCAAATCCTCGCTGAAAAGATGATCCACCGACCGGTCGCGATCGGTTACGTCTTGCACGATCATCCGGCCATCGCCCAGTTCCAGCGCTGTTTCCACCGCGTCGGTCAGCCGGGTTTCAAAGGCGGTCGCGTCCTCCGCCTGATCAGCTTCATAATGGCGTATCACCAAACGGTCAACAACGATTTCGATGTCGTGGATGACATATCGGTCGAGCGCAATCTCTTCATCCAAATCGCGCACGACGCCATCGACGCGAACGCGCGCGAAACCCTGCTTGCCGATGTCTTCCAGCGCCTTGACGTGATTGCCCTTCTGCCGATGTATCACCGGCGCCAGCACCTGAATGCGGCTGCCGGCGGGCATATTCTGTATCTGATCGACAATCTGCTGCGCGCTCTGCGCCGATACTTCCGCGCCGCATATCGGGCAATGCGGGATGCCCACGCGCGCATAAAGCAGGCGCAAATAATCGTAAATCTCGGTGACAGTGCCAACGGTCGAGCGCGGATTGTGGCTGACGCTCTTCTGATCGATGGATACCGCCGGGCTCAGTCCCTCGATCTGATCGACATCCGGCTTTTCCATCAAGCCGAGAAACTGGCGCGCGTAGCTGCTCAAGCTCTCGACATAACGCCGTTGCCCCTCGGCGAAGATCGTATCAAAAGCCAGCGAGGATTTGCCCGAGCCGGACAAACCAGTGATGACGACGAGCCGATTCCGCGGGATCTCGACATCGATATTCTTCAGATTATGTTCGCGCGCGCCGCGCACGATGATTTTGTCTTGCCGCATGCCAGCTTCCAATGCCAACCAAACAAGGGAAAACTTCCCAAGGGCGCCTTCGCCCGGTCAGAAATCATCATGTCTAATGAGTCGAATCCGAGTCCCTATTATAACCTTGCGTCGCCACAGCGAAAACGGAGAAATCAAGGCGGCGCCCTTCCGCGCGCGCTGATTCCACGTTCAATTTGACGCCGGAAATCGGTATGATTAGACCATAGGAAAGCCAATTATTTGACGGAGCCTCAATGGCGAGCCAATTTCGGTGGGATGATCCCTTTTTGCTCGAAGACCAGCTAGACGACGAAGAGCGCATGGTGCGCGATGCCGCCCGCGATTATTGCCAGGGCAAGCTGATGCCGCGGATCCTGGAGGCGAACCGTCACGAGTCTTTCGATCGCGAGATCTACTATGAGATGGCGGAGCTGGGCATGTTAGGCGCGACGCTGCCCGAAGCCTACGGCGGCGCCGGCTTGAACTACGTCAGCTACGGCTTGATCGCCCGCGAGGTCGAACGGGTCGATAGCGGCTACCGCAGCGCCATGAGCGTGCAGAGCGCGCTGACCATGTACCCCATCTACGCCTACGGCAGCGAAGATCAGCGCCTGCGTTACTTGCCGAAGCTGGCGGGGGGCGATTGGGTCGGCTGCTTCGGCTTGACCGAACCCAATCATGGCAGCGACCCCGGGGGGATGGAATCGCGCGCGACCAAGACCGATGGCGGCTGGATCTTGCACGGGAGCAAAATGTGGATCACCAACTCGCCAATCGCCGATGTCTTCATCGTTTGGGCGAAAGCATACGGCGAGGCGGACGGCAAAGACGGCGCCATCCGCGGCTTCATCCTTGAACGCGGCATGGACGGCTTGACCACGCCATCAATTGAAGGCAAGTTCAGCCTGCGCGCCAGCAGCACCGGCGAGATCGTCATGGACGAAGTCTTCGCGCCTGATGAGAACCTGCTGCCGAAAGCCCGGGGCTTAAGCGGTCCCTTCGGTTGCTTGAATCGCGCTCGTTACGGCATCGCCTGGGGCGCGCTGGGCGCCGCTGAATTCTGCTGGCATGCCGCCCGCCAATATACGCTGGACCGGCATCAGTTTGGGCGACCGCTGGCCGCCAACCAGTTGATCCAATTCAAGCTGTCGAATATGATGAGCGAGATCGCATTTGCCTTGCAGGGCGCCTTGCGCGTCGGGCGGCTCTTTGACCGCGGGCAAGCGACGCCGGAGATGATCTCGCTGGTCAAGCGCAACTCTTGCGGCGCCGCGCTGGATATCGCCCGCAGCTCGCGCGACATGCACGGCGGCAACGGCATCGCTGACGAATTCCACGTCATCCGCCATGTAATGAACCTGGAGGCGGTCAATACCTACGAAGGCACCAGCGACATCCACGCGCTGATATTGGGCCGGGCGCAGACAGGCATACAAGCGTTCATGTGACGCCGGAATCTGTAGGGGCGTTTCGCCGAAACGCCCAAATTATTCCGCCATTGCAGCGGGCGTCTCAGCGAGGCGCACATTCTACGGCCGTGGCGAAATCTGTAGGGGCGACCCTTGGGTCGCCCAACAAACGCAAAATGCATAGAATTGTTAGGCAGGAGGCAATGCCATGACCAACAAGACATTTGAAGTGCCCAACATCCACTGCATGGGCTGTGTGCAGGCGATAAAGAACGAGCTGCGCGAGTTGGACGGCGTCGCCAGCGTCAACGGCGATGCCCGCAAGCAGACGATCGAAGTTGACTTCGAAGCGCCCGCCACCTGGGACGCCATCGTCGCCGCCCTCACCGAAATCGAATACCCGCCGGCGGCGCGCTAGAAAATCGTCTCATCGCGCAAGCGCCTTGTTTCAAAGGGCCGGCCACGCGCGGGCGAGCCTGTAGACCATGTCGCTGACGGCAGCCGCGATCAAAGCAAAAGCCCGCGACCTGGGCTTTAACCTCTGCGGCCTCACGTCGGCTGCGCCCTCGCCCACCCTGCATGCCTACCTGCGCTGGATCGAACGCGGCATGCACGGCGCCATGGGCTATCTGGCGCGGGCAGACCGCTTGCGCCGGCGTCAGGATCTGCGCGAGATCATGCCGGGCGCAAAGTCGCTCATCCTCGTGGGCTTGGATTATTTCGCGCGCTTCGCCGATGAAGACACGCTGAACGACCCGGCGCGCGGGCGCATCGCCGCTTACGCCTGGGGGCTGGATTACCACAAGGTGCTGGCGCTGCGCCTGGAGCAATTCGCCGAGTGGCTGGCGGGGGCGAGCGGGCGGGCGATAGGGCAGAAGTTTTATGTCGATACCGGCGCCCTGCTAGAGCGCAGCCACGCGCAGCAGGCGGGCATGGGCTTCATCGGCAAGAACTCCATGCTCATTCATCCCCGGCGCGGGGGGAGCTTCTTCCTCGGCGAGATCATCACCTCGCTGGAATTCGAAGATTACGACGAGCCGCATCGCGAAACCATGTGCGGCACTTGCGCGCGCTGCCTGGCCGCTTGCCCGACGGATGCTTTCCCCAAGCCTTATGTACTGGACGCGCGGCGCTGCATCAGCTACCACACCATCGAGAATAAGGGCTGGATCGAGCGCGAGCTGCGCAGCGGCTTCGGCAATTGGATCTTCGGCTGCGATATCTGCATGGATGCCTGCCCCTTTCAGCGCTTCGCCGAGGAGACCGATGAGGTCGCCTTCCTGCCCTTCGATATCGAGCGCGTGGCGCCGCCCCTGACCGACATCCTGATGTCCACTGAGGACGGCTATCGGGCGCTGTTCCGGCGCAGTCCCATCGAGCGGATCAAGCGGGAGCAGATGGTGCGCAACGCCTGCATCGCCGCCGGCAACTGGCGGAACGAGCGCGCCATCCCCCACTTGATTCAACTGCTCTATGACAAGAGCGCGCTGGTGCGCGGGCATGCGGCTTGGGCGCTCTGGCGGACGATGGAGCTGGACGCCAGCAAGCTGCTGAGCGACTTGCACCGGCGCGAAGACGATGCGCGCGTCCGGGGCGAGGTGGAGGCGCTGTTGGGGTAAGGCAACCCCCACCCACTCCTTGAAGCATCAGGGAGGCGGAACGCGCAGCAAAATCCGCCCCTTTTGTGGGCGAGCCAAGGCTCGCCCCTACAACACCCTGATTAGAGGGCCTCCAAATCCGGATGCTGCCGATGCCAGTCGGTCGCGTCCTGGTAGGCTTTGGCAACGGCGAGGGTCTCGGCTTCTTTGTACAGCCCGCCGATGAAGGTGATGCTGGTGGGGCTGCGCTTATCGGTGAAGCCATTGGGCGCGACAACTGTGGGATGCCCAGTGAAGTTGGTGATTTGCATGGTGCTGCCGCCGTAGCTGGGCGAGATGAAGACGTCCACTTCGCTCATGACGCGCGCCATGTCGCGCATCAGTTGCGCGCGCACGCGGTTGGCATTGATGTATTCGACCGCCGGGATGAAGCGAGCGGCGCGGAAGACGTTGGGCCAGGCGCTATTGTCCTGGCGCTTCATCGTCTCGACCGAGCCATCGCGCGTGATTTGGTCGAAGGCGGCCGCCGCTTCCGCCGCCAAAATCAGCCAGAGCGCGCTGATGTTTCTATCCGGCAATTCGATGGGCGTCAACTCGAAGCCCTCCGCGCGCATCACATCAAGCACGGCGGCGCTGTTGACATCGTTGACGCGCTCCAGCTCCTCGCCCTGCTGGCGATGATGAGCGCCGGTTTCGCCCGCATCCGCCGCTTCAAAGGCGCTCGCCACATAACCGATGCGCAGGCTCTGCGGGTCAAGCGCCGGATCCCAGCTGAAAGGCTGCGGGCTGATCGTCATGTCGCGCCCATCGGGACCGTATATGGCGCTGAAGACGAGGGCGCAATCCTCGACCGACCGGCACATGGGACCGATCTTGTCCATGCTCCAGCTGAGCGCCATGGCGCCGTAGCGGCTGACGCGCCCGTAGGTGGGCCGTAAGCCGGAGACGCCGCAGCGAGACGATGGCGAAACGATGCTGCCCATGGTCTCGGTGCCGATGGCGAAGCCGACCAAGCCGGCAGCCACCGCCGCGCCCGAGCCGGCTGATGAGCCACTGCTGCCCTCGCTCCTATCCCAGGGGTTCTTGGTTGTGCCGCCATACCAGACATCGCCGTTGGCGAGCGCGCCCAGGGTCAGCTTGGCGATGAGCACGGCGCCCGCCTCCTCCAAGCGCTGGACCACCGTGGCATCAACATCAAGCTGCTGCCCTTCGTAGGGCTTTGCGCCCCACTGGGTGGGATAGCCGCGCGTCGCCAGCAGGTCTTTGGCGCCCCAGGGGATGCCATGCAGCGGACCGCGATAAAGCCCGCGGGCGATCTCGGCATCAGCGCGTTTGGCTTGTTCCAGCGCGAGCTCGTCGGTGTAGGCGGCGACGCATTCGAGCATGGGATCGTAGCGCTTGAGCCGCTGCAGGTACATCTCGGTCAACTCAAGCGAGGTCACCTGGCGACTGCGGATGAGCTCGGCCAGCTGCGTAACCGGCAGGAAGGCGGCGTCTTCGAGATCGGCGGGTCGCGTGACGGGCGGCTGCGCGCTCATGGCATAGCTGCGCGGGACGGCGGCGGGGGCGGAATCGCTGGCAGTCACGCTGAAGTTGAGCGCGAGCGGCACGCTGTTGTCGAGGTCGGCGGCGCGGATGCTACCGTATTGCTCGCGGCGTCCGTTTAGGATCTCGAGCATCTGTTCGCGCTGGGCCGGGCTGAAGATCAAGCCGAGCAGGGATTCAGCGGCGGCGATGTGGTCGGGGGAGATGGCGGGGTCGGATTGGGACATGGGAGTTCCTTTGGGCTGCGGGTTTCGGGGGGAGTGTAGCACAGGAATGGCGAAGATTGGCGCGGATTGTGCCAGTAAAATGGGGCGTTGTCCCAAGCCGAAACGCGGGATTGGCGGCGATTTGGGGCGGTATTGGCTTTGGCGCGCGATAAAGTGTTTTGTGCCAATGGCAGGCGCGGGATATGGGATTGTTACGTCGGCGGGTGTCGGGGACAGGGTGGCATGGGCGGGGTGTGGGGTGGTGAGTGGATGGTCGCGGGATTGGATTTTCCACCAAGTACACAGAGGACACAGAATAAGTTCTTACGTAAGATTTACGGACGCCCAAATGTACCGCGCGCGATACGATGCTAGGATAGTTAGGTACTTTTTCTTCAGCTAATCAATTGAGGACAACAATGCCTTACCGAAACAAAACGTACGTAGCTTTTGATGCCGACAACGACATGCAATACTACAGGACAATGCAGATGTGGGATGCCAATTCTAATGTGTCCTTTGGGTTCCATGATGCGCACGACCTGAACAATCTCTTGCCTACAAGTAACGAGGAGACAATAAAGAAGAAGCTCCGTGAGCGACTCAAGAACTCGAAACTATTCGTACTCCTAATAGGCGAACACACCAAGAATCTGCACAAGTTCGTTCGCTGGGAGCAAGAACAGGCACTCAAGCTAGACATCCCTATCATCGCTGTCAATCTCAACAATAAGAGAAGCCGTGACCTCGACCGCTGTCCAGCTATAATCCGCGAAGAGTTAGCGATCCATGTGAGTTTTCATCAGAAGATTATCAAATATGCCATCGACCACTGGGGTGACAGCCATCAAAAGTATCGCAAGGAAGAAAAGACAGGTCCCTACCACTATACAAAGGAGACGTATGAGATGCTCGGACTGTGAGTAAATGGAAGATTCATCCGATATTATCGCTTTACCACTGGAAAGGCAGCTTTTCCTGGCAGAAGTTCGCCGCGCGTGGAATCGGCGTATTTGGCTTGATTTGGCTTCTGATTGAGGCTATCGCGTTCTTTTGGCCAGAAATGGAAACATACATCGTTGCACATAGGCCGATTCCTTTTCTTGTGGTGGTAGCGTTCAGTTTCGTGTGCGCCATTTGGCATGTTCGTCCGAGAGTCGTGTTTAGGTACGGACTCAAAGACCGCGACTTGAATATAGCAATACACTTGATAGATGCCCTTCAAACCAAGGGAGCTCTTGTTGTTCCCACTAATCTATACTTTGTTGCCGATGTTAATGGTCGGATGTTGAATGCGCAAAGTGTCCAAGGCGCACTAATTCGCAATTACTTTGCAGGTAAACCTAGCGCACTACAGAGTGCAATGGACGCCGCACTTGCTCAAGAGAAGTACCAAATTGAGACTAGAATCGATAAGTGGAGCGGTGGACGCACCCTAACGAGATATCCGTTGGGAACGGTTGTACCGATAGAGAAGGATGGCCGTCGATTCTATATGTTGGCTAACACCCAGCTTTCACAAGATGGCCGTGCTAGCTCTTCAGAAGACGAGCTACTTTTATCACTTAGGTCGCTCTGGACATACCTTTCAACTCGAGCAGTTTTCGGTGAAGTTGTTGTACCGGTAATCGGTTCCCAACATGGCAGAATGCCGTTGAAGCGCGAACAAATTGTGCAGCACATTCTACGTACGTTTGTAGAGTCTTGTCGTGATGGAACGCCTTGCACAAGTCTCACAATCGCCGTCTATCCACCCGACGTCGAGCAATTCGACATCGACATAGACTTTCTTGACGAGATAGTGAGATTCGAGTCGAAGCTGGCATACTATGCTGGCAATGAATGCTGAGCCTTCCGCAACCGCAGCGAGTTACTCACCACGAACACGCTCGAGAACGCCATCGCCGCGGCCGCGAACATCGGCAGCAGACCGCCAAGCATCGCCACCGGAATCAGCACGATGTTGTAAATGAAAGCCCAGAAGAGGTTCTGGTGGATCGCGCGCAGGGTCGCTTTGCTGAGCTCAAGCGCGCTGACCAGCGCCTTCAAGTCTCCACCGACCAAGGTAACATCGCCCGCTTCGATGGCGATATCGGCGCCGCCCTCGATGGCGAAACCGACATCAGCTTGCGCCAGGGCGGGCGCGTCATTGATGCCATCGCCGACCATGGCGACGACCGCGCCGTCGCGTTGCAGCTGTTGCACAGAGCTCGCTTTATCGCCCGGCAGCACCTCTGCCAGGACGCGCTTAATGCCGACTTCGCGCGCAATGGCATCGGCGGTTTGACGGTTGTCGCCGGTGATCAGTGCGACATCCAGCCCGCGTTCTTGCAGCGCGCTTATGGCCGCTTTCGAGCTGGGCTTGACCGTGTCGCCGATGGCGATGGCGCCGGCAAGCGCCCCGTCTATGGCGAGCAGGACAACCGTTTGACCGCGACTTTGCAGCGCTGCGATCTCGGCTTTTAGCGGACCGATGTCAATGTCGTTCTCAATGATGAAGCGCGGGCTGCCGACGAGAATGCGCGCGCCGTCAATTGTGGCGCTGATGCCGCGGCCCGGCAGCGCTTCAAAGGTCTCCAGCGGCAGGGTGGCGATGCCTTGGGCTTTAGCTTCCGCCAGCACGGCGAGCGCCAGCGGATGTTCGCTGACCGCTTCGGCTGAGGCGCTGATGCGGAGCACGGTGTCGGCGTCTGTGCCGGGCGCGGCGATGATGTCGGAGACGGCCGGTTGCCCGCTGGTGACGGTGCCGGTTTTGTCCAGCAGTATGGCGCTGGTTTTGCCAGCGCGCTCGAGCGCCTCGCTGCTGCGGAAGAGGATGCCGGCTTCGGCGCCGCGCCCGCTGCCGACCATGATGGCGGTCGGAGTCGCCAAGCCCAGGGCGCAGGGGCAGGCGATGACGAGCACGGCGATCATGTTGAGGGTGGCTGCCGGCAGGTCCGCGCCGCCAATCGTGAGCCAGCCGAAGAGCGTGATGATGGCGAGCGCGATGACCAGCGGCACAAAATAGGCGGCGACGCGGTCGGCGATCGCTTGGATGGGCGCTTTGCTGCCTTGCGCCGCTTCGACCAGGCGGATGATCTGCGCCAGCACGGTATCGCGGCCGACGCGCTGCGCTTCGATGACCAGCCTCCCCTGCTGATTAATCGTGCCGCCATAGACCTCATCGCCGACGGCTTTGTCGACCGGCAGGCTTTCGCCGGTGAGCATCGATTCATCGACGGCGGAGCGCCCGTCAGTCACGATGGCGTCCACCGGTATCCGCTCGCCCGGTTTGACCAGCAGCATATCGCCGAGCGCGACTTCGTCGATGGGGATCTGCTTCTCTTTGCCATCGCTGATGAGCGCGGCGGTCTTGGGCGCCAAGCCAATCAGCCGTTTGATGGCGGCGCTGGCGCGGCCCTTGGCGCGCGCTTCCAGCAGTTTGCCCAGCGTGATCAGCGTGAGGATGACGGCGGCTGATTCAAAGTAGTCGGACTTGCCAACCACATCGGAAAAGCCGAAGACGATGCCCAGCAGCACGATGATGCCGTAGAGGTAAGCCGCGCTTGAGCCCAGCGCCACCAGCACATCCATATTGGCGCTGCCGTTGCGCAGCGATTTTACTGCGCCGTTGAGGTATTGCCGACCGAGCAGCAGCATGACGGGCGTCGTCAGCGCGCCGAAAATGAAGAGCCAGATATCGTCCATCAGGAAGGCGAAGTTGTCCATCAGAATAGGAACCTGATGCAGGAAGTGGCGCGTCATGCTGAGGATGGCCAGCGGGATGGTGAATGCGGCGCCGATTTTGACGAGGCGCGCCTGGCGCTCAATCTCGGCTTGGCGGGCGGCTGCTTCCTGGTCTTCCGGCGCGTCTGAGGCTGACGTGTCGATGACGCCATAACCGGCATGCTCGACGGCGGCGATCAAATCGCTGCGGCGGGCGACGCCGGGCAGATAAGACACGCAGGCCTTTTCGCTGGCGAGGTTGACGCTGGCGCTGATGACGCCGTCGCTGCGATTCAGGGCGCGCGCCACATTCTTCTGGCACATGGCGCAGGTCATGCCGGTGATGGGCAGGTTGATGGTCGCCGCGGCGACGCCGTAGCCGGATTGCTCCAGGCGCTCGACCATGTCGCTGGTCGATACAGCGCTGGCGTCATATTGCACCGTCGCTCGCTCGGTCGCCAGATTGACCGCGACCCCAGCGACGCCATCGACGCGCTTGAGGCTGCGCTCGACATTCTTGACGCACATGGCGCAGGTCATACCGGTAACCGGCAGCGCGATTTCTTTGGTTGTCATGGCAAGCGCTCCAATCAGCTGTTTATCAGCTTGAGAATCTTCTGCATGTCGTTTAGCGCGCCTTGGGGATCGCTGCCCAAATCATGCGCCAAGCTGTTTTCGATGTAACAGTCGAACAGATGATTGATTAAGCTCGACATGCCTTTTTCGATGGTGCGGGCACGCAAGACACGCTCCTCGCAGCTGCCGTCATCGGCGCTGATCATCGCTTCGAGAGCGGCAAGCTGCCCCTGGATGCGGCGGATGCGATTGAGCGTTTTGCGGTTGAACGCGCCGCGCTGGGCATGCTCATGAGCCAAGACTTCAGTTGCCATGCGGTCAACTCCAATACCTATACCCCTATGGGTATACTATAGCGAACTTTTCCGATCAAATCAATAGACAAACGACGATGGACGTGTTGCCTATCGAAAAAGCTAGACTTGTAGGGGCGATACTTGGGTCGCCCACAGAATCGACATTCCGCAATCGGGCGATACAAGTATCGCCCCTACAAAGTCTCCTCTTTTTCAGATTGGCACGACAAAAAGGGAATCTCCGAGATTATGCTTCGGCGCGCAGAAAGGGGAGATCGTTGCAGTTGCCGCCGGAGACCGTGGCGTCCACGCGCACCCAGACGCGATCAGCCAGTTTCCACCAGGGCCGGCTGTCGGCGCCAATGCCACGGGCGATGGGTTCGGCGCTTTCGCGATATGCCATGACGGCGATGATGGGCGCTTCCGGATCGGGGCGGGAGCGGATGTTGGCGCCCGAAGACACGGCGGAGAACTTGCAGGGCGCGGAGGACTCCAGCGCCGCCAGCGGGCTGCCGCCGTCCGCAGGCGCCGGCATGATCAAGGCGTAGCGATCGAGGCTGACGCGCGTCTCGTATAGCAGCGCGCGAATCGGCAGAACGCTCAACTCCAGATAGTTGTATGCCGCGGGTTCGGTTAACGCGGTCGCCCTCATTTCGCCATCATTATCCCGTTCCAACGCGACGCGGGTGAATTGGCCGCCGCTTAGCGCTGCTTGTCCCTCGGCGGTGGAGATCCAAGCGCGGCCATCGGTGATGTGGATCAACATGCCGCTGCTGATTTGCGCTTGCAGCCAGGCAGTGCCAGCCAGCCTTAGGCGCGCGGCATTGATTGTGAATCGACGCGGCGCGACGAGCTTGCTGGTTTGCAGCAGGATGCCGCTCTCGGGCGCGGCGGCGCAGGGGGCGTCATCGACGCCGCTGCGGAAATCGAAGCGATGCCAGGGCAGCCACAGTGGCGCCGTTTCGGCGTCGGCGTCGAGCGCAGGCAAGCCCTCGGCTGGCTGGGAGACGACCGACTGGCTGATCCAGCCGCGCAGTTCGGGCGCCGCATATATCAGCAGCCAGGCGCCGCTGGGGTGTCGCCCGACGGCTTTCAAGCCGCGGCTGACGGCCAACCGGGCGATGATAGGCGCATCGGTATTGGGCGCCGCCCGCAGATTTGCCCCTTGCGCCGCTGTCACTTTGACATCGAAGAGCGCCGCCGGCGGATCAGCCGCATCTTGCGGGAATAGCGCCACATTGCCCAAGGCGACCAGCGCCGAGTCACTCGCTTCAAAGCCATCGCCGGCATAAGCGGGGAAGCGAGCGCGCGCCACGCCCCAGGTCTGGTCTTCGCTGCTGACGCTGAGCCAATCGATGCCAGCGATAGAGACGGCGTCGCCCGGCGCGTCCAACGAGGCAGCCCTTTCCCACGATTGGCGATAGACCGGCGTCACGGTTGCCCCGCCCAGGCAGAGCGCGCCCGCTTCCTGTTCGGCGCAATGCTCAACGAGTTTCGCCAGCGCTTCTTCCTGCATCGCCGGGCACGTTTGAGCCTGCGCGAAGGCACTGAAAACAAGCATGACGAATAAAACGAAGGCGGGCAATCTTCTCATTTGCCACCCGCCCGGCAATCTGCTGAGGTCTCCTCGTAGAGTTCAAGCAAGACGCCGCCCGCGCTCTTGGGATGGATGAAGGCGTAGCGGCGTCCGTCTCGATCGCGGGGCTTCTCGTTGATAAGCTCGCAGCCGCGCGCGCTCAGTTCTTCGAGCTTGGCATCGAGGTCAGGCACTTCGAGGCAGAGGTGGTGCAGGCCGGGTCCGCGTTTCGCCAGATATTTGGCGACGCCGCTCTCGTCAGTCGTCGGCTGAATCAGTTCGATTTGGGCATCGCCCAGTTTCAAGATGGCGATGTCGACTTCCTCGGCGGGGACCGATTTGATCTCGCCCGCCTGCGAGAGACCGAGGCTCTCGCGCCAAAAACGCAGCGCGGCTTGCATGTCATCGACGACGATGGCGAGGTGATTGAGTTTGATGTCGGTCATGCTGCCTCCATCCCCGTGGCTATTCGAGACGGGCGAGGCGAAATTTGCTGGTTATCGCCCATGCCGAGCTTGGTAGAGATTTTTCACCACAGTCCCTCGCAAGTCACGACTTGGCTCACACAAAATAACGAGCCAGTAGCTTCGCGTGCAATCAGCAAAATGCCCGGAAACTCTGACACGATTGCGTGACAAAAAATATTCACCAGACACCAAATCTGCTGAT
>JAJEGA010000055.1 GCA_022820125.1 Anaerolineae bacterium | reverse complement strand
GCACGCCGCCAACGTTCATCCTGAGCCAGGATCAAACTCTCCGTATTCACAGGGTTTGATTCGCTCTGTCTTAACCTGCTATTCTACTGTTAATCCGCACTCATCCCACTTTCAATGGGACAAAAAAGCGAGAGCCTCCTCGCGCACAATAGATTAGCAGGGTCATTATCCCCTGTCAAGGCGGAAACACACGCTAAATATCCCGTGTGCCTGTGCCAATTATGCGATCGCCTCAACCTATTTCGCTGCGCCCTTCAAGCGCCCGCATCAAGGTGACCGAATCCACATACTCCAAATCGCCGCCGGTGGGCAATCCCCGCGCCAGCCGCGTCACTTTGACCCCCGTGCCCGCCAGCTCGCGCTGCACATACATGGCGGTGGCGTCGCCTTCCATGCCCGGATTGGTGGCGATGATCACTTCGTCAGCAGCGCCCGTTTCGACGCGGGCGACCAATTCGCGGATTTTGAGATCGTCGGGACCAATGCCGCTGACCGGGGAAATCGCGCCATGGAGCACATGATATTTGCCCTTGTAAATGCCGGTGCGCTCCAGCGCCATCAGGTCCAGCGGCTCTTCAACGACGGCGATCGTATCGCCCCCGCGTTCCCTAGAATCGCAAATGGCGCAGGGATCATCAACCGTGATGTTGAAGCAGACGCTGCAAAATCGAGTATGGGCTTTTAAGTTGGTTAAAGCCGCTGCCAGGCTCAAGGAATAATCATCGGGCGCGCGCAGGAGATAATACGTGAGGCGGGACGCGGTTTTGGGTCCCACGCCGGGCAAGCGCGAAAAAGCCTCCGTCAGTTTGGTCACCGGTTCTGGAATCGCGCTGTTCATGAGATTCGCCAACGCATCGCCAGGCGCATTGAACTCCTGCTCGGCAGAACGGCGGACGCGTGCTGCTCAGCCAAGCAACCCGCCCAAACCGGGGATATCGCCCAAGCCGCCGGTGATCGCTTCCATGCGTTCAGCCGCCATCGACTGGCTCTGTTCGATCGCTTGATTGACGGCGGCCACCAGTAGATCCTGCAAATCCGCCAGCCATTCTTCATCGTCCATGTCGATGACATCGGGATTGATTTCTACCGATTGTACGCGCTGATGACCGCTGATGATCACCTTGACCGCGCCGCCGCCAACCGACACTTCGGTGGTTTCATGCTCCAGGCTTTCCTGCGCTTCAGCCATGTCTTGCTGCATCTTTTGCAGCATCGCCATCGGATTGGCGCCGCCAGGCAAGCCGGATGAACTGCGTCTGCCGCCGCGTCGCTTGGCCATTATCTATCTCCTGAGACTTCGATTAATCAACCGTCAGATTATACTCGGCGCTTTCGCCGGCAATCAACAACGACTATGCCAGCAATCAGCACCGTAACACGCGCCTTGATACTCTATTTGTCAACGACGCCGCCCAGCTCCTTGCCCGCCGCAATTAAGGGGTCAACGAGCGCCGGCGTTACATTTTCGCCAGTCGCTTCCGGCGCAATCACCGAATCGACCACGCGCACTTCAATCCGCAGCTTGACCTGGTGCAAATCGTAAATTGCTTGTTCGATGAACTTCGCCCGATCAGCCGAAGTGATTTTATCGCGGAAAAACTCGGTCGTGACGCCGAGGACCAGTCGATTGCCCTCGATAAGGCGAACGTGCGCGTGCTCCAGCAGCGCCGGCAAGTTCCGATTGTAGCGATGCACTTGCGTCAGGATTTGCATCCAGTTCTGGGCGATCTTCGCGGCTGAATATACCGGCGCCTCACCAGGCGCGCTAGCCGGAGCGCGTTCATATTCCACTGCGGCGGCCGAGCGTGATTGCGCCGATTCCAACGGGGCAGTCTCAGCCGATGACGCTGGTCCAGCTGCCGCTGGCGCCTGCGTGACGGGCGGCTCGCCCTCTTCCAGGATTTCAATCAGCGCCAACTCCAGCGAAAGCTGCGGCTGCCAGCCACCGGTGTAATTGTTGATTGCCGAATTGAAAGCGCGGATCGCTTTCAGCAGACGCGCGCGGCTGAACCGCCGAGCCATGTCCTCGTAGGTCGCCCGCTCTTCCTGCGAGGCTTCCACCAGATCGACGCTGGCTGTTTGCGCCAGCATCACATTGCGCAGGTAGGTGACAATCTGCTGACCGAATTGTCGCGGATCGCTGCCGCCATCAATCGCCGTATTGATTAGATGGATCCCGCGCGCGACATCTTCTTCCGCCAGCGCCTCGACTGCCTCGCCCACTTGCAGCGCATGAGCCGTGCCCAGGAGCTGCTGCGTCATGCCCAGCGTGATGGCTTCGTCGGGGTCGACCACGATCTGATCAAGCAGGCTGATGCTGTCGCGGACGCTGCCGGTGCCCTGCCGCGCGATCAATTCCAGCGCAGCCGGCTCAATGGAGAGCGATTCGCGCTCGACGATGTGCGCCAGGCGCTGCACCAGCTCCATTAGCGAAACGCGGCGGAACTCAAACTGGAGGCAGCGGCTCTTAATAGTGGCCGGCACCTTGTCAATTTCAGTCGTCGCCAAAACGAAGATGGCGTGTTCTGGCGGCTCTTCCAGGGTCTTCAGCAGCGCGTCGAAAGCGTTGCCGCTGAAGCGATGCACCTCATCGATGATGTAGACCTTGTAGCTGCCCTCGCCCGGCGCGAAGGCGATCTTGTCGCGCAGCTCGCGCACGTCGTCCACGCCGGTATGCGAGGCGGCGTCAATCTCGATGAGATCGAGGAAGCGCGCCTCGTTAATCGCCAGGCAATTGGCGCACTCATTGCACGGGCGCTGGCTCGCGTCCGCGCGCGTGCAGTTCACCGCTTTCGCCAGCAAGCGCGCGGTGGTCGTCTTGCCAGTGCCGCGGGGACCGCAAAACAGATAAGCATGGCGGATGCGCCCGCGAATCAAAGCATTCCGCAGCGTCCGCGTGATATGGTCTTGACCGACAACATCATCAAAGGAGAGCGGTCGCCATTTAAGATAGAGGGCTTGTTCGGGCAAGAAAGCGTCTCCCATTCAACGCAGCGAGTCTAGCAAATCTGGCGATGGCAGACAAGCGTCTGCGGGCGCCCGCCAGGGCAATCGCAGCAAAATCATAATGCGCCATTCGCCACGAAAATTGTGAAAATGTAGGGGCGTATCGCCGATACGCCCGTTGAATATGACATAAATTTTGCGGGCGTTTCAGCGAAACGCCCCTACAGATTACGAAATGTGAGGGAAAATTGTAATTTATCAGCTCAATTTCATTTGATGCGATTGCCCTGGGGCGTCCGCCAGCTGTCGATTATGTAAGAGCATATCAGCCCGTCTCATCTATATAGCGCCTGCATTCCTTGCTGCCGCGGCATCGAATGCGAGCCCAACGAACAGAAAACAGGAGAGATACTTGGAAGCGAATCATGACTATTGAAAGAGACACCTTCGTATCGGTCGCGCGCTTCGAGGATTTGCAGGGCAAGGGCTGCATCACCGTGCATCCCAACGGCAAGACCCTGGCGCTCTTCCTCTATGGCGACCGCGTCTACGCCCTCGATAACCGTTGCCCGCACATGGGTTTTCCCCTGGACAAGGGTTCGGTCGAAGACGGGATCTTGAGCTGCCATTGGCATCACGCCCGCTTTGACCTGGCCAGCGGCGGCGCCTTTGACCTCTGGGCTGATGATATCGACAGCTTCCCGGTCGAAGTGCGCGATGGCGATATTTTCGTCGATCTGCGCGCGAATGGCAACACGGTCGCGCATCAGCGAGTTCGCCTGCAAGATGGTTTGCAGCACAATCTCAGCCTTGTGGTCGCCAAGGCGGTGATCAACTTGCTGAGGCAAGGCGCGGCGCCGGCCGAGCCCTTCCGCATCGGCTTGGGTTTCGGCACGCTCTATCGCGGCATGGATTGGGGGCGCGGCTTGACCACCCTCGGCTGCGCGATAAATCTGATCCCCTATCTGGACGAAGTTGATCGCCCGCTGGCGCTCTTCCATGGCTTGGCAGATGTAGCCAGCGATACCGCCGGCATGTCGCCGCGCTTTAATCCACGGCCGCTGCCCAATGACGAAACCGACATCCCCACCTTGAAGGAATGGTTCCGCCAATTCGTCGAGGTGCGAGACGCGCAAGCGGGCGAACGCGCCATTGTCTCGGCGTTGAGAGCCGGCGCCGATGACAAGCAGATCGCCGATATGCTCTTCACAGCGGCCACCGACCACCGCTACCTCGATGCCGGGCATACGCTGGATTTCATCAACAAGGCGCTGACCTCGGTCGATCTCGCCGGCTGGGAACAAGCCGAGTTGGCATTCACCAGCGTCGTGCCCAATTTGACGGACGCGCGCCGCATGGAAGAGTCGAACGCCTGGCGCAAGCCCATCGACCTGATCCCGCTGTTGGAAGCCGCCTTTGAGAAACTGCCGGAAGCGCTGGAGACGGGGGCGGGGCGCGAAGCCGGCATTGAAGTCGAGCCGCTGATGCCGACCCTGCTCGGCGATGAGCCGCAGGCGATCATCGATCTGCTGCTGGATTGCCTGCGCGATGGCGCAGCGCCGGTCGAATTAGCCGGCATCGTCGCTTACGCCGCCGCCCGCCGCATCGCCCACTTCCACACCAGCAACGAATTCGGCGATTGGGACACCGCTTTGCACACTTTCACCTTCGCCAACGCGGTGCATCAAGGCTTGCAGCGGGTCGACTCCATCGGCTTGACGCGCGGCATATTTGACGCGGCGATGAGCATCTATCTCGATCGCTTCCTGAATCTGCCATCGGTGCGGCTGCCGGCGCCCGAGCCCGTTTCCAATCCCGACGCTCTGCTGGATGAATTTGCGCCGCTGCTCAATTTACAGCAGCAAGTGAACCAGGCAGGGGCGCTGGCGGCTTGTTATCTCGTCAGCGGCGGATCGCCTCAAATGCTGATGGCGAAGATGGGGCATTTGCTCTTGCGCGAAGATCGCGATTTCCACACCATTCAATGCGTCGAAGCGGCTTTCAACCAGTACAGCATCATCAGCCAAGAATCGGAAGCGCGCGCCAATCACGCGCTCATCGCGGCGGCGCGTTATCTGGCGGCTCATGCCCCGACCATGCGCTCGCAGCTGCAGACCTTCACCATCGCGCGCCGGCTCTCGCACGGGGAGAATCTCTTCGAGGAATAGCCCTCAGCGATTGTAGATGATGTAGGTGTCGCGCAGTTCTTCGCGCAATTCCAGGTAGCTTCGATAGCGGCGGGCGGCGATCCTGCCCTCATTAACCGCTGCTTGAACGGCGCAATCGGGCTCGTCTGTATGGGTGCAATTGCTGAACTTGCAGTCGAGAACCTGGCTGGCGATATCAATGTAGTAGGCGTCCAACTCGTCCGGTTCAATATCCCAGACGGCGATAGAACGAATGCCGGGCGTATCGGCGATGTAGCCGCCGCCATCAAGGCGCACCAGCGCGCTGTCGCGAGTGGTATGCACACCCTCTTCGGAATGGCGACCGACAGCCTTGACCTGGCGCCCCAAACCCGGCTGAATACGATTGAGCAGACTGGTTTTGCCGACGCCTGACGGACCGGTGAACACCGAGATGCCGCCTTTTATCGCGGCATGCAGTTCCTCTACGCCATCGCCGTTCAAGGCGCTCGCGCGTATGACGCGATAACCGATGCGCTCGTATACCGCGATCGCGACTTCGACTTCCGGCGCATAATCCAAATCGATTTTGTTGAGGATGATCAACAGCTCGGCGATCCCCGACTTTTCACCGGCGACCAGCAGGCGGTCGAGGATATCCAGGTCCGGTCCGGGTTGGGCGGCGGCGAAGACAAATAGCGCGCGGTCGGCATTGGCGATGACCACCTGCTCGCGCTCGGCTTGACCGACGCCGCGTTTGCCAGTGGTGCGCTGCGCGCGGGAAAGCACGCTGTGGCGCGGCGCCAGCGATTCGATCGCGCCCATCAGGACATCGGTGCCTTCTTCCCGCCGGGCGCTGATCATCGCGCGGTCGCCAATGGCGGCGATATCGGAAGCCTTCGCCTCTTCCTTCAGCCGTCCGCGCAACTCGCACATATAGATGTTGCCGTCTTCCGCTTCGACCCAGTAGAAGCCGCTCTGTTCCTTGACGATCAGACCCTTAAGTTGGTCGCCCAAATACTGCCCTCCAGTTTCGCTGCCGGCGTTCAGCCATTATAGCTTGCGATTGCGACATAGCTATGCGCTGCCCGGCGAAAGCCAGGCGCCCATTGCATCGTCCGAAGCCAAGTTGCAGGGCAATCGCTTCAAAACTGGTATCCCCTGCGACGAGCAAAACTAAACTGAAATTTAACCACCGAGGACACCGAGAGCGCCGAGAAATGCGATTGATTAGAGATTTCGCGGCATTTTGTCGCAAAATTTTTGGATGGGAAGGAAGTTTGTCGACAAGGTAGCGGCATGCCTGCCTAATTCAAACAGTGGATTCAGAGGAAGAGCCATCAAAAGAACCTAAACTCTGTGTCCTCTGTGTACTCGGTGGTAAAAGAAAAATTTTGAAGCGATTGCCCTGAGCCAAGTTGACAGTTGCATAGGCAAGCGCCAGGAAGTCTAGTACACTACACAAGCGACCGAAGAATACCCAATCAAAGGGATCATCATGCGCGAAGACAATGCAACAGACCAAGCGGAAAAACGCGATTCAGCCCGCGGCATTTCACGCGGCGGACTGAATTATCTGGCGATTGCCGTCGTTTGCTGCGTCATCGGCATATTGATTGGCAAAGCCGCTTTTGAAGCGCCAGCCGAGCAGGCGGTGATGTTGGACGAAGCGCAGCTGCGCGCGATTATTCAGAGCGTTTTGGACGAGCTCGCCAGCGGCGCCGCGTCAGCCGAGGGTAGCGACCGCTTCGCCCTGGTGGACGATGACCCCTATCTCGGTGATGAGAACGCGCCAATTGTGATTGTCGAATTCAGTGACTTCTTCTGCACCTTTTGCAAGCGCCACTTCGACCAGACATTCAAGCCGCTGCTGGAGAATTACGGGCAATACATCCGCTACGTCTACCGCGATTTCGCGCGCTTGACGGCCGAATCGACGCCGGCCGCCGCCGCCGCTGGATGCGCCTTCGCCCAAGGCAAATTCTGGGAGTTCCACGGCGCCTTCTTTGAAAATCAAAGCGAGCTCGGCTACGACTTTTATCTCCAGACAGCGGAGGATTTCGAACTCGATATCGAAGAATATACCGCCTGCCTGGACGAGGGGCGGTACATCGACGAGGTCGAGATTGATGGCTTTGATGGTCAAATCAGTGGCGTGAGCGGCACACCCGGCTTTTTCATCAACGGGCAGATTCTCAGCGGCGCGCAACCCTACAGCATATTCGAACGCATGATTCAACGCGAGCTGGACAAAGCTGGCATCGATTAAGCGCCCGGCGACAGCTGGCAAACTGCGCGCAAAGCATATCAGAGTCCCGCTCATTGGCGGGAAGCTGTTTGCATCCCCGCTGCTATACCGAGCTTAGGACTGAGGCGGCTTCGCCAATCAATGACAAAGCGAAGACGAGAGCGGAAGCGCGTCCGTCAAAGACAGAATTCGCTAAAGGGCAAGGTCATCGCCCTCGACATACACGACATGGCGCACGGCGGCAGCGGCTTGGGCGCCTACCGCGGACGATCGGTATTTGTGCCTTATACGATTCCAGGAGAGTCGATCACGGCGACGATAAGCGGCGGACGCGGACGCGCGCTTTTCGCCCGCGGCCAGCAGCTCACTGCGGCATCGCGAGACCGGGTCGAGCCGCGCTGCCCGCACTTTGGTCAAGCGCGCTGCTGGGGCTGTCAATGGCAGCATATCGATTACGCCGCGCAGTTGCTGCTGAAGCAGGATGTGCTGGCGGATCAGCTTTCGCGCATCGGGGCGCTGCCGGACAAGCTGATCGAGACCGCTCTGGCGCCGATTTTGCCCGCGCCGGAGCAGTGGGCCTACAATCACAGCCTCAGCCTTGCGCGCGCGGAAGCGGGCGGCTGGGGGCTGAAGCGGCAGGAGCGCGGCATCGAGGCGATCAGCGAATGCCACCTGGCGCATCCCGACCTGCTCGAATTGCTGATGGAATTGGATCTTGATTACGAAAATGCCCAGCGATTGACGCTAAGACGCGGTTCGGATGGGCGCCTGATGCTGATCTTTAGCATTGATGATGAAGACGCGCCGCGCCTTAACACCGATCTTCCCCTCAGCGTCAACTTGATCCTGCCGGATCGCGAGCCGGTAAACCTCGTCGGCGACGCCAGCAGCAAATTCCAAATAGCCGATAGACGCTTCCGCGTCACCGCTGGCGCTTATATGCGGACGAATGTCGGCGCGCTGGAAGGTCTCATCGCCGAAGTGATGAAAGCCGCGAATTTGCAGGGGAGCGAACGCGCGCTTGATCTCTACGCGGGCGTGGGAATCTTCAGCGCGTTCTTGGCTGATGGCGCCCGTCTGGTCACCCTCGTTGAAAGTTATCCGCCGGCGGCCGGCGATGCCGATGCGAACCTGGCTGATTTCGAGAATGTCGATGTCATTGAAGGTTCAGTCGAGTCCGCGCTCGTGGACATGATCAGAGAAGACGCGCGCTATGACCTTGCGCTGGTAGACCCGCCCGGCAGCGGCTTGAGCGAGGACGTCATTCCTTCGCTGCGCCGGCTTGATGTCGAGCGCATCGTCTACGTCAGCGGCAACCCGGCGGCGCTCGCTCGAGACAGCCAGCGGCTTATGGATGCGGGGTATCGCCTGTCTGAAATCCAGCCCATTGATCTGGCGCCGCAGACTTATTACATTGATGCCATCGCCAGTTTTGAGCGTTAGCCGATGAGACGCTTCATAGCCCAAATGAGCCGTTCAATTTCGTCCGGCCTGTTGTAGGCTTGCACTGAAACGCGTATCCCGCATCGACCGGCGAATCTGCCGACCGGCGCCTCAATGCCGTATTCCTCAAGCAGCCGCCGCTGCAGCGAATCGACATCGCATTCGGGCAGCGGAATCGTCACCATCTGCGAGAATTGATCCTCCGATAAGGGCGTCTGGCGATAATGCCGGCACAAGCGTGTTTGCGCCAGCGCCGCCAAGCGGTGACATTCGGCGGTGACTTCGCGCCAATTATGCTGGCGCTGATAATCAAGCGCCGCCGGCACAGTTAAGAAAGCGGCGATATCGCGCGTTCCAAGCCACTCATTTCGCTCGACGAAACCGCTTCCTTGGCAGCAGCCATGCGAAATCACCAACGGATCAATTAGCGTATGATGCTCCGGCCGCACGTGAAGAAAGCCCGATCCCTTGGGCGCGCAGACCCATTTGTGAAAGTTGCCGCAATACATGTCGGCGCCGATGGCGGCAAGATCAAGCGGCAGTTGTCCGGGCGCGTGGGCGCCATCGATGATCGTCAAGATGCCACGTTCGCGGGCGCGTTGGCAGACTTGCGCAACAGGAAAAATTAGCGAGCTTGGCGAGGCGATATGGCTGATGACGATGGCGCGCGTTTTTGCTGTAGCGTCAGCGAACAGGTCGTCGACAAAGACCTCGTCAGAGATGTAGGGCAGGCGCGCTCGGCTGCGGAGGATGCGGGCGCCGGTCCTCCCCGCGACAAAATCCAGCAGTCGATTCACCGCGCCATATTCGTGGTCGGTGGTCAGGATTTCGTCGCCCGGCTGCAGCGGAAGCGAACGCGCGGCACGGCTAAGCCCGGTGGTGGCGTTGCTGACAAAGACGATATCGCCGGGCTTTGCGTTGAGGTAATCGGCGATTCGAGCGCGCGCAGCCGCCATCAGTTCGGTACGCCGCCGCAAGAGGAAGTCGACCGGTTGTCGCTCCAGCTCCAGCTGCCAGGCTTGATAACGCGCAAAAACCGGCTTCGGGCAGGCGCCGAATGACCCATGGTTCAAGAAGATTACATCATCGCGAATGAGGAAATCGTCACGCGTCGGCATGGCGGGCTTATACACGAAATCGCGCAATGCGATCCAAACCGGCGTAATCTTGCAGGATGTCGCAACATGCGCCCGCGCGTTCTTGAACCAGGCGCGCGACCGCATCGCCTTGGTCGGCGCCGATCTCCAGCAAGACAATCGCGCCGCCCGGGCAGACTGCCTGGATCTGCGTCAGCAAGCGGCGGGTGAGCGCCAGTCCGTCGCGCCCCCCATCAAGCGCCAGCCTGGGTTCGTATCGGCTCACCGCGAGCGAATCCAGGATGCCCGTCGCGACATAAGGCAGATTCGCCATTAGCAGATCGACCTTCAAGCCGCGCGCGATCAAAGGCTGCGCCAGATCGCCTTCGAGCATCAATATGTCGACGCCGATGCGTTCTGCGTTTCTGCGCGCGATGCTTAAAGCGGCGGCGCTGATATCCGTGGCGTAGACAGTTGCCTGCGGACGATGCCGAGCGAAAGCCAGCGCCAGCGCGCCACTGCCCATTCCAATATCAGCGACCGTCGCGCTCGGTTTGTCTGCCGTTTGGCGCAGCGCCTCTTCCAAAAGCAATTCGGTCTCGGGCCGCGGGATGAGCGCGGCCGGCGTCGCCAGCAGCTCGATATCGTAGAAACCTTTGACGCCGATGATGTAGGCAATTGGCTCGCCGGCGGCGCGGCGCGCGACTGCGGCTTGGAAGGCGGCTGATTGAGAATCACTGAGCGAGACTTCGGCATGGGCGAAGAGGAAAGCGCGGTCGACGCCAAGCGTGTGAGCCAGCAGCGCCTGCGCGTCGAGATCGGCGGAGCCGGAGGACGCCAGCGCCAGCCGCGCCGCGTGCAAAGCCGCGCCTATCGCCGCGCTTGATTCACCTGCGGCCGAGCGCTCAGCAATCATCAATTGAGCGCGCCTGCCGCCAAGTGTTCCGCCTGTTCTTGCGTGGCAAGCTGGTCGATGAAGGCATCCAGGTCGCCATCCATCACCGCCGGCAAATTGTAGCTGCTGGTATTGATGCGATGGTCGGTGACGCGCCCTTGCGGATAGTTGTAAGTGCGAATTTTCTCGCTGCGGTCGCCACTGCCGACCTGCCCGCGGCGTTCGGCTTCGCGTTCGGAGCGCTGGCGTTCCACCTCCGCTTCATAGAGGCGGGCGATCAAAACCTGCTTGGCGCGCAGTTTGTTCTGCAGCTGACTGCGCTCATCCTGCATTTCCACAACCGTTCCCGTCGGTTTGTGAATCAGGCGCACTGCGGAATCCGTGGTGTTGACCGATTGGCCGCCGGCGCCGCGCGCGCGAAACACCTGGGTCTCGACATCGCTCATATCCAGCTGCACATCAACCTCATCCATCTCGGCGAGCACGGCGACTGTGGCAGTGCTGGTGTGGATGCGCCCTTGGCTTTCCGTTGTCGGGACGCGCTGCACGCGATGCACGCCGCTTTCGTATTTGAGGCGGCTGAAAGCGCCTTCGCCCTTTATCTCAAAGGTGATGTTTTTGAAGACGCCGTTGCCCTGCTCGTTGACATCCAGCAGCGCCACCTTCCATCTGTTCGATTCAGCGTACCGCGTATAAAGGCGCATCAGATCGCCGGCGAAGATGCCCGCTTCGTCGCCGCCAGCGCCCGCTCGAATCTCAACGATGACGTTTTTGCTGTCTCGCGGATCTCTGGGCAGCAGCATCAGTCGCAATTTCTCCAGCAGCGCGGCATTGGTCTCATCCAGCTGAGCGACTTCTTCAGCCGCCAACTCGCGCATCTCGGCATCATCAGCCTCCTGCAGCAATTCGCGCGCCTCATCCAGCTCCGCCGCCCCCCGCTGATACTGGCGATAGGCATCGACGATGTCTTGCAGGCTCGCCCGTTCCTTAGCCAGCTCGGCGACTTGTTCATAATCAGTGGCGATTGCCGGATCGCCCAATAATCTTTCCAACTCGTGAAAACGGCTTTCGACTTCCGCTAGTTTCTCCAGCATGTCAGTGGCTCAATTCGATTTCCTGGCATCGGACGTTAACATGATTTACCCGCCGCGGTATTGTCAAAGCGCGACGGCAGACGATCTTACTGTGCAAGCGGAGGCGGGCTTGTTAGAATGCGTCCAGCCGCGTTGGGCGGCGGCGCGCTGGTTTCCAATACATAGCCCATATTATACAGGCGGAAGCCAGGCTGCACAGATTGTTCTGCTTCGCGAAAGCGGGTTTACAGGTAAGGCATGACCATATTACGAACGCCAGACGAGCGCTTTCAGAATCTGCCGGATTACGATTTCAGCCCCCACTACATCAATATCGGCGACACGCGCATGCACTATGTTGATGAGGGCGGCGGCGATGAGATTGTGCTATGCCTGCATGGCGAGCCGACCTGGTCATTTCTCTACCGCCACATGATTCCGCCGCTGGCAAGGGGCTTCCGCGTGGTGGCGCCCGATATGGTCGGTTTTGGCAAGTCGGACAAATACGCCGCGCCGGCGGATTACAGTTTCCACATGCACTACGACAAGCTGCTCGGGCTGATTGAAGCGCTCAACCTGCGCAATATCACGCTCGTCTGTCAGGACTGGGGCGGTCTGCTCGGGCTCGCAATTGCAGCCAATCACGGCGGCCGCTTTGCCCGCCTGGTTGTGCTGAATACCTTTCTGCCGACGGGCGAAGAAAAGATCAGCGATGCCTTTATGCGCTGGCGCGCCTTCAGTCAGAAAGTGGGAACGCGCATGCAGGTCGGTCGGCTGGTTGCGCAGACGATCACGAGTTACGACCTGCCGGCTGACATTGTCGCGGCTTATGACGCGCCCTTCCCCGACGACAGTTATAAAGCGGGCGCAGCCGTTTTCCCCTCGCTGGCGCCTATCTCGCCCGATATGGCCGGGGCGAAGGAGATGAAGGCGGCGCGCGAAGCTTTGTCCCGCTGGAGCAAGCCAGCCCACGTCATGTTCAGCGATGGCGATCCTATTCTTGGTGGCGCGGCGAGTTTCTTCCGCCGGCTCCTTCCAACCGCGACCAGTCAGCCGGAGATCACGATTCGCGGCGCCGGGCACTTCTTGCAAGAGGAAAAAGGCGCGGAAATCGCCGCCGAAGCGATCGCCTTCATCAAACGGTCGCCGTTGAGATAAAATGACTGTCATGGCGCCTGAGACTTCCACACGCAATCCGGGCATCCCGCTCGATATGGGCTGGGTGCGCGCGACCAGGATAAACCGCAGCGCGACGCAACGACGCGCCGCTACCCTCGTTAGCCGGCGCAGCGTCAAGAAAGACTGGCAGGCGGCTTGGCTGCTGCGCGCGATCACCATGATTGATCTGACGACGCTGGCTGGCGATGACACGCCGGGCAAGGTGACGCGGCTATGCGCCAAGGCGCGGCAGCCGCTGCGCCAGGATCTGATCGAAGCGCTGGATGTCGAATCGCTGAAGCTGAAAGTGGGCGCCGTCTGCGTTTATCACCAACGCGTAAAGGATGCGCTCGCGGCTCTGGGCGGCAGCGGCATTCCGGTCGCAGCCGTTTCAACCGGCTTCCCCGCCGGGCTGAACCCTTTCGCCCAACGAATCGAAGAAATTCACCAGTCAGTCGAAGCCGGCGCCGACGAGATTGATATCGTCATCTCGCGCGAGCACGTGCTGCGGGGCAATTGGGCGGCGCTATACGACGAAGTCCGCGAGATGCGGCGCGCCTGCGGCGACGCGCATATGAAGACCATCCTGGCGACCGGCGAGTTGGGTCCGCTCTGGCATGTGGCGCAAGCGAGCAAGGTCTGCATGATGGCGGGCGCCGACTTCATCAAGACCAGCACCGGCAAAGAAGCGGTGAACGCCACCTTGGAAGTCGGGCTGACGATGGCGCGGGAGATCCGCGCTTACCAGCAATTGACTGGTCATACGGTTGGCTTCAAGCCGGCCGGCGGCATCCGAAGCGCCAAAGACGCGCTCAACTGGCTTATCCTGATCAAAGAAGAATTAGGCGATGACTGGCTGAACAATCGGCGCTTCCGCTTCGGCGCGTCGGGTTTGCTCACCGATATCGAGCGCCAGCTCTCGCACCAGGTCAGCGGTCGTTACGCGGCGCGGCGCCACATGCCCATGGCATAAGACACAACACAGAATCGCTTGGCGGTCTTCGCCTCGTTTCCGCTGAAGAAAATCTCGGCGGCAACAGTGCTTGATACCGCTAATGCTTTGGCGCCTAAGAATTTTACAATTCCCGCAAAATGCGGTATCGTTTAATTGTCGCAAATGATGAAAGATGAAGCATGGGTTAGAAAGGAGCAACTCGGTTACACCCGTTTCTGTCATATCAAATAGATGTAATCGTTGGAGAAAAACCATGAATCACGGAAGGATAAATGCCTTAGTATCAGTGTGTTGTCTTTTGCTGCTTATGCTGTCCGGCGTCGCGGGCGCGCAGTCCATGGACAAGATGGACAAAATGGAAATGATGGACGACAAGATGTCCATGATGAAGATGCCCACTTGCCAGATGCTGCCGCCGCAAGTCATGGTCAGCAGCGATATACCGGGCGTCCAATGCCAGCTAGTGAGCGGTGGCGGAATCGGCAATAAGCATATCGAGATGATGATGCCCATGGGCGCCGTCGATATCTGGGGCGCGAGCCACGTGATGGCTGAGGTCTGTTTTGAAGGCGCCGGCTCAATCAAATATCTCGACGCCATGTATGCGCCGCGCAAAGAGATGCCAGTCGAATACAGCATGAAAGACGGAATGACTTGCGCCCATATCGAACGCCCCGGCACGGTTGTGCTGCTTCCCGGCATGATGATGGATGACATGGACTCTATGGACTCTATGGGCATGATGGATGACATGGACTCTATGGACAAAATGGACGACATGGGCATGATGGATGACATGGACTCCATGGACAAAATGGACGACATGGGGATGATGGATGATATGGACTCCATGGACAAGATGGACGACATGAAGATGGACTACGCCATGCTTATGGACTCTATGGATTCCATGATCCCGCTGGAGGGCTGTGAAGTCACCGCGCGCTACAACCTCAATTTCCGCGATGAACCCGGCGGGAGCATGAGCGGCATTGTCGCGGGAGGCGCGACCTTAGCGGCACATGCGCGCACGCCGAACTGGTTCAAGGTGATGTATCGCGATGCCGAGGGCTGGATCAGCGCGCACTATATCAACGGCGACGGCGACTGCGGTTAGCGATTCGCCACGTAAATCCGGGGACGTCAACCGGCGTCCCCGTCCCCAGTTTCTCGCTTGAATTTTGCGCGCTTACCCTTATATCATTATACTCGACGCCAATAACCGACCACGCCTGCCGCCTTAGGTCCCATGTTGACGCTACGGGATGCGCTTCAATTAGCGATACTCAAGGACGCGAAAGTCGTCGCCGGCGCCGGCGAGCTTGATCGCCCGATTCGCTGGGTCCACAATGTCAGCGTCACCAACGCGGCTGACTGGCTGCATGGCGGCGAACTGGTGCTCACGACCGTTGGCAATATGCCGGAAAGCGCTGCCGAGCAAGGCGAACATTTACGGCAATTGGCGGACAAAGGCATTGCCGCGCTCGTCATCACCATAGGCGCCTTGGTCGACGAGATCCCCGAACAATTGCGCGCTATCGGCGACGAGCTCGCTCTGCCCCTCATCGAATTGCCATATCAGACGCGCTTCGTCGACATCGCCAAAGTCATCAACGAAAGAATCGCGGAAGAGAGCCTGGATACGATCAGCCGGGCGCTGTCGATTCAGCAGCGGCTGTCGCGCCTGGTTCTCGAAGGCGGCGGCTTCTCTGAGTTGGCGGAGATGCTCGCCGATCAGGTCGGGCATTCTATCAGCATCGAGAACGACCGATTTGAAGCGATCGCCAACAAGAATATCGCCGCGGTCGACTCCGCCAGACGTTATACGATTGAACATGGTCGCACCAATCCAAGGCTGATCGAGGCGCTTGAGGTGGAATACCTGCCCAAAATACACGAGAGCTTGCGGCCCGTGCAGCTGCCGGCGATGCCCGCGCTCGGCTTGGAGATGGAGCGGCTGCTGGCGCCCATCGTTGTTCACGGGGAGATTTACGGCTATATCTGGATCATCGCCGATGTACACGCGCTATCGCCGATAGATATCATGGCGATCGAAATCGGCGCAACCGTGGCCGCCCTCTTGATGCTATATCAGGAGTCGCTGCAAACAGCGGAAGCGTCGCTGAAAGGCAGCCTGATGGCGCAACTGATCGAAGGCGATGGCGGGCCTCAGACGATCCTCAGCGATCAGTCGCTGCGTTACGGCGTCGATCTGCGCCTGCCTTTTCGCATGCTCTTGGTGAGCATCCGCAATGATCAGCCGCCGACATCAACACGCGCCTACCGCGCCATCAACCAAGTCTTGGCTCAAGGCGCGGTCCAGGCAGTCGCGGCGCAATTCGCTGGTCAAGTGGCGATCCTGGCGCAAGCCGATCAAGACAGCGGGGCTTTGGCGCGCGCCCTGATTGAACGGCTGGAGATCGGCGCGGCGATCGGCATCAGCAGCGCGATGACCGGCGCGGACAAGGTAGGCGCGGCGCATCAGCAGTGCAACGACGTGCTGGATATTGCCCGGCGGATCAAGCGCGCGCCGGACGTGCATTGCTTCGATGACTTGGGCTATTTGCACACGCTCTTTCATGCCGGTCCCGCGAGCCTGTCCCAGAATCCGCAGGCGCCAGTCTTGCGCCGGCTGCTTGAAGAACGGCAGGCGGACCTGTTCAACACGCTGGAGACTTATCTGGACGCCGGTGGAAACAGCGTGCAAACGGCGGAAACGCTGCATATTCACCGCAGCACGCTGAATTATCGGCTGGCGCGGATAAAAGCCATTTGCGAGGTCGACCTGTCGTCCCCCAGCACACGGCTGAATTTGCAGATCGCGATCAAATTGTTGCGCCTGTTTGACGATCTTGAGCCCGGCTAACCTTTGGATTTGGCGACGGCAATCGCAATCGCCAAGGTCCGGCTGTGGCTCAAGCTGATATCCCACTCGGTCAATCCCATCTCGTCCGCGAGCGCTTTGGCGGGTCCATGCAGCGCGAGTCGGGGTCGTCTCTCCTCTGCGGTGCGGATTTCCACCTCTACCCAGCGGATGTCGCCAATGCCTGTGCCCAAAGCTTTTGCCACCGCCTCTTTCGCGGCGAAGCGCGCCGCCAGACGGTAGGGTTTGTCCGCGCAGTCTTGTCGCTCGCCCGGCGTAAAGAAGCGATTGAGGAAGCGTTCGCCGCTTCGCTCAATGCCAGCCGCGATACGCTCGCATTCGATCATATCAACACCGCAGCGTATCATGAGAAGCCTCGCGCATATTTTCCAACTGAGTAGACTGGCGCGCCCTCCAAGCCTGGCGCGGCAATGATGGTACAGTTTCAGCCGCGCGTGTACAATGGTCGGAGAGACGACCGTGAAGAGGACCGCGTATGGCAAGCCTGCGTTTTCGCTTGCGGCAGCGATTCTGGCGCTGGACGGCGCCGGGCAAAATCAGCGAATACTTAAGCGATAATCCATCGCCCAAGCTGCAGATCGGCGCCGGTTACAATTTGCTGCGCGGCTGGCTGAATACCACGCTCTACCCTTTCGCTAAGGGCGCAGTATACCTGGACGCCAGCCAGCCCTTCCCGCTGCCATCCGCTGCCTTTGATTACGTCTTCAGCGAACACGTCATCGAGCATATCGAATTTGAAGAGGCGGCGACCATGCTCAGCGAAAGCGCGCGGAGCCTTAAGCGCGGCGGACGGATTCGCCTGGCGACGCCCGATCTGGCGCAGATTATCGCGCTCTACGCGCAGCCGAGCGGGGTGGCGCAGCAAGCCTATATTCGCTGGATCATGGATAATTTTCGCCCCTGCGTCGGCGAATACAACCCGGCGCACGTCATCAATCAGTCCTTTCACGGCTGGCGGCACAAGTTCATTTATGATGAACCGACGATGGTCAAGGCGCTGGAGTCGGCTGGCTTCACGGCGGTGACGCGAGTCGAGCCTGGGCGCAGCGGCGATGAGAACTTGCGCGGCATCGAACAGCACGGCGAATACGTCGGCAGCGATAGCGCGATGCGCTACGAAACGATGGTCTTTGAAGCGGTGAAGCCCTAAGCCCAATTGCCGCAAGCGAAAGTTGCGAAAACGGGAAAGGAATCAAAGCGCAAAATCTGCTGTGCAATTATTGGCGATTATCAGCTAAGATATTGGCTTTGACGCAAATCTACAAGTTGATAGTGGTGGTTGGCGCTTATGCCCGTTTATACCTATCGCCGTGAGGACGGCTCAACCTTCGACATTCGGCAGCGTTTTCTTGATAGCCCGCTGGAGGCATGCCCGACGACGGGCCAAGCGGTCAGTCGCGTCATCCAGCCAGCCGGGATCATCTTCAAGGGCAGCGGCTTTTACGTGAACGACAACAACAAAGCGAAGAACCCAGCCAAGCCATCCGGCGAAAACGGCGCTGATAAATCAGCCAAGGAAGGCGACAAAAAAGAAGCCAAGGCGGAAAGCAAAAACGATAGCAAAGCGACCAAGAAAGAAAAGGCGCCCGCCTCCAAATGAGCGCCAACGCTCAGCGCCGCTGACCAATCACGAAACTGGAACCGGGACATGAGACTATACTTCGTCCGACATGGCATCGCGGAAGAGCTTGCGACTAGCGACTTCGACCGCGCCTTAACCAAGCGCGGACGCCGCCGCGTTGCCGCTTCAGCAAAGGTGATGAAGCGCCTGGGCATCGCCCCCCGGCAGATTTTCAGCAGCCCGCGTTTGCGCGCGCGGCAAACAGCCGAGATCATCGCCGAGGCGCTGGATATGCGCATAACCCTGGCCGAGCCTGTTAATTTCGGCTTTGACCTCGCCGATCTGCGCCGGCTGAGCCAGAGCTTGGGCGCCGATGATGAGCTGATGTTTGTCGGTCACAATCCCGATATGAGCCTGCTGGCGAGCGAGATCACCGGCGTAGACGCGCCCATGAAAAAAGGCGGCTTGGCGCGGATCGATACTGTCGGCCGATCAGTGGACGAAGGCGAGCTGGTTTGGCTGATCGCGCCCAAAGTGTTTGACGCGCTGGAAGACAAATCGAGGCGGCCGGCAGCGGCGGGCAGCGATAGATTCTACACGCCGGCGCAAAAGCTGCCCGCGACATCGCAGCCCTTAAACGACCTGATCAGGCATCGCTGGAGCCCGATTGGCTTTGACCGCGAGCGGAATATCGATAGGCCGACCCTATTGAGCCTCCTGGAGGCGGCGCGCTGGGCGGCTTCGTCATTCAACTTGCAGCCTTGGCGCTTCATCGTCGCGCGGCGGCAGCATCCGGCTGAATTCGATAAGCTCCTGCCCGTCCTAAGAGAGGGCAATCAAACCTGGGCGCGGCATGCCGCCGTCCTGATGATTGCGGTCACGCAGAGGCATCGGGCGCCAGATGCGATTAATCGGCATGCCACCCACGATCTGGGGCTGGCAGTGAGCCAGATGGTCTTGCAGGCGCTGGATCATGGCTTGTACGCGCATCAGATGGCGGGCATATACCCGGACAAGGCGCGCGAGACCTATCAGATCCCTGAAGACTTTGAACCATTTACCGCTATCGCCCTGGGTTACCGCAGCGCGAAGCTGGATCAGCTGGAACAAGCGCAGCGCGAGCGCGAGGCGGCGCCAAGGCAACGGCTGGCATTAAGCGAAATCGTATTCAGCGGCAGCTGGGCGCGCCCGGCTGGTTTTATTGATGAAGGCAGCGCATAGATGGCGCGCTTTCTTGTCACTGGCGGCGCCGGCTTCCTCGGCATCAACCTTTGCCGGTATCTGCTCGCCCGCGATCACGAAGTAGTTTCGCTCGATATCGCCGATTTTGATTATCCCGAGCGCGACAAAATTAAAGAAATCCGCGGCGATATTCGCGACCGCGCCGCCGTCGACAGCGCCTTGAAGGATGTCGATATTGTGGTGCATGCCGCCGCAGCCTTGCCCCTTTATTCGCCCGAAGCGATTCGCACTACCGATATCGATGGCACGCGAAATGTCATCGACGCCGCGCAAAAGCAGGGCGTTAAGCGCGTCGTGCATATTTCGTCGACAGCCGTTTATGGCATTCCGGAGCATCATCCCCTGCGGGAAGACGACCCGCGCATCGGCGTAGGACCCTACGGCGAAGCCAAATTAGCAGCCGAAGACATCTGCTTTGAGAGTCGTGAACGGGGCTTTATCATCCCGGTATTGCGTCCCAAGTCCTTTGTTGGTCCGGAGCGCCTGGGCGTCTTCGCGCTGCTTTATGACTGGGCGACCGACGGACGCGGCTTCCCGCTCTTGGGCGATGGCGGCAATCGCTATCAGCTGCTGGATGTTGAGGATCTTTGCGACGCGATCTACCTCTGCTGCACGCTCGCAGACGACGCCGTAAATGACACTTTCAATATCGGCGCCGCCGAATTCACCACCATGGGCGAGGATTATCAGGCGGTTCTCGATTATGCGGGCTATGGCAAAAAGGTGACGCCCTTGCCGGCCGAACCCGCCATTTGGGTGCTGCGAACCCTGGAAGCGCTGAATCTCTCACCCTTGTACAAGTGGGTTTACGAGACCGCGGCCAAGGACTCTTTTGTCTCGATTGAACGGGCGGAAGCGAAGCTCGGTTTTGCGCCGAAGTACTCCAACAAGGACGCCCTGCTGCGCAACTATCAGTGGTACCTCGATAACCAAAATGCCATTCGCAACGCGTCAGGCCTATCGCATCGCGCGCCCTGGAGCCAGGGGATACTTAGGCTGGCGAAGCAATTCTTCTAGGAGCAGCGCCGGCGCTGCTGAATGAAGTAATAGCGCGACGGTTGACAAGCGATGGAAAACTTGAAGCCGGGCGGCATTGCCGTCATCGATTTTGGCTCCCAATATACGCAGCTCATCGCCCGCCGCATCCGCGAACTTGGCGTTTATTCCGAAGTTTACCCTCATGATGGCGCGGCTGAGCATATCAACCAGCATCAGCCCGCCGGTTATGTGCTCTCCGGCGGACCCAGCAGCGTCTACGAAAGCGGCGCGCCGCGGCTCCCGCAGTTTCTGCTTGAAAGCGAGCGCCCCATCCTCGGCATCTGCTATGGCATGCAGCTGCTGACAGCGGCGCTTGGCGGTGTGGTCGCCGCCGCTCGCGAAAAAGAATACGGTCCCGCCGCCATTTCGCATCAGCCGCCTAGTCCACTCTTTGATGGATTGGACCCCGAGCTCCAAGTATGGATGTCGCATGGCGATCGAATCGAAGCGCTGCCGGCGGGCTTTCGCGCGCTGGCGCAATCGGACAATAGTCCCTTGGCTGCAATCGGAGATTTAGCGCGGGATTATTATGGGCTGCAGTTTCACCCCGAAGTGCGACACAGCGCCGGCGGCAGGGCAATCCTGAGCAACTTCTTGTTCAAAATCTGCCGCTGCCAGCCGCGCTGGAGCGCAGCCGCCTTCATTGATGACGCGGTGCGGCGGATCCGCGAGCAAGCCGATGGCGAGCGCGTGCTGCTGGCATTGAGCGGCGGCGTCGACTCGGCAGTGGCGGGCGCACTGATTCACCGCGCAATTGGCGAGCGATTGACCTGCATATTTGTCGATCACGGGATGCTGCGCATGGGCGAGGCGGAAGCGGTCGTTCGCGTCTTTCGGCAGGAACAGGGCATGAAGCTCATTGCGGTGAATGCGGTTGAACATTTCTTGACGGCGCTGAAAGGCATCACTGAGCCGGAAGCCAAGCGCAAGCTGATCGGCGCGCTCTTCATCGAGCGGTTTAATGAAGAAGCGCAAAAGCTGCGGGGCATTCGCTTCCTGGCGCAGGGCACGATTTACCCCGATGTCATTGAAAGCGCAGCCGACAGCGCGGCGGCGAAGACGATCAAATCGCATCACAATGTGGGCGGCTTGCCCCAGGATCTGCAGTTTGAATTGATCGAGCCCCTGCGCGATTTGTTCAAGGACGAGGTGCGCAAGATCGGCGAAGCGCTGGGCTTGCCGCAGTCGATCATCTGGCGGCAGCCTTTCCCCGGTCCTGGATTGGCGATCCGCTGCCTGGGCGAGCTCACTTGGGAGCGGCTGGAGAAGCTGCGCGCCGCCGATGCCATCTTCACCGGCGAGCTGGCGGCTTCGGGCTTGCTGCGCGGTGGCACGGCGCAGAGTTTCGCTGTGCTGCTGCCAGTGAAGAGCGTCGGCGTGATGGGCGACAATCGCAGTTATGAAGAAGTGCTGGCGCTGCGTTCGGTCACCACCGATGATTTTATGACGGCAGACTGGTCGCGTTTGCCTTATGATTTGCTGGCCCGCGTCAGCGCCCGCATCGTCAACGAAGTGCCCGGCATCAACCGCGTCGCCTACGACATTACCAGCAAGCCGCCCGGCACGATCGAATGGGAATGAGCGCGAGATCAGCAGAATTGCCATCAGGGGCGATACGGTTTATAAAAGAAGGTGAATACACTGCTCGGGAGGACGACTCATGCCGGCTGCCTATGTCTTGATCCAGCTAAACATGTCGGTTGATTTTGCCGATTCGCTGCGGGAAATACGCGCGATTGATGGCGTGCTGCGCGCCGATCTCGTGGTCGGCCCCGATGATTGCATCGCTTTCGTCGAGTCCGAAGATATTACACAGTTGATGAATACGATACGCGCCATTCGCGGCGTCAACGGCGTGGGAAAGACCGATACACGTTCAATAGCGGAAATGTAATCGCTTGCGTCGATTCCAGCACCCCGTCCTTGCGCGGCTCCTTTTGCTCTGGTCGCTTTTCGCGCTCGCTGCCTGCGCCTCGCTCGTCCCCGCGAGCGCGCCGCCGCATATCAAAAACACGCCGGGCGCGTCCGTCATCGTCACCGACAATACCTTTGACGCCGGGCTGTTCCGCCTGGAATACCCACGCACTTGGTCGGTCGTTAAGACGAGTGAAGCAGCCTCCCCCCATTTGGTGGTTTACTTCCAGGCGCCCGCCGGCGGCCACGTCTTTTTGCAGCAAGTTGAGCCGTCGGACTACTCCCCCGATGAACATATGGCGCTGCCGAACGGCGTCATTCTCAAGCTGCTAGTCGAAGCGGCTGACCCGCCAGCGGCCGCGTTTGCCGCGCAAGCCCGGAGGTTGATCGCGTCGATTCGCAGTTGACACCTAAAGAATTCAACTTGCTGGCGGTTCTGGCGCAGAACGCCGGGCGGGTCGTGCCGCGTGGCGAGTTGGTCGTCGAAGCCTGGGGCGATTCATACCGCGATGCAATCGACAGCCTCAAACTCTACATTCACTATTTGCGGCAAAAGCTGGAGATAAACCCGCAGCAGCCGCAATTGATCGTGACATCGCGCGAAGTCGGTTATCGCTTCGCGCCGAACTAAGCCCCGCCGTCACAGCAGCGAACGCAGCAGCTCGTCCGTCCGCGCCGCCATCGCATCGGGACGAAAACGATCGAGCTCGGCTTGTGAGTTCGCGGCAAATTCCGCTCGCCGGTCGAGCAGTTGCCTGATGCCCTGCCGCAGCGCCGCAAGGTCAATATAGGGCGCCAGCAAGCCGTTAACGCCATGACGGACGACTTCGGGATTGCCGCCGATGTCGCTGGCGAGCACCGGCGTGCCGAGTTGCAGGCTTTCGAGCAGCGTGTGAGACAAGCCCTCGTAGCCACTGTAAAGCGCCAGACCGTCGGCGGCGCGCATCAGTCGATGGACGCGCCTTTGGTCAAGCCGCCCGGTGAAAACGACGCGGTCGCCCAGCGGCTCAGCCAGCCGAGCCAGGCGCGGACGATCGGGACCATCGCCGACGATGACCAGGCGCAGATCCGTCAACTGGCGCAGCGCCTGGATCAGATGATCAATGCCCTTCCAACGTTGGAGCCGCGCGACGGTGATCAGGGTCGGGCGATCACCCCACTTCAACTGAGCGCGGATTTCGGCGCGAGACTCATCGAGAGATTGCAGCGGCGAGAGCGCGTTGTATATGACATGGACCTTTTCGGGCGGCGCGCCCCAGGCAATCACCATGCGCTTGAGATATTGGCTCGGCACAATGACGGCGTCCATCGCCGCAATCTGCCGCGAGCGCGACGCCTTCTGCCAACGCGCGCGCCAATCGCCGCGGTAAGCCTGAAAGTCGTCAATGGCGAGATCCGCCGGGATCCAGCGGCGGCGGATGCAGCGCTCCCAGGCTTGATCGCCAACAACCTTGATAACACGGGGCAGATCGCGGCGCCCCAAGAGCGGCAGGTCAATGCTGTGGGCGTAGACGATATCAGCCCAAGCCAGATGCGTTCTCGCGGCAAAGGCGTAGCGGGCTTGGCGAATCGGATACGACGCGCGAGCGATTCTTGTTACCGGGTAGGGATACTCGTCCTCGGCTGGGGCGCCAAAGGTCAAGACGCGCGCCTGCCAGCCCCGCTCTTGCAGCGCTGGCAAAACCGTCGACAGGTATGTCGCCGGTCCGCCGGGCTCGGGATGGAAGATACCGCTCGCCAGGAATAGCTTGGGCAATGTCCCCTCCCGCTAGCCAAGCCGTCCACGCAACAGGATATGCCGATTGAGGAAGGTGGCTTTCGCCCCGCCCCAATCCTGCGGATCCATCCAGTCACGGGCGCTTGGCGGCGCGTCGCGCAGCATCCGAATCAAGCGCTTGATGGTGGCTTCGTCATTGCCTTGACGTTTCGCCCAAGGGACAAAGTCGTGCCGCTTGAGGTAATGTTCACTATGCTCGACCTTGAAGCCGGCTTGCGCGAACATCCGCCGCCATTCGCCCTCATCAAAGGCGCGATTATGGCTGGGGTCGCGCAGGCGCTCGAAGGCGTCTACAAAGCGCGCCGCTTCCGGATCGCGCGGCAGCAAGTGATCTTGCAGCATCAGAATCCCAGCCGGTTTAAGCACCCGCGCGCATTCGCCCACGAAGCGCTGGGCATCGGGGAAGTGATGGGGCGCGATTCGGCAGGTCGCCAGGTCAAAGCGGTCAGCTTCAAAGGGCAGATTTTCCGCGTCCGCCTGCTCAAAGCTGACATTATCTACGCCCCGCTCCTTAATGATGAAGCGTTTCGCGCTCTCCAGCATGCGCGGCGTGAGATCGCTGGCGATGACATGGGCGACATGCGGCGCGAACTTCAAGGCAGTGTGCCCGCCGCCTGTGGCGATATCGAGCGCCCGCCAATGGGACTGCGGTTGAACGATTGCCAGCAGACGGTCCAAATCTGAGCCGCGCGCGTGGGTCTCGCTGGTCACATAACCATCGGCGAAGCGGGTGTAACGCGCTTTCGACAAGGCTTTTGAGTCTTGCGAATCAGTCATTCCGAGCCCCCCAAATCGCGCGAGTGGCGGACAGCCACTGCCTTCGAAACTGGCAATCAAAGCAGCGATGGCGCGCCTCAAATTGGAAACGGCGATGCAAGCCGGCGCGCGGGAGCTATCATACAAGACATTCACCGCTGCAACAGCCTTTGCTGGCCGCTGGCAAGACAATGCGGCAGCCGACGCGTTCCAGCATTCATTCCCGCTTCGCCGCGATAACTTGTTACAATAGCCGATACAAGTTCCAGAAAATTAGCGCTATGACTGAGGCGAATATGGCTGATACACGCACCGTGCAAAAAGAAGATTTGTTTGAGTTGCGCTTCCTCAATGGTGGCGCCCTGTCCCCGGAGGGCGAACGCGTCGTCTATAGCGTCAACAAGATCGATGCTGAAGCCGACAGAGAATTCAGCGCGATTTACCTGCTTGACATCGCCACGGGCGATACCCGTCAATTGACAAGCGGCGAAGCGAAGGACTGGGGCCCGCGCTGGTCTCCCGATGGCAAGTCGCTCGCCTTTATTTCCGACCGTGGCGGAAAAGCGCAGCTTTACCTGCTGCCTGTCGATGGGGGCGAAGCGCGCGCGCTGACGCAATTCAAGCGCGGTATCGGCGATGGCATCGCCTGGTCGCCCGATGGCGGCAAGATCGCCTTCAGCGCCGCCCCCGATGCCGACGCGCCCAATCTCAGCGTGGCGCCCTATCGCCTCGACCGCACCGTTTACCGCTTCGATGGCATCGGGTATCTCGATGATGCGGTTCAGGATGTCTATGCGCTGGACCTGGCGGACGGCGCGATCAAGCAACTGACCGATGACCGCGGCAACAACAGCAATCCGCGCTGGTCGCCGGACGGGCGCAGCATCCTGTACGATGCCAACATGCGCTTCGACAATTCGCGGGCGATGACGCCTGATCTGAAACTGGTCGATCTGGATGGGCGGCAAACCGTGATGCTTGAGGATTGGGCGAGCGTCGAAAACGCCAACTTCACGCCGGACGGCGGCCGGATTGTCTTTGTCGGGCGCCCCGATGACGGCAAGCCAATCGGCACAAAGTCCGATGTTTATGCCCTAGATATGGCAAGCGGCGAGATCAACTGCCGCAGCGCCGCGCTGGATGTCGGCGTCGGCGGCTATCTGATTATGGATATGCCGATTGCGAATCTGAAGTCCTGGAATATGCTGGTTGCGGACGATGGCGAAGCGGCATTCGCGACCGTGCAGCGCGGCGGGGCCGACCACATCTACCGGATCGCCTTGAGCGGGCCCGAAGATTGCCAGCCCGTCACCGAAGGCGACTGCGCGGTCTTCCCGCTTGATCTGCGAGGCTCGCAGTTGCTCTACGCGCGCACCAGCCTGAATTCGCCGCCGGATGTCTTTGCCTGCGATTTGGCAGATGGATCAACGCGGCAGTTGACAGCGCTCAATGACGAGGCGCTGGCGCCTATCGCCCTGCCAGAAACAGAGCGCCTGCTGTGGGCTAGCGTGGATGGCGCGCAAGTTGAAGGCTGGTATATGAAGCCGGCAATTGGCGAAGCGCCCTACCCCACTATTCTGTATATTCACGGTGGCCCGAACGCCGCTTATGGCTACGGCTTCCAATTTGATTTCCAAATGCTGGCGGGCGCCGGCTACGGCGTGCTATTCCTTAATCATCGAGCCTCTACCGGTTATGGCGACAGTTTCTCCACCGCCATCAAGGGCGATTGGGGCAATCTTGATTACCAGGATTTGATGAGCGGCGTCGATTGCGCCATCGCCCGCGGCTTGGCCGATGCCGATCGCTTGGGCGTCTGCGGGACATCGGGCGGCGGCAATCTGTCTTGCTGGATCATCGGCCAGACGGACCGCTTCAAGGCGGCGATTCCGCACAATCCGGTCGCCAACTGGCGCAGCTTCTACGGGACTAGCGACATCGGCATTTGGTTCAGCGTTGAGCAATTGGGGGGCCACCCGCATGAGATACCGGAAATCTATGAGCGCTGCTCGCCGATCACCTACGCCCATCGCTGTCGGACGCCAACGCTAATGGTGCAATGCGAGATTGATTGGCGCTGCCCGGCCGAGCAGTCGGAGCAGTTCTACACCGTACTCAAAGCGAATGGCTGCGTGGTCGAGATGCTGCGGCAGCCGGGCGGCTACCATGGCGGGTCCACCAGCGGCGCGGTGAACCTGCGGCGGGCGCATAATGACGCCATGCTCGATTGGTTCGATCGCTATGTCTCAGCCGACTGAGCCGGGTTCCAACTCAGTTTCTTGAGCAGCCGCCGATCCAAATCGCCCAGCCGCTCGGGGCCTAGGCGCTGCAATTCAGCGCGCAGGGCCGAGGAATTCCGCCGCAAGGCTTCGACATCAATGCCTTGGCAGATATCGGGCAGCGGCTGGAGCCACTGAACGCTGCGCTGCAGCATCTTAAGAGCGCCGCGGTAATTGCCGCGTTCGATCTGATAGTAGGCGACGCCCACCTGCAAGATGGCGCGATACAGATCGCGGACTGGGCCGGCAGTCTCGACCCACTGCGCTTCAAAGAGGTCGTGCTGGCGGTAAAATTCGCCCCGGTTGAATTCGCGGAGGCCCGCAATTGCCAGCTCCGGCAGCGGCTGCGCGCATTCGCAAGCCAGCTTTTGCAGCATGGCAGGGTCGGGGATTCGCGCATAATCTTTGATGATCTGGTCGATCTGTTCCCCGAGTTCAAGCCAGCTCAGGGCGAGGTCGGCGCCACATTTTACCGCCTCCGCCCGGCGATCGCGCTTGTCGCTGGCGAAGCAGATAGGGATGCGGCGGGTTGCGGCATTGTTCTTCGCGGCGAGAATCTGCTGCCGCCAATGCTCATGCGCCCCATCAATAAAGACCAGCGCCGCGCCCTCTTCAATTAATACGTCAACAACCTTTTGCCTCTGGCTCAACTCTATGTTATTGTAATTGAGGCGCTGCTTAACATATTGGTCAAAGGCTCGGTTTTGGCTCAGATAGACGAGTGTTACGGCTTTCAAGCGGTTGCCCTATATCTTCTAGGCAAATAAATGATCTATGGCGGCGTTGGTATGTTAACTATGGAGAAACAGTTTTCGCAATTCCTTTAAGACTCCGCTCTCTATACTAGGCTTTGACTCGAACCAATAGCGGCGCCGGGAGTGGCAAATCTGTGGACTTGAAAACTCCGCCAAGCATAGAAAAAAATCTCTGCGCCCTCAGTAAGTCCAATAAAGTAATGCAACAAAATGAAGGAACGTCGTAGGGGCGACTCTTGAGTCGCCCACATGTACAATGGCGACATAGTGGGCGAGACAAGTCTCGCCCCTACAGAT
>JAJEGA010000059.1 GCA_022820125.1 Anaerolineae bacterium | reverse complement strand
GCACGCCGCCAACGTTCATCCTGAGCCAGGATCAAACTCTCCGTATTCACAGGGTTTGATTCGCTCTGTCTTAACCTGCTATTCTACTGTTAATCCGCACTCATCCCACTTTCAATGGGACAAAAAAGCGAGAGCCTCCTCTCACCCTTCACGCTAGGTTAGCAGCGCCAGCCTGCGCTGTCAAGAGACAATTCGCCAATCTGCATTGGATTGGCGCTGGGCAAACCAGGTTACAGCGCCACCTCTGATTTACGTGGGGCTCGGGACCAATTCTTCGGCAACTTCACTTTCGAGAAGCGCCTCTTCCACTTTTCCCCGCGGCAAGTCGCCCAAGACATCCTTCACATACATCTCATCCACCAGCACCGCCAGACAGGCGCTGAGCGGCACCGCCAGCATCAAACCGAGAAAACCAAAGAAGAAGCCAAATATGATCTGGCCAAGCAGAATCAAAATCGCCGGCATATTCATCCGTTCACTTGCCAGCACCGGGCTTATCACCTGGCTCTGGAAAAACGACACGCCATATATGACGACGACAACCCAGACGACATTATGTGGCGCTTCCACCATGGCGACGGCCACCGATGGCACCAAAGCGACCACGGGCCCAAAGTTGGGAATAAACGACAATAACCCGGCCAGCACGCCCAGGGCGAAGGCCTCTTCCCTTATATCCAAAAGCCGCAGCCCAAAGCCGGTCAGGATCGCCACGACAACCATGGAAATCGCGGTGACGCTTAGCCAGGCGCGCAAGGTGCTGTCCAGGCGGCGCAAGATGCCGCGCATGCGATCGCGATACCAGATTGGCGTCAGTTTGATGATGCCGCTGACATAGAGTTCCGGTTCAGCCAACAGATACATGCTCAAGAAAAATATGATAAGCACGCTAAGAATCGTATTCGCGACACCGCCGACGACAGGCAGGACCGAGCCGCCAAGCCGCCCAACCGCGTCCGTCACCTGCGAAATCGCTTGACCGATCAAGTCGTCCGATGGCTGGGCGCTGCCGCCGCCTGAAAGCAAATCATCAATAATCGGTATCACGTCTCGGAGAATCGAATCCTGCTCCAATAGCCGTTCACGCGTCAGCGACTCGCTCAACTGCTCAAAGCCGCTTTCCACCGCTGTTCTAAGGGGTTCGTATTGATCGCCAATCGTCCGCAAGATGGGCACGCCGAGCAATCCAAGGATGATAAAGAAACCGATAACGCTCACGATGATGGCGACGACGCGATGCAGCTTGAAGCGGTTGACCAGCAGACGCACGGGCATCGTGAATAGCACAACCAGAATCACCGCGGCGAAAGTCAGCATCAAAGTACCGCGGATCTGCCAGACGAAGACCAAGCCCAACCCAATCAGGATGGTCAAGACAACATTGCGCAATCCGATGCTAACTGAGCGTGATTGTCTAATCGCCATCGCGCCCTCGACTCTCAAGAGCCTTATACTCGTCCTTCAATCGCCCGCATCGCCAGTGGTCGCGCGGCAATTAAAGCCAATTGCGAACAATTGTATCACCTAAAACACCGGAGGGCGAATTCCGTTGCGCTCTCGCCACTTGGGCAGTTGCGGACTAGAATACGCACACAGCCGCCCGCACTGACAAACTGGAGATCAAGTGAAATTTGACCTGACCGTCTTTGCCACTGACCTGAGCCGCGCCGGGCGCTTGGCCCGCGCCGTTGAAGACTTTGGCTTTGACGGCTTATGGGTGGCGGAAGCGGCGCACAATCCCTTTCTGCCGCTTGCTCACGCCGCGCTAGCGACCGATCGCGTTTCGCTGGGCACGGCGATTGCGGTTGCCTTTCCGCGCAGCCCTATGATCATGGCGCAGACCGCCTGGGATCTGGCGGCAATGTCTCGCGGGCGCTTCGTCCTCGGCTTGGGCACACAAATCAAGCCGCACATAACCAAGCGCTTCAGCGCAAAATGGGGCAAGCCCGTGATGCAGCTGCGCGAGTATATTGAAGCGCTGCGGGCTATCTGGCACAGCTTCCAAACAGGCGATGACCTTAACTACGACGGCGATTGCTACCGCCTGTCGCTTCTGGCGCCATGCTGCGCGCCGCCGCCGATGCCATTCTTCAACATTCCGATATATATCGCCGGCGTCAATACGGGCTTGGCCGGGCTGGCGGGGGAAATGTGCGATGGCTTTCATGTTCATTCTTTCCATACGCCCCCTTATCTGCGAGACGTGCTGCTGCCCGCGATTCAGGCAGGGCGTAACGCGAGCGGCCGCCAAAGCCAGCCGGCCTTATCTTGCGCCGTGTTCGTCGTCACCGGCGAAGATGACGAAGCCATTGAAGCGAGCAAGCTTCTCACCAAATCGCAGATCGCCTTTTACGCCAGTACGCCCAGCTACAGCCCAGTCCTGGAACTACACGGCTGGACCGATCTGATACCACAACTGAATGCGCTGCTGCGGCGAAATCGCTGGAAAGAAATGCACGCGCTCATCAGCGACGACATGCTCGAAGCCTTCGCCGTCATCGCGCCGCCGGATGAACTGCCCTACGCCCTGCGCGAACGCTATTCTGGCCTGCTGGATCGGGCGGGCTATTACTTCCCCTTTGAGCCGGACGACGACACAAAGCGCGTCATCTGGCGGCACGCGGCGAAAGCGATGGGAAACTAATGCCAGTCATTGATCTCGACGGTCTTCCGGTCTCATACCGCGTTCGGACGAGCAAACGCGCCAAACGCATCAGCCTGCGTTACAGCATGAGCGCCGGGCTTGAAGTCGTTTATCCGGCGGGATTTCGACAGCCGGATCCGGAGTCGCTTTTGCGCGAACGTTCCGCTTGGGTCCGCAAAGCCATAGCCAGGTTCAGAGAAGCCAACGCGAATCGACGCCTGCGTGAATATCGCGCGGGAGAAGTGTTCCTATTTCGCGGCGTCAGCTATCGCCTCAAGCTGGAATGCGCTCCGTCGTTAAAACGAATCAAGGTCAGTTTGGCAGATGGTCATCTTGTAGTTGCATCGCCCGAAGCAACGCCCCCTGCCGCCGACGCCGGGATTCGCGCTGCCATTGAGAGCTTTTATCGCGCGCAGGCGCAGCGCTACTTGCCGCAGCGAGCGGAAGACCTGGCTCGCAGGCATGGATTCAAATTTGAGCGAGTGCGCATCAAAAACCAGAAGACGCGTTGGGGAAGCTGTTCCGCCAAACGGAATATCAATCTTAATCTGCGGCTGATGATGGCGCCCGATGGAGCGATCGACTACGTCATCACACACGAGCTCTGCCACTTGCGCGAGCTGAATCACAACCCGGCGTTCTGGGCGCTTGTGGAAACTTGCTGTCCCGAATTCCGTCAGTGGAAAGCCTGGTTCAAACAGCATGGTCCGAGCCTGATCTTGTAGGATGGCAGCTTCAGGAATGCAACCCTTCAAGCTGGATGTCACCATCACGCCTACGGGCGACTTGCGTCATGATGTTGAGCAGATTAAACGCGTCGAGCAGCTCGGCTTTGATGGAATCTGGATAAACGAAACCGCCCATAATCCCTTTTTCCTATTGACCGTCGCCGCCAAAAAAACGCATCGGATTCGCCTCGGAACGGCGGATGCCCTCGCCTTTCCCCGCAGCCCCATGGTGACGGCTCAGATCGCTTGGGATTTGGCGCGTCAATGCGAGGACCGCTTTGTGCTTGGGCTGGGCATACCAGCGCGCGAAGACTTCGAGCGCCGCTTCAGCGAAAACTGGAGCGAGCCGGTCGCCCGGATGCGCGAGTATAGTGAAAGCCTGCGCGCCATCTGGGACACGTTTCAAACAGGCGCCCGTCTACGTTATCGGGGGGAGCATTATCAATTCCGGCTGATGGCGCCATTCTTCAATCCGGGTCCGATTTCGCATCCAGCGATCCCCATCTGCCTGGCGGGCGACAGTCCGGGCATCTGCCAACTGGCGGGCGAACTCGCCCAAGGCTTGCGCGCGCCGCCCAATCCCAGGCCCGCTTATCTGCGAGAGGTCGTTATACCGGCGCTCGAAGATGGACTGCGCGCGGCGGGCCGGGCGCGAAACGACATTGCGGTAACCGTGCCCATCTTCGCCGACAGCGCGAAACCGGGCAATGTTTACAACAGCATCGTTGAACATTATACAGGAATCGCGGATCGCGTGAGCCTGGCGTGGATAGCCGACGACCCGGCGCTATTCGAGGCGATTGCCGACAGTCGCGCGGCAAATATCTGATTACGATCTAACTGTAAAGTGCCGGCATAGGTTCTTCGATGACCTTGAAGATGCGAAAGCCGCGTTTCTGGTAATTGTCCAGCGCGTGGGGCCCATCCAGATTGCAGGTGTGCAGCCAAACGCGTTTCGCCCCCATCTCCCAGGCGCGGCTCACGCCATAGCTCAATAGATGTTTGCCCAAGCCGCGCCCCATATAATTGCGCCGCAGCCCAAAGTAGGCGATCTCAACCGAGCCGTCTTCATGACGATAGAGTTCAACATAACCGGCGGGCGAACCGCTAACATACATGACATTGACTTGCGTATTGGGCGAAGCCAGAATCTTCCGCAAGTCGCCGCTTGAGAGTTGAAGCCGGTCGCGCCAAGCCCACTCTTCACCGACGGACTGATAAAGAAACTTGTAGAAGCCGAGATCCGGCATCTCCATCGTGACAATTTCGATGTCTGTTGCGCGGACAAAAGCGGGAGCAAAGTCCTCCTTGCTCACCATCTCAAGATATGTGGTGATCAACGTATCCACTTTGTTCGCCGCGAGAACCATCGCTTGCCAACCTAAACTGACGCGCAATGCGCATTCCTGCGATGTTAGCATAGCGAATCAAATCTTAGACGCGAATGGCACAAACCAACAAAAAACCGTAGAGCGTCCTAATCATTCTCACTAAGATATAAATGGTTGTCGAAGATTTCGAAAACGAATCTTGTCCTTGATTAAGACCGTAGCTAACATCTCTGCGACTGCCTCTGCCCACTGCTTAGCTTATGCAACTGCTCATACGGATTCAGCGCGCTATCGGAAAACGCTGGTTTGCGCGCCAGCCGACCCACAAGCTCGTCGCGATGATCGGCGACCAAAGCGATGCGCGAAATTTGGGAATTCTGATAGACGCCTTAAAAGAGCGCCTCGCGCATCAGGATGGCAGCCTTGATCACGTCGATTGGTCAAGCGCCGAGCTCAAGGGCGCGCTGCTCTCATCCTGTCGCATGACACATGCGAAGCTTCCGCAGGCGCTTCTCCGCGGCGCGTACTTCGGCTACTCGGATATGCGCCGGTCCGATTTTTCTTTGGCTGATCTGCGCGAAAGCCATTTTCGCGAAGCGCGATTAAACCATGCGATTTTCGATCGGGCGGATTTGCGAGAAGCCAATTTCGCGCGCGCCGTCCTAGTGGGCTGTTCTTTTATAGCTGCGGATTTAAGCAGCGCCAACTTCTGGCGCGCTGATCTGCGAGGCGCAGACCTGACAGAGGCCTTAATAATCAATTGCAATATGGCTGATGCGCTGGTTGATGAAACAACCCGCCTGCCAGATGGAGAGCCCTGCGGCAGCGATATCTGCTGGGATCGCTTTACCTTGGCAGAAATGTCCAGTCGGGATTAAGCATTTGTGAGAACCCGTGTACAATAGGCGGCGCATCCGATTCGACGCGATAAAACCCGGAGGACAAAGACAGTGCATGTTGTGACGTTCACAAGGAGTACGCCCGACACTGCGGCAAAGGTCTGGGTTGATGATTCGGGAGAGGTCAGCTGGGGCGATGTCGCCACCGTGGTGAACCCCTGGGACGAATACTCGCTCGAAGAGACGATAGCGCAAGCGAAGTCGGGCGGCGGCGCGTCAACCGTCATCGCCGTTGGATCTGAACTTCACAACGATGCCTTGAAGCATAGTATTGCCATGGGCGTATCAACTGCGCTGCGCATCGACGAAGCTGGCATCGACATGAACGACAGCCTCGTTTGGTCGGCGCTGGCGGCGGGCGCCATTCGCAAGCTTGGCGATGTCGACCTGATCATATTCGGCAAGGAAAGCATCGATGTCGGCACGGACCAGCACAGTTGTCAATTGGCGCGCCGGCTTGGCTGGCCAATGCTCAGCTACGTGTCGCGAATCATCACTGCGGACTACGCGGCGGGCGCTGTCAAAGTGGAAAAGATGCTCGAGCAGGGAAAACAGATCGTCTCCGCCAAATTGCCGGCGGTGATTTCGGTGATGAAAGGAATCAACGAACCGCGCTACCCGAACTTCCTGGGCATTCGCAAAGCAGCGAAAGCGCAGATTCCGGTCTGGTCAGCGGCGGACCTGGAGGTTGACCTGCCCGCAGCCGCGACAACGGCGCTGCGCTATTTCAATCCGCCGGCGCGTGAAGTCAGCACCGAGATTATCGACGGCGCCGATGTTGCGGCGAAGACCGCGGCGCTGGCGGATCGCCTATTGGGGGAAAAAGTCCTGTGAGCGTATTCGCCTGGATTGAGACCGTCGACGGCGCCGTCGTATCCAGCGGCTGGGAAGCAGTGGGCGCTGCGCAGTCCATCGCCGCAGCGCTCGGCGTCGATACTGCCGCGATCATCTTTGGCGCCAATAGCGCGGCGCTGGCGGCTGCTGCGGAGGGCTTTGGCGTCGCCAGCGCGATTATCTGCGACGCCGAAGCATTAAGCCAATATCGCCTTGAAACTTACGCCGCGCTGCTTAGCAAACTGGTGGACGAGCGCAAGCCAGCCGCTGTCGTCGCTGTTGCCACCAGCCGAGGGCGCGAGCTACTGGCTAGCGCCGCCGCCGATACCGACAGCGGGCTCATCTCGGAGCTTGTCGATTTGCGCGTGGACGGGGGCGCCATCATCGGCACGCGTCCCGCCTACGCCGGCAAGGTATTGATGGAGATGAAATCCAACACGCCGACGGCTTTTGTCACAGTTCGCGGACGGGCTTTCCCGGGGCCAGCATCCGGCGCCGCCGCCAACATGACGGTCGAGTCGGTCGCTCCCGCAGCCATACCGGCGCAGCTCCACACCGATGTCGAAGACCTGGCTGCCGAGATCAGCCGCGCCAACCTGGCGGATGCGGCAATCATTGTCAGCGGCGGCCGTGGCCTGGCGAGCAATCCCGCCGACGCGCCCGCCGGCTTAAGCGGAGAAGCCGTCAGTATCTGGAAGGCAAAAGACGGCTTCGCCAATACCCTAAAACCGCTGGCTGATGTGCTCGGCGCGGCAATCGGCGCCAGCCGGGCGGCGGTCGACGCCGGTTATATTCCTTATGAACATCAGGTGGGGCAAACCGGCAAAGTGGTGACCCCCGACCTGTACATCGCTTGCGGCATCAGCGGCGCGATTCAACACCAGGCGGGCATGCGCGGCAGCAAAATCATCGTGGCGATCAACAAAGACGCCGACGCGCCGATCTTCAAATTGGCGCGCTACGGGATCGTTGGCGATCTGTACGACATCGTACCCGCATTAACGCTCGCCCTCAAGAAGAGACTGCGATGATGGCGGCTTGGCGCTGGCGGTCGAGAGCGCTTGTTTCAATCCGACAGAACTTAGCCGCTAGCGCTTATGCGAATTGACTGTTTTATATGCCAAAGTATTGGCTAGTCTTTCGTCAGCGCCGCGATTCGCCGCCATCGGTATCGGTTCTCGCATAATAACCAGGGGGATTCAGACATTTAGCCATTATGGAATTAGCGATAATCACCGCCGCTCCCTTTTGCCTTGCTCTGCTTTTAGCGGCGCCGGCTGTGAGAACATCCCTCGGGCGACTTTCCCAGACCATGCTTTCGTCCTTGGTCATGGCTTCGCTCTTTGCCTGGCTGGCGAGCATGCTGCCGCGCGTGCAAGCCGAAGGCCTCATCTCGCAGACGATCACCTGGCTGCCGTCAGCGGGCATCAGCCTGTCCTTTTATTTGGACGGCCTCGCCCTCCTATTCAGCTTGATCATCAGCGGGATCGGCGCGCTTATATTCTTCTACGCCGGCTTCTATTTTGACAGCGCGGCGGAGCACAATCGCTTCATCGTCTGGCTGTCCGCCTTTGCTGGCGCAATGCTGGCGCTGGTGCTTGCCGGCAATGTGCTTATGTTGTTTGTCGCCTGGGAATTAACCAGCATCACCTCTTTCATTCTTATCGGTTTCAAAGGCGCGGTAGACCGGGCCGCGCGCGAAGGCGCATTTAAGGCGCTGTTCGTGACCGGCGCCGGCGCGCTCGCTCTGATTGTCGGGCTGGTTATGCTGAGCGGCGCGGCGGGCCAAGTCCTGTATCCGGAAGCGGAGATTCGCTTTGTTGGCGACTTCGCTTCAATCTTGCAGGCGTCGACGCTGCATCAGCACGAATGGTATCTGCTGTTCTCCGTGTTGATTCTGCTTGGCGGGTTCACCAAAAGCGCGCAGTTCCCCTTCCATTTCTGGCTGCCGGGCGCCATGAGCGCGCCGACGCCGGCCAGCGCCTATCTGCACAGCGCCACCATGGTGAAAGCAGGCATATATCTCTTCGCCCGCCTCTCGCCGGTTATGCACGCCAACGATCTCTGGACCTATTTACTGCTGACAGTGGGCTTGGTTACCATGCTGGTTGGCGCGTATTTCGCCGTGAAACAGCGGGACCTAAAGGGCTTGCTCGCCTATTCCACGGTCAGCAAGCTCGGCGCCATTGTCGCGCTGATTGGCTTGCCCAATCAGAGCGGGCTAAAGGCGGCTTTCGTCGGCATTATCGCCCACGCGTTTTACAAGTCCGCCTTGTTCCTGGTTGCAGGCACGATAGACCACGCCGCCGGCACTCGCTTGATTGACCGGCTCGGCGGCTTGCGCCACAGAATGCCGGTCATGTTTTGGGTGACGGTGGTCTCAGCGCTATCGATGGCGGGTGTTCCTTTTCTGCTGGGGTTCTTGGCAAAGGAAACCTTGCTCGAAGCCATGCTGCACTACACCGCGCCTTTGACGCCGCTCGTCATGATCATGGTCGTTGTCAGCGCCGTATTCACCGCCATGGCTGGCTACATGCTCATATATGATGTATTTCTGGGTCCCGCGAGCGAGCGCCTCCGCTTTCACCCGCCATCACCCTGGATCGCGCTTGGTCCGGCGCTGCTCGCTGTTGGCTCGCTCGGCCTCGGCTTTCTGTTAGAACCCATCATCATACCCGTGCTGGAGCTGGCTGTGCCAAAGTCTTTTGAGCTCCATCTCTTCGCCGGCTTTAATGCTGTGTTTTTCTTGAGCGCCGCGATCCTGCTTGTCGGTCTGCTTCTCTTTTTGCTGCGACAATCCTTGATCAGAAGCATCACCTTTCCTATTTCGGGCGATGCCGTTTATCGCGAATTCATCACCTACATTGAGTGGGCGGGCACTTCGATTCTGCACACGCAATCCGGCTTCGTTCGCTATTACCTCGCAATCATTCTGGGCGCGGTCGCCGCGGTATTGCTCCTCTCCAATACGTTGTTTGACGTCTTCGCCGGGCAGCAGATCATTTCCTTCGAGCCGCTGTCCATCATCGACTTGGCGATGGCATTCATGCTCTTTCTCACTGTTGCCGCCGGCTTGCTGACAGTCTTCGTGCGCGAGCATGTGAAGGCGGCAATCGCTTACGGCGTTATTGGTTATGCCATAGGCGTCATTTTCCTCATCAATCATGCGCCCGATGTCGCCCTCGTCCAGCTGCTGGTCGAGACGATGGCCACCGTACTTATCATCATCATGCTCGGCAGAATACGGGCTGACGCGCGCTTGAAGGTGATCAACAATTTGTGGACGGGTCGTCATGCTTACCGCTTCGGCCTGCTGCGCGATCTGGGCATTTCAATTGTGATCGGCTTGGCGGTCTTCGTCTTTTCCTTTATTGCGCTGCAGAATCGCCCCGACCGCAAGAGCATCGCCGAATGGCATCTCGCCAATGCAAAAACAGTGAGCACCGATGATGTTGTTGGCGCGATCGTCGCCGATTTTCGCGGCACGGACACGTTGATCGAGGTCGCCGTCTTCACCACCGCGGCTTTAGGCGTGCTGACTCTGCTCGCCCGCGGTCGTCAAAGCGGCGTCTCTTTAGCGCCCTTAAAAGCGCCGATCAGTTCACTGCGCGAGTATGACTCGACCGCAGTTGACGAGATTCAGGACGCGACGAGTCTTTCCACGCCTTTCACCCGCTCCGTGTCGTACATCGTACTGCCCATCGCGATCTTGATCGGCGTCGCTCAAATCCTCTATGGCGGCAGCGGACCGGGTGATGGCTTCACCGCCGGCGTCACCATCGGCCTGGCGGTATCGCTTTGGTATGTCGTGCTTGGCTACAACGAGGCGAAGAATCTCTTGCCCTGGTTTAAGCCCGCCATAATCGTCCGCCTCGGTCTAATCATCGCCATCGCAAACGCGCTCTTTCCCATATTCATCGGCAAAGGGTTTATGGGGCACGTTGAATTTGACCGAGCGCTCGGCATCTACGACATCGTCGGCTCCTTTGGTTTGCATATTACGTCATCGCTGATCTTTGAAATCGCCATCGCCATTGCCGTTATGGGCGGTTTGGGAATCATCATAGAGGCGATTGCCTATCCTACCGAGCGCTCGCAAGAGCAAGGCGAATCGCTGCTTGCCGAACAGCCTTAGGTTTCCATTGAGCGCCTGGCGGACCGTCGAAGGGGACGAGCAAGCACGAGACTGAAAGACTGAATGGAGCGACGACATGATCGAATTGCTTTTCGCGTTATCGATTGGGATGCTGTTCGGCATTGGCGTGTTTCAGTTGCTGCGCCGCGACTTGATCAAGGCGGCGATTGGTTTCGCCATCCTGTTTTCCGCCATCAACCTGTTCTTCGTCGCGGTTAGCGCTTTTCAAGGCGATTTCGCCCCCTATGTCAGCAATGTCGAGGCAGGCCGCCAGACCAGCGATCCTCTGATTCAGGCGTTGATTCTCACAGCAATCGTCGTGAGTTTCGGCAGCTTTTCGCTGGTGCTGGGCTTCGTCAACATCATTTCTCGCCGCTACGGCACCGTCGATTCCAATGATATCAACAAGCTAAAACACTAAGACTTTGAGGCATGTTTCAAGACTTGTCATGGCAGGAGCGGACCTGACGATCATGGCGCAAAATCACCTGCTGCTCGGCACACTGGTTACGCCCCTGGTCGGCGCGATACTGGCGCTCGTCTTCGCCAGGTCCAATGCTATGCAGCGCTCGATCGGCGTCTTGGCTGGCTTGATCGCCTGGGTCTTGTCGACGGCGCTGCTGGCGCAAGTGCATGACAGCGGCGTTCAGACATACGCCCTCGGCAACTGGCAGCCGCCTTATGGCATCGTGCTGGTCGCAGACGCGCTGGGCGGTCTCTTTGCTTTTATGGTGACCACCATCATGGTCGGCGGGCTGCTCTACACCTTTCATAGCCAGGACAAGTGCATGAAGTATCCAGCCTTCGTTCCGCTCTTCCTGCTGATGGAAGTGGGTTTGGTCGGCGCCATGCTCACCGGCGACTTGTTCACGCTATTCGTTTTCATGGAACTGATGGTGCTGGCGTCGGTCTCGCTAACAGCGATTTCGGATGACCAATACGGATTGGAGGCGGCGCTCAAGTATATTTTGATCAGCTCGATGGGCACGCTGTTTTTGCTGCTGGGCATCGGCGCGCTATACGCGACATTCGGCACCTTGAATATGGGGGAAATTGCGGGGACGCTGCTTACCGGCGAGCGGCCATATCTTGCGCCAGCTTCCGCGATTATGCTGCTTTGCGCGTTTCTGCTGAAAAGCGCCGTCTTCCCTTTCCACTTTTGGCAGCCGGATTTTCATACTACCGCGCCGACTCCGATTAGCGCCATGCTGTCGTCAATCGTGGTCAAGGTCGGCGTGTATGGCATCTTTCGCTTGGTGACGCTGCTGTTTATCGAAGAAGCGCCCTTGCTCGAACGTTGGCTTTCCACCTTGGGGATCATCGGCATACTCTTCGGCAGCCTGGGCGCCCTGCGCACCTACAATGCCAAGCGCATGCTGGCGTATTCGACATTCGCTCAAATCGGATTCATCCTCGTCGGCATCGGCTGGGGCCAGCCCCTGGCGTTGATCGGCGCGCTGGTTTACGCCTTCAACCACGCCTTTATCAAGTCGTCCCTGCTGATGCTCATAGGCGTAGTCGCCAGTTACACCAAGACGAAGACCGCCAACTTCGCCGATATTAGCGGGCTGGGCGCCAAGCTGCCGCCTTCGCTGGGCTGGCTTGTGCTGATCGGCGGGCTATCCCTGGCCGGCATTCCGCCGCTCAATGGCTTCATCAGCAAACTGACGCTGATTCAAGGCGGGGTCAATAGTGAAGATTGGGTCAATTTGCTTATCATGGTTGGCGCGGGCATATTAACCGTGATGTACATGGTTCGCGCCTGGCAGCGGATCTTCCAGCAGAATCCGCTGCCCAGCACTGTCGAAACCAAGAGTGAAGGCGATAGCCTCGTCGCGCCCTTCCTGCTTATCTGCGTCTGTCTGCTTCTGGGCACGATTCTGGCCGAGCCAATGGTACAATTGGTTAGTGAAACAGTGCGCCAACTCGGCGACCCGCAGATCTACATCTCCGCGCTTAACTTGCCGACCTACGCGCCATAGGAGTTTGAATGTGACGATTGACATTTGCAGCAACCGCCGGACAAAGCGGCGGACGCGCCTGTTGAGGGGCATGGTTTGGCCGCGAATCTGAGGTCTTCCACCAAGGTCTTCTTCTTGGCGCTGCCCTTGGCGATTGGCTGGACAATTTATACCGACCAGCCGACGCCAGGCAACTTTCTGCTGGGATACATATTCAGCGTCTCGGTGCTTATCGCGACTGGCATACGCGGCGAGAATATCCGACTGAAGAGCGCGCCACGTCAACTGTACAATCTTGTCGCCTATACGGTGTATCTTGCCACCGAGGTCCTCTCAGCCGGCCTCAAGGTTTCGCGCGTGATACTGATGCCGAGCCTGCCGATTAACCCGGGCATATCGACAGTTAATACGCAGGACGTGACGGAGAATGAGCTCATTTCCGCCGTCAGCGCACATGGCATTACGATCACGCCGGGAGAGCTGGTTGTGGACTTTGAAGAGACGCAAGACGAAGGCGTCAAAATGATTGTGCACAGCCTGAACCTGGATGCGTCGGGACCAAGGCTCGAAGCCGATCAGACAAAAAGACTGGCCAGAATCAGAGGCATACTAGGGCATGATTGAGCATCCCGTTGCCCAAGCCGCTGTTCAACTGATCCTGCTCGCGCTGGTCAGCCTGCTGATTCCCGCCTCTTATCGCGTCATTGTCGGACCGACATTGCCCGACCGCTTGCAGGCGGTTGACCTCATCACGACGCTTCTAATCGGCATCATCGTGATGCTGGCGCTTGTCGAAGGAACGGAAAATTTCGTCGATATGGCGATCGCATTGGCCGCCTTCGCATTCATCGGCACGATCAGCATCGCCCGCTATATTTCCGAAGGCAGGGTATTTTAAGTGCTGCTTGAGCTCCTTGGCGTTGCCGCGCTGCTCTTTGGCTTATTCTTCTGCGCGGTCGGCGTGCTCGGCGTCATTCGCATGCCGGACAGCTTGACGCGCTTGCACGCCTCCGGCAAAGTCGCGACCTTGGGCTTGTTTGGCATTTTGCTGGGCGCCGCGCTGCTGATGCCGTCAACCTGGCTTAGGCTCTTGGCTCTTGGTCTCTTCGTATTGCTTACCACCCCGGTCGCCACACATGCAATTGCCGCTTCGGTATATCGCCGGAGGGAGATTGTAGAAGAATTGGCTGAAGGCGGCGCGCCAGCGGAAGCATCCGGGTTCACGACAGTGGATGTGACCAGCGTACTTTCCCGGTCGCACATCCAGGACATCATCAAAGCCCAGGAGCGCGCGCTGCGCCATCACGCGCCCGAGGCGAAATCCAGCAGCGATAAATGAACCCTCCAGCAGCACCGTCACTTGAGGAAGCGCGCAAAAACTGGATTCTTTCTGGATTGAAGGTGATCCAAGAGATTGACCAGCAAGAAGCCGGCTAGCAGCAGAATTAGCGCTAGCGCAAATGTCTCCGATGCGGTATCCGGCAGAATGTTCTGCTCAAGCAGGCAGCGTTCATGGCCATGGCGATCGAGATCTTTTTCCAGGCACTGCTTCCAAGGGTAGATTTTCCAAAGGGAGCCAGCCATAAAGCCGACAAGCAGCGCGACCGTCCGATTATAGTAATTCGCGAGCAGATAGCTGAGCACGCGTGAAAAGGCGATGATGCCGACGATCGCGCCCATGCCAACGATGATGACCGGCGGCAAATCCCGATTGCTCACAGCCGTCAGCACGTAGTCGTATTGACCCAGAATCAGCAGCATGAAAGAGCCGGAAATGCCCGGCAATATCATCGCGGTAATGGCAATCATGCCGCTGAAAAATAGAAATGGCGCCGAGTGATCCGCCTCCGCCGGCACGATATTGACGATCACGAAGGCTGCGGCCGTGCCAGCGATCAAAGCAACTGCCGGCGCCAAGCCCCAGCGCACCTTGACGCCGATGGTCAAAATCGAAGCCAGCACCAAACCGAAGAAAAAGGCGAACAGAAGAATGCGCCCCGCGGGATTATCCATCGTCTCGCTCAAGAAACTCGAGAGCAGCAGGATCGCCGACAGCAAGCCCGCGCCCAGAGCCAGTAGAAAACGAAAAGAAACATGATCCAACAGGGCTTTCAAACGAAGCGCCAGAAGCAGTTTTATCGCGTCTACATTGAATGATTTTATGGCGTTTATCAGGTCGCTGTAGACGCCCAGGATGAAAGCCATCGTCCCGCCACTGACGCCGGGGACAATGTCGGCCGCGCCCATGGCGAAGCCGGTCAGGATCAAGCGCAGGTACTGCGCGACTGTCTTCGGATTTGAAAGATCAACTGATTCCCGCTCTGCCAAAACGCACCTCGCTTATAGATGTTATGCTTTAGGAATCGCAACCAACTTCACTATACTCAAGTTCGCGCTCAACGCTACTCGCAGACCTATCAGAGCAGGTTAATCGCATCAAAAGCGACATCAGCGCAATGACAAAATGCGAATTGGGTTTCATCACAGAAGTAAACGCAAGTAAGTCATGCGAAAAAGGGCGATGCTAATCTGATTCTAGATCTGTAGGGGCGAGACTTGTCTCGCCCACTATGTCGCCATTGTACATGTGGGCGACTCAAGAGTCGCCCCTACGACGTTCCTTCATTTTGTTGCATTACTTTATTGGACTTACTGAGAAAACAATGCAATAAAGATTTCTTGACATTTTGAGACAGCTTGATTGAGCGAGAAGCAAGTTTATCGACAGGGCAGCAAGGCATCTTGCCCTATCCCAGCAGTGAGTGTAGCGGGAAAGTCGTAATAAACCTGAAACTCTGTGCCCTCCGTGTCTTCTGTGGTGAAGAAAGAATAGATGCGCTTGCCCAATCTCCTCTAACCATCTTGGTTGCGCGCGCTCGGAACTTTGACTATACTTTCCGCGTCATATCGACAAGGCAGCAACATTGTTTACGCGAGAGAGGAGAGTTTCATGCGATCACTGCGTTTATTGGTATTGCTGGTGTTTTGTCTTTCAGCCGTTTTCGCCGTTTCCGCGCAAGACGTGGTCACCCTGAAGTGGTGGGTCGAGACGACAGACCAGGGCGATCTTGATCACCTGCAAGCCACATTGGTAGAACCATTTGAAGAAGCCAATCCGGGCATCAAGTTGGAAGTCATCGGGCAAGAATCACTGCAGGATGTCTTGCGGACAGCGCTGCTGGGCGGCGCCGCCCCCGATATCCTGTCCACATTTGGGCCCGCCTGGAATGCCGAATACATCAAGGGCGGTTTCATGGCGCCGCTCGACAGCTATTCGGATCTCTATGGCTGGCAGGACAAGCTTGTCCCCTGGGCTTATGGCACTGGCACGATTGATGGCACGCTCTACAGCATCCCGCTGGCATTCGAGAGCATCGTCATGTTCTACAACCAGTCTGTCTTTGAAGAGCATGGCTGGTCAGTCCCGACCAACCGCGCCGAGTTGGAAGCGGTCGCCGAAGCCTGTATGGAGCTGGGCATCAACCCCTTCACCTACGGCAATCTGAACGCCGTCTGGGCGAACGGGCACATCATCAGCGGCTACCTCAACAACTACGCCACGCAGGAAGAATTGAGAGCCGCGCTGACCGGCGAGAAGCAATGGACGGACGAGGTCTTCGCGGAAGCGATCGCCCTGCTCACCGATGACATCGCCGAGAAAGGCTGGTGGTCTGGCGGGTTGGAGAATTACTACCAGTATGAAGGGGCGGATTACTGGGCGGAGCTGGCCAGTGGCGAAGCCGCGATGATGATCACGGGAACCTGGGGCTTCAACAGCGCGCCTGAATACTTTGGCGAGACCGGCATGGTCTGGGATCTGGCGCCCGTGCCCAACATGAATACTCAGCCGCGTCCATCTGTATATCCGCTGGCAATTGGCTCCACGCTGGCAATCAATGCCGGCTCTGACCACCCCAATGAAGCCGCCATGGCGCTGGACTTCCTGATTAGCAATCCCGATCGCGTCCTGGAGATCTCATCGGGATTCAATTATTCCGAGTGGCTGCTGCCCTTGGCTTTCAGCGTGGATGACTTCCCCGATGGCGTCGATGAGCGGGTGCAGCGCTTCCATGCGGCATTCGCCGAAGCCACTGGCATGGGCAACTATGGATACGCCAACTGGACCTTCTGGCCCGGCCCCGCCAACACCAACCTGCGCGTCGAAATCGAAGGCGTGTGGGAAGGCATCGTCTCGATTGAGGACTACTTGGCCGCCCACCAGGTTGTCTGGGACGAACTTTTCGAAAGCGGCGGCACCATTCCCGTTCCCTAACGATACATCACAGGCGCATGGGGGGAGCGCGCTTCCCCCATCGCCCATTCAACGTTGAGATACCTTCCAGAGGCCAGTGTGACCAAAGCAGCGCCGCGACAGGCAGCGCATTGGCAAGTGTTCAAGACTCATTTTGTGGAGCCCTTGGGGCGCTGGATCTACATCATCCCCTTGCTCATCGTCAATGCGGTTGTCATTATCATCCCATCGGTTTCCGGCATCCTCTACGCGTTTACGGATTGGAACGGCACAACCGAGGCGAACTTCATCGGCTTGGACAACTTCGGCCGCTTGTTTCAAGACGCCGTATTTTTCCGCGCTTTTATCAACAATGTTACTTATACAGGCATCTTTCTGATTGTTCCCATCGCGGTCGGACTCTTGGGCGCCTACCTGCTGGCCGGCATCCGGCATGGGCAGGTCGTTTATCGGCTACTCTATTTTATCCCCTACATGTTCGCTAGCGTGATCAACACGCAGATCTGGCGTTATTTGCTGCACCCCAAGCATGGGGTTGGCGCTTTCCTGGCTGACCACGGCATCACATTTTTGGACTTCGCCGTTTTCGGCCGCCGCAGCACAGCGCTCTATGGCATCGTTTTTGTCGATGGCTGGCACACGTGGGGCTTCCTCGTCGTCTTGTACCTGGCGGCGATGACGCAAGTGGACAAAGAATTGTACGAAGTCGCGCGCTTGGATGGCGCGACGCGCCTGCAGCAGTTTCGCCATGTCACCCTGCCCAGCATCCGCCCCACTTTAATCTTTTCCATGCTGATTATTTTCATCGGCACGACGCTGGTCTTCGACCATGTATACATCTTGACAGGCGGCGGGCCAGCCCATGCCTCGGAAGTCATGTCCACCTATCTCTATACACAGGCTTTTGAGAATTTTGATGTGGGTTATGCCGCCTCGATTGGCGTAATCTTGGCATTATGGGTATCGGTTCCACTGTCAATTTTCTATGTCTTGCGGCGGCGCGGCTGGCAGATTTAGCCCAGCGCCGCCCTGGGAGCTAGAGCATGCTCAAATCCGGGCGTGAGCATTCGACAATTCCAAACCATGTGATCTTGATGACGCTCGCCTTCATCGCCTTTATGCCGATCGCGATTCTCTTCATGAACGCCTTCAAGACGACCGCGGAGATAGGCAGGAACCCGCTCGGGATGCCGAGCGAGTGGCATTATGAAAATTTCACGGAAGCCTGGGAAGTCGGGCGCTATGGGACGATACTCAGAAACAGCGTCGTCATCACTGGCGGGACGATTGTCGGCACGCTCATCCTCGCTGGCTCCGGCGCTTATGCGCTGGCGCGGCTTAAACTGCGCGGGGGCGACTTGCTGACTTTTTACTTTCTGGTCGGGACGAGCGTGCCGGCGCAGCTCTTCATCGTGCCGCTCTTCATCATGTGGCGCAATTTCGGTCTCATCAACACGCAGCTCGGTTTGATTATCATCTATTGCGGTTTGTCATCGCCATTCGCCACCTACCTGCTGCGCTCCTACATGGTGTCGCTGCCCGAAGAATTCATGGAAGCGGCGCGGGTGGACGGCGCGACGAATTGGCATATTTTCCGCCACATTATTATGCCGCTGTCTTGGCCCGGTTTCGTGACCGCCGCCTTGGTCGTCGGCTTAAGTTCCTGGAACGAATTTCTCTTCGCGGTCACCTTTTTGACTGACCCGAGCCTAAAGCCGATCTCGACTGGCTTGTTCGCCTTTCAATCGCGCTACTCGCGGGATTGGGGACTGACGAACGCCGGCGCTGTCATTATGATCCTGCCGATCATCATTTTGTTCCTCATCTTGCAGCGCCGCTTTGTGGAAGGCTTGACGCAAGGCGGCTTGAAAGCCTGACGATGAATCAAACAATGCGGCATAAGAGGGGGTGAAGCGCGATGGGTGAAACAGAGCGAAGCGGGCGCATCTGGATAGGGAATGACCATGGCGGCTACGAGCTCAAGCGGAAGTTGCTGGCTTATCTCGACGAGCGCCATATTCCTTATGAAGATCTCGGCTCCGATTCAGGCGATATCGTCCGCTATCCTCACTACGCCGCGCGCGTCGCCAACGCGGTCTCCCAAGGGGAAGCCGAGCGCGGGATCCTGATTTGCTCGACCGGGATCGGCATGAGCATCATCGCCAATAAATTCGACGGGGTCCGCGCCGCCCTCTGCACCAGCACCTATATGGGACGCCTGACGCGCGCCCATAACAACTCCAATATCCTCTGCCTCGGCGGCAAGATCACCGGCGAGCTTGAGGCGCTCGACATCCTCGAAGCCTGGCTCGATACGGAATACGACGGCGGGCGGCATGATATTTCGCTGGGGCTCATCGCCAATGCCGAGCAAAACCTAAGCGAAAATAGCGCTTGGGAACCATCGGAAGATTTTTTCAAGGACGGGTAGGCATAGGCTGCCCGGCGCGAAATGATATAGACACAGGCTGCGCAGCGCCAGCCTCGTAGAAATGGAGAAACGCAATGCCTGGATTCGCCAATTGGAAGGACATATTCGCGATGGAGTACCTTCAGCTATATGAGGAAGGTTTCCCTGTCGGCGCAAGCCCGGAACCGGATTTTGAAGCCGCCTATTTGCCGGAGGCAGTGCGCCAGGCGGCCGACCGCTCGACGCTGACCGAAGCCGATTGGGAAGAGGCTTATGGCGCGCTGTGGGCAATCCGCGACCAAGGCATCCGCGCGGACTACCAATTTGTCGAGCCCGATGATTTTGACGCCATCATCGCCGACGCTCCGCCGCCCCCAGCTCTGCAGCCGCTGAGCGATGAAGAATATGCTGAACGGATTAAAGGCGCCTGGTACGGCCGCATCGGCGGCGTCGTTCTCGGCAAGCCGCTGGAGATGCGTTTGGACAGGAAGTTCATAAAGCGCTATCTGGAGAGCCTCGACGCCTATCCGCTGAACGACTGGGCGCCGCAGGAATCGCCCGCGCTGGGCATTTCGCTGCGCTGCAAGCCCTCGACCTTGGGAAACATACAGTACGCCGAGCCCGATGACGACATCCACTACACGATTCTGGGATTGATGCTGCTGGAAGAGCATGGCTTGGGCTTCAGCAAGCTGGATGTGGCGAACAACCACTTGCGCAATATCCCGTATCACTGGCTCTGGTCTTGCACGCGCCAATCCTATTACCACATGGTGAATCTAACCGAAGATCGCCCGGTTGAAGAGCAAATTGAGGAATTCCCGACCAAGATCAATCCCCTGCGCGAGGGCATAAATACGGCGATTCGCGCCGATTTCTGGGGTTATATCGCGCCGGGGGACACGCGCCGCGCCGCCCGTATCGCCCATAAAGAAGTGACGCTGAACGCGGTTAAGAACGGTGTTTACAGTTCCCTGTTCGTCGCCGGCGCCCTCAGCGCCGCTCTTAGTCCTAATCCGAACATCGAGACAATTCTTGCGGGTGGGCTTTCGGTTATTCCGCGGCGTTCGCGCCTGGCGCATATTGTGCATGAGGTAGTTGGGTGGTATGAGGCCGACCGTGATTGGGTATCAGTCTGCGACCGCATCTACGACAAGTATGGCCACCTGCCCTTCCTGCATTCGTTACACAATATGGGCTTTGTCGTCTTGTCCCTGATCCATGGTCAACTCGATTACAGCAAGACGATTACAACTGCCGTCATGTGCGGGCTGGATACCGACTGCACCGCCGGCACTGCCGCCAGTATCGTTGGCGCCGCTGTGGGTTATGACGGCTTGGACCATCGCTGGATTAGGCCCTTCAATGACCACGTCAAAACAGTCGTGGCGGGTTTCGGGCATGGCTCAATTTCGGGCTTGGTTCAGCGCAATATCGATCTCTGGCACAAGCTGCGGAACGAGCCTGTGAGCTAAACCAAAGGGGTCAGTCCAGCGGTTGCCGGAAGTCGTATACGCCCTCGCGGATGCCCCAGCGGGCGCCGCTGCCGCTAACCAGGACATCACCGTCTTTTCGCAAGGGCGAGCCCGAGCGGGGACAGCGCAGAATTGCCAGGGCGTCGGCTGCCGACGGCGGCGCGCGCTTGCCCATCTGGCTCTTGAGTTGCAAATCCAGGAACACGCTGGGGGAAATCGCCCAGCCGCTGCGCTGCAAGAGCATGTCCAACTCGGTCAACAATCGCGTCGGCAGCGACCGCTTGAGTATGCCCAAGCGAAACCATGATACCGGCACAGCGCGCCGTACATCAAATCCCAGCCGGGTGACCTGACTTCGCATGTACGCGGGATGGAAGTTGAAGTTCAATTCGACGAATTCAACCGGCTCCAGCGTATGGGGATTCCATTCATTCAAGCGAAAGAGCCCCCGCAGCATCGCCTTCAAATTGCGCTTGTTGGCGAATTCAAGGACGAACATGCCATCGTCTGCGAGGACATCGCGGATTTGCCTGAGAACTGCCGGGACATTCTCAAAGTGATGAATGACGCGGATCATCGTCGCGGCGTCGAAGACGCCCGGCTGAAAGGGCATGTGATAAGCATCCGCCGCCACATACATATAACCGACATCGCCAAACTTCCGGCGCGCGTATTGCAATTGCTCAATGGAATAATCAAGAAGAACGACTTGGCGGAACATACTGTATTCGTTGGTGATCCGCCCAAAGCCCGCCCCGATTTCAAGCAATCGGATTCCATGCGCGGGCAGCAATTGTTTCAAGACACGGCGCTCGACCGCATCTTCGTAATCTCGTCCCTGCCCTTCCCAGAAATCCTGCCGATAAGTCGAATCGCCGTAGTCGCAGATCCGCGGTCCCTCGGTCATGAGAGAACTCCGATAGGCGGCGCCAGTCTCAAGCCAGCCCGGCCTCGGATTTCAAAATCGCGGCTCGGTCGGTCTTTTCCCAGGGAACATCGAGATCTTCCCGCCCAAAATGTCCGTAAGCCGCCACCTGCTTGAAGATTGGGCTGCGCAGCCCCAAATCGCGAATGATCGCCGCCGGGCGCATATCGAAATGTTTCTCAATCAATGCGCTTAACTTGTCGTCGCGAATCTTCCCGGTGCCAAAGGTCTCGACGGACAGCGAAGTCGGCTCCGCCTTGCCGATTGCGTATGAGACCTGTAATTCGAAGCGATCCGCGAGACCAGCTTCGACCACATTCTTGGCGACATAACGCGCCATATAAGCCGCGCTGCGGTCTACCTTGGTGCCGTCTTTGCCCGAAAAGGCGCCGCCGCCATGCCGCGCTACGCCGCCGTATGTATCCACCATGATCTTGCGACCGGTTAAGCCGGCATCCCCCAGCGGACCGCCGGTGACAAAGCGCCCGGACGGATTTACATGGTAGGTGGTACGCTCGTCAATCCACTTGGCGCACTCCTCATCGCGTCGGATGAAATCGATGATTTGGCGGCGGATCTCGGATTGAGAGATATCCGGCGCGTGCTGCGTCGACACGACGATGGTGTCAACGCGGCTTGGTCTCCCGCGGGCATACTCCACGGTAACCTGGCATTTTGCATCGGGCCGAAGCCAAGCGATTTCGCCGCTCTTTCGCGCGGCCGTCAAACGGCGCATGAGCCGGTGCGAAAGCGACGCGGTCAACGGCATCAACTCATCCGTTTCGTCGCAGGCGAAGCCGATCATCATACCCTGATCGCCAGCGCCAGTCTCTTCTGCAGTTTCCCGCGCCATGCCGCCAGCGCGCGCCTCCAGCGCCGTGTCGACGCCGTGTTTAATGTCGTCAGATTGTTCCTTGATCGATATTAGAACGCCGCAAGTCTCGGCGTCGAACCCGAAGTCCGAGCGCGTATAACCAATGTCTCGTATCGTTTCCCTGACAATTCTGTCAATGTCGACGGTGGCGCTCGTCGTGATCTCGCCCATGACGGCGACCAGCCCGGTCGTCGTCGCGACTTCGCAAGCCACGCGCGCCATCGGGTCTTCCAGCAGGATCGCGTCAAGCACCGCATCGCTGATCTGGTCGCACATTTTATCCGGATGCCCCTCGGATACCGATTCGGATGTGAACAGATACCGCGGGGAGTTCATAAATGTCGTCGACATGATTGTCCTTCCTTGGGCAACAAAAAACGCCGTGCGAGGCAGCGGGCGTCAAAGGATCACATTCCAGTACGCTCATCTGCCAGAGTCAATACCCTGCCGGACGTAGCACCGTCCCGTAATCCGGGGGTTGCCGCGAGTTCGCTGAGCCGGTTCTCTCACTCGCTCTCGATGAGTGCCGCGGGGCATATCGACCGCGGTCGCATTCAGTATAGCACAGCGCGCCAACGCCGCAATTCAAAATCAAGGCGTCGAATGAGAAAGGCAATCGCCGCCCGAAAGCGCCAATTGCGCCTGGCTGCTTACTGGATTTTGGACCGCTGGAGGTGCATGAGGAATTCGTTGCGCGTATCCTGGTTATGGCGGAAATCGCCGAGCATGGCGCTCGTGGTCATATTCGCGTCATGTTTCATCACGCCGCGAATCATGGAGCACATGTGCTGCGCCGTCATGACGACGGCGACGCCTCTTGGATTCAGCACTTCGACCAGGAATTCCGCTATCTGCCGCGTGAGGCGTTCCTGCACTTGCAAACGACGGGAAAACATATCGACGATGCGCGGTATTTTGCTAAGCCCCAGAACCTTGTCTTTGGGCAAATAGCCGACGTGAGCGTGACCGATAAAGGGCAGCATGTGATGCTCGCACAAGCTGTAATACTCTATATTGCTAACGACAACCATATCATCGTAGGCGACATCAAAGATGGCATTGTTGAGCAATTCAACCGGGTCAGTAGTATATCCGCTCACGAGCTCTCGATAAGATTTCGCCACTCGTCTGGGCGTATCGACAAGTCCCTGGCGTTCAGGGTCCTCGCCGATGGCGCGCAGCAACTGCATAACACCGTGCTCAACCGCATCGTGGTCAACCGGTTCAGAATCAAGCCCAAATCTGCTCAACAGCGAATCCGATGCGAGCTTCCGTTGAATGTCAATCTCCGCCGTTGCGACTGCTTGCGTTTCGTAGCTATCCATCATCAGCCAATCTGCATCCACGGTTGAACTTGCGGATGTCAATCCGCCAGCCCACGGAACACGCTCTATGTGAATTTGCTTACTAGGCTGAAATTATAGGCAGATTGGGCCGTTAAACTCAAGTCGCAATGGAAAGAATTAACGCTAACTCAATGGAATTCCAATGTGTTATATGTTTTCAATTCATTAGCGGCAGTTGCGGCAGCCGCGCAATTACATTCCGTGCTAAACTGCCAGAGGATGAATCCGACGCGTCGTGCCTATGGATGTCATAGAGATTAGCCACTTGCGCCTGCGCGCTGTCATCGGTTTCAGCGCCCATGAGCTTGATGCGGCGCAAGATATCGTCGTCAATTTACGCATTGGCATAGACGAGCGCCTTGCGGGGGAAACTGACCAACCGGACGACGCCTTCAACTACCGGACGATTACCAAAGCGATTATCCGATTCGTTGAAGCGTCGCGCTTTTTTCTGCTGGAAAAGCTGGCGGAGCAAATCGCCCGTATGGCGGTGATCGACTTCAAAGCGCGGCAGGTTGAAGTCAGCGTGCATAAACCGGGCGCGCTTCGCAGATCCGATTCGGTAGGTATCCGCATCGTCAGACAAGCAAGCGACTACGAGCGCAACATCGCATTCATTTCGCTTGGTTCAAACATCAGCCCGGCGGAGAATATTCCCGCGGCGGTTGAATTGCTGCGGCGCTATACCACCGTCTTGGGCGTTTCGCCGGTCTATCGCTCGCCGCCACAAGGATTCCTGGAGCAAGAGCCATATTTGAATATGGCAGTCAAGGTCCACACGCTAAGGACGCCGTCGCAGTTCAAAGCCGATGTCAATGACCGGATTGAGACTGAACTCAAACGCGTCCGCGATCCGCAGAACAAGAATGCGCCGCGCACTATTGATCTGGATATCTCGCTTTGGAATGATGAAGCATTTGAATACGGCTGCAAACCTTGGCAAATCCCGGATGTCGACATCATGCGTTTCGCTCATGTGGCCATCCCCCTGGCGGAGCTGGCGCCGGATCTTGTTCATCCGACCATAAATGAGCGATTGCGAGACATCGCCGCAGGCTTCGACGCAAAGGACTTGCGGCGCGTCAATCTGGATTTAGGCTTTCCTGGGCTTTGAGGGTTTCGGCCGCGGCTGATGTAGCTAGGATGATCGAGGACTAGAATCGCGACCGCATTTTTTGTAATAGGCTAGAATATATGAGTCTGGGTCAATAGTCCGTCGCAGGAGCGGCTATGGAGAATGCAAATCTAATCACACTTTCGCAACCGCGTTCAGCCGCGTCCGAGGCCTATCGCAGCCTGCGGACCAACCTGATGTTTAGCAGCGTGGAAAGCCCGATTCAGACATTGCTCGTTACGTCGGCTGCGCGCGATGATCATAAGAGTGTTACGCTGGCCAACCTCGCCGTCACTTTCGCCCAAAGCGGAAACCGAACTATCCTGGTGGATGCCGATCTAAGGCAGCCTAAACAGCACGAAATCTGGAATCTCGATGGGCGACGGGGGCTCAGCAGCATGATGGTTGATGACCGCGCTATCAGCAGCCCGCCTTTAGAAGCGACAACGGTGGACGGGCTTGAGATTGTTTGCGCCGGGGAACTGCCGCCCAACCCGGCCGATCTCTTGGGCGGGCAGCGGATGAACGAAATAATTGCGGCATTTAAGCAGCGCGCGGAATTTGTCTTATTTGACAGCCCGCCGGTGCTCGCCGCCACCGATGCCGCGCTTTTGGGCATCAAACTGGACGGCGCCTTGTTGGCAGTGCGCGCGGGCGAGACGCGGCGCGACCATACGGCTCAAGCTCGCCAGGCTTTGGAACGCGTCCATGTGCGCGTGGTCGGCGCTGTACTGACCGATGCCCCGCGCGAAAACCAATTTGCTTACTGACGCCGAGTTTTGAACTGGATCATGCGCATGAGCTGCCGCGCGAACAACATATCCCGATTCAATATGGGAGCCGGTAACGGTCTATGAAAGGACTCATCCTCAGCGGCGGCAAAGGAACTAGGCTCTACCCGCTGACTTACACCCGCGCCAAACAGTTGATTCCAGTCGCCAATAAACCGGTGCTGGTGCGCGTGATTGAAGCGATACGAGATGCTGGCGTCCACGACATCGGGATGATCGTGGGGCACACCGCGCCCGAGATCAAGGACGCCCTCGGCGATGGCTCGCGCTGGGATGTCTCCCTCGCCTATATCCAGCAAGATAGCCCGGACGGCTTGGCGCACGCGGTGAAGATCGCGCGTGAATTTCTGGAAAACGAGCCCTTTGTGATGTTCCTGGGCGACAATGTGATAGAGGGCGGCATCAGCCGGCTCATCCGTGACTTCGCTGAAAACGACTGGAACAGCCAGATTGTGCTCAAGGAAGTGGAAAACCCGTCGGCTTATGGCGTCGCCCAACTGCGCGCCGACGGCAGCATTAAAAAGCTGATTGAGAAACCGGCGGCGCCGCCGAGCAATCTGGCGCTCGTCGGCATTTACATGTTTGATCATCATGTATTCGACGCAGTTGACGCAATTCGCCCGTCGGCGCGTGGCGAATACGAGATCACCGACGCGATTCAATGGCTAATCGACCAGGGTCATACGGTCTTCCCGCATATTCATCGGGGCTGGTGGATAGACACCGGCAAACCCACGGACATGCTCGAAGCCAACAGTCACGTGCTCGAAGAGACACAGCCGTACATTGCCGCAAGCGCCGAGATTGACGCGCGTTCGACTGTGGATTCACGCGTGACCTTGCAAGCAGGCGCCAAAATCATCAACAGCATTCTGCGCGGCCCAACCGTCATCGGCCAAGACACCTTGATTGAGAACAGCTATATCGGTCCCTTCACCAGCATCTACCACAGTTGTCAGATTCGCAATTGCGAAATTGAGCGCAGCATCATCCTGGAAGACAGCCGCGTCATTGACATCGACCGGACCCTGCGAGACAGTCTCATCGGTCGAAACGCGTCGGTTAAGCGCAGCGCCGTGAAGCCCAGCGGCGTCAAAATGAATCTCGGCGATCATAGTACACTTTGGGTTTAGCAATGCGTCGCACTGACTAGGCGGGAGCGCAATGAAAAACATCCTCGTAACCGGCGGCGCTGGTTTCATCGGCAGCACCTTTATCCGACACATGGCAGCGACCTACCCCGATTACAATATCATCTGCTACGACAAGCTCACCTACGCTGGCAATATCGACAATCTGCTGCCGGTCAGCGACGAGGAGAATTACCGCTTTGAACGCGGCGACGTGGCTGACCGCCTTGCCTTGCGGCGGGTGTTGCGGCATTACGCGATCGACACCATTGTCAACTTTGCCGCCGAGAGCCACGTCGATCGCAGCATCCTCGATCCTGACGCGTTCATTCATACGGATGTCGTTGGCGCTTATATCCTGCTGGACGAAGGGCGCAAGCACGGCATCGGCCGCTTCTGTCAAGTCTCGACCGATGAAGTCTATGGCGACATCGAAGACGGTTACTCGCTAGAAGATGATCGATTCTTGCCCAACAGCCCCTACGCGGCGAGCAAAGCCGGCGGCGAGCTGATGGTGCGGGCATACAGCGTCACTTACGGCATGGATACGGTCATCACACGGGGCAGCAACACCTACGGTCCGTATCAGTTCCCGGAAAAGCTGATACCCTTTTTCACCACCGAAGCCATTGATGACAATCCGCTGCCGGTTTATGGCGATGGCAAGCAGATTCGGGATTGGCTCTACGTCGATGATCACGCGCGCGGCGTCGATAAAGTTCTGCACGCTGGCTTGTCGGGCGAAGCCTATAATCTCGCTGGCGAAGATCAGCGTTTCAACCTTGAAGTGACTCGGCGAATCCTACAGCTTCTCGGCAAGCCGGAGTCGTTGATCCGATTCGTCCCCGATCGCGAAGGACATGATCGGCGCTATGCCATGTCCGCGGCGAAAGCGCGGGAGCTGGGCTGGCGGCTGGAGGTCGATTTCGAAGCTGGGCTGGAAGCCACCGTACGCTGGTATTCGGATAACGATTGGTGGTGGCGAAAGATCAAAACCGGCGAATATCTCGATTTCTATCGGCTTCAATACGCTGAACGTCTCGCCGCCGCACAATCGTGACAGACTCATGCGGCGTCATAAGCGCTCGGCAGCAAACCAGGGCAATCGCTTCAAAACTGGCATCCGCTGCGACGAGCAAAACTGAACTGAAATTTAACCACAGAGGACACAGAGAGCGCCGAGAAAAGCCATTGGTCAGAGATTTCGCGGCATTTTGTCGCATAATTTTTGGGCGGAGAGGATGTTTATCGAGGGGGTAGCGACAACCCTGCCAAATTCAAGCAGTGGATTTAGGGGAAAACTCGTCAAAAGAACCCAAACTCTGTGCCCTCTGTGTTCTCTGTGGTTAAGAAAATTTGATGCGATTGCCCTGGGCAGCAAATTTGGTCGACTTGCCAAAACAAGCATCGGATCCGCAGGCTGGACGAATGTGCTGAATGAAGATCTTAATTACAGGCGCGGCCGGAAGACTAGGCAGCCAACTCGTTGCGCAACTGGAGGACCGGCACGATATAGCCGAAGCCGATATCGTCGGCGCGGTCAGCCACAATTTGGACATAAGCGATTACGACGCCTGCCGGCGGCTTGTCGCCGAGATTCAACCCGATTTCCTGCTGCATCCCGCCGCTTGGACCGATGTTGACGGCTGCGCGCTCGATCCGACCAAGGCGCTAAAAATCAACGGGCTGGGCACGGGCAACCTGGCAGCGGCGACGGCAAAGTCCGGCATTCCTATGCTCTACGTCAGCACAAACGAAGTCTTCGACGGCGCGCATGACCGCGCCTATACCGAGCATGACGCCCCCAATCCAATCAACGCTTATGGCTATAGCAAATGGTATGGCGAGCGCGCCCTTGCCCAGGTGAATCCGCGGCATTATATCGTGCGCGCGGCTTGGCTATTCGCTCATGGCGGGCGTAACTTCATACAGGCGATCCTCGGCGCGGCGCGCGCTGGAAAGCCGCTGCGCGTCGTGACCAACGAAGTCACGAATCCCACCTATACGAATGACCTGGCAGCGGCAATCGCCCAGCTAATCGAAACCGAACGCTTCGGCATTTATCATCTGGTGAACGAAGGCGCCGTCAGTCGCTGGCAGTTCGCCCGGTTTGCCCTGGACGAAGCCGGATTCGCCGACATGCCAATCCAGCGCATCAGCCGGCATGAGTGGAACCGGCCCTCGCTGCCGCCGGAGTACACCGCCTTGGCAAATCTCGCCGGCGCCAGCATCGGGATTCGCCTGCGACCCTGGCGGGAGGCGCTGCGCGCCTTCTTTGAGGCCGAGGCTCGTATTTGATGGCGGATCGACTCTCCGTCGTCATCCCTAACTGGAACGGGGCGCGCTTCCTGGCTGTCTGTCTCGACGCGCTGCGCAATCAGACCTTGGACGGCGTTGAGATAATTCTCGTCGACAATGCCTCTTCAGACGGGTCGCAGAGCTTTGTCAAGACCAATTACCCGGAAGTTCGGCTGCTTGAACTTGAGGAAAACCGCGGCTTTACCGGCGCCTGCAACCTGGGCATAGAAGCGGCGGCGGGCGCCTATATCGCCCTGCTTAACAACGACACCGAGGTTCAGCCCGATTGGGCGGAGCAAGTTCTGGCAGCATTTGCCGATCATCCTGATGCTGGCATCATCGCGAGCAAGATGCTGTTATTCGATCAGCGCGATCGCTTCCATACCGCGGGCGACTTCTTCACGATAGACGGCGTTGCGGGCAATCGCGGCGCCTGGGATAAGGATAGCGGACAATTTGATCGCGGCGAATTCGTCTTTTCCGCTTGTGGCGGGTCAGCTGTTTACCGGACATCAATGCTGAGGGAAATCGGCAAGCTGGACGACGATTTTTTCTTTCTGCTCGAAGACGTCGACTTGGCTTGGCGCGCGCAATTGGCGGGCTATAAGGTCTGGTACGAGCCACGAGCGGTCGTCTACCATCATCTGTCAGCGACAGGCGGCGGCGTCACCGCTAGCTATCATGCGGGCCGCAACGGCATCTGGCTCATCGTCAAGAATATGCCATCAAGTTTGCTGCGAAAATACGCCCGGCTAATTCTGGCGCGGCAGCTTGCTTCATTGTGGGAGGCGGCGCGAGCTTGGCGTGGGCGGGAGGCGCGCGCGCGGTTGCGCGGCTGGCTGGCTGGCGCCTTCCGCATTCGCGGCGCGTTGGCGAAGCGCAAGCGCATTCAAGCGGGGAAGCGCGTCTCGGACGACTATATCGACAGCATGCTTACGCCGGTCTAAACATCGCGCGCGGTCGCCAATTGCCGACACGCTCGCCTGCTTGCGTGTACAATTGACAAATCTCGCGTATTATTGGGCTTGAACTTGAACCCGCGTCAAAACCCCGTCCATGGAGACATCCTTTTGAGCAATCCTTTTCTGAGCATCGTAATTCCGGCGCACAACGAAGAGAATCGACTGCCGCCCAGCCTGGCCAAGATTGACGCTTTCCTGCAGGCGCAGCCCTTCGAAGCCGAGGTCATCATTGTGGAGAACGGCAGCGGAGACCGCACCTACGAAGTCGCTCATGATTGCGCGCGCCGCTACGCCTGCGTGCGCGTCTTGCAGACGCCGGACAGCCTGCGCGGCAAGGGCTTGGCGGTTAAGCACGGGATGCTGGCGGCGACGGGCGACTGGCGCTTCATCTGCGACGCTGATCTGTCCATGCGCATAAGCGACCTCACGCGCTTCTTGCCGCCGGAATCGGACGGCTACGATATCGTCATCGCCAGCCGTGAAGCGCCCGGCTCGGAAAATGTAGACGAACCAAAATACCGTCATTTCATGGGGCGCGTTGCCAATTTCATCATAAAAATCGCCGCCATCAGCGACTATGAAGACACACAATGCGGTTTCAAAATGTTCAGCGGCGCCGTCGCTGAAGATCTCTTTGCGGTTCAGCGGATGAGAGGCATTGGCTTTGATGTGGAGCTGCTGTTCGTCGCCAAGCGGCGCGGTTACGCCGTCAAGGAAGTGCCCATCACCTGGTATCACGACCCCTACTCCACCATGCGGCTATGGAACGACTCGATAAATCTGCTGCGTGAGCTATGGGAAATCCGGCGGAACTGGCGCCAAGGCGTCTATGGCTGAGCGCCGGGTCCCGTCGAAGACGGCGAGCCTGCGCTATGAGCGGCGCTATTTCCGTGCCGGCTTCCGTCTCATTGTCGGCATTGATGAAGCGGGGCGCGGCCCCCTGGCTGGTCCGGTAGCGGCAGCCGCCGTCGGCTTGCCCCTCGAGCGTAGCGATCTCGCCGAGTCGCTTCGCGGCGTACGCGATAGCAAAGAGATGACGGCGGCGCAGCGTATCAAGCTCAGCCATGTGATCAAGAATATCGCGTCCGTTTGGGGCATCGGGCGCAGCAGCGCCGCGGAGATCGACCGCTTAGGCATAGTCAATGCAACTAAGGCGGCAATGCAGCGCGCGCTCGATCGGGCGCTTGATAATAGCGACACCCTGCCTGACTGTCTTTTCTTGGATGATATGCCTTGGCCCGAGCGTTCCGATATCGCCCAACTAAGCATCGTCAATGGCGACAAGCTTTCCTTGACCATCGCCTGCGCCAGCGTTCTCGCCAAAGTGTGGCGCGATAAGCACATGCAGGAACTTGACGGCATATACGGCGATTATGGATTCGCCCAGCACAAAGGTTACGGGACACCCGCGCACCTTAGCGCGCTGCGGCAGTTTGGACCTTGCGCCGCCCATCGCCGCTCATTCAGACCCGTGTACGAGATCGCTGAAGGCGAGATGCGCTGAGGCCGCGCGCCGTCAATCAAGCCCGTGTTCCTTGTGTTATCATCGGCTCGCGCATGATGGGAGAATCGCTTGAAGATCGCGCTGGTTCACGACTGGCTCAATCAAATCGGCGGCGCGGAAGATGTGCTGGAGGCGCTGAAGAGCCTGTATCCTGCCAGCACAGTTTACACCAGCATCTTCGACCGGTCGCATATGCCCGCTCGCTTTCAAGATTGGGACATTCGCACGCTCTGGATTGATCGGCTTCCGAACATATATCGGCGGCATCAAGCCTATCTCCCGCTGTATCCGTTCGCCTGGAACAACCTGCGCATTCAAGACTGCGATGTCATTCTGAGCAACAAGAGCGGCTTCTGCCACGGTTTGCGTTACTCGCCAAAAAGCCTGCATATATGCTACTGCCTTACCCCGACGCGCTACGTCTGGCAATTAGACAATTATCTTGCTGGCGAGGACCTCGGCGGGGCAATGCAGTCGCTCCTTCAACCGCTTGTCGCTCTCTTGCGCCGCTGGGATTTCGCGGCGGCGCAGCGCGTTTCGCATTTCATTGCGATCAGCACTGCCGTAAAAGAACGCATACGCCGGTATTACGGGCGAAGTTCCACCGTCATTTACCCCCCGGTGGAGACGGCGCGGTTTCGTTCCGCCGCATCGCTGGATATTGAAGACTATTATCTCGTCGTCTCCCGCCTGATCCCGTACAAGCGCATCGACCTGGCGATTCAAGCGGCGACAGAACTGGGGGTTAGGCTAAAGATCGCCGGCGCAGGCCGCGACCGTGAACGACTGCAAGCGCTGGCGGGGGACAACGTCGAGTTTCTTGGCTTCGTGCCCGACGGGCAGTTGCCACGCTTGATGGCGCAATGCAAGGCGCTCATATTTCCGGGCTTGGAGGACTTCGGCATAGTGCCGGTGCAAGCGCAAGCCGCTGGAAGACCCGTCATCGCCTTTAGCGGCGGCGGCGCGCTGGACACAGTTGTCCCGGGTTTCACCGGCGAGCATTTCGCCGAGATGACTGTCGACAGCTTGAAAGAAGTCTGGCGAAAATTCGATGAACGCGCGTACAATCCTCATGAGATTCGATTGCATGCCCGGCAATTCGATCGTAGCGCATTTGTTGAACGAATAAGCGCATTCGTCGAAGGCGCCTGGGCTGCGCGCATTTCCGGTCAAGACTTCCGATACCTTGACCCCGTACTAGCGAAATAGAGAAGCGTCTTATGGAGTACAAAGAAATTATCCGCATAATGCTTCGCCGCTGGTGGTTGATTGCATTGCCAGTGGTCTTGGCCGCTGTCGCTGCGATTCCTGATCTTATTGGCGGCAGCGCGGGCGAAAGCGGCGGGTTCACCGCCCAAATCCGCTACAGCGCAGCGCAACAACAAGATGAAGCGTCCAGCGACAACGGCTATACCGATGTCTGGCTCGCATCTGAATACACGGTGCACGCCTTAACGGACTGGGTTAGAAGCGCCAGCTTCCGCAGTGAAATCCTGAGCGCGCTGGGCGCAGCGCCGGTGTCGCTGGATAGTCTTCATATCGCCGCCGACAACGTGCGCAGCGTCGGCGTTATATACCTGAGTCATCGCAACCACGATGCGCTCAGCGCAATCGCCGATGCGGCGGTGCTGGCGCTGAGCGGCCGCAACCAGCGCTACTTCCCGCAGTTTGGCGGAGAGGCAGCGCAGGTGACAATACTGGAACAGCCTGCCATTGCCGCCGCGCCGCCGACATTGCCATCGCGTCTTGCGCCCGTCGTCCGCCTGGGCGTCGCGCTTTTGATTGGGCTTGCGCTCGCCATCGTCGCCGAATTCATTGATCCCGCCATTTATCATCAGGACGATCTACGGCGATTGGGCTTGCCCTTGCTGGGCAGCATTCCCAAGGAACGCGCCTGAAGCTTTGTCGCCGCGATGAATAGCCGAAACCAACTGGTGACAGGAGAGACAGCGTGGCGGACAGCTTCGACCTGAGCGGGCGCGTTGCCATCGTGACGGGCGCGTCTCGCGGCATCGGCAAGTCAATTGCGGCTGAATATGCCCGAGCCGGCGCCAAAGTCGCGCTCGCCAGCCGCAAGCAGGACGCGCTTGATGAAGCAGCCCGCGACATCAGAGCCGAAGGCGGCGAAGCGATCGGCATTGCCGCGCACAATGGCGACAAAGCTGCGCTCAAGAATTTGGTTGCGCAAACGGTCTCTCATTTTGGCAGGCTGGACATCCTGGTAAACAACGCGGCGACCAACCCGCACTTCGGCGCCACGCTCGAAGCGGCGGACAGCTACTGGCAGAAGACGATCGAAGTGAACCTGATGGGCAATGTCTGGCTGTCTCAAGCGGCGGTCGAAGTTATGCGATCAAACGGCGGCGGCAAGCTCATCAACATCGCCTCCATCGTCGGCTTGCATCCCGGGCGTTTTCAAGGCATCTACAGCATCACCAAAGCCGGCATCATCAGCTTGACCAAGTCGCTGGCGGTTGAACTTGGCGTCGACAATATACAGGTTAATGCGATCGCCCCGGGCTTGGTGCGGACGAAATTCGCTCAGGCGCTTTGGGGCAATCCGGAGTTGCTCGATCCAGTCCTGGCGCGGACGCCCGCCGGAAGAATCGGTGAGCCGGGCGACATCTGCGGCATGGCGCTATTCCTGGCTTCACCCGCTTCGGGCTTCACCACCGGGGCGGTCTTCGTCATCGACGGCGGCCTCAGCGCCCAGTCAATATAGTCAGATTCCAGCGCGCATATTCAGCTGGCGAGACGCAGCTACGCGGCAACCCTGCTCAGCGGTCGAGGTCTGTGAGCGCTTCAGCCGACTTGTCCCCAGGCTCTATGGCTTCCAGCGCGAGTTCAGATCCCATTGCTTCGTCAGCCTCATCGGCTTCGTGAATCGAATCTAGCGCAGCCTCATCCTCAGTGTTCACATCATCAGTCTGTGGGCGCGTCGCCGAGTGCCCGACCATCGTTATCTTGCCATCGATGAAAGCGCCCTCTTCCGTGGTCAAGGCGGCCGCGCTGATATCACCCCAGATGCGCCCCGTGCGCAGGAGCTGCACCTTGTTTCCGCTGATATTCCCGCGGACCGTCCCTGCGATAGAGATATTGCGGGCATTGATGTCGGCATGAATATCAGCCGATTCGCCCACCAGGATATTGCCGGTGATCTCCAGCGAACCGGCGAACTGACCATCCATCCGCACATTGCCCGAACTGACGAAGCTGCCTTCAAAGCTGGTGTTCGAGCCAATAACAGTGTCGAAGCCAACTGGCCGACCGGAGGGCACTTCCGGCGCCGTTTCCTGTGCTTCCGCTTCCGATTGCCCGCGCCGATTGGCGAAAAACGCGCTCATGCTCTTCCCTCGTTAGCTTTGCTCACGTGCATTTCCAACTGGCTTGCTTGCGAATTCATCTGGCCAAAGCCGCAACTGACAGCTGAATCACCCGCATTCAACCGGATTGATGCTGCCGCAACCGAATATGATCCAGGCGCGAGAGTTCCCGCACTTGCTCGGCCGCCCGATAGCTGCTGCGCACCAAGGGTCCGCTTTCCACCCACTTGAAGCCCATCCGCAACCCGGTATCGCGCAGCTCGGCAAATTCCTCCGGCGTGTAATAGCGTTCTATGGGCAGATGGCTTTTGCTCGGCTGCAAGTACTGGCCCAGGGTCAGAATGTCGACGCCGATATTCACAAGATCAGCCATCGTCGCGCGGACTTCGTCAAGCGTTTCGCCAAGCCCAAGCATGATCCCGCTCTTGGTTAGAACCATTGCGTCCATTCGCTTGGCATTGTCCAGCGTCGTCAGCGCCCAGTCATAGCGGTCTTGCGGCTGCACCTTCTTGAACAAGCGGGGCACGGTTTCGACATTGTGATTCAGAATCTCCGGCTGCGCGACCATCACGATTCTTAAGGCAAGTTCACTGCCCTTGAAATCGGGGATGAGCACCTCAATTGAACAGCCGGGTTGCAACTGGCGTATCCGACGAATCACCATGGAGAACAGCGGCGCCCCGCCATCCGGGCGGTCGTCGCGATTGACGCTTGTAATCACCACATGATTCAATCCCATCGCGCGCACGCTTTCGGCGATGCGGTTTGGCTCGCCCCAATCGAGCGGATTGGGCAACCCGGTCTTGATATCGCAAAAGCCGCAACTGCGGGTACAGGTGTCGCCCATCATCAGGAAGGTCGCCGTGCCCTTGCCCCAGCATTCGCCGAGATTGGGGCATTGCGCCTCTTCACAGACGGTATGCAGGCTCTTGCTGCGCATTAGCTCGCGTACCCGCTGATAGCTGTCGCCGGAGGGCGCCCGCACGCGGATCCATGGCGGGCGGCGGCGCGGCGTCTTGGCGTCCGGCTGCCAATCCGCGGATGTCGTCACCGGTATCAATTCCGGCTGGATGTTGTTGGCCACCTTGCCTCTCCGGCAAATCCAGATTCATGTACACAGATAGGCACACGCGCCATTATATAACAACGCCCGAATGCATTGCTATAGCCAGGCTCGCAGCCGCAGGGCAATAGCTTAAAATTTTTCTTTTACCACCGAGTACACAGAGGACACAGAGTTTAGGTTCTTTTGCTGGCTCCCCTAAATCCACTGTTTGAATTAGGCAGGCATGCCTCTACCTAGTCGACAAACTTCCTTCCCATCCAAAAATTTTGCGACAAAATGCCGCGAAATCTCTAATCAATCGCATTTCTCGGCGCTCTCGGTGTCCTCGGTGGTTAAATTTCAGTTTAGGTTTGCTCATCGCAGGGGATGCCAGTTTT
>JAJEGA010000047.1 GCA_022820125.1 Anaerolineae bacterium | reverse complement strand
GTCGACATCATCCTTTAGCGAAAATTGTAGGGGCGATTCTGTGAATCGCCCGCCGGAGATTATCAAGTGGGCGAGCCAAGGCTCGCCCCTACAGATGCTTGAATGATGATGATTTCTAAATTCAACCGAAATGGATACACTGCCCCACTGTTCACCGACCGGCATACGCAAGCACAGACGGGACTTTCGCCGAGTCATCAGGATAAGTAAGAATTCGCCGATAATGCTATACTCGACTAAAGAAGCGGATGACAGAGATCGCAGGACATGCAAGCAAGATTCGGGCTGGAAAGCATACCCTTATTCGCGCAGCTTAGCGCTTCACAGCGCGAATACATCAATCGCGCTTTGGAGAGGCGAGCTTATCGCGCCGGCGAAGAAATCTTCGCGCAAGGCAGCGCTGCAGACGGCATGATCATCATCGCTTCTGGCGAAGCTGCGCTTTTCCGTACCGGCGAGGATGGCAGCCAGACCCCATTATCAACCATCGCGGCTGGCCAAAGCGTCAATCAGGAAGCGCTTTTCGCCGAAGCCGTCCAAACCGCCACCTTGCGCGCGGCGCAGCCCGTCACCGCGCTCAAACTAACAAGAGCCGCCTTTACGCGCATCCTTGAGGAGCAGCCCGAACTGGGCGCTGTCTTTGGGCTGAGCGGCGGTCGCGAGCAAGCGCGAATCAGCCCTCAATTCGCCGAGCAGCGCGATGATGAAGAGATCCTGCTCCAAACTCACCGTCACTGGTGGTCCTTCTTGCGCAGCGCCTGGCTGCCCTTGCTCTTGATGCTCGGCATGTGGGCCGGCGCCATTCTGCTTGAGGGCGCAGTGCTGTCGCTCGCGCTGTTGGCGCTGTCGCTCGTCCTGCCGGGCTTGGCTTTTGTATACTTCTATCTGGAATGGCGCAATGACTCGGTGATCGTTACCGACCAGCGCATCATCCGCATCAACCGAACAATCTTGACTTTGTATCGACAGGTGACGCAGGTCGGCTTGGAGAGCGTGCACGAGATCAATTTCGAGTTCCCCTCTTATGATCCCTTCGCGCGGCTGTTCCGCTATGGCAAGGTTATCGTCAAAACCGCCGGCGCGCAGGGCAACCTTGAACTGGATTTCATGCCGAATCCAGAGCAGTTTCAAAAGCTCATTATTGAAGACCGCGGCTATTTTGAGAGCCGCAGGGCGCAGCGGCATCACAAAATCGTGCGCGCGGAATTGCAGCGCTGGATGGCCAGCGAGACTGATGACGAGGACATCACATCAAGCGCCGCTGAGAGCGACAAAGAGCCAGAGCCGATTCGCGGCACCAACGGTTATCTCAGCTCGCGAATCGAGATGAGCAATGGCGACATCGTCTATCGCAAACACGTGAGCGTCTGGGCGCGGCATACTTTCGTGCCGCTAGCGATTATCCTTGTCGCGCTCGCGGCGCTTGCGCTCAGCGCGGCGCTCATTGGGCCAGACTTGCGGCTGATTGCCATGCCCGTCGCTTTCGTCGCCTTGCTTGTGGGCTGCCTGGCTTACTATTGGATGGATTGGGACTGGCGCAACGACCTGTACATCATCTCGGAAGATACGATTACGCTGGTGCGCAAACGTCCCTTCTTTCTGCAAAGCGTGCGCGACCAAATTCTGGTCGAGCGTATTGACAATGTGGAGTCGGTGACGCGCGGCATATTAGCGGCGCTGATGAGATACGGCGATGTGCGCATGTCGCTTGTAGGCGCGGACGAACCAAAGATGTTTCATCGCGTATCCAACCCGCAGGAAATACAGCAAGAAATCTCCCGCCGTCAACACAATAAAGCCGAGCGCCGCGCGAAATACGACGCCATGCAGCAACGGCAGATCCTGGGCGAGTATCTGGATACCATGAATGACGGGGAAGGACCGCGGCAACAGACAGCCGCAGGCGGACGAAGCTCGAACGCGGTCACGACAGATGGAGAGCCGCGCCTCCCTGACGATGGCGCAGTTCGCTCAGCCAATTGCCCCGACCGAAACCGCCCGCCGCGGCTGCCGCGCAAAATTCTCAAGGCGCCAATTGCGCAGCCGGCCACCCGCCTTTCCATCACAAATCCGGAAAGCCGCCGCCGACCACAGCGCCTTCGCGGGGAAGGCCCAGACCAGCGATAACCAGGCGCGCTCTGCCGCCGTTGCCCGGCTATAGATCCAGACGCATGTGCCAGAGTTCACGACTAAGCTTGAATTCATGATACTTGAACAAGTCGTTCGCGCTGTCATCGTCACGCGGATGCTCGAAGTGGATCGTCGATCGCTCAAAGCGGCTTATGACGTAATCGAGCATCGCGGCGGCATAAAGCCCATTATCAATTTGAGGCGAGGCAAAGAGCCAGCCACGAACGCCGCTGACGCTCATCGCGTATTCCAGCCAGCATGAAGCCAAGAGTTCTCCCCCGGATTCATCGCGAATAACCAGCCGTTCCAGGCCGCTCATCGAGATCTGTCGCAGCAAGCGCTTCCAAGCTGGCGAGTGGAATTGCGATCGATGAACCGGCTTCAGCCAGCCGATGCCGCCACGCGCGTTGGGCCGCGCTTCTTGCGCCAATGCAAGCTCCTTTACCCACTCCCTTCCGCGCAAATGGGCGACCGGCATAGCGGGCGCGGCCGGGCCCGAAGAGCGAACGAACCCGCTGCGCCGCCATAGCCGCCAGGCGCGTTCATAGATGAAGCCCTGCCGCTCGTAAAGTCGCTGCGCCGCCTCATTCTCGCTGCTCACTTGCAGGATGAGGCGCGCGCCCGCTCGCCGCCGGATCATGTTGACGCTCGCTTCGACCAAGCGCTGGGCGATGCCGCGCCGCCGATAATCGGGATGAACTGCGACATTCGCCAGGATCCAGGTTTCACCCATTTCCTTTGGGTATCCCGCCGGATACAGCGAGACATTGCCAACCAGCTCCCCATTGATGACGTAGACGAAGCCCAGACTGATGCCCATTGCCAAATCATTCAGGCGAGCAATGAGCTTGAGACCATAACCAAAGTGGCTAAGAAAGCGCATTTCGCGGATGGCGGATCTGCCGCTCTGGTCCATGGAATCGGCAAAGACCAATTCGATCAGATCCGCAAGCGGCCTCAGGTCGCTGCGCATGTTCACCGGGCGCAATCCGTCGACATCGGTCGCCGGCCTGTTTAAGGGTCTGACGCTGACTCCGGTCAAGGTGAAGAATCCTTACGGTCGCTTGGCAGCGTCCGCGCACTTTCAAACAAGCCTAATCCCTTGGCTATCGCCTGTCAAGCGAAGCGAGCGGCACAGTACGAACGGGCATCATGCAGGGATTCCGCCGGGCGCTTGGCGAGGCGTCCTCAACTACAATTGCAGAACGATGCATTGTGCTTTACGCTAGTATTGTGGCGAGTTGCTGGACGATTCACTTGCCATCCTGGGCGCCGCGCATCGACGCGAAGGAGAATCTGAATGTCATATAGACCTATCGGCGGCAGGCGCCAGCGCAGCGCCGCTTGGCAATGGGCGCTGATCGGCTTTGTTCCGGGCTTGTTCTGCGGTCTTGGCGTCATGCTTGCGGTCATGTTTGAAGGGACGCTTCCTGCCTATTTTTTGCCGACGGCGGAACCGACAGTCGTGACCACCGTAGTCCACGTGGTCATGACCGCGACAGAGGACCCCAGCCAGCCCAGGCCTTCGCCGCTGGCGCAATACATCATCGTCACCGCGACCCCTGAAGTCCCTTCCGCTGCTGGCGCGGGAGCGGCAGCGCAGTCGACGCCGACGCCAGCCGCCACCAGCGAGTTGGTCTCGGTGCCGGTGCAGGCGACGCCGATACCGACCGATGCCCCAACAGATATCCCGCCGCCGACGCAAGCGCCCACCAGCGAGATTCCGGAACTGTTGAAAGTCGTTCGCAGCCTGACGGTTACGATTCCGGGCGGCGCCTTCGTCATGGGCACGACCCCGGGCGAAGTCACTGAAGCGGTGCGCCAGTGCATCACCCGCGATGCCGGCGTCTGTGAAGCGAGCTACGCGCAAGATTCATTCCCGGCGCATCAGGTTGCCGTTGACGCCTTTCTTATGGAAACGACTGAAGTTACCTTTGAACAATACGTGGCTTTTCTCAATATCCGCGGACCCGACGCGCATGTGAACCGCTGCGCCGGTTTCCCTTGCATCCAAACGCAAAACGAAAGCCGCGACGCCCCAATCGTCTTTGATGGCGCGGCCTACACGATTGGCGCTGGTTTATCGCAGCATCCGGTTTACGGTGTAACCTGGTATGGCGCCCGGGAGTATTGCGAGGCCGTGGGACGACGTTTGCCCAGCGAAGCCGAATGGGAGCGCGCCGCTCGCGCCGACGACGGGCGCATTTATCCCTGGGGCAATACCTGGGATAACGCCCTAGCCAAGACGCGCCTGCCGCGGGACGCGCCGCCCGGTTCGCTTCAAGTCGGCAGCCTCCCCCTCGGCGCCAGCATTTATGGCGTCTACGACATGGCGGGCAATGTCGCCGAATGGGTCAGCGATTATTACAGCGAGCGCCACTACGAAGAACAGGCGCGCCGGGGCAGCGCGGTAAACCCGACCGGTCCCATCATTGGGCAGCAAAAGGTGCTGCGCGGCGGCTCCTGGGACGGCTTGCCCTTCTTTAGCCGCACCGTTCATCGTCAGTCGGCGCGGCCCGACGAGTTCCTCCGCTGGATCGGTTTCCGCTGCGTCGAGGACCCGCCGAATGAAGAGGTGATCGGCGCCTCAGACTTGAATCCGGCGAGCCTCGGCGCGGATCCGCCGGCCGCCCCGCCCCGGAATACGGCGATTCCCAATGCGCAGCCAACCCTGCCGCCGCCGGAAGCCGATCGGGCGGATGACTCCAGCGCCCCAAGTTCCGCCGGCTAGCGGATCGCATAGAGGGCAAATTTAGACGGCGATTAAGTCTTGGTGTTGGCTCAGCCGCGCTGGAATTTTGCGCGAGGCCCGGCGGCCGGCTTCAGCCAGGAGCGCTCAATATGGTCGCATCCACGCCTTTTCCGGGGCGGTGATATTCGGCATCCTCAACGATGTGCCAATTGATGAGGCGATGCGGCTCGGCGTCGCCGCAGCCTCGCTCACGCTGGAGGGCGAAGACAGGGTGCTGCAATCGCTCAGCCAGGGACTGCGCTACGACGAACTGTCCGCATAGCTGCTCTTAGGGCGAAACCGGCGGATAGCGATCCAACACCCAGCGCAGCAGCGTGAAATGCCCGGCCAGCCCGGCGTAATTGCCATAGCGATCTAGCGTATTCCTGACCAGGTCAGGGCTTTTCCGACCCGCTCCAGCGTGGAAGTAATGTTGAACGGCGGCTTGCAGCGCGACATCATTCTCGCTGACGTAGGGATACTGCCCCAGCGCCCGCCCAATAACATTGTTCGCAGTCCAATGTCCGACGCCTTTCAGCGCCATCAGCCGATCGTATGCCGCCTTCGCCTTCAAGCGCCGGATGGATTCCAGGTCGAGAGCGCCGTCGGCGGCCGCCTGCGCGATTTCGATAATAATGCCGATTCGGCGATTGGTGATCTTGAGCGCCTTCAGATCGGCCTGTGACGCGCCCGCCAATTGCTGCGGCGAGGGAAATTGGTAGACGATCGCCCGCCGAAGATTAGCGCCGCGGTCGAACATGCTCATCAGCGTTCGCTGGTAACGCAGGGCATTCTTCCAGGTGATATGCTGCTCAATGATCAGCGTGATTAGCGCTTCGAAGACGGTCTCGGCGCAAAACAGCGGCAAACCCGCCAGCGGTTCCACCACGCGCCAAAGCATTGGATCGCCTGCGGCATAGCGGTAAAACGGCGTCAGATCACGATCCAGCCCAAGACAATGCCGGGAAATGCGCTCGGCTCGCTCGGCTTTCGCCGCGTTAAGCGCCTCGCCCCGGATGACGATGCCAGCGCCAGCCTGCCGATAAGAGAGCAGTTGTCCGCCGGTGAAGCGCCACAGGGTGTCGCCCTGGACGACGAGGCGCGCCGGATAAGTGATGCGCTTGACGAATTCCAGCAGCAAGTCAAAGCGGTATGCAAAAGCCGGCAGCGGAAGACAGAGCTCCCTCATGGGGATGCGCCTGGCGCGGGTGGCTCATCCGGGCCAGCGGCGGCGTCTTGTCTCCGATCCAACTCAGCCAGCAGATCGACCTGGCTCTGATAGCGGCGGCGCGCCAGCTCCTGCAGATCGGCGACGCGGTCGGATTCATCGAGGATTTCGATGCCGAGCAAGGTCTCCACCGTATCCTCAAGCGTGATCAAGCCAGCCGTCCCGCCATATTCATCGATGACGAGAAAGATATGATCCTGCTTGGCGATGAATTCATCCAGCACTTGCGCCACTGAATTGGTCTCCGGCACAACCTCCAGCGGCCGCGCGATGTCCCGCATTTTCACCTCATGTTCATCGGCGGCCGCCCGCCGGTAAATCTCATGGCGCAGCGCGTAGCCCTTAACATCATCAGCCGAGTCGCCATAAAGGGGAATGCGCGAGAAAGGCAGAAAGGTATAGCTTCGCATGATATCGGCAACCGTCTGCGCTTCCTGGAACATCAACACCACCGTGCGCGGCGTCATAATCGTCTCAACCTGAACTTCGGCGAGTTGCAGCAGATTGGCGACAACACGATTTTCGCGCTCTTGAATGCCGCCTTCTTCGGCGCTGATGCGCGCCATCACTTGCAATTCTGATCGCGTCACCGTCGGCGGCTCTTCGCTCGGCCGCATCGCCCGGGTGAAGAAGTCAAAGGCGAAGACAGCCGGTTTGAAAAGCAAAAGCAGGATGCGCAGCGAGTGCGCGGTGAATGGCGTGAGCGGTTTGGCGTAAACGGCGCCAAGCGTCTTGGGGATTATCTCGGAAAACACCAGTATCAGCAGGGTCAGAATGGCGAAGATGATACCCTGAAACTGGCTGCCAAAGATGGCGGTCGCTTCAGCGCCGGCGCCGGCCGCGCCCACCGTATGCGCGATGGTATTCAGCGTCAGAATTGCCGAGATTGGGTGCTCGACATTCTGGCGCAGCCCCTGCATGATGAAGCCCGCTTGCCGGCCCTCTTGCACGAGCAATTCGATATGAGAGACCGGCGTAGAAAGCATCGCCGCTTCCCAAATGGAACAGAGGAAAGAGATGCCCAGCGCCATAATGATGTAGGTGAGGAGCGCGCCCCATTCACCGGCGCCGCCGCCGGCTGGGCTAACTGCCAATATGGGAATGCCTGTTAAAATGGTGTCCATGCGCATTTGCTGACGGGCGGCTGACGCGACATCAGCTTAAGCCCGCGATTCCAGATGCTGTAAGCATATCAAGCAAAAAAGATGTGTACAAGTTGCCGCGCGAGCGCCCCCAATGCTATAAACGCCCGCCGCCGTAGCCGGGTTGCGGCGCCATCGCCGGATTATGAGAGCGCGAGCAAGGCAGCCTGCGGCAATGCCTGGCGCAAGCGCTCCTCCAACTCGCTTAGCAGCATGGCAGTCGCGCCCCAGACCTTGTGTCCCTGTACATCGTAATAGGGCACACGCACGTCAACGCCGCTTATGCGACGCGTCTCTGCGAACTTGAAACGCGGCTTCAGAAGATCTTCCAACGCTAAACTGAAAACCGCCGCCACTTCCGCTGGATTATGCCGAAACACCGGCTGACCCCTATATTGCCCAACTACTGGGCAAACCGAATGATGAGACGCCGGGATGTAAAACTGCGGAAGCTGCCCCAAGATGGATAGCCGCTCGCCGCCGATGCCGATTTCCTCACAGGTTTCGCGTCGGGCTGTCGCTCTTAAGTCCTCGTCCTGTGGCTCTTGGCGGCCGCCGGGAAAGCTGACTTGACCGCTGTGCCCGCGCAGCCCGCTGGCGCGAAGAGTCAGAACGGTTTCGAGCAGGCCAATCTCGGCGGGATAAATCAGAATCATAACCGCCGCAGCCTGTGGCGGGCAGTCGCGCTTTTGCCAGCCGCGCGGCGCCGGCGCCATCCGCCGCAAAGCCGTCGTCGAATCAAATTCCGTCAGCGCCAGCGCGCGACGCACATGATCCAGCGTAATCAATGGAGCCATCTTAGCGCTAGACTGTCTAGGCTTCGGGGCATGCCCGCTTGTTCAATCGGCGTCGCAAACCGCTGCCGGGCCCCCAGCGCTGGCAAGCATAAAGGCAAGGGACGCTATAGCCCCGCCACAATCCGCGTGGAGCGGGGACAGACTGCGCTAGCGGATTCGGAGAACAACTGCGAATGACGATGCCAGGCCTCCAGGCGATGAAGCAGTGCCGGGTCAGGCTCGTCCATACCAAGCCCGCCGCTTGCGCAGTGATACGCCGGCTTCCGCGCCACTGCGCCGCGCCGTCCGCACACGTCCGCGCGAGTCAATGTGGACTTGCCCCGCCTTTTGCAAGCGCTCGAACTCTTCCGGCGTGATCGCCGGCGCCGGTTCGCCACCCAGCCGCTCCAGCCGGTCGCCCATGTCATCGGCCGACGATTCGTTCGGCGAATCATTCAGGTTGTCGTTTGGACTTCTGCTCTCGTCGCTCATTTCTACCCTCTGTGTTAACGCAGTAAAGCAACTAACACGGCGCGATCATGGTACTTCCTGCGCATGCCACTACATTATCATAGTTTAGACCATAGACGCGGGCTTTGCCAAGTTCTTTTCCGAAGCTGTCGGCTAGCCGCTTCATCTGATACAGCGTAAGGCGCGCCACTCCGCTTTCGCCGACGCCTTTTGCCTGTTCCTACGCGAGAACGGACGATTCGTCGTTGCGCGCCCGGGCCGCGCCCGCAGGACTTCGGCTCGCTAGCGCAATTTCGCCGCCGCAAGCTGATGATAATTTGTCAACATCGCCTCGACCGCAGCCTCAAAGGGCTCGATCTCACGCAGCTTGTCGTAGTCGCTGTATAAGCCGGTGTACTCCTCGGTAATCGCCCGCGCGGGAAAGCCCAAGGGCAGATTCAGATACCCGGTCGGCTCTGACCAAGCGTAGGCGTAAACATAGGGTCGCGCCAAGCCCGGGCTGTTTGGCGCGAACCCGTAGGCAATTTGCGGGTCGCTCTGTTCGTCCCTGCCCTCAGTCGCAAACCAGATGAAAGCCAGATCAAAATGATGCGGCCAAAGTACAAGCGGCGTCGTGCCCCCGCCAAGCGTCGCGCGGAATCTCTCCAAAGCCGCGAACATTGCGTTCAGCGTCTTCCAATAGGCGCCCGCCAACTCGCGGTCAATGTCAAATTGCGAGTCGCTCGTGATGTGTTTCATCGACGGTTGAACTTCGCAGCCGAAATCCGCAAGCGCCGCCAGCAATTGGCGCATCAGCGATATCTGGGAATGACCGAGGATATTAAGGCTGAAGACATCGCAACTACCACGACGGCAGGTCAACTGCAGCGCCTCAAAGTCGATATGCAGGGCGCCGCCGCAGCGCAGCTCCGAAGTCGACAAACCGCCCGCGGTCAACTCAAGGCTGAATTGAAGATCATTCGGCAATGGCTCTGAGCAGGCGACGCGGATCGCGCCTGCGACCAGCGAGACTTGATGCAAGGCATCGCGCGTCCCGTCCCAAGCGGTCAGCGCCGGCAGTTTCATATTCTCTCCTTACCATCAAAAGCCATGCGCCGATTATAGCGGATTGAGACCAGTCAAGATCCGCGCTCGCTGAGATAACCCGGCATGTCCTACATTTTGGGCTAATAATTCACTGTGAATAGCGCTTCGCCCACGAAACATCCTACACAATGTAGTAAAACGCTAAGCGCAATTGAACAGTGCTGTGTGATGAATTGCCTGAGAACCTGTGATAAAAGATTATGGCTGACATAACAAAAGGACAGCATTGATGAGTCGCTACCTCTCCAGAAGCGTGCAAGACCTGCGCCCATCCGGCATCCGGCGTTACTTTGATATCGCCGCCACGATGCGCGATGTGGTGACGCTCGGCATCGGCGAGCCAGACTTTGTAACGCCCGCGCATATTGTGGATGAGGGCTTGCGAAGCCTCCGAGACGGCGAGACCGGTTATACCTCAAATGCCGGCGCTATCGAATTGCGCGCGGCGATCGCGGCAAAAATCGAAGAGCGCTACGGTCTGCGTTATGCGCCCGAAAACGAAGTCTTGGTGACGGTCGGCGTTAGCGAGGCGCTGTTCTTGGCGCTGAAGGTCTTGCTTGATCCGGGCGATGAGGTGCTGGTAGTGGAACCCTGTTTCGTCGCCAATGCCGCTTTGGTGGAGACAGCGGGCGGCCTGCCCGTCATGGTCCCGACTTCGGCTGCCAACGACTTCCAGGTGACAGGCGCGGAACTTGAAGCGCGCGTCACAAGGCGCGCCAAGGCGATCTTGCTCAGCTATCCCAACAACCCCACCGGCGCAGTGTTGACGCGCCAGCACATGCTGCAAGTTGCCGCCGTCGCCGCTAAACACGATCTTGTCGTCATTTCAGATGAGATTTATGAGCGCCTCGTCTACGGCGCTGACCATATCAACTTTGCGACCTTGCCCAACATGGCTGAGCGCAGCATCATCTTGAGCGGCATGAGCAAGTCTTACGCGATGACCGGCTGGCGCATCGGCTATGTCACCGCGCCTGCGCCATTCACCGAAGCAATGTACAAGATTCACCAATACTTGATCATGTCCGCGCCAACCACCGGGCAAGCCGCGTCGCTGCAGGCGATTCGCTTCGGCGAAGGCGATGTTGAATCGATGCGGCGGGAATATGACCAGCGACGCAAGCTGATCGTTGACGGATTCAATCAATTAGGCTTGACCTGCTTTGAGCCGCGCGGCGCATTCTACGCCTTCCCCAGCATTGAGATTACGGGCATGGACGACGAAGCCTTCTGCGAAGCGCTGCTGCAGGAAGAACGGCTCGCGCTGATACCGGGAAGCGCCTTTGGCGAGAGCGGCCGCGGTTTCGTCCGCGCCAGTTATGCCACCAGCGAGGCGAACATTTTTGAAGCGCTGCGCCGGCTGGAACGGTTCCTGATCAAGCGCTGCGCCGTCCAGCGAAGGGAAGCATCCGCCATCGCCGTTTGAGCGCCGCGCGTTACAGCAGCTGGACAACGAGCCCCGGTCATTGCGCCGGGGCTTCGCTTGCGTTGCCTGCGCCAGTTCTCGGTTTTCGTCTTCTTTCAGCGCGTGGGCGGAGCGCGATTGCCAACCGCAATACTACGCTCAAACCTTTTCAAATTAAGGATTTTGTGTCAGATTAGTCCAGAATCTCGAGCGACCCGCTGGAAAAAAGCCATGAGCGATTGGCAGACGGTAATCGGCTTGGAAGTCCATGCCGAAATGGAAACTGAGAGCAAGATGTTCAGCAACTGTCCGGTTGTCGACAGCGTCGAAGCCGACCCTAATTCGGCGGTCGACGCCCTGTCTCTGGGCATGCCGGGCACACTGCCAGTCATCAACAAGAAGGCGATGGAATATGGCGTCATGGTTGGCTTGGCGCTCAACTGCGAAATCCCGCCGATCAATCAATTCGCACGCAAGAATTATTTCTATCCCGACCTGCCAAAGGGTTACCAGATCAGCCAGTATGACCGGCCGCTGGCAGTTAATGGGCATATCAATATCGAATTGGAAGACGGTTCAAGCAAGCGGATCCGCGTTCGCCGCGCTCACATGGAAGAAGACACCGGCAAGCTCTCGCACATCATGGGCGGCAGCCTGGTCGATTACAATCGCGCTGGCGTACCGCTCTTGGAAATCGTATCCGAGCCGGACATCAGCAGCGCCGCAGAAGCCGAAGCCTATGCGCGCAAGCTGCGGTCAATCTTGCGTTACCTCGGCGTTAACAGCGGCGATATGTCCAAAGGCCTGCTGCGATTCGAAGCCAACGTCAGCGTGCGGCGAAAGAGCGATGCCGGATTAAGAGAGCGCACCGAGATCAAGAATCTTAATAGCATCCGCAATATGGTCCGCGCCATCGACTTCGAAGTCGGGCGGCAAATCAAGCTTTATCGCAGCGGCGACATGGTCAAGCCGGCGACGCTGGGCTGGGACGAGGCGGCGCAAAAGATCACGGTGCAGCGCTATAAAGAACGCGCCGACGAGTATCGCTACTTCCCCGAACCGGACTTGCCGATTGTCGAGATCAGCCGGGAGATGGTCGCGGACATCGCCGCCAAGCTGCCCGCTCTGCCCGATGCGCTGCGAGCGCGCTTCGTCGATGAGCTAGGGCTCAGCCACTATGACGCAGGTGTGCTGACAGCCGAGCGCGCCGTGGCTGATTACTTCCAGAAGGTCGTAGCTTCCGGCGTTGATCCCAAGCTGGCCGCCAATTGGCTGACGACGGATCTGTTCCGGATGATGAACGCCAACGAAATCCAACGAGAAATGATAGACAGCATACCGGTATCAGCGCCTAACTTCGCCAGCTTGTTGAACATGGTGCAGCAAGGAACTATCAACCAGAGCACGGCGCGCAAGAAGGTGCTGCCCATTATGTGGTCGGCGGGAGAAGCGGCGCGCGCCATCGTTGACCAGCAGGGCTTGGCGCAAATCTCCGACCCGACTGCTATCGAGGCTTCCGTAGACAAGGTGCTGGCGGAGAATGACGATTTGCTGCAGCGCTATCTTGCGGGCAACAAGAAAGTGCTAAACGCGCTATTCGGCAAGATCATGGGCGCACTGCGCGGCAAAGGCGATCCGGCTGTCGTCCGCCGTGTTCTGGCTGAAAAACTATCGGACATGAATTCTAGTTAGACTAAATTCAGGAGCTGATCAAAATGACCTGGCATCAAACAATTGTTGTGGGCAATCTCGGTGGCGATCCGGAACTTCGATACTTGCAGAGTGGACAGGCTGTGTGCAACTTTAGCGTTGCCGTGAGCGAGCGTTGGCGCGACCGTCAATCAGGCGAACAACGCGAGAGGACCACCTGGTATCGAGTGGCGGCATGGGGTCCGCTAGGCGAGACCTGCAATCAATATCTGTCGCGCGGACGCCAGGTAATGGTGACGGGCAACGTATCCGCGCGTGGCTACATCAATAACAACGGCGAAGCGGCGGCGTCACTGGACTTGAACGCCCGCGATGTGCGCTTTCTAGGGCAGCGGGGCGATAGCGATGGCGATCAAGGCGGCGGCTGGAGTGGCGGCGGGCAGCGAGGCGGCGGCGGGCAGCAGAGGCAGCGGCGCGACGATCGCGCGTCGAACTACCCGGATTCGCCCGCATCGGTCGATGACATACCCTTTTAGACGGGTTGTATCGCTCTCTACAAGGCTTGTCCGCTACTTGTCGGTACACTGCGAAAGGCGCGAAAGTGAGCTGAATTGTAAGGCTTTATCACAGAGGAAACGAGGCAACACAGAGGGCGCAGAGGGCTGTGCGACGGAGGCGAACAATACAATACGGAACAAGCCTTGTAGGGGCGTCTCGCCGAGACGCCCGCATCCTTGCAGACGGTAACGAGGGCGTTTCAGCGAAACGCCCCTACAGCATACTTTATTAACCGTGTCAGATTTAGAAGTTGACCTTGCCGGTCGCGCGGCGCTGGTTGCCGGCGGCGGCGCGGGCATTGGACGATCGATTGCGCTTGCGCTCGGGACGAGTGGCACGTCAGTAGCGGTCAGCGACCTCAACATCGAGCGCGCGGACAAAGTCGCAGACGCAATCCTCGCGGGCGGCGGCGCCGCTATCGCGCTGCACAGCGATATCTCCAATCGTTTTCAAGCGGCGAACATGATCGAGCGGACGCGCGACGCCTTCAGCCGCCTGGATATCCTCGTCAATGCCGCTTGCATCTTTCATCCCGAGCCGATGCTGGATGTCGACGAATGGAATTGGCGGCGGCAAATCGAGGTCAATATCACTGGCGCGTTCTTCTGCGCGCAGCTGGTCGCGCGAGTGATGGCGGACGAAGGCGGCGGCAGCATCATCAATCTGGCGCCACTGGAGTCGACTTTGCCAGCGGGGATCGGCTATATAACCGCTGGCGCGGGCCTAATGGGCATGACGCGGCAAGCGGCGCGCGAATTGGCGCAGCACAAGATCCGCGTCAATTGCATCGCCGCCAATATGCAAGCAGAGCCATCAGTCGATGTTGTCGGCGCGGCGCTCTTCCTGTGTTCCGATGCGGGGCAGTCGATCACGGGCCAGGCGCTGACGGACGACGGCGCCGGCTCGCTGCGCGCCTGGCTGTCACAAGCCTCGCAATAAGGCGCGGTCCGCCTCACTCGCCGGTTGAACCGAATCCATCGGCGCCGCGTTCCGTGCTGGATAATTCTTCCTGGGATGCCACGAAGTCGATCGGCGCATGGTAAACCGGGACGATGACAAGCTGCGCGATTTTCTGCCCGATGCGAATGTCCCGCATTTCCTCCGCCAGATTAACCAGGAGGATCTTTAACTCGCCGCGGTAGGCGCTGTCGATGACGCCGGCGAGCGTGCGCAACCCGGCCGCCGCCACGCTGGACCGGTCTTTTACCAGCCCCACAAATCCGGCGGGAATCTCAAGATGCAAGCCCGTTTCAACCAGGACACGCTGCCCCGGCGCGACTCGATAGCGCTCAACAGAATGCAAGTCGTAGCCGGCATCGCCAGGCCGCGGCGCCGCAAATTCGATGCCGGAAGCCAGCAGCTTTTTGTTTCGGTAGACGCGCATAGATTTTCCTTAGAGCGCCTGAGACCGACGCAAATACTCGTCGCCCAAGGCGCGCCAGGGCGCCAGATCCCAGAATCCACGCGCGGCGCCGGAAGGCGACGGCAGCACATAACAGGCGGTCGCTCCCACTGTTTCTTCTTGCCATCCGTAAGACACGGCATCACTGGCTCTTAGTCCCTTCCAGGCACGCCAGGCTCTTTTGCTTGTGAATGCGACAATCTGAGGTTGGAAGCGGCAAATCGCGCTCTGCAGACGCTCTGGCTGAAAATCAAGCCGGCGCAGACTTTGATCCGAACCGGAGGCGGTCTTGGCCAAATCTGTCAAGCCAATTCTCAAATCGCGCAATTGCCGAAAATCTTGCGGCTTCATGCGGCGCGGCGTCATGCCAATGATGTGCAGCGTCGACCAGAATGCATTGCTTGGGTTGGCGTAGTAGGCGCCGGCGCGGGCTGAGATTGCGCTGGCGGCTGTACCGCAGAATAGCAGAATGAGGTCTCGATCCAGCACATCGGGCAAGACATCATTCATGCAGCGAGAGCCCGCCGTCAACCACAATCAGGTTCTTCTGGTGCGTTTCGCGGTAGAAGTCTTTGAGCTTTCGCGGCAGCTTGAATTGGCGATCGCCGGACAAAGCTTGGAGATAGTCGACAGTTTGGTCGAGGCTTTCGCGCCCATCCATGCTGCCATGCGATGCGATTGAGCGTTCCAGGCTTTCCAGATTCCGCCACGATTGCAAGGCGCCCAGCCAGCCAGCGAGAAGATGAGCGCTATTCACGACGGGAAGCGGCGTTTCGATCGCGTCGCCGCCGAGCAATACACCCCACTCCGGTATCCAGCCGACAATGCTGTCTATCGTATGCCCGGGGACGTAATGCAGATCCAGCGTAAGGCCGCCCAAGTCGAGGCGCATGCGAGAGGTGAAGGTAATATTCGGCGGTATCAGGCGCACGCTTTCCCATTTGCCCGCTTCCGCTATTTGCAGCCGCTGCAGCTGGCGCGGCAGGTCATCGCCAAAGCGGCGCCGGCATTCCTCGTGCGCGATGACGCCCAAGCGACCAAAGCCCAAGCCTGATGTCCCCCAGGCATGATCCCAGTCTCCGTGGCTGTAAACCGCATAATAGGGCATCCCGGCAATTGCCTCAGCCAGGGGCGCAGCCTCGCTCGGCAGGGACATCGTGTCCCAGACCACCGCGCGCTCCCCGCCCTTGACAACCACTGCGCGCGCCACAAAGGACGGCGCCGCAATTTCGTATATCCACAAGTTGGGGCGGATTTCTCTTAGCTTCGGCATCGCTATTGCCCGGAGAGGCCTAAGCCTATCTGGTATTCCACCAGGACTAACGGCTCGCCAGCATTATGCTATTTGACGCTCACCTCAAGATTCGGCAGCAGGCGAAAGCTATCCAGGACTGCCAGCCAAGGATATTCAGCCGGGTCCGCCGCCAGCAAATCATCATCCAGATCGAGCATCCTGATATTGGCGACGTGCAGTCGATTGTCCGTTCCGTGCAGCATGATCATGGCGCCGCTTTCCACCGCCCCATCCGGCGTCTTGAGCCGGTATGAGACTTTGTAGCCGGGCGCGCCCGCCACTTCGACTGCTGCCACGCTGCGCGCTTCCACGTCCGCGCGCCAGTCTTCAGCCCAGTCCTTCGCATCGTCTTCGCTCGCGAGCGCAACATCCAAGGTGCTGACAACCAGGGATATCGAATCGCCTTGAATGGTCGCGGGCAATCCCTCGGCGGCATCGGTCACCGCCCAATTCGACGGAAAGCGCACCATGTGTTTGTCCAGATTATCGAAATAAGCATCCCAGTCGTAGGGCGCCGCGGCATAGTCGCTGACAAGCTCCACACTATCCGCGAGGCCGCGCAGCAGAAACTTGAGCTCCTGCGACGCATTCTCGGCAGTGACAACGCGCGCGCTGTAAATGTCCCCAGCTTCAATCCAGGATTCCTGACGGGCGATAAGATTGGAACGTCCGCGCCGCAGGTTGAAGTCGATCTGCACTAAAGCGTCGCCGATGATCTTGCGGCTCGTCTCGTCCCAGCCGGTATAGCCGCTCCAACTGGAGCCGAGCCATGCGGCATCGAGAAAGTCGCTCAGCGCATTCGCATCCGATAAGCCTTCGCTGTTTTTGCTGATGCGCAACTCCACAACGCTCTGTGCTTCGCTGTTGTTCAAGCCAGCGCGCAGCTCATCAGCTGTATTGCTGTCCGTCGCCGGGCTCCAGCCGGTTGGCGCGCCAATCGTAAACAGGCCAGAGCGATGCAGGTAGCGGCTGTCAAAGTCGATAGAAGCAGTATCGGGCGGCGGCGGCATAGTCGGCTCGGGGAAGGGCGTCGGCTGCGTTGTCTCCTGGTAATTTTCGCCCAAGCCCACCTGGCTCGAAATCATCGGCAGAATCAGGCTGCCCACCATGGCGACTGTCATCACAATCCCGATGATGTAGGTAAAAGTCTTTGTCGTCTTGTTCATCAATGACGTGCTCCGCGCGCCCGGTTAAAACGCAGTCATCATACCGTAAAAGGACGAGACTGTTAAGCAAGACTTTTCTCACCTATAATCCGCCGCTGGCAGCCCAACAAATGATCAAGACTGCCGCTGTCGCCACGACTGTCGCATTAGGGATACCCGTTCAGTCAATATTTTTTGCGAGTTTTTCCGCTTGAGGACACAGTAGGATGACCGACGCGGAATACCTGCGCCGCCCGCTCAAGCTTAGTGATGCCGAGCGCTGCGCTGAAATCAGCACCGCCGTTTCTTTCAGCGCTGGCGCCAAAGAGCTTTTCCGATCGCGGGATATGCGAAACGAATGGACCGAGCCGCGCTTCGACCTGAGCAGCTCGTCTCTCGGCGTCTGCAGCCGCAATGGACGATTGCTTGGATACGCCGTCTTGTTCGCGACGGAGGAACCGCCGGTGCGGCCCTGGTTCAACTGGGCGGTGGACCCCGCCCATGACGCTCCCGGCATCCGCCCGGCGCTGCTGTCCTGGGCGCAAGACAAAGCCGCCGCGGTGATTGCTCAATGCCCGCAGGAGGCGCGCGTCAGCCTCTGGGGCGGCGCGTACCAGGGCCTGCGCCCAGACGAAAGCGCGCTGCAAGCAGCCGGTTTCTCAGCGGCGCGCGTCTGGCATGAGATGCGTATCGATATGACCGAAAGCCCAGCGTCGATTGAGCTGCCTGCTGGATTCGTCACGCGCCCCTACCGCCGAGTAGAAGACCTGCCCGTTCTGGTCGATGTCGTGCGCGACGCCTTTTCCGATCACTACGGTCATATTGAACAGAGCTTTGACAAGGATTTGGAGCTGTTTCGTCACTGGTTTGACGGCAGCCCGTATTTTGATCCCGATCGTGTGCTGCTTGCGGTGGACGAAGCGACGGGCACAGTCGCCGGCAGCGTGCTGCCGCTTATCGAATATCACCGCCGGCCCGGCGTCGGCTACATCGATATGGTCGGCGTGCGCCGCGCGTATCGGCGTCGCGGTTTGGCTTCAGCCATGCTGAGACGCAGTTTCGCTGATTATTGGGAGCGGGGGATTCGCTCCGTTTGTCTCGAAGTGGACGGCGCAAGCCTGACCAACGCCCTGGCTCTGTACGAGCGCGTGGGCATGCGCGTGAGTCATAGCTTCGTATCGTATGAAAAGCTGCTGCGCGACGGCGTCGAGCTGGCGAAGGTGGCGGTTGACTGAGGCATACCCCAGCGCAAACTCAAGCGCGAAATTATAATCGAAGTTTAATAGAATTTCCGCCCGTCGACATAGGAGTGCGGACTTGCCGCCAAATCAATCCGGTTTCGTCGATGTCAACGGCGCGCGCCTTTACTTCGAACTCGCCGGCAGCGGCAAGCCCATCGTCATGATCCACGCTGGCATCGCCGATTGCCGCATGTGGGACGGCGAATTCGAAGCCTTCGCGCGCAGCCATCGGGTCTTGCGCTACGATATGCGCGGCTATGGCAAAAGCCTCCCCGTTGAAGGCGAGTTTAATTTGCAAGACGACCTGGAAACGCTGCTGAACAAACTGGATGTAGCGCCGCCACTCATCCTGATGGGCTGCTCAATGGGCGGCGGCTTGGCGATCGACTTCGCCCTGTCCCATCCGGACCGGGTGTCCAAATTGATACTTGTCGGCAGCGGCCCCGCCGGGCTGGAATTGGAGGCTGAGTGGCCCGACGAACTCATCGCTCAATCCGAAGCCACCTTTGAAGCCGGCGATGTGGAAGGCGTCGCAGAGCTGGATATGCGGATCTGGTTTGACGGTCACGGGCGCTCGCGACAAGATGTTAATGGGGACGCTCGGCGCAAGGCTAAGGCGATGGCCAAGCGAGTTACCGAGCATGAACTCAAAGGCATGGGGACGCATGCGCGAAAGGACGCGGCGATACCGGCCGCCGAACGTTTGCGCGAGCTGTCGATGCCGGCGCTCATCGTCATTGGCGAAAATGACCTGCCCTACCTGCGGCTGGCCGCCGATTACATGACCGAGCAACTTCCCGCGGCCTCCAAGCTGGTCTTGCCGGACGCGGGTCATCTGCCAAATCTGGAACATCCGGCCGCTTTTCAGGCTGCGGTTCTGGGTTTCCTCGCCGATTGCTAGCGGCGGCGCTCGCGGTCTCCCGTGTGAAATCATGCCGACTCAAGACAAGCATCAACGTTATGAAGCCATTCTGAAACGAATCGAAAGCCGCCGCCCCTTCGGCAGCCGCCCGGAACAAGAAAAACCGCGCGCGCCGCAGGACCATGTCCTCGACCTTCTGAATGCCTACGATACCCTCGCCGAACTAACGAGCCGCGACTTTGAGCGCGTCCTTTGTTATGGACCGCAGACCGTCCGCGGGCGGGCTTGGTCGGGTGTGGTCATTTGGTTTCACCGCAAGGGTTATCATGGTTATCAGACATTAAATCTGCTGGGCGTCTGGGCGCATTATCGCGCTGGCGAAATCATGCTCAGCATCGGCACTCGAGCGCTGCCCTATCGCGCGCCCGTTTATGACCCGGGCGTTTACCGCGTCGCCATTCAAAACGGTTTCAGGATTTACTACGAAGACGACGGTCATCCGCCGGATGAGGGAGAGCGCGCGCTATATCACGCGCCCTTTAGATTGAACGAGCGCCTGCTTCATCGTCAAACGCTGGTCGAGCTGCTGCAACGCTGGCGCAGCGAGATTGAAGCGGGCTAGTTGTCCTCGTCGCCAAAAACAATGTCGGTAGTTAAGCCGGAGGCGGCCAAATCCTCGAGCGAGATTGTGTCGTCCTCGTCCTGCGTCAGCAGACTGACGCCCTGCTTCAATCGCTCGCCGCATACGAGGCAATCCGGGTCGCGCTCAATCTCGATCCACAGACCCGAATGCGGTTCGCTCTCCTGCCCTTCTATGATGTCCAGGGTGCTGTTGGCGACGATCAGCGTGTTGGCTGGCAATTCTTCGTGCGCGCTTGTGCCGCGCAGCAGCTCGTTGATGACCAAATCCGTCTGTATGCCGGCAACTTTGGTGACATTCACCCATAGCCCGGGCTCGGCATCCAGCGTTCCCATCTCGCCTATCATGCCATAATCCAGATCGCCTACCGGATTCAGCGAAATCTTCACGCCCTCGCGCGTCGCTTCCGCCCAACACGCGTAGCAGGGGCCGGCAAAGGGCTTGATGATGACATGGTCGCCGCCTTCGCCGCGTTCATAGACGCCGGCATACGAGGCGCTGACCCGCTTCTTTAAGCATTGCTCGTTGATAGCGTACTTCACTTGTTCGTTGTCCACCGCTGCGACCAGAATGTCAAGATCGTCGAGGCAATCCCAGTGATCCTCGATGGATCCCTCGCGAACGTCAATACGAGCATCGGGGTTGCGCTGCCGGATCAGATCGGCAACAGCAGCCGCCTTGTTCTCGCCCACATAACGGAGATCAGCCACGTGGCGCGTGACGTTCCCGCTTTCTAGCTTGTCATTGTCCACCAGCACAAAATCCCTCAGGCCACTCATCGCCAAGCTGAGCGCCACGAAACCGCCACCCGACCCCAAGCCCACCACGCCCACTTTCTTTTCCGCAAGCAGGGTGAGATTGTCGTGACCAATCAGCCTTTCCACGCGTTCCCAGAGATTGCCCATTGATATGCGCCTCTGCCTCGGCCTACTCTCCCGCCGCCCGTTGGTCGTCATCCGGTTTGCCAGCCGCCAACGATTGCGGGTCTAACTCAGATACGCTGTCCCCAGGGCGCGCGTCGCGTCCATCATACATGGCGTTGTCGTCTTCAATCTGCACCGGAATGGTAAACGATGTCGGCGCGCGCAATCCCATATCGACTTCAATGGCGATCACGAATTGATAGAGGTATTTGTCCCCCGCCCATTGCCAATTGAGCGGGGCCTCAATGGGCTCGCGCACCGCCCAAAGCTTGTGAAAGGTATCGACGGGATCCATCAAGTCCAGGTCGTCAATGTACGGCGCCTTGTAGGCTCGTGGCGGGCTTTGCGGATAATCATGCTGCGTGACAAAAAGCAAGAAGAATGAGCTGCCCTGCCTGATCGTGTAGAAACAATACTCAAGCGGCACTTCGCCATCGCATTCGTAGAGCAGCCGCCGCACCAAAAGACCATCGCTCTCCAACGCGGCGGTTTCGATATAGAGCCGATCGGGATCCACCACGTGCCAACTGTATTTCATCATCTGGGGCAGTTGGTCATCCGGCACAACTTTCGGATGTATGGGCTGGAACACGCGCACGTCCCGATGCACATACCACCAGTCAACGCGCATGACCTGGCCATTTTCCATAGGCACATTGATGTAGTTGACCGAGAGATCGGTCTCGCCGATATTCGGCAAGTGCCCCACGGTGACGATGGGCACCAACAAGAAATCCATTCCCGATTCTTCGTCGTCAAGCCAGGACAGCGCCGTCATGTGGTCGCCGTGGCTGGGCTGTATCATGGAGCCGGGCTGCTTGTGCCAGTCGCCAAGGTAGCGCAGCGGCACATCAAAGCGGGCGGGCAAGTCATTCGTTCCCCGGTGTCGTTCGCGATGGAAATGCCAATTCTCTTGCAGCCACCAAATGATCTCGTCTTGCTGCGCATCGCCTTGCTGGAAGGTGTGCGAGCGGCGGATGGCGGTTTCGTCTGGCGATATCGTATCGAGCACATAGATCGTAGGCAGCCCTTCCGGCGTATCGTCTTCAACGACAAAACCAACCATGGCCTCGCCGGTTTCATCCGCCATAAATTGGTTCGCGGCGGAGAGCATTCGTTCAACTGCTCGACGCGACAAGACCACGTTGGGCACAATTCCGCGTGAAATCATCGCCATCCCTCGCAAGCGCTTTCTGATGTGATCGAACTCCATCTGCATGAGCTTGAGGAATTCGGGCTCATCAATCGTTCGCATGGCTTAGCGCCTCCGTCGGCGCGGAAGCGGCGTGCTCGCCTTGATGCGCTCCTCGATGCCGGGCCATTTGCCAGTGGAACGCCAGGTGTAATAGGCGTAAAGCCATTGGATCGCCCAGCCGCCAACAGTGACCGCCGTCGACTTGGACGGGTTCCAGCCATATTGTTCGCCATCTTTGGGGTTGAAGAGGCAAAGCTGTCCGTCTTCATATTGATGTTTTTCGCTGTAAATCCGCGGCTTGACGCAATAAGCCTCCGCCGGTCGATTGGGATATTCCTTTGGATAGACCAATTTCAAGCTGTGATATGGCGAATCCAGTATGCTCATGTTGATTTCAATCGTGCCTTGCCAATAAAGCAAACCGCCGAACGGGGGCACGACCAACTCAAAAGTGTTGCCAAAGGTGGCTTTCATCGCCTCGACCTCCCAAATCAGGCGAGACGAGACATTCTTGCGCGATCCCCACCAATTGGACATTTACGCCACCCCGCACCAAGAATACCAAGCAGTCGCACCTAACTTTATTGCCAGAAGCGCGCAATGTCTAGGTTGAGCCCATGTCTCCCATCGCCGGGCGAGACCGGGCTGCGCAGACGGCGCAAGTCAGCTTTGGAAGGCGCCGGCCACAGGGCGCATCATGGAGACCGCGAAAATTAACCGCTTGCAACCATTGCGTCGCCAACGATTAAAGCCATGGCAAACAGGCAACAAACCCGTTGTCGTCTTGGCGGGAAAAGTGGAATTTACCACTAGCGTGGACAGGCGCTCTGCTTCTCTGATAAAACGAAAAGGTCAACCGGCGGGAGAAGCGATTCGACTACCGTTCTCCAGCCCGATTGACCCTCGTATCTAAGCGAATCCTATACGGGATTCGCATCAAACGCAAGGAGTTTGCAGTATGTCCATACAACGTCTCGCTTCACTTTTGCTCGCCGCAGCGCTCTGCTGTTTTGTCGTCGCCCCGGCGCTAGGCGACGATGTCCTGACGGTATATTCAGGCCGAAACGAAAGTCTAATCGGTCCCATTCTGGCGCAGTTCACCGAAGATACCGGCATAGAAACTGAAATCCTCTATGGCGGGACCAGCGCCGTAGCCAACCAGATTCTCACCGAAGGCGAAAACAGCCCGGCGGATGTCTTCATCGCGCAAGATGGCGGCGCCTTGGGCGCGCTGGCAGCCGCTGACATGCTCCACAAGCTGCCCGCGGCGACAATCGCGCGAGTTGCCAACGAAGCCTTTGTCTCGCCCGATGGCGTCTGGACCGGCTTGAGCGGCCGCGCCCGCGTCTTCGTCTACAGTCCGGAATCGCTGGACGAACACGGGCTGGAACTGCCGAACTCGATCCATGATCTCACCGGCGAGGAGTGGCGCGGCTTGGTCGGCTGGGCGCCTGCCAACGCGTCCTTCGTCAGCAACGTCACCGCAATGCGCGTCTTGCTGGGCGAAGAAGAGACCGCGGCCTGGCTGGCGGGCATGATCGCCAATGGCGTTCAGGCTTATCCGAAGAACACGCCAATCGTGCAAGCGACGATAGACGGCGAGGTCGTCGGCGGCTTGGTCAACCATTATTACCTCTTCCGTTTCCTGGCGGAGGACCCGGACATCACGGCGACGCTGCACTTCTTCCCCGCTGGCGACCTTGGCTCCCTGATCAATGCGGCCGGCGCGGCAATCTTGAAATCGACCGACCAGCCTTATGACGCCTTGGCGCTGGTCGATTATTTGCTCAGCGATACGGCGCAAGCGTACTTCGCCCAGACCACCTACGAATATCCCTTGGTGGCGTCGGTCGAGCCGTCGGTCGATCTGCCGGCGCTTGCCGATATTGAGACGCCCGAGATCGATCTGTCGGATCTGGCGGACCTGCAAGGGACTTTGACCATGATAGAAGAGAGCGGCGCGCTGGATTAGCAGCGAACAAGCGTGAAAACCAGGGCGAGATGTCTTTCGTCCTGGCATGACGCTTAAGGAGAATCATGCAGCTTGCCGATGCCATACGTCCGCGACTTAGAATAAACGGACATCATCACCGTGTGCTGGCGCGCTGGCAGGTCGGCAACCGGCAGCTGGCGCAGGCGGTAAGCCTGGCGGTCGTCGCCGTTGTGATGATCCCAATCGCCTATCTGGTTCTCGGGGCGGTCAGCGCGGGCCAGGAAGGCATCGATTATCTCATCCGAGCGCGGACGCTGCGCATCGTCGGCAACAGCATCAGCCTGATGACGGCGGCGACCCTGCTGGCGACGCTGATTGCCGTCCCTTTCGCCTGGTTGACCAGCCGCAGCGACCTCCCCTGGCGGCGGGCCTGGCTCGCGCTGGGTTTGGCGGCGATGGTGATCCCCTCGTATCTGACCGCGGTGACTTACACCGAGGCCTTTGGACCGAAGGGCGTTCTGCAATCCCTGCTGGAACCCTTCGGCGTCGACAGGCTGCCGCCCATCAAAGGTTTTGCCGGCGCCACGCTGACGCTGACCGTCGTCACTTTCCCGTACATTGTCTTGCCGGTTAGAGCGGCATTGCTGCACTGCGACCGCAGCCTGGAAGAAGCGGGGCAAAGCCTGGGCTTGAATCGCTGGGGCGTGTTCCGACAGATCATCCTGCCCCAATTGCGCCCAGCGCTCTCCGCCGGCATGCTGATGACCGCCCTCTACTGCCTCAGCGATTTCGGCGCCGTCGCCGTGATGCACTTCAACGCCTTCACTCGGGCGATCTTCATCCAGACCGAGTCCTATCGTATGGATAAAGCATCGGTGTTGGCGCTTCTTCTGGTCGGCATGACCTTGGTTCTGCTGCTTCTTCACTCGCGAATGCAGATTCGCGGGCGTCATTATCGCGTCGGCGTCGGCGCATCGCGGCATTTGGAATTGCTTCCCCTGGGCCGATGGAAGGCGCCCGCGCTGATTTTTTGCGCGTCAATTGTCTTCCTTGGCGTAGTCATCCCGCTGCTGGTGCTCTTCAAATGGCTGCTGGGCCACACACTCACCAATCCCATTCAAGTGCCGCTGAACCTGCTCATTCACAACACCGTAGGCGTGAGCGCTGTGTCGGCGCTCGTCGTCACGCTGGCGGCTTTTCCGCTGGCGCTGCTGGCGGCTCGCGGCGCGACGCGCTTCAATCGCTGGCTGGTTAATGTCGCCTATGCTGGCAACGTCTTGCCCGGCATCGTCATCGCGCTGGCGCTGGTCATGTTCGCCACTCAGAACATGTTAAGCATCTATCAGACCCTGCCGCTGCTCATCATCGGCTATGCCATTCGCTACCTGCCCTTCAGCATCGGCGCCACCGAAAGCGCCTTCGCCCAAATCAACCCGCGTTATGAAGAAGCGGCTCGCAGTCTCGGTTTGTCCCCCTGGGCGGCGCTGGCGCGGATAACGGTCCCGCTGGCGCGCGGCGGCATCCTGGCGGGCTTGGCGCTAGTCTTCCTCAACGTGATGAAGGAGCTGCCCACCACGCTCATCCTGCGCCCCATCGGATTCCGCACCTTCGCCACGCGCATCTGGAGCGCCTACGATGAAGCCTTTCTCTCGTCGGTCGCTTTGCCGGGCTTGGCTTTGATCCTGGTCTCGGCATTCGCATTGGCGATCATCCTCCGGCGCGAAGAGGCGATCAGCTAGCGCGGCGCCCTGGCATAATCGCTCAAACTCAGGTTGCCACCCTTAGTCCGTAATATCAATTTCCCCTTTATGCATTTCGCTTTTCCTCTATTCTTGGTTGTGTAAACTTCTCGAATCAAGCGGTCGCCAATGGAATACTCGCTACAAGCCGACCATCTCACCAAGCTCTTTAATGGGCAGCTGCCGGCGGTCAATGACATCACGCTTAGGGTGCGCCCGGGCGAATTCCTCACCTTGCTCGGTCCCAGCGGTGGTGGCAAGACGACCACGCTGCGCCTGCTCGCCGGTTTTGAAACGCCGACGAAGGGACGCATTCAGATCGGCGATCATATCGTCGCCGACGATTCGCATTTCATGCCGCCGGAAAAACGCAAGATTGGCATGGTCTTCCAGGATTATGCCCTCTTCCCCCATGTCGATGTCGCGGGCAACATCGCCTTTGGCTTACGCGGCTCAAGCAAGGACAAAGCCCGACAAGTCAAGCGGCTGCTCACCCTCGTCGGCTTGACCCAATTTGCCGAGCGCATGCCCTACGAGCTCTCCGGCGGTCAGCAGCAGCGCGTCGCGCTGGCTCGCGCGTTGGCGCCGAATCCCGATATCTTGCTGCTGGATGAGCCCTTCTCCAATCTCGATACCGGCTTGCGCGCGCAGGTGCGCAGTGATGTCCGCCACATTCTGCTCGAGACCGGAACCACCGCCATCTTCGTCACTCATGATCAGCAAGAGGCGCTAAGTTTGTCCGACGAGATCGCCATCATCTTTGATGGCAAGCTGGCGCAGGTGGCGACGCCGCACGCGCTTTACAATCGGCCCGTCAATATGCAAGTGGCGAAATTCGTCGGCGATGCCAATTTCCTGCCAGCCGAAGCCCACGGTATGACCGCCGACAGCCGGCTCGGCGAAGTCAAGCTCTTTCATCCCAAGTCCGGGCGCGTTCAACTGATGATTCGGCCCGAAGCGCTGGCCGTCGGCTTTGATGAAGAAGGCTCGCGGGCGACGGTGTTATGGCGCGAGTTTTACGGTCACTATCAACGGCTGGGCTTGGCGCTGGCTGATGGCACGACGGAACTGATCGCGCGCACGGGCGTCGACCGCTACTTCCAGCGCGGGGACGCTGTATCGGTGTCGCTGGCGCTGCCGGCTCTGGCTTATGACAGCGAGAGCCAGCATGTGTTGTCGTGACTGAAGGATCTGCGTTGCCATTTCCGCCCGGCAATCAAGCTGTCGGCTTCGCGCCCCCCGGCAGCCACACGCGGAACTCGGCGCCCTTGTCTCGGCCGCGGCTATTAACAGTTATGCGCCCGCCATGCGCCTCGACAATCTCCCGCGCGATCGCCAGCCCAAGACCGGCGCCGCGCTGTGGACCGCGCGCCTTGTCGACCTGGTAAAAGCGCTCGAACACGCGCGACAGTTCCTCTCGGGCAATCCCAACGCCGCTGTCTCGTATCGATACCACAGCGCCAGCGCCGCCGCGCTCCACCGACACCCGCACGATTCCGCCAGCCGGCGTAAAATTCAGCGCATTGCTGATCAGGTTCATCAACACCTGCGCCAGACGATCGCCATCGCCGACCACCAACGGAACGGCTTCAACCGACGACTCGATACGGACGCCTTGTTTCTCCGCTACCACGTTTAGGCTCTGCACCACGCCCGCGCTGAGCTGCGCCATATCGATGTTGTCGCTCGCCATCGACAGCCGGCCCGCCTGCAGCCGCTCCAGATCGGTCAACTCGACCACCATTCGGTTGAGCCGGCCCGCCTCTTCGTAGATGATCCGCGCCGCCGCGTCCGTGTCTTCGGCTGCGCCGTCGATAATCGCCTGGGCATAACCTTGAATTGACGTCAGCGGCGTCTTGAGATCGTGCGACACATTGCTCAGAAAATCGCGCTGAGCCGTGTCGGCGGCCAGCACTTCCGCCGTCATCCGATTGAAAGATTCGGCGAGAGAGCGCGCTTCGGGCGGGCCGCTGACGGGCGCCTGCGCCGAATAATCGCCGCGGGCCACCGCCGTCGCCGCGCGCGCCACTCGCTGCAGCGGTCGCGCGATATTGCGGCTGATCAAGGCTGCCATAATGATTGCGAATACGAAGCCAGCGATGCCCGCTTGTATCAGCGGCGGCGCCAATGCGCTGCCAAAAACCGCCAGCGTCTCGTGCAGGCTGACAGTCGGCTGGGGCTCAGCCAGCAGCCAGAGATCGTTGTGGCCCGCGCGCTGGGCAAAGAAGCGCAGCTGGCCGAATACCACGCCGCCATAGAGCCATCCGCCGCTCTTGGGGTCGTCAAAGCGGCCGAAGAATTGTTTGCTGCCGCGCGCCAAGACCTGCGCCAATTGCTGGCTGCGATGGTTGTCGCCGTGCAGCTGAATCAGATCGCCCGGTTCATAGTGCTGCGCGCTGTCATAAATCACGGTGGTATTGTCTTGCGTGAGCAAAACGTGGAGCGTCCTCACATTTCGCGTGCGAGCGAAGACCGCCAGCAATTCGTGAACCTGTTCTTGCAGGAAACGCCTGTTGGGATCAGCGGCAATATCGGCAATGGCGTCAATGTAATTCAATCCCTGCGTCAGCGCGGCCAGGCGCTCGTATGTGGGCTGGGGCGGCGCGCCACGATTGCCGATAAGCACGGTGAGCGCCAAAGCGATTACGCTCAGCGTCACCAGGAGCAAGATCAGATACGAAGCAAGCAGGCGCAGCCGCAAGTTAAAACTAAGCCGTCTCACGATCATCAAGCTTGTAGCCCACCCCCCAAATGGTGTCAATCGTGGGATCCATCCCGCGCAGTTTGTGGCGCAGATGGGCGATATGAACATCAACCGTGCGGGTTTCTCCGGCGAAGTCATAGCCCCAGACGACTTCAAGCAGCCGTTCCCGACTGAAGACAATGCCCTTGCTGTCCGCCAAAGTTCTCAGCAGATCAAACTCCTTCATGCGCAGATCTACCGCTTTGCCGGCAACTTCGACGCGGCGCCCCAACGCGTCAATGCGCAGGTTGCCGATATTGATCGGCGGCGGCGCCTCATCGCGCGGCGGGTTGCGATCAGCCCGGCGCAGAATCGCCCGAATGCGCGCCACCAATTCACTTGGATTGAATGGCTTTGTCAGGTAGTCGTCGGCGCCCAGCTCCAAGCCGACAATTTTGTCTATGTCGTCGTTGCGCGCCGTCAGCATGATGATCGGCACATCCGATTCTTCGCGCACGCGCCGGCAAACCTCCAAGCCGTCCATCCCGGGCAGCATCAAATCCAAAACGACCAGATTCGGTTTATCCGCCAAAATAATGCGTTTTGCCGCCGTCCCGTTGGTCGCGCTGGCGACGCGGAATCCGTCTTGCTCCAGATACATCCGAGCCAGGTCGATGATCCGCTGCTCGTCATCAACGACTAGAATGGTGTCGCGCCCGCCGTTTCCTGTAAACGCCATCGTTAGCCTCGACCATCTGTCCGTGGAATTCTAGCGTAAGGCAAGCGCAGCCATGCCCTACTGTTCAACTCTTTCTCGATTGATTCTCCCAATGGATCGCTAACAGCCATGTCTCGGATTCTCGATCAATTGACAGGTTACAAACAAATGGGGAAGTCGAGCTTGCAAGCATGTTCCTTCCCGGTGTCAATGGCGCTTTTAGATCGCTCTCCGCGCCAACAGGCCGCTTGCGCCCCGGCTACGGCGACGCTTCTCACTTAACAGTATGCCTCACAGTCATAACAAGACTGTAAACTCCATGTAAAATCCCTTGCCTTTCGCCGCCGCCCGGATGCCGCGCCAAAGGCAGCCGCCAGCAGTCCCGGATTCGGCGGATTATTCCATACAGTTGTCGGGCAAGCTGCGATACAATATCGCCTTGATCTACGAGGATATACGAGAATGACACGATGACGGCGCTGCCAATCATCCAGCCGGACAATCCTTTGCTGCGCCGCCCCGCGCTCCGCGTCAATGACTTTGGCCACCAACTGCAAACGCTGATTGATGACATGTTCGACACCTTGGTGGAGGCTCGCGGCGCTGGCTTGGCGGGGCCCCAAGTCGGGCAGAGCCTGCGAATTATCCTGGCGCGCTTGCCAAACGACGACGAAGAGAACCGGGAAATCTACGGCGATGGTGCCGGCAGACTATACGTGATTGCCAATCCCAAGATCATTCGGCGCAGCGATGAGATGATCAGCGGGGTTGAAGGCTGCCTCTCGCTGCCAGGTTTGCTTGGCGATGTCGAGCGCCACGAAAGCGTTGAGCTGGCGGGGCAGGACCGCGAAGGAAAGCCGATTCGGCTGCGGGCTTCCGGCTGGCTGGCGCGTGTGTTTCAGCACGAGGTCGATCATCTGGACGGCATCCTCTACATCGATATTGCCACAAGCATTTGGCGCCCGGACGAAGAAGAAGCAGAATCGCTGGCTGCCGCCGTCAAGAGCCAATGACCGCCCTAATCCGTCTCGCGACCGCCGCCGACGCCGCCGCTATCCATCAGATTTACCAACCCATCGTTCGCGACACCCACATCTCTTTCGAGCAAACCGTGCCGGCGATAAGCGAAATCGCCGCCCGAATTAAAAAGACGCTCAGGCAGTATCCTTGGCTCGTCTGCGAAGTCGATGGGCAGTTGGCTGGTTATGCTTATGCCAGCGCTTTTCGCGCGCGCGTGGCGTACCAGTGGACCGCCGAAACCACCGTCTATATCCACACCGGCTTTCAGCGGCGCGGCGTTTCTCGCGCCTTATACAGCGCCCTGCTCGCCGTCTTGCGCGAGCAAGGCTATTGCAGCGCGGTTGGCGTCATCGCGCTGCCCAATGATGGCAGCATACGCGCGCATGAATCCTTGGGATTTCGAAAGATCGGCGTCTTTAAGAACGTTGGCTATAAAGCGGGCGACTGGCGCGATACGGGCTGGTGGCAGTTGGAGCTGCGTCCGCCGCCAAAATCGCCGCGGGCGCCGCGTCCGATCACTGAACTGGCGCGTGAAGACCAATTCGACGCCCTATTGCAATCCGCCTTGCAGCATATCAAAGACTGAACGAGGAAATCACCCATGGCCGAGACGAAGCGACCCATCACTGCCGAAGATCTCTACAACATACACAGCCTGCAAGATCCGCAGATCAGCCCCGATGGCGAGTATGTCGCCTTCGTCAAGGTCACGCCGGATCCGCTAAACAAGACTTATAAGCGCAACATCTGGCTGCTGCCATTGCCCGCCGGCGAAGCCTTTCAGCTGACGCGCGGCGACAGCGACAGCGGACCGCGCTGGTCCCCCGATGCCTCGCAACTGGCTTTTGTCTCAGATCGTGGCGACAAGCCGCAGATCTATCTGCTGCCGACTTCCGCGCCCGGCGGTGAAGCGCGCGCTTTGACCGCGCTGGAAAACGGCGCGCGCAGCCCCGATTGGTCGCCCGATGGGACGCGCATCGCTTTTCTAGCGCCGCTGCGCGAGGACGAGCGGTCAAGCGAAGTTGCTGGCGACGCGTCAGCGCCAGAACCAAAGGACAAGCTGGAGCAAAAGCAGCAAAAAGAGCGCAAAGCCGAAGCTGAAAGCAACCGCTGGGATCCGCGGCCGATGTGGCGAATCCCCTATCGCCAGGGCACAAGCTACGTCGACGAACGCTACGATCAAGTCTATGTGATCGACGCTGCCGAAGCAGCCGACTCCAAACCCCGGCGATTGACGAACTTGAACGCCAGCTACAGCCAGCCCCGCTGGTCGGCTGACGGGCGCTCGATATACACCGATCGCGCGATCTGGCTTGAAGCCGACGAGCCCTGGCGCGCCAAAAACATCTTTCGGCTGGATGTCGAATCGGGCGAAGAATTCGCCTTGACCGATGGCGAGTACAGCACCTATTCGCCTAGTCCATCGCCCGATGGCGGATGGATCGCCTACAGCCGCGCTCACATCGGCGTCACCGATTTGCCCGAGAGACTGGTGCTGATGTCTGCCGACGGCGCCGAGTCGCGAGTTATTAACATTTCGCTCGATCGCGAAGTCTTTGAGTTTGCTTGGTCGCCAGAGAGCCGCCTTGCGCTCAGCATCGAAAGCGAGGGCAACCTGCTGCCTTGGACCTACGACCCCGGCGAAGACAGGCTGGCGATCGCTCACGATGGCATTTACGAGATCGAGCAAATCAGCGCCGGCGCTGATGGCTTGATGGCGCTGACGGTCTCCACGCCAGACAACCCGCAAGAACTATACATTTTGAACGGAGGCGGTTTCAGAGAGGCAACCAGCTTCAATCACGCTTGGCTGGACGAAGTGATTGTGCAAGAGGTCCATGAATTGCGCTTTGATTCTCCGCAGGGCGAAATCCAGGGCTGGTATTTGCTCCCCGTCGGCTATGAAACTGGCAAAACCTATCCGCTGGCGCTGAACATCCATGGGGGACCGCACGCCGCTTGGGGCTTCTCAACCAAGTCGATGTGGCATGAATGGCAATTCCATGCGGCGCGCGGCTACGCAGTTTTCTATTGCAACCCGCATGGCAGCGGCGGTTATGGCGAAGCCTTCATGCGCAAGTTACATGCCGCCTGGGGGCCGGTCGCCATGGACGACATCATGGCCGGCGTTGACGCCGTTCTCGCGCGCGGCATCGCCGACCAAAATCGGCTGGCGATCACCGGCGGGTCTTACGGCGGATACATGACTGCCTGGATCATCTCGCATACAGATCGCTTCAAAGCGGCTGTCTCGCAGCGCGGCGTCTACAATATCTCCAGCTTTTACGGCACATCGGACGTCCCCATTCTTATGTCTAGCGAGTTTGACGCCGAACCTTGGGAGAATCATGATGTTTACTGGGATAACTCGCCGCTGAAATACGCCGCCAATATCAGCGCGCCTCTGCTATTGATCCATTCGGAAAACGACTTTCGCGTGCCGATTGAGCAAGCGGAGCAATTATTCGCCTGGGTGCGCCGCGCGACCGAAACGCCGGTCCACATGCTGCGCTATCCGCGCGAGGGGCACGAGCTCTCCCGCAGTGGCGAGCCGAGCCACCGCGTCAGCCGGCTGTCTGAAATGATCAAATGGTTTGACCGCTACGTGAATGCGTGACCGCCGACGCGGGCCGGCAATCTCTACAGCGGAAATTGCTGCGAAAAGACGGTGAAGTACTGGCGGACCTTGGCGATGATGTCGCGCCGTTCCGCATCCGGCAGCAAGCCAAAGACCGCCCGCAGTTGATTCATCAAGCCTCGCTGCACCGCGACGAAGCGGTCTTGCCCCGCCGCCGTCAAGACGACATCGACTGAACGCCCGTCGCTTTGATTGCGCCGGCTGCGGACCAGAGGCGGGTTCATCGCTTCCAGCCGCTTGACCAGCCCAGTCATGGTGGCGCTGGTCAGGTGATGATGACGCGCAATATCGCCAATGCGGCAGGCGCCCGCGTTTTCGGATAGGGTCTTCAAGACGTAGAACTGCGGCGGCGTCAATTGATGCGCTTCGAAATGAATCGCCAGCCGCTTTTCGCCATCGGTGACGATGTCGAACAGGGTCGACCAAAGATCGGCCACATCACGGTCGAGTTTCGGGTCCACGCTCAGCCGCCTAGCATAGGGCGTCAATCACCCAGGGCATCCCACACTTCAAGTTTACCACGCACTTCGCGGATCACTTCGTCAACGAATTCGCTTGTGCTGGCTTGCCCGCCCAAGTCGGGTGTTTTCACGCCATTGTATACCGACTCAAGCGATGATTCATAAATGGCGCGGCTGGCGAGCGCCGCCTCGCGCGTATCGATGTAACGCAGCAGCGCGCCGCAAGCCAGGAGCATCGCCATGGGGTTGGCGATATTCTTGCCCTGCAAGCTGGGCGCCGTGCCGTGCGGCGCTTCCGTCAGCGCGACCTTAACCTTGAAAGCCTCATCAAAGGCAAAGACGATGGACTCGGCGCCGGCGATGGTGCCAAACATCTTAATGACCAAATCGCTGAGATTGTCGCCATCGCGGTTAAGCGCCGGGATCACCAGCGCTTCGCCGTGCGTTTCGAGCAGGAGCGCGTAAGTCGCGTCTATCAGCTGCGGGTCATAGCGTACGCCCGGGTGCAAGCCAGCGGCGCGATCCAACTCTTCTTTGAACATGCCCTCGTAGATTGGGCTCACCGTGTATTTGGGTCCGCCGAAGACCGTGGCATGGTGCTGGGCGGCGTACTGAAACGTGAATTCGGCGACGGCGCGGCAGGTGCGGCGGGAAATATGGCGCTTGTTATAGGCCACCTCGTCCAAACCTTCGCCCTCGCGCCATTCCTCCGCGGCATAAGCGCCTTCCACCGCCATGCGAACCACGGCGATCGGCGCGTGCACGCCGGCCAGGGGCAATACCGATGGTATCCGCCGACCAGTGCGCAGAATGACGCTGCCATGCAGCAACTCGCGCAGCAGCGCGTTCGGGCTGCCCACATCATCGGGATCGCCCGGGGTGATGGTTGCCGCCTTTATGCCCAAGCCGGTCTCGCGCATGCGCGCCGCCGCCTCGCGCACGACATCATTGCTTGTGCGCCGCCGGTTTTCCAGCGAAAGATCGTAGGTCTCAAAGCGCAGGTTATTCATGCGAATCACAGCGGGATCAAGAACGCGCAAGGCTTCGTCCAGCAGCTCTTGTCCCGTCTGATCGCCCTGCAAGACGCAGACTGTTTTTGTAGCCAAGATTGCTATCGCCTTCCACCTTTATTCTTAGGCTGTTTCCATTATTGTAAGCGAAGATCAAGAATCACGTGTCCCCCAAGTTATGACTGTACCGAATTTTCAGATGAGCAATTTGCCCACTTGCGGTAAAATGGAGTTAATTGACTGTCCGTTTCAATTTAGACAGGAAGATTCTCATGCGCAGACTTATTGTTCTTCTTAGCCTGCTTCTAATCCCGGCAACCCTTTTCGGGGCACAGGCGCAAGATGACAGCGGCTTTAACTCTACAGTCAATTGGTATTACAGCGCCTGCGAAGACCGCATGGTGGTCGACCTGCAAGGCCAGATGCAGCCGGAGTACGACTTGTATTTTCAAGCTTTCGATCGCTTCGGCGGTTTGGGAGACGCGATCACGGGGTTGACGCGCGTCGAGGTTGATGGCGATTACGCGGTCAGCCAGGTGGTTGAATGGCTGGATGGCGCGACGCGCATGCTCGGCACGCCAATTAGCGTCGTCTTCCGCATTGCGCGCGAGACCGATGCAGAGAGCACACTCTTCCAGCAGCCCTCCGATGACTTGCTCGGATTGTGCGAAGAGCCGGGCGAAGCCCTCATTGTCCTGGACGAAGAGCCGGAAGGCGAACCGCCGATTTCAAGCTCCAACGTCTACGCCCCGGATGGCGCCTTTCTGAATCCGGTATATCGGCGGCCGCAGGAACATATCGTTCATATTGGCGCGCGTCCCAGCCAGGTTGACCTGCGCGCCCGCACCGCCAACCCCGGCTTGATTTTTGCGGAGTGCCTGGATGCCGAAGGCGCAGATCCCGGCATCCTCTATGACACGGACGAGATCAAGGTCTTTTGGTCCTGGTTCGCCAAGACCCGCGAGCAGGTTCAGGATCACGTCAACAGCGCGTTATACAATGTGAAGATCGACACCCAGACCATCCCGAACTTTGAAGTCAGCACGATCAAAAAGCTGCCAGGCAACCCAGATTGGTGGGTGTTTTACACGGTCAGCCTGGGCGATCGATGGTCTCCGGGCGGTTATGTCATCAGCTTTAACGTTAACTGGTCCAAGGCAATTACCGACGGCTATGAAGATTTTGGACCCGGCACCGCCAACGAACGCTTGGAAAGCGGTTGCCGCTTCGCCATACAGAGGAATCCATACGGTGTGGATATCATGCCCGAACGACCAAAATACCCATTGGATACCTTCCCTTTTAGCGAGACTGAAGCGTGAGCCGCGGCCCTTGCCAGCTTCGGCATCCCCATTCTCGCCAGCCTTGACTCGGGCTTCGATATTCGCCACATACGCCGCGTCCCTTGTTGGCATTGACCTGTCAGGCGAGCAGCTTCTTCAGTTTGAACGCTTGACACAACTCCTGCTGAGCTGGAACGAGCGGGTCAACCTGACAGCCATCACCGATCCCGCCGACATTGCCATCAAGCATTATCTCGACGCCTTGACGCTCAGCCTCGTCGCGCCGCATTTCGACGGCAAGCGCCTGATTGATGTGGGCACGGGCGCCGGTTTCCCCGGTTTGCCGCTGGCGATCGCATTCCCGCGATTGCAGCTGACGCTAATGGACTCAACCGCAAAGAAACTACGCTTCATCGACGAGGCGGCTTTGTCTCTTGGCTTGAAGAATGTGCGGACCATTCATGCCCGCGCCGAAGAGGCCGGCAAAGACCAACGATACCGCGAAGCCTTCGATATCGTGGTCGCGCGCGCCGTCGCCCGGCTGCCGGTCTTGCTGGAATATATGCTGCCCCTTTGCAAATTGGGCGGGAAGGCGATCGCGATGAAGGGCGCCGCAGCCTGTGAAGAATCCACCGCCGCCACTAATGCGATTGGCGCGCTTGGCGGCGAGCTAGCTGCCATTGAAGAAATCGCGCTGCCCACGCTAGACGACAGGCGCTATCTTGTCGTCATCGAGAAGATCAACCCGACGCCCAAGCGTTATCCACGCCGGGCGGGCTTGCCAGCGCGCCATCCCATCCGCTAAATCGCGCGCGATTCCACCAGCGCGAAGGGCTTGGTTCGATACGCGTCATAACCTAGGCCCTCGTCAGCACGCAGCAAGTCGCGCAAGTTCAAGCGCAAAGCCGGATGAGTGATCAGGTTGAGCGCAGTCGATGGATCCGCCCAGCGGACCTCAGGCGTCTCCTCGCTGGGCCGCAGTTCGCCCCCGACATAAGTCGCCTGAAACAGGAAGATGACAATGGAGGAACTAACATTGCTGCGCACCTGCAGCAGTTTTCCCAGCTCGACCTTGATGCCGCATTCCTCCAGGATTTCGCGCTGAAGCCCGTCGGTCAAGGTCTCGCCCAGCTCAATCTGGCCGCCGGGCAATTCCCAACCGCGGCGCTCGGTCTTGACAAGCGCGATTGCTCCCTCGCCATTGCGAATCAGGGCGCTGGCGGCGACGATATGTCGGGGTTCAGAATCCAACATAAGCTACTCTTTCGTGCAATATGCCGCATTATATCAACGTTTCTCTATTTCCCAATCGCAATAGAATGTAAGTAAATTGAAACGCTTAAAGGAGGTGAAATATGAACAGCAAACGCGCGCAGCTCGCGGTTAAGGCAGTATTAGCGCTCGCCGCTCTTGTTGCCCTTGCCTTTACAATCCAGACTCACGATCACCTGGGCATCTTGCTCGATCCCGAGAAGGGCTTTTTGAGGCAGGATGCCGAACGGCTGTCGCGCATTGAAGCGGCGTTAGGCATTGACCCGAATGCAGAATTGTTTGGGTCGGAAAGTCCTGGCTGCAAATGAAGTTGACCAGAGCAATTGGGGCGACGATATGCCGGGGTGAATTGTCGACCACAATCTAATCCGCCTGATTGTTTTCCGGCGCATGAAGCGCGATGCGAAACGGGTGCCACTCGGCGCGAAACAGCTTCTGCGCCACGCCCGGATCGCCTGCCGTGATCTGACGCATGTGCTCGTCATCGCGCGCCTCAAAGATGGCGATGCCAAAGGCGGAGTAATCGCTGTTTAAGCTGCGCCCGGCCAATATCAAAACACCGTCGCGCATTAGCGCTTGAAGATAGTCAAAATGCTCGCTGGCGACGCGCGCCTCTTCCGCCGTCGGTCCGTCAGATAGCATGGCGGGCCGCACCGGCTGAATCCGATAGATGTATGTCGGCATGTCAATGATCCTCGTCGCCCATGTTTAGGTCTCGTCAATAGAATAACCGAAGCGCTCAACATTGCGCAGCCAGCCTTTAAGCCGCGCCCGCTGCCGAAGCTGCGGATGGCGCTGGGCTGATATCCGGTATAATGACGCCATCGCTAATTCCCTGAAGAGGCTTCAATGACGGAATCAGGCTCAATCGAAGACGAATCCACACGCGGTCTGAGCGAGATTTGCAACGCCCTTCGCGACGATCTTGAACGCCGCAATGCAGCGCGCGACCAGGCGATCGTACTCTCGCGTCAGTTGATTCGCCACTGCTCCGAGAGCATTCGCGCGATTCACCGGCGAGACCTGGACGGCGCCGACGCCAAGCTGCAAGATGTCACTGCCGGCGCCGCTGAACTGAAATCGGTGGTGAGAGATTATCCCGATCTCTATTACACTGGCTATACGCAGGACGCGCTGAAAGAAGTCGCCGAAGCCTTTATCACCCGCGCCATCATCGGCGGACGCGCGCTGCCCTCTTCCCGCGAGCTCGATATCGAAAGCGCGACCTACCTCAAAGGCTTGGGCGAAGCCGCCACCGAACTGCGCCGCTTCATTCTCGATATCATGCGGCGTGAAGACGGACACAGCGCCGAAGCCGAAAGCCTGCTCAAAGCCATGGACGAAATCTACGATCAACTGGTCACCTTCGATTTTCCCGACGCGCTCACCCGTGGTTTGCGCCGTCAGACGGATGTGACGCGCGGCGTGCTTGAGCGAACCCGCGGCGACCTGACCCAGAGCCTGCGCCAACAGAGGCTGCAAGACGCGCTCAAACGCTTCGAAAATCAACTCGCCACTGACGGCGACAGCGGTCCCTGAGCGCGGACAACGAGCGCCCGCCTATCGATCCAAGGTCCACTCGATCAAGGCGCCGGCGACCCAAGTCGGCTTGGGCTGGTCGTAGAGTTCGGAAGAATCGGTGGTGCTGATATCCAGCACTTCTCCGGTCATTGGGCCGCGCAGATAACGATACACCTGCCCGCTGTCGCGCGCATCGCTTTTCGCCGCGACGCAATGCTGGTTGTATGCCCAATAATCGCCTTGCTCCAGAAGGCGGATGCCCGCCTCAATGACAGCTTTGGCATGCGCCAAGCCCGCATCATCGTGATTGAAAGTCTGTTCCGGCGCGTCTCCGTAGCCGATGCCATGATGGAAAGGATCAGCCGTTGACACGAGGGCGGCGCCTTCCGCGAGCCGCGCCAGCTCATCAATGCCAGGCAGGTCCTGCGGCCGCCCGCCTGCCAGGTAGGGATAGCGCTCGTATACCGTTGGCGCGTCCTTCTCGGCGATGCCTCGCCGCTCGAGTTCCGCCCGCCAGAAGTGACGCCAACTGATTAGCGCATGGTCGCCGCGCCATTCTTGCCGCCCGTCGATGCCCGGCCCCTGGATGCCCCAGAACTCGAAGGCCGCCGGGTCTTCACCCGCCGCGACCGCGACGCGCGCCGATTCCATCGCCGGCGTAAAGGCGTGCAGCACGCTGAGCGCTATCACTTTATCCGCGCCGCTGTCGAGCGCAGCATGCACACATGCCGCGACCTGATAACCGCAATCATGCACGCCGGCATGGGGGAAAACCAAGACGCCGCCCGCGCCCAGCGTACGCGCCAGATCCCAGTCTCTGCCCCGTTCAAGCCGCTCCAATGTGCCGCGCTCGCCCAGATCCGCATGTTCTCGGGCATATAGCTCATGCACTTTCTTCTGTAACGCGTCGCGATCTAATTCCATATTTGTTTTTCCCCGGCTGTCATCCAGTCCGTCCATTTGTAGCCCAAGCGCCTTTGTTCGTCAATTCGCTGGTTTCAGCCTTGAACAAATGACGGTCTCGTCTATAATGCCGGCTCGGCTAACAACTGCATAGCGCCGTCATCCGCAGACAGCAGGTGGGCTGCCGCCCTTAATTTCCTGCCGAGGGACGCGCCAGGGCTGCCGCGCGAAAGCGTATGATAGTCCTGCTTAGCGACCTCAATTGACGGGTCGCTTATTTGTTTTGGCCGGTAATGGATTCCCGCGCCAAGCGCAACCGAGGCCGAAGAGGAAAGGAGCGCCAATTGCCGATATCAAGAGAACGGAAACAAGAGCTTGTCGCCAGTTATGTCGATACGCTGAACGATTGCGATGGCTTCATCATCGTTAAGACGCAAGGCTTAAGCGTATCCCAGGTGCAAGGGCTGCGGAATAGCATCCGCGAGCAGAATGGTCAATACATCGTGGCCAAGAACACGCTGATGCGAAAAGCCCTGGAGACTGCCAATTGGATCGTGCCTGATGATTTGCTGGTCGGGCCCATCGCGATCATCTTCGGGCGCGACAATATGCCGGGCGTATCCAAAGCCTTGCTGAAGCATATCGAGGAACAGGAATTCGACGAGAGGATGCAGGTGACCGGCGGGGTCATGATGGGCGACCTGCTGGACGCGCAACAGATCGACGACATATCCAAGCTGCCGACGCTGGACGAATTACGCGCGCAGCTGGCGGGCCTGGTGATATCGCCGGCGCAAGACCTGGTCAACGCGCTGCATCAGGCGACCGGCGGCGTCGTCAACGTCCTCCAGGCTTATCTGGACAAGCAGGAAGAAGATCTTGCCGCCAGCGCGTGAGCCAAAGCGGCGCGCAAACAAGCGGCATGCCGATGACAAGTCAATTCAAACCAAGCTGAATAGCGCCTAAAGAAAGGGACAAACAATGGCAGACCTGGACAAGCTGGTAGAAGATCTCAGCGCTTTGACCATTCTCGAAGCGGCTGATCTGAAGAAGAAGCTGGAAGATGCCTGGGGCGTCGAAGCGGCTGCTGGCGGCGGCATGATGATGATGGCGCCCGGCGCTGGCGCTGTCGCGGAAGCCGAGCCGGAAGAAGAAAAGACCGAGTTTGATCTGGTTCTCAAGGAGATCGGTCCCAAAAAGATCAACGTCATCAAGGCGATCCGCGGCATCACGCCGCTCGGCTTGAAAGAAGCCAAAGAACTGGTCGAATCGGCGCCAGCCACCGTTCTGGAAGAAGTCAGCAAAGACCTGGCTGAAGACGGCAAATCCAAACTGGAAGAAGCCGGCGCGGTCGTCGAACTCAATTAGCTTAGCCTTGATGTCGCTGGCGCATTCGTTCGATTTGCGCCGATAGAACCATTCACTCCGGGGAGCAGTTGGCGCGCCGCCAACCGCTTCCCGGCTTGTTGGGGAACAGCCGCCGCGTCAGCAGCCTCGTGGCAATCGAATATGCCAGCTTCAGCTCGCCCCTGCAGCGAGAACCGCTCCAAATCTGGAAGTGTATCTATTTCGGTTGAATATAGAAAACATCATCATTCAAGCATCTGTAGGGGCGAGCCTTGGCTCGCCCACTTGATAATCTCAGGCGGGCGATTCACAGAATCGCCCCTACAATTTTCGCTAAAGGATGATGTCGACGTTGAAAGAATATTACGCTTGACGTGAATTTCAACCGACTTCGATACACTACCCCAAATCTCCCGTTAATGCGGCTGTTTGCATTCTTCTGCTATACTGATATTTAGCTTAGTTTCAGAGTGGTCTCGCGTGCCGAACATTACTTATAGCAAGCTCCTTGACCCGGTCAGCGATATCATTTCGCTTATGGAATCCATGATGCGCGGTGAGTTCGGCGCGACATCCGGCGATCAGCGCGAGTGCTTCAAGCGGATTCACGCCTATTGCTGGGGCTTGCATACCTTGGTCATGGACGTCATTACATCGCTGGGCATAGAACACACTGCGACCCGACCGGCTGTCCGTGAGCGTTTCAACGCGCTCAACGATCCGGTCAAGCTGACGCTGGGCAATCTCGCCGCCGGCTTCGATGGCGCTTTGAATGACGAACAGCGTGACATCGTCGATTACGCAATTGATACCGTGCGGTCCATCGAGCAAATGATGACCAACATCTGGCATTACTCGCTGCTGCAGCACAATATGCTTGAACCGGCGAGCGATGAGTTTGATGGCGCGGTGCTGATGCAGCGCATGAAATCCATCCTCGAGAACATGAAGCTGGAAGAGCCGCCGCCGCGCTTTCTGGTCATCGGCGACGAAACGCTGCTGACCCATGCCTTTGCCGAGCTGGCGCAGAACGTCCGGCGGCACAGCGGCGTCAACACCGTAAGCATCATTACCCAGGACTTCGGCTACCGCGTCGACTTCAAAATCCTCGATCGTGGCAAGGGCTTCCGGCTCCCTGACAAAGAGACAGCTTTTCTTCCATTTTGGCAATCGGGCGCGGGCAACCCAGGCTTGGGCTTGGGCTTGCACCTCGCCAAAGCGTTTATCGAATGTAGCGGCGGCAAAATCGCCATCAATAGCGTGCCGCGCCGCGGTACCCTGCTCAAAGTATCGCTCGACACCGTCCCCTGATTCGCCAGCGGCGCGCTTTAGCCATCCGCGCCAGGCGTCTGTTTCCAGCAACTCGCGTCAGGCGCGCCGCTGCCCGTTTCTGCGCGCGTGAATCTGCGTTATAATCGCGCGCGGTGTACTTCAACGGGAGCGCAAACATGAGCGGAGACAAGGTATTCGCCACCCGTCAAATGCCGGGGACGACCCTCGAACGGCTTAGCCAATTCTGCGAGCTGGAGGTATGGGATGATTTCCTGCCGCCCGACTATGAAATCATCCTCGAGAAAATGAGTGACCTTGCGGGCCTGCTATGCCTGCTGACCGACCGCATTGATCCGCAGCTTATGGACGCCGGTCCTAAGCTCAAAGTCATCAGCAACATGGCGGTCGGCTTCGACAATATCGACATCGCCGCCGCCAGCCAGCGTGGCATCCCGGTCGGCAATACGCCCGGCGTCCTGACGGAAACCACTGCCGATTTCGCCTTTGCCCTGTTAATGGCGGTCGCCCGCCGCATAGCGGAAGCGCGGCAATACGTGCAGGATGGCAAATGGCGCACCTGGCATCCTACGGTTCTGGCAGGGCAAGACGTGTTTGGCGCCACCTTGGGCATCATCGGCAGCGGGCGGATCGGCGCCGCCGTCGCCCGGCGCGCCTCGGGCTTCAACATGCGCCTGCTGGTTAACAGCTTGGAAACCGAAGAAGAAATCCAACAGCTTGGCGGCGAGAAGGTCAACCTGGACGACTTGCTGGCGCAGAGCGACTTCGTCAGCATGCACGTGCCTCTGACGGACGAAACGCATCATATGATCAGCGATCGCGAATTGGGGCTGATGAAATCGACGGCGATTTTGATCAACACCGCCCGCGGCAGCGTGCTCGATCCCCAGGCGCTGTACGCCGCCCTGCGGGATGGCGAAATCCTCGCAGCCGGGCTTGACGTCACCGACCCGGAACCGATTGCGCTGGACGACCCGCTGCTGACCTTGGACAATTGCCTGATCGTGCCGCATATCGCCAGCGCCAGCGTGGCCACGCGCGCCAAGATGGCGGAGATGGCAGTGGATAATGTGATCGCCGGACTGCGCGGCGAGCGGCTGCCTACCTGTGTTAATCCGGAAATCTACGGGGGGAAGCAATAAACGCCAGCGCCCAATTTGCCAAACTTATGATTTTCTTATAGAATACCTGTACTTTTGATCACAGTGTGGTGGCGATGCGTCCTGTCCGGTGGGCAGGGCGTTTCATCTAATGGAAGCGCATACCGTCAGAAATCGCGCGGCGTAAGACCAATAGCACTGGTCACCGTATAAGTAGGTGATTGCAACACGAAAGGAACTTGACATGGCAGAACGACGCATTCAATTGACGCGGCAAGGCTATCATAAGCTGCAGCGCGAGCTCAACATATTAACCAGTGAAGAAAACTCGAAGGTCGCCGAAATGCTTGCCGAAGCGCGCGAAGACGACCAAGGCGAAGAGGCGGTTTTCTTTGATGCGATGGTCTCGAAGGAACGGCTTGACGAGCGCGTGTCCCACTTGCAGAACGTGCTGGCGCGCGCCGAGATAATTGATGCCGACGAAGACCCAAACACAGTCACCGCTGGAAATCGCGTGACCGTCTACGACACCGCGGAGAAGGAAGAATTTACGCTGGATTTGCTGGATCACGAAGAGATCACCCACGGACGGCGCGGCGTTTCGCTTGATTCGCCGGTGGGCAAGGCGCTCCTGAGCCAGAAGGTGGGCGCCCGCGTCAAGGTCGAAGTGCCTGACGGGCTGGTCACCTATAAGGTGCGCAAGATTGAAATGATTCCAGACGGCGATGACTGAGGATCAACCAGCGGCGCGAAAGTCAAAGGGATGCTGCCGGTCAGCATCTCTTTTTGATTCCGCGCGCCCTGCCTTCAATCGCAATTTTTAAGATCGCCAGCCCAGGCGCTATGCCTTCTGCGGCAATTCGTCAAGATAATCAAGCACCGAGCGCAGCAAATAGGGTGTAAGCGCCAGGGTCGCCGTCGCGATTTCAGGCTCGCTGCGCGCGCGATTCTCCGCATCTTCCAACAATTGTATCAGGGCGTCGGTAACCAGCTTCATCCAGCCGATGGTCTCAATCATGACGTTGCTCAAGAGCTTGGGATCTCGCTGCGCGTTCAACACCAGCCAGGAGGCCGCTTCCATCATGGGCATCATCGCCATCATTGAGGCGGACAAACACAGCATTATCACCCGCTGCGTTTCCGGCGGCAGTTCAGCCAAAGCAGTCTCTTCTTGGACCTGCTGCGCCAGGCGCGCCATTATGGTAGCCGCCAAACGCGCCGGCGCGCGCTGCTGCGGCGCCCGCTTGAGCAGGCTGTCCACCCGCCGCAGGCGATCATACTCGCGCGCGGCCGAGTGGTCGCTGCCTAACAAATCGACCAGTCTGCTTGCCATCTCCTCGGAAAGCTGCCCATCAATCGCGTCTTGCATCAACTGCTGCTGCGGGTCTCGCTCGTGGGGCATCTCAACTTCCTTTCGGTAGGGGGTCCGCGAGGCGGTCGTCGCCTTCAATGTCTATGTGCTTTGCCGTTTCCATCAGCTCCGCCAGTTTTTTGCGCGCGCGATGCAGCCGGCTCTTGATCGCGCTTTCGGTTGTATCCATGAGTTCGGCGATCTCGGCATAGGAATACTGAAACCAATACCGATAAACGACAGCAAGCCGGTAGTGCTCGTCGAGCTGAAGCAGAAGGTTCTGGATGAATCCGCTAAGTTCGCCAGCGACTGCCGCCTGCTCCGGCGTAGGATCTTTGCTGCGCAACGCCAGGGCGGCCGCCGTCGGTTCGTCGTCAAGCGAAACAAACTGCATCCTGCGCTTCCGCAGCCGGTCAATGCAATGATTGGAAGCGATGGACAGCAACCAGGTCTTGAAGGGACGGGTCATATCGTAGCGATGCAAGTTCTTGTATACGCGCAGGAAAGTCTCTTGCGCCGCGTCTTCGGCCTCGCCGCCTTCGCCCAACATGCGATAACACAAGTTGTAGACCGGATCCTGAAACAGGTAGAGCAGCTCGGCAAAGGCGTCTGAGTCGCCCGCTTTCGCCAATGTCACCCATTCAAGAATGACGGGATCAATTTCCGGCACGCTTCAGCCTCGTTTCGTCTTTGAAAATCGGAGCTCGAGCCCCAGCGCTGCCGGCAGCCATCAGGGGCGCTCGCTCCGCGCGCTCGATTATGCCGCAGGACAGTCCGCCGATTAAGCAAGAATCGCGTAAGATCGGCGCAGACTCAGGCATTGATGAGCAGCACGGCAGTCGCGATATTGGTGGCCAGGGGCACATTGTGCACATTGCAGATTCGCAGCAGCCCCTGTATGTCCGGATCATGCGGATGTTTGCCCAGCGGATCGAGAAAGAAGAAGACCGCGTTCACACTGCCTTCCGCCACTAGAGACGCAATCTGCGCATCGCCGCCATAGGGACCTGAGAGCATGCAGTGGGCGTCCAGACCGGTCTTTTCTCGTATTAAGGCGCCCGTTGTATGAGTCGCAACCAAATCAAATTCGCGCAGCCGCTCTCTGTGATCCATCACAAAGGCGACCATGTCGGCTTTTTTGCCATCGTGGGAGATTAGAGCGAGCGTTTTGCGTTTCGGCGGCTGCGTCATGGAGCGGCAGTCTCGTACAGCGAGCAACGGTCCAAGGCAATCAAGAGAGAATCTTGGGACGGCGAACCAACTGCGCCGGGATAGACAAGGGCATATGATAGCGGGTGAAACCGAACAAGCGCGCGAAGCGCCGATTCATCGTATAAGCCTCCTCGTAGTAGCCTTCCAACTGCGCCATCAGAGCCGACCAGGGACGCTGCTCCGCCATCTTTCGCGCTTGGAGGCTCATCGCTTCCCTCACCCTTCGTTGATCGCGCAGCATCCGGACTTCGGCGGCGAAGGCAGCCCGGCTCGGCGTCACCGCGATCCCGCTAACGCCATCCTCGATGACTTCGGGCGCGCCGCCCGCTTTCACCACCACCGATGGCAGACCCGAAGCCATCGCTTCTTGAATGACCTGGCCAAAGGTCTCATTCTCGCCCGGGAAGGCAAAGACATCGGCGCTGGCATAGGCTTGCGCCAACTCATCGCCGATCAAATAACCGGTGAAATAGGCATCGGTGCCGGCGTAAACGGTTTCAAGTTCTTCCCGCAGGGCGCCATCGCCGATAATCGTCAGCGCGACGCCGGGCGTCTGAGCCACATCTCGCAGCAGGTCCACGCGTTTTTCCTGCGCCAGCCGCCCGACAAAAATGCAAAGCAGTGAATCGGGATCGCGACCATTAAGCAGCCGGCGGCGCATCTCCGGCCGCGCGTGCCGTGGATTGAAGCGCTCGGTATTGACGCCGCGCCCCCAGTGACGAACGCGGCGGTAACCCACGGCGCGCAGCTGCCGAATGATGGTTCGCGTCGGCGCCAGCGTCAAATGACAGCCATTGTGGATATAACGCAGCCAGCGATTGACCGGACCCGAGAGCAAGGGAAAGCCATAATGTTCGGTGTACCCGGGCAGGTCCGTCTGATAGTTTGCGATCACCGGCAGATTCAAATGACGGCCAACCGCCATGCCGTTCACCGCCATCGCCGCCGGGCTGAATAGGTGAATTAGATCCGGATCGAAGTCCTCGATGCGCCGGGCGACCACCGGATTAGGCAGCGCCATGCGCGTCTCCGGCGCTTGAGGCACGCTTATCGACGGCAGCGGGATAACCTGCGAGTCGCCGACCTGGTCGATGGCGATATCGGGGGCAAACACCAAAACCTCGCGCCCCGTCTCTTGCAAATAGCGCACCGTGAGATAAGCCGTTTTGACCACGCCGTCGACTTTTGGCAAAAACGATTCGGTCAGAATAGCAACCCGCTTTACAGCCGCAAAGGGAGACGCGGAACGAGCGTCGTCTATCAAACGAGGGCAGCCAAAGAAGGTGTCCAGCTCTCTGTTTTGCTGGGCTTGTAAGTTCTCGAGCAGGCGCTGTGCTTGCATGTCCACCTTGTATCGCGAAAGATCAGCCTGAATTCAGTGTAGCACATCCAACATAAACGAATACGACGACTGCCATCGCTATTAGAAACACCAAAGGGCGCGGCGGGTTTCGGGCAATCGGCTTGATTCGCAGCGCCGATAGTGCAGGCGAGCGCGCTCAATCCTCCGCGCCGTATAACTCGCGATAAATATTGTAATTGCGATAAATGAACTGAACATAATGACGCGTTGAATCGATTGTTATCGTCGTCATAAACAGATCGGGATCGCCGCCTGAAAGGGCATTCCAATCGTAAGCCCGCCCCGGACCAGCATTGTAAGCCGCCAGCGCCACAACCGCGTTCCGGTCAAAACGATTCAACTGCTCGTCAATATAAAAGGCGCCAAAGGCGATGCCTGCGTAGGGACGGAATAAATCCTTGTGCTGATAATCTTGCCAATTCAGTTGCTCGGCGATGTACTGCGCCGTCGGCGGGATGACCTGCATCAAGCCCTTTTCGCCGGCCGCGGCGGTGGCAAAGGTGTTGAAAAGGCTCTCCTGTCGAATCAACGAAAGCATCAGCAAGGGGTCAATCGACCGTTCGTCCGCTGCTGATCGGATCAGGTCAATGTAATATGCGGGAAAGCGCATTCGGGCGATATAGCGCGGCGCTTGCAGCGTGCCCGCCCCGGAGGCGATGATCACATCGGCGGCTGCGATGATGCTTTCCCGGTAGGCGCCAAAGAGGCGCAGATGATAAGCCAGGCGGTAGCTGCTCAAGGCATCGCCCTTGTCGCGCGCCTCGTCAACCAGATCTTCAAACTCGATAAAGGCCTCATCATAGGCGCCCACCGTTAGCAGCTCAATGCCGCGAATCATACGCGGATCGCGCTCCAGTGCTTCGGAAAGTCGCCAAAGCTCATCAGTTTCTTCAATGCCGAATTTGCGGCGCAGCCAGTCTTCGGCTTCTTTCCGGTCGGTCGCTGCGTCGAAGTCAAATCGATAGGCGCCGGGTGGCTGAAATGGCTGGCTGTCAGTACGAAAGTCAGCGGCGCGCGCCGCGAAATAACTGTCCGGCGAGGCGGCGATTGCCCGGTCGAATGCGTCTTGAGCCGCGTCCGCCTCACCATGCCTCAGCGCAATTCTCCCGATCCAAAGATAAGCCGCCGCTTGATCATCGCCCGTTGTTAAGGCAGCGATCCGCCGATAGAGACCAGCGGCAATGTCCCAAGCCTCGTCGCGGACAGCCGCCGACGCCGCATTAAAGAGTCCGTTTGTGGTCAGTTCGTGTTCAGGATAGCTATCAGCCAAGCGCGTGAAAACCCCGCGCGACAAAGCCGTTTGACCACCTACCCCATACAGGTAACCGGCGCGCCAGAGCGCTTCACCCGCCGCATCAGCCAGATAATCGTAATCCGCCGCCAGCGCCAGATATATCTCGATCGCCGCCGGGCTGTCTCCTGCTAGAAAGCGGGTCCGCCCTCGTTCAAGCAGCGCGTCGCCAAAGAGCGGATCTTGCGGATAGCGGTCGATTAGCGTTTGGAATGCGACCGAGGCGGCGGCGAAATCCCCGATCTGTCGGTATGCGCGCCCAAGCAGCAGAAACAGCTCGGCTGGAATCGCCGCCGATTCCCTAGTCGCCCTGTACTGATTCAGCGCCTCAATAGCCGCTTGCGCATCGCCGGCGATAAAAGCCGCTTGGCCGCGGCGGAAGCCATCAATCTCGGCGCCGTGTCGTCTCAACCGGTCTTGCGCCGCCCAAGCCGCAGTCGTGCCGGGGTAATTCTCCGCCACCGCTCGCATTCGCGCCAAGCCGGTCTCGGCATCGACGCCACTGAGCGCCGCCTGTGCCGCCGTCAGTGAGATATTCGCCCGATAAGGCGCATTCCGCGCGACCGTCAAAATAGCGTCATACTGCGCAATCGCATCCGCGGGCCGCTCGAGATTGAGGTATATTTTCGCAAGTTTTTCGCGCAGTATCAGCAGCGGCACTTTCGAGCGCTTGGCGTCAATTGCGCGCTGGTAGTTTTCCAGCGCCGCTTCCGTCTGCCCCAAGGCGATTTGCGCATCGGCGATTCGCTCATACGCGTAGCTGTCGATCACGCCGGGGCGCAGCAGAAGATACTGCTGAAGATCGGCGATCGCCTCGTTCCACTGTGACATGGCCAGCCGGGCATCGGCGCGCAAGAAGTGGGCTTGCGCCAGCCGCGCCTCTGCCGAAAACTCGTCGATGTACAGCGCTAGAGCATCCAGCGCCTGTTCATAATTGCCGGCGCCCAAGGCGACTTGACCAAATCGGAAGCCCGCTTCCGCGCGCTGCGCTGGCGCGATGGCGTCGCCCAGGTTCAGCAAAGTCCGATAGATGCCGGCCGCGTCTTCCAGATAGCCATTGAGCGTGTAGCTCTCGCCCAACTGCAGCAATTGCCTCGCATCAATATTCGGCGTCGGCGTCGCAGTCGGGGCTTCCGTTGGCGCAGCCAGCGCCACCGCGGGCAGCGGCGTCGCCGTGACGTAGATGATGTTGTCCGCATCCGCGGTAGGCAGCGGCGGCTCCTGGCGGCGAAAATTGCAGGCGCTCGTCAGCAGACAAATAATCAACATCAAGAATCGAATTGGGAACACGCGAATTGATCCGTGAGAATAGAAACCGCAGGTCATGGTACGAAGCGGGGATTCGCTTGTCAAGCAAGTTCGCTGGCATTCGCGTCGGCCGGCGGCAGCAGCTCGCCCGCCAGCCAAGGCATGCCATAGCCAACTACGAGATGCCCCGCTTCCGCCAGCGCCGCCCCGAGCGACTCGGTGTCGTGGAAGCGCCACCAGTGATCGGCGGCCGGCAAAATCGCCACGCCGAAGTCTTCAACCACCAACTGGCTCAGCCCGCGCGTGACGTAGCCGGTCGCTCCACTCCCCGAAGCGCGGCGATCGGGCGAGCGCGTAAGCTGAACTTTGAAGCGCGACGGCGCCCCAGCCGCCCAAGCCGTATCGCTGTAAACCAGCACCTGAAAATCGATCAAGGCGGCGAAACCAGCGGGGAAGATTTTCACGAAGCGATACAACCCGCCCGCCCATTGCAGCGGCGCGTCCTGCAGTTGGTAACCGGCCGCGCTGAAAGCCTGCCCCGCCACCGTTCGCAGCAAGGTCCTGAAATAATCCTGACCCGCTTGACGCTCCTGCATTATGAGCAAGCCCGCCGGGCGAAGCCAGCACCCTCATTCAGTGACAAATTCCGCAGCAAACGAGCGAGAATCCGAACGCAATCAACGCCGCCCTTCAATCTATTCACAGTTCAGCCAGCAAAGACCTGGTCTGCGCGGCTGTGGTCGCCGGCATTTTGCAGACGAAATTGCGGCAGACATAAACGGTGGTCGCCCCGTCGATCATGATACGCGCGCTAAGCAGCGGGATGCTGTCATGCCTGGCGACATCATGCCGAGAATAAGCCGTGACCAGATTCGGGCGGAAGGGCTGTTGCAACTCGTCCAAGACTTCTCGTGTAGTCTGGTCTTGCCGCACGCCGATGACTGCCACTTCGGCGATGCCACCCACCAGCATATCGGCGGCATTTAACGATTCGGCAAATGCCTGGGGATATTGGCGCATCGCATCAGACAGTTTCCTCAGCACCTCGCGCGCCGCCGCGTCATAGCGCGCCTCGCCAGTGTATGCCGCCAGGCGAAGTAGCTGCTTCGCCATCATCGCGTTGCCCGATGGGGTGACGTTGTCCTGCAAGTTTCGCGGGCGCACAATCAAGCTTTCGTGATCATCGCTCGTGTCGTAAAAGCCGCCATCGTCCGAGCGGAAGCGCATAAGTGCCGTATCCGCCAATTGCCGCGCCGCCGCAAACCAGCTCGTTTCAAACGTTGACTGATAAAGCTCCAGCAGCGCGTCAATCAGGTTGGCGTAATCTTCGAGATAGGCGTTGAGTTTACTGCGGCCATCCTTGTGGGTGCGATACAGTCGTCCGCCGTCGCTCAGCATTTGATCAAGCAGGAACTCGCCAGCGCGCCGCGCCGCCGCCAGGTAGTCGTCGCGCTTGAGGACGCGAGCCGCCTCCGCCAGGCTCCCCAGCATCAACCCATTCCAGGAGGTCAAGATCTTGTCGTCCAGGCTCGGCGGCACACGTTCCTCTCGGACGGCGTACATGCGGCGTTTAATCACTGCCAACGCGGCGCTTAATTCGTCGAGGGACATGCCCAGATCGATCGCCGTCTCATCCAAGGGGCGTGGCAGGTGCAGGATATTCGAGCCTTCAAAGTTGCCCTGCGGCGTCAATCCGTAGGTTTCAATGGCGATCTCCAGCGCGCGTGGCTGCTCCGCGCTGATCGGCGCCAGCGCTTCCGCCGCTTCCTCGATGGTCCAGACGAAGAATTTGCCCTCCTCGCCTTCGCTGTCGGCATCGGTGGCGCTGTAGAAACCGCCTGCCGGCGCGGTCATCTCACGCAGAATATAATCGTAAATGTCCTCCGCTATCGATTTGAAGCAGCCGTCGCCGGTGATCTGCCAGGCATGCAGGTAGAGCCGGCTCAGCTGGGCGTTATCGTAAAGCATCTTTTCAAAGTGCGGCACCAGCCAATGCGCGTCGACGCTGTAGCGGGCGAAGCCGCCGCCAATCTGATCATAGATCCCGCCGTTGGCCATCTGGCGCAGGTTAAAGGTCGCCAAATTCAGCGCCTCTTCGTCCCCCGTCCGCGCGTGATGACGCAGCAGGAATTCCAGGCTAATCGGATTGGGGAACTTCGGCTGCGCGCCGAACCCGCCATTTTCGCGGTCGATGCTGGCGAGAAGCGAGCGGGCGGCTTCGTCGAGCATGTCGCCAGTCAGCCCGCTGTCGTCTTCCCGCCCGATCGCCAGCACATCCCGCTTTAGCGACTGGTGCAAGTTGTCTGCTTGCTTTTCAAGGTTCGCGCGCTGGCTGCGGTAAGCCTCATGCACAGCGTTCATGAGCTGGGTAAATGACGGCATGCCCATGCGGCGCTCTTTGGGATAATATGTGCCGCCATAAAACGGACGCCCATCCGGCAGCAGGAATACGGTCATCGGCCAGCCGCCCTGCCCGGCGATCGCTTGCACCGCCCCCATATAAATGTCATCGACATCGGGCCGCTCTTCCCGGTCGACTTTCACATTAACAAAAAGCGCGTTCATCATCTCCGCCGTCGCCTCGTCTTCGAAGCTTTCGTGCGCCATGACATGACACCAGTGGCAGGCGCTGTAGCCGATGCTAAGCAGAACCGGTTTGTCTTGCTCCCGCGCCAGGCGAAAAGCTTCGTCTCCCCAAGGATGCCAATCCACCGGATTGTCAGCGTGCTGCAGCAGATAAGGGCTGGTTTCGTCTTTCAATTGATTCATGCTCAGCCTCGATCGGTTATCGTCTTAAATTTCAATTCGCTCAATCGCATCATCAAAGCCTAATGGACATTCGCCCGCTGTGACAGCTTGATTGCCGCATTAACATCGCCGCATAAAGGCGCCTGCGGGTCCGACTAGAGCGGACGGCGCCGCAACCAACCGGCGAAATCAGTCGTATTTCATGTTATCATCAGCAGAGGCTACTGTATACCGAGCGCGCGGCCGCCGCATTCTAAGACAATACTTGCGCAATTCACGCCGCTGATAGAGTATAATCAGGCTAAGCAATCGCTTTTCGAGGGTACGGTCTATCGATGCAGTTTTGGGAAAATAACGATAATGACGAGGGTGGCGACGGCGGAAACAGCCCGCGTCAGCCGCAACCGCCGCCGAATTGGCGCAGGTGGATATCGCCGGGGCTGCTGGTTCTGGTTATGCTCTTGGCGCTGATTTCGTCGCCGGGTCTCTTTGGCGGCTTCTCGTCCACGCCGGAAATCGCATACTCAGAGGTTTACGAGCAGCTGATGATGAACAACGTCAGCCAGCTGCATTTTCAAGACAATGTCGCCGTCAGCGGAACATTCAACAGCGGCATCATCGTCTCAACCGCTTCCGGGCGCATGCAGAATGTCTCGCGCTTCTCGGCGCAGCTCCCGCCCTATGCCGGCGCTGAACTCCTGCGAATGGCGCACGAACGAGGCGTGGACACCATTGACGGCAGCTGGACGCAGCCCTCGACCTGGCTGACGCTGCTGATCAACTTCCTGCCGCTTGTGCTCATCATCGGTTTTTTCGTCTGGATGGGACGCCGGGCGCAGGGCCAGATGAACGGCATCTTCTCCTTCGGTCAATCGCAGGCGCGCGAGAAATCGCCCGAGATGCCGACGATGAAATTTGAAGATGTCGCCGGTCAAGACGCCGCCAAGCTGGAACTTGAAGAAGTGGTCGACTTCCTCAAGCAGCCGGAGAAATACGTCAAGGTTGGCGCCAAGGTGCCGCGGGGCGTCCTCCTGATTGGGCCGCCCGGCACCGGCAAGACCCTGATGGCGCGGGCGGTGGCTGGCGAAGCCAATGTAGCTTTCTTCAGCATCGCCGCCTCCGAATTCGTGGAGATGTTCGTCGGCGTTGGCGCCTCGCGCGTGCGCGATCTCTTCAAGCGAGCCAAAGAAAACGCGCCCGCCATCATCTTCGTCGATGAGATCGACGCCGTCGGGCGCCGCCGCGGCACCGGCTTGGGCGGCGGCCATGACGAGCGCGAACAGACCCTGAATCAATTGCTGTCGGAAATGGATGGCTTCGACAACGATACCAATATCGTTATGATTGCCGCCACCAACCGCCCCGATGTGCTGGACCCGGCTCTGTTGCGGCCCGGTCGTTTTGATCGTCAAATCACGGTCGACTTGCCCGATGTCAAAGGGCGGCACGAGATTCTCAAGATTCACACCAAGAACAAACCGCTGGGCAACAATGTCGAGTTGGAATCGCTGGCGCGCGCGACCATCGGCTTTTCCGGCGCTGATATCGCCAATCTCGCCAACGAAGCCGCGATGCACGCCGCGCGCTTCAGCCGGCGCTTGATCACCATGTCCGACTTCACAACCGCCTATGAACGCATACGCCTGGGCACCAAGCGGCCGCCGCTCTCCAACGACAAAGATCGCCGCATCACCGCTTATCACGAGGCGGGCCATGCCGTGGTGTCGTTCCTCATTCCCGATGCGATGGCGCTGCTCAAGACGACGATCATCCCTCGTGGACGGGCGCTCGGCGTCGCCTTCTATATGCCCAAAGACGACTCGCTGCATCAATCGCGCAAACAGCTCGAAGCCTTCATCCGCGTGGGCTTGGCTGGGCGCATCGCCGAAGAAATCGTCTTTGATGACGTCACCACCGGCGCCGCCAACGATATCCAGCAGGTGACGCAGATCGCCCGCCGGATGGTCAAGATGTTCGGCATGAGCGATTCCGTCGGCATGGTCAATTACGGCGATGACGGCGAGCAGCCCTTCCTCGGCTACGCCATCGCCAGCGGGCGCGATTACAGCGATGACACCGCGTCCAAACTTGACGCCGAGATCAAGCGCATTATCGATGTCGCCTACCAGGAGACGCGCGAGCTGCTGGAAGATCACCGCGACGCGCTGGATGCGCTTTCCCAAGCGCTGCTCGAAAAAGAGACGGTCGAGCGCGACGAAATCTTGACGATTCTGGGCATGGAAGACGATGTGGAAGACATCGTGCCCGCTTCGGTCGCCAAGCACCTGCGCGAGCCGCAAGCGGCGGAACAAAATGGCTCAGAGACGCAGGAAACCGCCGAAGTCGAGAGCGAGCCGGGCTAGCGCGCCCCTAACGACCGGATGGAGCATTTCGAAAACAAACGGGCGAGACCGTGTAATCTCGCCCGTTTTTGTTTCAGCCAGGCGCATCCTATCGCGCGGCCTCCGCTGCCACCTCTTTGACAATCTCGTCCTGGACGTAAGTCGGCACTTTGTCGTAGCGGTTGAAGTCCATGGCGTAGATGCCGCGCCCGCCAGTCATTGAACGCAGGTCGTTGCTGTAACGCAGCATCTCCGACAGCGGCACTTCCGCGGTGACAACGCTCTTGATGCCGATCGTATCCATGCCTTGCACACGCCCTCGACGGGTGTTGAGATCACTCATGATATCGCCCATCATCGATTCGGGCACGGTGATTCTGACATCCATTATCGGTTCGAGCAGCACCGGCTTCGCCTTGCGAAAGGCTTCGCGAAAAGCCTCGCGCCCAGCAATTTGAAAGGCGATGTCCTTAGAATCGACCGGATGCTCTTTGCCGTCAAACACGTTGACCTTCACGCGTTCAACCGGGAAGCCGGCGATGACGCCATCCGGCAGCACTGCGCGAATGCCCTTCTCGGTTGAGGCGACAAATTGCTGCGAAATTGCGCCGCCAAAGACCGACGATTCAAACTCGAAGCCTTCAATGGTCGGTTCAATCCTGAGATCGACGCGGCCATATTGCCCGGCGCCGCCGGTCTGTTTCTTGTGTGTATAGCTCGATTCCGCATCGCTGGTGATCGTCTCGCGGTAGGGCACCTTGGGCATGTCGGTGACGACGCCGACGCCTAAGGCTTCCGCCCGCTTTAGCGTTACGTCAAGGTGGATCTGCCCCATGCCTTCAAGCACCGTCTGCCTAGTATCGCCGTCCTGGCGCCAGCGCAATGTCGGGTCCGCATCGCAGAGGTTGCTAAGCGTTGGACCCATCTTGGCGCTGTCCGCCTGTCCCCGTGGCGCCACCGCCAACATATACAAGGGGGCGGGGAAATCTGGCGCGGCTACGCGGAGGTCGGAGTCGGCATCGAGAAAGGTGTCGCCGGTCTTGGTTTCGGTCAACTTCGCCACCACGCCGATATCGCCCGCATGCAAGGTCGAGACGGGCAGCTGTTCCTTGCCGCGCATGACGAAGAGCGAATTAAAGCGCTCGTCCACACCGCTGTTGGCGTTGGTGTAACGGGCGTCGCTGGATATCGCGCCGGAAAAGACGCGGAAATAATTAAGCGTGCCGACAAAGCGATCGTTCAAGGTTTTGAAGACATAAGCCACCAAGGGATCGTCATCGGCATGCGGCGCCCCCAGCACATCAGCCTCGTCGCCGCGCATAATGTTCACCCGCCGCTCGTTTGGCGCTGTGGTATAGGCGACGAGCGCCTCCAAGAGCGGGATGGTGCCGATGTTTTCGGTGGCGGATGTCGTGAATACCGGCACCGTTTTTAGCTCCGGCGCGCGCGATGCCTTGCGCATCCCATCGCGGATTTCGTCAAATGAAAGCGTCTCTTCCTCAAAGTACTTCTCCAGCAAGTCGTCATCGGCTTCGGCGGCCGCTTCCATCAATTCCATATGCGCCTCTTCCAGCGCATCAGCATACGCTTCCGGCAGCTCGGAGCGCTCGGCGCCATCGCCCAGGTAAGCTTTCTGCGTCAAGGCATTGGCCACGCCCTTATAGCCCGCCTGCTGCCCGATTGGCAGCATGATGGGAATGAATTTGTAGTCATCAAACTGGCTCCGCAGCTGATCCAAAACGAGCTCGTAGTTCGCGTTTTCACGATCCATTTTGTTGATGACGACGATGATCGGCTGCTCGCTCATGCGCGCGTATTCCCAAGCCAACTCCGTCCCCACTTCCACGCCGGAAACCGCGTCAACCACCACGATTACCGCGTCGGCAGCCAGGATCGCGTTTTTGAGCTCGCCTTGAAAATCAGTGAAGCCCGGCGTATCCAGGACATTGATCTTCACATCGTTAAATTCAATCGGCGCCAAAGATGTGGACAGCGACAAGCCGCGCTCTTTTTCTTCATCATCCCAATCGGAAACCATGTTCGATTCGGAGATATGCCCCATCCGATTCGTCGCTCCGGTGCTGTACAAAAGCGCCTCCACCAACGATGTCTTGCCACTGCTTTGGTGCCCGACCAAGGCGACATTTCTGATGTAAGCCGTCTGATATTCCTTCATAGCGAATTCATCCCCAAGACAATCCTAGATCCGGTTGCCATCGACTGACAGAAAGCGGCTCATTGCGAGCCGCGAGCGTCGTAGGATTGTATAGACCGGAAGCGAGATTGTCAAAGTTGCATCTCGGGCTTGCTCCGCGGAAAGCCAGTTATCGAATGCCCGGCGCATGTATAATCAGAATATGCGGATACCACTCTGAATTGAACTGACCGGTCATGTCATCAGCCGAGCGGCATCCCAGCGAGACGCCTTTGCGCCGCAAAGTCTTCGCAAATGCGCTGATTGCGCTTATCGCGGTCTTGCTGACCTTGATTCTGTTGGAGATCATCGCGCGCGCCGCTGGTTCAACCGATGTCGACGGGCGCTTTACCCTGCTTAACTTCACCCTTGAACCCCAGGCGCTGCCGGTCAACGAACTGCGCGGGCAAGTCGAGCATTACCTCGCCAACAAGGATAGCGCTGTCGTGATTTACGATGAGTGGATGGGCTGGACTTACCGCCCGAACTCGCTGCGCCAAGCCGGCGCTTTCACGATAAACAGCGCTGGCTTTCGCTCGGGGCGGGATTATGAATGGCGCCCGCCGCCCGATAGCCTGCGCATCGCCCTATTCGGCGACTCTTTCACCGCGGGCGATGACGTCAGCGATGACGAGGTCTGGGGCTTTCTGCTCGAGCGTGAACTGAATGTGGCCGGCATCCGAGCGGAAGTGTTGAACTTCGGCGTCGGCGCCTACGGCATGGGGCAAGCCTACTTGCGCTGGCGGCATCTCGGCAAGGGCTTTTCGCCAGACATCGTCATTTTCGGTTTACAGCCGGAGAATTTGAAGCGCAATGTTAATGTCTTCAGGCAACTGCTTCATCGCAGCGGGCCCGCATTTTCCAAACCGCGCTTTGCTCTGATTGATGACGACCTTCGGCTGCTGAACGCGCCGACCCTGCCGCCCGAAACGTTGACGCGCGTCTTCGAAAACTTCAGCAGTCACCCGCTGGCGCCCTATGAATTCTGGTATCAAAGTCGCTTCCGGGCGGCGCGCTGGTGGTCCAGCAGCCGGCTCTTGAGCATCGTCTTTGAGGCGCTGCGGCAAGCCGAAGACCAACCCGACATCTATACGCCGGGCAGCGAAGGCGGGCAATTAGGCAAAGCGATTGTTGATGCCTTCGCCCAAGAGGTCTTAAGAGACGGTTCAGAGTTCATCGTGCTGCATCTGCCCCTGCAAAGTCATCTGAAACGTTACTTCAGCAATTTTCCGCGCCCGCGCCCTTTATACGACTTTCTGCTGGAGCACAGTCGTCAGTCTTATCACTACATCGCTTTCGAAGAGCATCTCCAGCCTTCGCATTTGGATGACGCCAATTGGAGCGCAACCAAACATTATGGTCCGCCCCTGCATGAGCTGCTGGCGCAGGTCGTTGCGGAAGACATCGCCGCCTGCGTCGTGAGCGGCGCTTGTCGCTTGCCCCGCTTTAATGATATCAGCGCGTTTGCAGTCGAGACATCCACGCCGGATTAGTGACCCGCAGCGCCGGCCCAGGCTCGAATCCGCATAGTTCATCACCCTTAGCCATGATAAAATCGCAGCCTGCGCACGACGATACAGGAGCCCTTCCAGCCATGACACAAAATGACTTTCTCTTTCGCGGGGGCGTCGATGAGTTGGACCCGGATGTGGCTGAATTGATTCGCCACGAGACGGCGCGGCAGCAAGAAAAACTGATTCTGATCCCGTCGGAGAGCACCGTGCCCTTCGCCGTTCGCAACGCCATTAGTTCTCCCTTCCACAACATCTACGCCGAGGGCTATCCGCTCGACAATTCGCGGACCATGAGCCAGCGCGAAATCCTGGATTACGAACAACGCCTGCCAGAGTTTCGCCGCCAAGCCGATCAGCGCTATTACAAGGGAACCGAATACGCCAACATTTTGGAAGCGCTGGCCCGCCGCCGAGCCGCCGAGCTTTTCGCCGCCAATGGGCTGGGCGCGGACGACCTGCACGTTAATGTTCAGCCCCTCTCGGGCGCCCCCGCCAACAACGCCGTTTATAGCGCGCTGCTCAATACTGGCGACACCGTCATGGGCATGGACTTGATCATGGGCGGCCACCTGACGCATGGCAGCCCGGTGAACCGCAGCGGCATCAACTACAATATCGTAAGCTACGCCATCGCCCCCGAGACCAAGCGCCTCGATTACGACCAAATACGCGAGCTCGCGCGAAAGCACAAACCGCGCCTGATTATTGGTGGCTTCAGCAGTTACCCATTCGCCGCGGATTGGGAGGCTTATCGCAGCATTGCCGATGAGGTCGGCGCCTTTTTGCTCGCCGATGTCGCCCACGTGGCCGGCTTGATCGCCGCCGGCGTCTATCCCAACCCGGTCGGCATCGCCGATGTCGTCAGCTTCACCACGCACAAGACCTTAAACGGACCGCGCGGCGCCGTCCTCATCACCCATCGCAGAGACCTATCGCGCAAGCTCGACCGCGCCGTCTTCCCCGGCGAGCAAGGCGGACCCCACATCAACACAATGGCTGGGCTGGCGGTCGCGCTTCGCATCGCCGGGGGCGAGCAATTCAAGCAGCTGCAGCGGGAGACGCTCGCCAACGCCGTCCGCCTGGCGTCAAAGCTGAAAGCGCGCGGCTTTAGCCTGCCCTATGGCGGCACGGATACTCACCTGCTGCTGCTCGATTGCAAGTCGATCATCGGTCCCGACAACAGCAAGCTCAGCGGCGATATGGCGGCGCGCATCCTGGACTTGGCTGGCATCGTTGTCAATCGTCAGACGATACCAGGCGATGCGTCGGCACTGCGGCCCAGCGGCATTCGCCTCGGCACAACCTGGGTGACTCAGCGCGGCATGGCTGAAGCCGAGATCGACGCCCTGGGCGATATCATCGCCGATGCGCTCGATGCCTGCCTGCCCTTCAGCCTTACCGGACGCGTCCGACCGCTGCCTCGCGCCAAGGTCGACTTTGACGCGCTGCTATCAGCCGCCAAGCGCGCGCGTGCTCTGGCTCGGCGGATTGGCATCGACACCTACGCCCAAGCTGATGGCTACCCGCATTTCTATGTTGGAAAAGAACTAGCAATCTCACCCTCGGGCTCGATCGCCAGCCAGTCTACCCCTCCCCCCGCCCCCCTCCCCAGTGAACTAGGGAGGGGGAGCCCGTCCAACATGTCCCCCCCTAGTTTACTGGGGGGGGATATAGGGGGGGGTGAAAGCACAGCCCTCGCAGTAAGCATCATTGGCGCGGCCGCCGGTGGCTTTCTGCAAATCGCAGTCACCAGCGATGTCGCCGCGCTGGACGATGGCGAGAGCCAAGCAACGCATATCCTGGAAAAAGACGGCTCAGTGATGGCCAGCGGCGAAATTACGCGCCTATCACCGAACGCGTATCGCCTGAAAATCGCGGGCTCTGCCGATCGCGCTGTCGCCTGGCTGCGCGCGCTCAGCGATGGCTATGTCCTCTTTGATGACCAGGACATCCACGCCAAGCTGCCGGGTCCGGTCGCCGTCAACGTCATCGGCGCAGCGGAGCCAATCGCGCTGGCGCCAACCGCTGGCTATGCCGACAAGGCTTATCATATCGGCATCAATGGCGAGAAGTTCGTACTAAATCCAACCTTCGCCGAAGAATCTGTAGGGGCGACTCTTGAGTCGCCCGAGCGCGAACATGGGATGAAGAGAACGAGCCAAGGCTCGCCCATACAGCATTCGCAGCGCGAAGGGGGCGGAATGGCTGGTGGAGCGGGCGAACAAAAGCCCCCCGCTGACGCTTCAGGGGAGGATTTAGTGGGGGGTTCGGTCCCATTGCCCCAGTTCGTTCCCAATATCGCCGCAGTGGATATGCTGCTGGAGACGCCGCTGCATAGCCTGCATCTGGAACTGGGCGCGAAGATGGCGCCATTCGCCGGTTACGATATGCCGCTTTGGTACCAGTCAGTCAGCGAGGAGCACGCGGCTGTGCGCGAAAACGCCGGCGTCTTTGATGTAGCGCACATGGGTGTATTCGACTTGCGCGGGCGCGGCGCCGAAGCCTTCCTCGACCAAGCAACCACAAACGATGTCAAGCGCTTGAAAGTCGGCGACTCGCATTATGCCTACCTGCTGGATATCGATGGCATCCCGCTTGACGACCTGATGATCTACCGCCTCGCTGATGAACATTTCCTCGCCGTCGTCAACGCGTCCAACAACGACAAGAACTGGGCTTGGCTCCAGGCTGTGATCGCGGGCGAAGTCATGATCGACCGGCTGGCGCCCAGCCGCCGTATTGAAGGCGTCGACCGCTTCGAGCTGCGCGACTTGCGGCAGCCGCAATGGGGAGAAGAACAGCGCGTCGATATCGCCTTGCAGGGGCCAAAGAGCCGCGATTATCTGCTGGCGCTCGGCGGGAGCGACGCCGATGTCGCCGCGGTCATGCGGCTGAAATGGGCTGGCGTGGCGCAAGTGAATTTAGGCGGCCTGGACTTGATCGTCTCGCGCACCGGTTATACCGGCGAGCGCGTCGCTTACGAGCTATTTGTACATCCCGAGGGGGCGGCCGAGCTCTTCCGCCGGCTGTTTGACATGGGTGCCACGCCCTGTGGTTTGGCGGCGCGCGACAGCCTGCGCACCGAAGCCGGCTTGCCGCTCTACGGGCTGGAGCTGGCAGGCGACCTCAATCTGAACCCGGCTGAGGCGGGCTTCGGCGCTTACGTCAAGCTCTATAAACCCTTCTTCATCGGCAAGCGCGCATTCATCGCGCATGAAGCGAAGCGCAAGACGCAGGTGAGCCGCTTTCGCCTGGATAACAGGGGCGCTCGCCCGGCGCGCTTTGGCGACCCGATCGTCAACGCGCGCGGCCGCGTCGTCGGCACAGTCACCAGCTGCAATATCGATTCCGACGGTTGCCAACTGGGGCAGGCGCTGATGGAGCGGGGGTTCCGCAAACCGGGCACACAGCTCTCGGTCTTCGCCAGCGCCGGACGCGCCAAGCCGACCAATTACGCCCGACTCGCCATCGGCGGGCGCGCCACCATGCCACAGCCGCTGACCATCCTCACGCGGTTCCCGCGTCGTAAGTGAGGCGCTCAAGCCAAGCGCTAGCCGCGCCCTTTTTCGTTGCGGCCGAGGATCTCGGTGATGCGATCATGATGCGCGAATAGCACAATCGTATCGCCGCCGCTGACGATCACCTGCCCGTCCGGGTGTACATCGGGGACGCCGCCGTTTTCCCGGTGCAGCAGCACGATATCGACGCCTTCATTCTCTTGAATGCCATTGACCGTGGCGCCATCCATGAAGGAGCCGTGCCGCGCAACGACGCGGATCATGCTGTATTCTCGGCCAGCGATATGCAGATTCTGGGTGATTTCGGGGCCGACAGCCGCCCCGGCAAAAGCGGGGGCCGCCAAGTCTGAAGCGCTGAGCGCCTCGACATTAAAGAAGTTTTCGATCTGTTGCGCCAGGCGGTCGTCCCACATGCGCGCCACAATGCGGACCTGCGGGTTCATATCGCGGATGCGCATACCGGTGTGGCCAACCACAATAATGTGCCGCCGAAATCTCGCTGGAAGGCAGCCGGCTAGACGATGCCGTTTTGCAGCAGATAGATGAGCAGCGTCAGTGTGATCGGGCTGATCAGCGTCGTCGTCATAATCAAGTTGAGCGCCAGGTCGCGGTCGGTATCGAATTCGTAAGCCAGAATCAGCGTGAGCACGGCAGTCGGCATACCCGCTTGCAAGATGAAAGCGAAACGCGCCGCGCCCTCAAGCTGAAGCAGAGCGGCGCACAATACCGCGATAAGGGGCGAAAGCAGCAATCGGATCGCCATGCCAGAAAGCAATAAACGCCAGCGATCAGGCTTGCGGAACCCGCCCAGCTGCAAACCCAGCAGCACCAGCATCAATGGTATCGACGCATCAGCCAAGAGCTGCGAGCTGCGGCTCAATGCCGGCGGCAGTTCGACGATGCCGAGCGCTTTGAGCGCAATAGCGGCCGCGAGCGCATAGACCACCGGCGTGCGCAAGACGCTCTGAAGCGAAAGCAGCATCGACGCCTTCCCGCGCGAAGAAACGTAAGGACCCAGCGTCCAGGCGACGGTCGAGCCGGCGACGTAGATGATGACCGCGTAAGTCAGCGCTTCGCTGCCGAAGGCGAAACTGACGATTGAAATGCCGAAATTGGCGCCGTTGAAGACGAAGGTGGATACCAGCGCTGTGGCAAATTCTGCCGGATTGATCTTGCGGCGCGCAGACAGCGCCAGATCCTGAAAGCGCAGGGCAGCAAACGCAATTGCGCCGACCGCGGCCAGCAGCGCAAGCGTGCCGAAGTAGACGCGCAGCACGCCGCCGCCGCCGATGTCGCTCGTGAAAACGGCGTCAAAAGCCAGCGCCGGCGCAAAGACGTAAAACATCATGCGCGAGATCATCGCTGGCTTGACATCGAGCCGCCGCCGCAAAACGACGCCAACCGCCGCGATCGCCAGCACGGGGATCATGTTGTCGATGAAGATGTTCAGGAGCTCGAGCACGGCATGCCTTCGGCATATCGTTTCAGCAAGCCAAAACGGATTCGCGGGACCCGGCTTTTGATTCCAGCGGGCATCGGCGGCACGTCCAGTTTAGTTCTCGCGGCGGCGCCTCGCTATAGCGATTTGCGAGCTGAGCAGCAATTGGGGGCAGGGCGATCGCACCAATACTGGCATCCCCTGCGATGAGCAAACCTAAACTGAAATTTAACCACCGAGGACACCGAGAGCGCCGAGAAATGCGATTGATTAGAGATTTCGCGGCATTTTGTCGCAAAATTCTTGGATGGGAAGGAAGTTTGTCGACCAGGTAGCGGCATGCCTGCCTAATTCAAACAGTGGATTTAGGGGAAGAGCCAGCAAAAGAACCTAAGCTCTGTGTCCTCAGTAGAACAAAGTAAGTAATGCGAAAAAGGGCGATGCTAATCTGATTCGAGATCTGTAGGGGCGAGACTTGTCTCGCCCACTATGTCGCCATTGTACATGTGGGCGACTCAAGAGTCGCCCCTACGACGTTCCTTCAT
>JAJEGA010000028.1 GCA_022820125.1 Anaerolineae bacterium | reverse complement strand
CATGTCCGCTTTATCATCACGAAAAGCGCGGTATTTGCTTTGATATTGCTCGCCATGTGAGACCGGGTTGTGTTTTTGTGGCTGTCCCGAATCACGGGCGAACAACTCTGTGGTTAAGAAAAATTTGAAGCGATTGCCCTGATTCAGCGCGCCAGCCTGATTCCCTGACGCGAGCAATCGTTGTAAGATAAAAGCCAGCGAATGCCGATATCGCGGGCCGCCGCTATCGGCGTCGCAAAGTAATCGCGACCCTGTAATGGAGAGATAAATGGCAATTACGGCCGACGCCTTCGTGAGCGCGCTCGTCTTCCTCCTCTACGCGCCGGTTTGCCTGATTGCGTTGCGGCGGCTCGTCCCCAGCCTGTCGCCGGCCTTGAGGCTGCTGGCAGTTGGCATGTTGGCGGCGCAGATTCTGCTGCTGGCGGCTGGCCTGCAAAATATCCCGCGATGGGATACAGTGGGCTGGCTGGTGCACTTGGATCAGGAATGGAACATCCCCAGCACCTTCGCTTCAATCCAGCTGGCGGTTGCAGGCGGCGCCGCGCTTCTCACAGCGCTACTGGCTCGTTCGCGCCAAACTCTCTTCCGGCTGAATCTTGTCGTGATTGGCCTGCTATTCCTGCTCTTCGCTTGGGATGAATACTTTTATCTGCATGAAGACAACATGCCGCTGAAAATCGCCTATGTAACGGTGGGCGCGCTGATCGCACTGGCTTCCGCAAAGATGGCGCTGGCTTCGCCGCCTCGCGCCCGCGCATGGCAGATCTGCCTGATGGTCGGCATGGCGATTTATGTGTTTGGCGCCGTGGTCTTGGAGCCTTTCCACGAAACCTGTTTAAGCCTTGGCGCTATTCAAATAGACGGCTGTGTGCGATTTTACAATATAGAGGAGGCGCTTGAATTTCTGGGCGTATGGCTGGTGCTCGTCGCCGTCCTCGGCAAACTAACTGACGGGACGGGAAAGCTAGGCGCGCCTGCGCGGCTTTCCCTTTTCGTCTTGCCCGTAATTTGGACCCTCGCGCTCGTCCATGATGCCTTGCTGCCGCGAGTAGAACTGCGTTTCCGGGCGCGTCCCGCCGCTGTGCAATTCGAGCATGAGGCGCGCCTGCTCGGCTACAGCCTGGAATGGGACGAGACGGCTGTCGTCCTTTGGCTCTATCCCTCCGCCTGGCGCAGCCACTATCGCGAACTGGGGTTCTCCCTTCATCTGGTCGATCAAATCAGCGGGGCATCCGTCGCCAGCCGCAATCTGCACTCCGACTTGCAATTTCACCTGCTGCAAATCCCGGGATACGCCCACGTTTATCGACAGCATATCGCCCTTGAGATTCCGCCGGATGCGCCAAAGAACCGCGCGTATTGGATCGCGCTTTCTTTCTGGCGCGAACGTGGCGTCGATTACGAGATTCTGAAGGTCATCACGAGCGATCACAAGCTTTTGGGCGATGCGCAAGTCGTCCTGGACGATTTGGTTTTGCCATCTGCGGAAGCCGCCCCATCCTCCGCGCCGCTGGCTATTTTCGATGGCGACATCACGCTGAGCGCCGCCGATTTGCCCGATCAAGCCATGAGCGGCGTGGCGCTGCCGATCCAATTCACTTGGACCGCGGCGAACGATGGCGCTGAGGACTATATCCAATTCCTCCATTTTGGTCACCAAGCCAGCGGCGAATGGTGGGTTTATGATCAGCAGCCCTTGGGCGCGCGGTTGCCAACTCGCTTTTGGTATGCCGGGCTGTCCGATAGCGAAACCTGGCAGGTTCCGCTGCCCGCGGATCTCGAGCCGGGCGCGTATCAAGTGTTCACCGGTCTTTATCGTCACCGCGATCAAGAGCGCCTGAAGGCGAAGGACGCCAGCGGAGCGCCCATTGTCGACGCGCGGGCGCCGCTGGGCGATCTGATAATTGAGCCGCGAGAATGATAGGCATGGCAACGACGGCGCCGCGGGCAGCAGTCATCTTGGTGACTGCTCTCGTCGTTCAAGCGCCATCGGTCTGGCGCTAGCGATCTCGCGGGCAGTACAATCGATCTCATGGAAAGCATAGAGAGAATCGTTTCAGCCGACGGACTGACGCGTCTCTTCCTCATTTTGCTTTATGCCTCGGTTATTCTCGTCAGCTACCGCTGGCTCTTTCCCCGGTTCACGCCCACATGCGCCCGGATAGCGGGCGGCTTTTGGGCGGCGCAGGCGCTTATGATTGTGCTGGCTTTAGAACACCGCCCGAGCACAAGCCCCGCTTGGTGGCTATGGGATTTGAATCGGGAATACAACATCGCCAGCGCGCTCGCGTCGGCGCAGCTCGCGCTGGTCGGCGGCGCGGCGCTGATGTCGGCTGGGCTAAACCGCGCGGCGCCCAACTGGCGACGCGTTTACCTCTTGGCGCTTGCTGTGGTCTTCCTCATCCTGGCTTGGGACGAATACTACACCTTGCATGAAGAAATGCAGCACTGGAAGAGATACTATGCGGCGGTCGGTTTGGCTGTTGTCTTGTCGACGATTGCGGTGGCGCTTCGCTCGCCGCGGCGCGCGCGAATCTGGCATGTTTGCCTGATCGCGGGGCTGGCGCTGAGCGGCGCCGGGGCAATCTTTCTCGAAGAATTTCCCCTGATCTGCGGCGACCTGGGGTTTGCGCGCTTGAATGGCTGCCTGGAATTCGATGTTTGGGAAGAGGGCTTGGAGCTGCTTGGGGTCTGGCTGGCGCTGGCTGCAATGCTCGGCGGCATTTCCGACCTAGCGTCAAGTGCGAAGCCGCGCATTCGGCTTTTGCTCTATGCTTTGCCTGTGCTTTGGATGCTGCTGCTTTTCATCTACGCGAACATTCCCCAACTTGAGCGCCTGCTCTTGGCTAAGCCTGCAGCCGTCGACTTCGAGACGGGCTTGCGCTTGCACGGCTACCAAGTAGACAGCGGCGCTGAAGCCACGCGCATTCGGCTTTACACCTCAGCCAAACGCGGGATATACGAGGGAATAGGTTATACGGTTCAGCTTGTCGACCAGCTCAGCGGCGAAACGCTCGTCAGCAAGGACGAGCAAGCTGGCCCACTGCCCGGGTTCTGGATGCTCAAGCCGGGCGATGCGCCGCTATATCGACAAAGTTTGGACCTCGCTCTCCCGCCAGCAACCTGGTCCAACCGCGCGCTTTGGATCACACTCACAATCTGGCGCGAGCAAGACGGCCAACGCAGGCGCCTTGGCATTAAGAATAGCGATCTTGAACTATTGAGCGAGACGCGGGTCAACCTGCGGGAGTTGGTCTTGCCGCGTCCGCCGCTTGCCTTTGCCGCGCAGCCGCTGGCGACATTTGAATATGGCTTCGCGCTTGCGCCTGTTCGGCTGCCCGAACGGGCGACGCCCGGCGAAACGCTGCGCATTGACTTCGCCTGGCGCGCCGAAGAAAGGGGGCGCGAGGACGTCTTGCAGTTTCTGCGCCTGGAACACCAGGATAGCGGCGCATCGTGGGATTACGAACAGGCGCCATTGGGCCCGCGCCTGCCAACCCGGCTGTGGTATAGTGGCTTGGCCGACAGCGAGGCTTGGGAAATTCCGTTGCCGGCCGATCTCGCGCCTGGGCGATACCAGCTTTATACCGGCCTTTACCGCCGCGGTAACCTGGAGCGCGTCGGGGCAAGCGACGCCAACGGAGCGCCCTTTGACGATATGCGTGTGCCGCTGGGCGTTTTGGTCATTGAAGCCTGAAGGCTGACAATCAGGCGGGATAAGAGGATATTGGGCATGGCCACGATGAAAGCCGCTGTCTTCCACGAACACGGCGAGCGCGATGTGATTCAATTGGAGCAAGTGCCGATTCCGCAGCCGGCCGCTGACGAAGTGCGGATCAAAGTGATCGCCTGCGCCCTCAACTGGCTTGATGTTGGCGTTCGGCGGGGACCGCAATTCGGCGCCCTCCCCCTGCCCCTGATCACCGGCGTCGATGTCTCCGGCGTCATCGACGAAGCAGGCGCGGATGTCGCGGGCTGGCGCGCTGGCGACTCGGTTACCTTCTACTCCCTGGTCACCTGCGGCGATTGCGAATACTGCCGCTCCGGAGACCTTACCGTCTGCCCAAAACACCGGATCATCGGCGAGCATATAAATGGCGGGCTGGCTGAATACGTCGTCGTCCCGGCGCGGAATCTGATCGCCAAGCCCGAGCGCTTGACGCACGTTGAGGTGGCGGCGCTGCCGGTTGTGTCGATGACGGCTTGGCACATGCTCATCAGCATCGGGCGCCTGCAGGCGGGCGAGACCGTTTTCATTCCGGGCGCCGGTGGCGGCGTTGCTTCAATGGGGATTCAGATCGCCAAACACGCTGGCGCGGCCGTCATCGCCAGCACATCGACGCGCGAGAAAATGGCGCGGGCGCGCGAATTGGGCGCCGATCATGTCGTGAATTATCGCGAGCCTGATTGGGTTGAGCAGGCGCTCGACTATACCAAGGGACGCGGCGTTGACCTCGCGCAGGATCTCGTCGGCGCCGCCACCTGGGCCGATTCGCTGCGGACCCTGGCGCGCAACGGTCGGCTGGTCGTTTGCGGCTCGCATTCGGGCAAAAGCTTCGACTTGCGCATTCCGCAGATTTATCATCGGCAGTTGAGCATTTTGGGCGCAAATGGCGGCAGCTACAACGAGCTGCGCAACTGCCTGGATTTGGCGAATCAAGGCGCGCTGAAGCCCGTGATCGACCGCGTGCTCCCGCTGTCAAAGATACGCGAAGGCCACCGCATCCTGGAAGAGCGCGATCACTTCGGCAAGGTAGTTATTCAGGTCGCCTAAGGAAGCACAAATCCTGTAGGGGCGACTCTGTGAGTCGCCCGTAAAGGCTCAAGCATCAATCACACAAATAGTCGCGGTTTCGCAAGATTAACCTAGAACTGCTTTTGAGGAGCCAAGCGTATGAGCATGCCGCCCAATATACTCTTTGTGATGACGGATCAGCAGCGGAGCGACACGATACGCGCTTTGGGCAACGGCGCAATCCGCACGCCGACGCTTGATTCGCTGGTGTATAGCGGCACGTCTTTCAGCAACTGTTACACGCCGTCGCCAGTTTGCGTAGCCGCCCGCAGCGCCACCATCACGGGCTTGCCGCCCCATCTAAATGGCTGCGCGTCCAACAATGAATCGCCGCTGCATATGCGCAGCATCATGCAGGTTTTGCGGGGTGCCGGTTATCGGACGCATGGCATCGGGAAGATGCATTTTAACCCACAGGCAGACGCGATGTGGGGCTTCGAGAGCCGCGATATCTCGGAAGAAGGCGCCAGGCTCTGTGGCAGCCGCAATGATTTTCACGATTACCTCGCGGAGAACGGTTACGGGCATGTGCTCGAACCCCAGGGCATGCGCAGCGAGATGTACTATATCCCGCAGCCATCGCAACTGCCGGCGGAACATCATCACTCCAGCTGGATCGCCGACCGCGCCATTGATTTTCTCCGGCGCCGGAAGCGGGATAAACCATTCTTTCTCTGGGCAAGTTTCATAAAACCGCACCCGCCCTTCGAATCGCCCGTCCCCTGGAACAAGCTCTATCGCGCGGCTGATATGCTGCCGCCCCACCGTCCCAATGGCTTCAGCCAACTATTGAGCTATTGGAATCACCATCAGAATCGCTACAAATATCGCGACAAAGGCTACGACGAAATGCTCGTCCGAACCATGAAAGCGATGTATTACGCCTGCATCTCCTTCATCGATTTCAACCTCGGGCGCATCCTCCAAGCTTTGGGCGATGAAATCGAGAACACCCTGATCCTCTACACATCCGATCATGGCGAGATGCTTGGCGATTATGGCAGCTTCGGCAAACGCGCGATGCTGAATCCGGCGGCAAAAATCCCGCTGATCATCCGAGAACCGCTGGGCGCGAATGCAGGCGGACGCGTAGACAAGCCCGTCAGCTTGCTTGATGTATTCCCCACATTTGCCGCGGCGGCCCGTCTGGACATTGACAAGCCATCGCCCGAAGGCGCGGACCTGCTGGAATTGGCAGCCGGCAATAACGAGCGCGAATCAGTTTACAGCCAAGTCGGCGAAGGCAATATCGGGCTCTATATGATCGCCAGGCGCGACTTGAAGTACATATATTCCGCCGCCGATAACAAGGAGTGGCTCTTCGATCTACGGATTGACCCGCAAGAGACCCGGAATTGGGCGGGCAATTCGCGCTATGACCGGCAGCTGCGCGAAATGCGGGAAAGAAGCATCGGGCGCTTTGAGCGAGATGGCTACGACATGGCGGCGCAGGATGGCGCCTGGCGCGAGTATGAGCCGCCGGCTTTCCCCAATCCGGACAGCGACGATGGCTTGCTCTTCCAGGACGCGCCCCACCTGCCGGAGCTGCTGCGCGCGCTTGGACCCTACTACGAGCCCTAGCGCCGCCCCTTCGCAAATAATCCAAAACAGTAATGAAACGGAATGCATGACGAATGAGCCCGCAGTACTGGTCAACTGTTTGTACAGGCGAGCCGGTGTCTCGCTCCTACGGAATTCGCGGTATGCCGCAATTTCTATTGCCGTCCGTCATTTGCTACAATCACGCGCACTTAACAACGACGAGAGAAAGCGACTGAACCACCATGATGAGAATAAGCGCATTCGGCGATGAAATCGCGGTCGACTTTGAAGAACAGTTAAGCGTTTTGAAGCAACTCGCGATTCCACTGATTGACATCCGCGCCGCTTGGGGCGTGAATTGCTCCCAATTCACTGGTGATCATATTGATCGCATCAAGCGCTTATGCGCGAAATACGATATCGCCGTCAGTTGCATGGGCAGCCCGATTGGCAAGTCGCCCATCGCCCACCCCATCGAGATCGAAAGCGAACGACTCAAGACCATCGGCGAAACCGCGCATCAACTTGGCACGCGCAATATCCGGCTGTTCAGCTTCTACCCGGTAGACGAGGCTGACGAAGGCGCGCTCCAGTCTTCTATTGATCGACTGTCGACGCTCGCCGAAATCGCCAGGGAGCAGGAGCTCCAACTGCTGCTTGAGAACGAGAAAGGCGTGGTCGGCGATATCCCGGAACGCTGTCTTGAACTCCTGCGCGCCACCGATTCGCCGCATCTGCGCTTCATTTGGGATCCGGCCAACTTCGTGCAATGCGGCGCCGTCAACCAGGTCGATCGCTGGTGGGACAAGCTGCATCCCCACACCGGCTATATTCACATCAAGGACGCGCGGCTGGCGGACCAGTCGGTGACGGTGGCCGGCGACGGCGATGGTCAAGTCCTGGAATTGCTGACGCGTTTGCGCGCTAGCGGCTACGACGGCGTACTGTCCTTGGAGCCGCACTTGCTCGAGGCGCGGCATTCGAGCGGTTTCAGCGGCGCGGATGGGATGGCGGCGGCCGTCGGCGCGCTGCGGAAGCTGATGGCGGCGGCGGGGATAGCGGAGGGGTGAATCCCTTAACGGTTCTGATTACGCTGCCGGCAGCAATTCAAAGAAGTCGCAGTGCTGCGGACGAAAGATTGAGAAGTCGCGGCGGTCAAAGGTGGCGATTCGCGTAATGCCAAGTCGTTCGGCAATCGCCATGATGCAGCAATCGACCATGTCGAATTCCGCCGAGGAGTAAGTTTCAGCGATTTCACATACTCGTTCCAAATCAATCATTTGGAGCAGTAAAAGCTCGATATCGCTTAGCCTCAAGCTCTCCAAGACTGAATGCAATCCAGCGTATCCGAGATCGCGTACAGCGAGATACGCCAACTCCGGCAGAACCACATCCGGAACCAGTAACTTGACCGGCGTTCGGTCCAAGGCGAAATCCGACGCAAGCTCGTGATTGATGTCTTTGGGATTGTGAACGGCGAAGAGATAGCTTGTGTCCGCGATGATCATCATTTACGAGTACGTCGGTCTATGAAATCGGCAAATTCGGCGTTAAGAATTTCTCGACTCCGAGCGGAAGTATCAACTGGTTCTTTCGAAGCTATTCCAGCCTTAATCGCGATCTGGGCGAACCTGGCCAACGACCCCGGCGGATACTCTTTCGTAAGCACGTCAACAACTTCGCTGGGCGAGTAGCCGCGCTTCAAGAGATGCTTGGCGTATTCCGTTTCCAAAATATCTCGACTGTTATCCGCAGTGCAGTCAGGTTCGGGGCTAGACAATTTGGCTCTAGCCGCATTCTCCGCAAACTCGGCCAAGGTTTTGCTGTTCCGAACGACGTCATACTCATCAAGCATGGCGCGGAGCAATTCTTCAACCGTCAGTTTCCGCTCTTCGGCGAGTTGCTGTAGATGCAGGCCAACTTCGTCCGAGACTTCGATATTCATGTTGTCATCCTTTTGCTCGCGCAAGCGCCGACTTTCATTCAGATTATACAAGGAAAACCGAACAAGCTAAATCTGCGCTGTTACGCGTCCACCGCGTCCGCGCCCAGAATCATCACGTGCAGCTCCCGCGGACCATGCGCGCCTTTGACCAGTTGGTGCGCGATATCAGCCGTTTTGCTGGGACCGGTAATCACAGTGGCAGCGCTCGCTTTGCTAAAGGCGGGATAACCCGCGGCTTGCTGACGCTGCTGCCATGTTTCCAAGTCGGGCAAGAGCTGCTCGGCGCGCAACAATGCGATATGCACATCGGGCAATAAGGAGGTGCCGCGCAGGCGCCCGGCGCCGCTCTCCAAGACGAGGCTGCCGGTGGCCGCCAGCGCCGCGCTCACGCCAGTGATGCCCACGCGCGCATCGCCCGCATCATCCGGCGCCACCGTCACACCCAGCGACGCCAGCATGTCGTGCAAGCCCTCAAACGGGATTTGGCTCGCGTCCCAACTGGTGACCGACCGGTCGCCATCGAGCAACTCCATGATTTGTTCCAATGCTGCGTTTTCATCAAGCTGATAAACGAAGCAGCCGACGGCTTCCGCCTCATCAATGAATTGCTGAAGCTGCTCCCGCGGCGAACGGTCCTGTGGCGGGATCATGTGCCGGCGTTCGAGTATCGGCGGCACATCGCTGAAGGGTTTCGGCGCCCGCCGCAGTTTGCCTAGAATCTTGTCACGCGCGCTCATTTTAGTCCCTCCCTCTTCGTGGGATGCTTCCCCCGTGAGGCGGGGGACTGAGGGGGGCTAGGATTTAGGGTGGGGGCGCGCTCCTTGACGGGTCTGTGTCTACGCGACCCCCACAGTTGCCGGAATGGCTTGGGCGCGAAATCGGGGAAGTCTCGGTGTTTGCTCCAGTTGCCCAGCGGGCCCGGCATGTACTCGCCCATGATGGCTTGCCCCGCGCGCGCCGCCTTTCCGCCCAGTGAGAAGCGGGTCGGCGATGTCATGCCGACTGCCCACAGCTTCATCGCCATGTCCCAACCGGCCTTGGATTCGCCCTCGCGCACCAGATCCCAGCGCAGATCTAGCAGCATGCGCGGCAGATCGATATCCACCGGGCAAACCTGCTTGCAGCTGCCGCAGAGGCTGCTGGCATGCGGCAGGGGCGTGGCATTCTCCAAGCCGACAAACAAGGGGGTTAAGACCGCGCCGATCGGCCCGCCATAGACCCAGCCGTAGGCATGGCCGCCCATGGTGCGATAGACCGGGCAAGCGTTCTGACAAGCGCCGCAGCGGATGCAGGAAAGCGCCTCGGCGTACTTGGTCGCATAGATATCGCTGCGACCGTTGTCGACCAGAATCACGTAGGCATGCTCTGGTCCGTCCGCTTCATCGGCGCGCGCAGGTCCATTCAGGATATTGGTATAGACGGTCATCTTTTGCCCGGTGGAGCTGCTGGGCAGCACCTGCGTCAGCGTCGCGTAATCTTCGACCGTGTCCACAATTTTTTCGATCCCGATGAGCGCGACGTGAACGCGCGGCAGCGATGTGCACATGCGGCCATTGCCTTCGTTCATCACCAGTCCTATCGATCCGGTTTCGGCGATGAGGAAGTTGCCGCCTGAGATGCCCATATCGGCGTTTAGAAAATCTTCGCGCAGCATCTTGCGCGCAAAAGCCACCATCTCCTCGGCATTATCGGTCGGCGTCATGCCTAGTTCGCGCACAAAGACATCGCGGATTTCCGCCTTGGTCTTGTGCATGACCGGACCGACGATGTGGCTTGGCGTTTCGCCCGCAAGCTGGATGATGTATTCGCCCAGGTCCGTCTCGACCACGCGCAGCCCGGCGGCTTCCAAAACATCATTGGTGCCCAGCTCTTCGGTCAGCATGCTCTTGCTTTTGGCAACGGACTGAACCTGGTGACGGCGAGCGATATCCAAGACCAATTGATTGGCTTGCGCCGCGTCTTCCGCCCATTCCACCTTAAAGCCGTTCGCTTTGAGGTTGCGCTCGGCTAGCTCCAGCAGATCGGGCAGATTCCGCAGGGCGCGGCGCTTGGCCTCGGCTGCCTGCTGCCGCATGAATTCGCCATGCTCATCGCTGTGGGCGAACATGGTATCCAGGCGTCGATAATAGGCGGTTCTTGTGCCTTCGCCGATGGCGTGCTGCAAGTCTTCGTTATGCAGCGCGACATCCGCCAGCGCGATGAAGTTGTTGGATTGCGCGTCCAGCGTCATGCCCGCCCGCCTTTCAAGCCCTGCGCCAGCACATCAGCCAGATGAAAGACTCGTTTCTCCGATTTGTTCCGAGAGAGTCCGCCGTTCATCTGCGTCAGGCAGCTGACATCGCCGGTAATGATCGTATCAGCGGGGGACGCGTTGATATTGTCAATCTTGTTCCGCAGCATGGCGTTGCTGATATCTGGCATCTTGACGCTGAACAAGCCGCCAAAGCCGCAGCAGACCTCGCATTCGTTCAACTCCGCCAGTTCCGCGTTGCCCAGATGCCGGATCAGGTCGCGCGATGCCTGCCCCAGCCCCAAGCCGCGCAAACCATGGCAGGCGTCGTGAACCGCGAAGCGCTGCTTCTCCGGCAGCGTCAGATCGAGATTGGCGATGCCAAGCCCATCGACTAGAAACTCGCTGAACTCCCAGGTGATAGACGCGGTTCGCTGCGCCTGCTGGAAGGGCTCGCCATCTTCCGGCGCGAAGAGATGCGGGTACTCGTGCCGCACCATCGCCGCGCAGGAGCCGGAGGGCGTGACGATGACTTCGGCGTCTTTGAAGGCTTTGAAGAAATGTTTCGCCACCGTGCGCGCCTCATCGCGATAACCGGCGTTGAAAGCCGGCTGGGCGCAGCAGGTCTGGTCCGGCGGGAAGTCGACCTCGACGCCGACATGCTCGAGGATGTCCACGACTGACATGCCGGTGTTCGGGTAGATCATGTCGACGATGCAAGTGACGAATAGGGAGACTCGTTTGCCGACTGGCGATTCGCGTACGGGAAGTGCCATGCGGGTCGCTTTCGGTTTCGCTAATTGCACAAGTCTCTAGTGTACCGAAAAGCGGCTCAAGTAGCCAAGAAGCGCCGCCGCAAACAGGGCAATCGCTTCAAAACTGGCATCCCCTGCGATGAGCAAACCTAAACTGAAATTTAACCACCGATGACACCGAGAGCGCCGAGAATGCGATTGATTAGAGATTTCGCGGCATTTTGTCGCAAAATTTTTGGACGGGAAGGAAGTTTGTCGACAAGGCAGCGGCATGCCTGCCTAATTCAAACAGTGGATTTAGAGGAAGAGCGATCAAAAGAACCTAAACTCTGTGTCCTCTGTGTACTCGGTGGTAAAAGAAAAATTTGAAGCGATTGCCCTGGCGCCGCAAATTCCGCGGGCAGCCCCGCTTTGGATTCGCCCGCTGCAATCACTTTTGCCGATTCGCCTCAGGCGCTGCTGCCCGTCATGCGCAAACGTGGATCAGCCACGACGACCCAACCGCTTCCGCCTCCAATGGCAAAACTGCTGCCAACGACGAGGCGACGCATTCTCAAGCGTCCGATTCATATCAGCTAACAGAAGCGCGCTTTCCTCCGGCTTGATATAACCGCGCTCTACCAACGTTTCAATGATGCGCCTCAAGTATTTCTTCGCTATTCGCCGATCGCCCCAACTCAGCTTTTCGTTGAAATACAATGACCGAAAACACCGTAGCGCCTCATCGCCAACCCCGCCCCATAGCCGCCTGAGCTGATGCCTCGTAGCAACCATCGAGGACCTGTTTTCTTCGGAAACCGCCAGATTAGAGGTGTTATTGTCATGCTCGCGCTGGATGTAAAGAATCTCAGCGATGTTGGCGAATCGGATTGATGCATGAATCAATAGGCTTGCGAAGAATCCCATCTCATGATTGTACCTGACCACCTCGTTCCAACCGCTGATGGCCTCCAAGAAATGGCGGCGAATCAACATCGTTCCGCTCAAAATCTGCAAGATTCTGCCATTAAAAATGTTGTAGACAATCATCGCGTGTTCCGGCGGACATTTGCGAATGCCCGTTTGTATCGTCAGATCATGATTCGTTCGGCTAACCCAAACGCCAACAGCGCCTGTCTCCGGGTTCTGCTCCAGAAAGTCCACCTGCTTTTGCAATCGAGCTGGCAGACTGACATCATCCGAATCCATGTACGCGATGTATTCGCCTGCAGCGAAGTCGAATCCCCGATTGCGCACGGCAGACATGCCCGTATTGCTGCCAAGCAATAGCGATTTAACGCGTGAATCCCTCGATTCATAGGCTTTGATGATCCGCGCGCTGTCATCTTGCGAGCAATCGTCAACCAGGATGAGCTCGAAATCGCTGAAACTTTGGGCAAGAATGCTATCAATCGCCGCGCCAAGATATTTCGCATTGTTGAACGAGGTCAGGATGACCGATACTTTGGGCGCATTCATCTATGGCGCCTCAGGACAATGCTGCCAAACCAACAGGTCGGAAGCGACGAAATTGACGCCATACAGGTTGTTAGACGCTGCAGGGGCCGCGGGGGGGGGGGTGAGTTGCAAGCGGACTGTGCCAAGCATAAGTATACGGCAATGGGCTGCGCGCGAGCCACTCAGATCCATCGTTGATTCACCGGAGTCATGAAACCAAACTCTGCATTTGAAGTAGAATAAACCTAGCTTGAGTGTATCCTAATTTGAGTTTGCCTGCCGTCAAGTCTGGCGGATTCTCTGTTAGAATACGCTTGTCTCGGCTGCAGAAAAGGACAACATGATGGCGGATTACACTCCCCTACCCGAACACAAATTCACTTTCGGCTTGTGGACGGTCGGCAATATCGGACGCGACCCCTTCGGCGAGCCAACGCGCGACCCGATCTCGCCGGTAGAAATCGTGCATCTGCTGGCGAAGGTCGGCGCTTGGGGCGTCAACCTGCATGACAACGACCTCGTGCCAATCGACGCGACGCCGGCAGAGCGCGACCAGATCGTCGCCGATTTCAAACGGGCGCTGGACCAGACCGGCATCGTCTGCCCGATGGCGACCACCAACCTCTTCGCCGATCCCTCATTTAAGGACGGCGCCTTCACCAGCAATGACCCGGCTGTGCGCGCCTACGCCCTGCAAAAGACGATGCGCTCGATGGACCTAGGGGCAGAGCTGGGCGCGAAGGTATACGTCTTCTGGGGCGGGCGCGAGGGCGCGGAATGCGACAGCGCCAAGAACCCGGCTGATGGCGTCAAGCGCTTTCGCGAGGCGATCAACTTTCTCTGCGAATACTCCAAAGATAAGGAATATGGCTATCGCTTCGCCCTCGAGCCCAAGCCCAACGAACCGCGCAGCGATATCTATTTCCCGACCGTCGGCAGCATGCTCGGCTTCATCGCCACGCTTGATGATCCCGATATGGTGGGCGTGAACCCCGAGGTGGCGCATGAACACATGGCGGGCTTGAACTTCTTGCATGCGGTGGCGCAAGCCTGGGAAGCGGGCAAGCTCTTCCATATTGACCTCAATGACCAGATGTTCGGCCGCTACGATCAGGACTTCCGCTTCGGCAGCATGATGATCAAGCAGAACTTTCATCTGGTGCGCTTCCTGGAAGATGTCGCCTATGATGGCAGCCGGCACTTTGACGCCCATGCGTACCGCAGCTCGCAATACGAAGACGTGGTGGAATTCGCACGCGGCTGCATGCGCTCCTATCTCGTGTTCAAAGAGAAAGCGGCGCAATTCAACGCCGATGCTGAAATCCAGGCGCTGCTGGCTGAAATCAACGCTGATGACGGCAGCTACGCCTACCTCAGCGATGGCTACAGCGCGAAAGCGGCCGATCGGCTCAAGGCAACCGAGTTTGACCGCGCCGGCATGGGCGCGCGCAACCTGCCCTACGAGCGGCTCGATCAGCTAACCTTTGATGTCTTGCTAGGAGTGCGGTAGTCCCAATCGCTAGCGTATTGTAGGGGCGACCGACGGTCAGTGTCTACGCGACCCACTGGGTCGCCCGTCCTGTCGAATCAAAATGGCTGCGGGCGACCTGATAGGTCGCCCCTACACCGGTCGTAGCAATTGGCGCGCCGGGCTGTGAGAAAGGAAACACACCATGACCTGCTTGATGGGACTTGATATCAGCACAACCGGCGCCAAAGCGCTGATTATAGACGACAGCGGCGCCGTCATCGCCTCCGCCAATACGCCCCAGCCGATCAGCCAGCCGAAGCCGCTCTGGAGCGAGCAGAACCCGGCCGACTGGTGGGACGGCATCAGCGCGAGCATCCGAAAAGCGCTCGCCGACTCAGGGCTCTGCGGGCGCGATATTGACGCCATCGGCTTGACCGGACAGATGCACGGCCTCGTTCTGCTCGATTCCTATGGCGAGGTCCTGCGTCCAGCAATCCTCTGGAATGACCAGCGCACGCAAGCCCAATGCGACGCCATGACCGAAGCCATCGGCGCCGATCGGCTGCTCGAATTGACCGGCAATCCGGCGGTCACCGGTTTCACCGCGCCAAAGCTCCTTTGGGTGCGCGATAACGAACCGGACATCTACGCCAAGATTGACCAGATCCTGCTGCCCAAAGACTACATTCGCTACATGCTCAGTACCGATTACGCCACCGACCTGGCTGGCGCCTCCGGCACTAGTCTGCTTAATGTGGCCGAGCGCGCTTGGTCGGACGAGGTGCTTGCGGCTCTCAAAATCCCGCGCGAGTGGCTGCCACCCGTCCACGAAGGCACCGACTTCACAGCGACTGTTAGCGGCGAAGCGGCCGATCTGACCGGGCTGAAGAATGGAACGCCCATCGTCGGCGGCGGAGGCGATCAGGCGGCCGGCGCCATCGGCATGGGCTGCGTGTCTCCGGACAAAATAGGCGTCACCGTCGGTACATCGGGCGTCGTCTTCGCGCCGCTGCGCAGTTACGCCTATGAGCCCGAGGGCCGCCTGCACGCTTTCTGCCACGCCGTGCCGGATACCTGGCATTTCATGGGCGTGATGCTCAGCGCCGCCGGCAGCTTGCAATGGTATAAAGACTGCTTCGCGCCCGATCTCGATTTCGACCGCCTGCTGGCGGAAGCGGACGGCGTTCCCGCTGGCAGCGACGGACTCTTCTTCTTGCCCTACCTCACGGGCGAGCGGACGCCGCATCCCGATCCGCTGGCGCGCGGCGCTTTCATCGGCATAACCAGCCGCCACAGCCGCGGGCATATGACGCGCGCCGTGCTCGAAGGCGTGGCTTTCGGCTTGAAGGATTCCTTCACGTTGATCGATCAAGCGGGTTTGCCGGAACAGATTGAAGTGCGGATCAGCGGCGGTGGCGCCAAGAGCCCAGTCTGGCAGGGGATCATCGCCGATGTGCTGGCCGCTCCCCTGGTAAACGTCAATACCACCGAGGGCGGCGCCTTTGGCGCGGCGATTCTGGCTTCAGTGGCGGCCGGCGTTTTCGACGACGCGGCTTCTGCTTGCGAGGCGATGATTCAGACGGGCGATACCGTGGCAGTCGGCAAGGATGCGGCGGCCTACGCGGAACGTTATGAGATCTATCGGTCGCTATATCCGACGCTTAAGGACACTTTTTCGACGCTCTAAGAATCAAAAAGGGCGGTTCGACAGGCCGCCCCGAAAACGCAAATTCAACAGACCCTAGCTTTCATCGCCGGGAAGAACGCCAGCAAGACCCAAGCCCTCGAGCAAACCGACAACCCGTGACTGTTCAGATTCAACGGCACGCAGGCGGCTATCGAGTCCATCCACCTTTCGCTCCACGCGGAGGAGGTCGTCCTTTATTTCACCGCGCAACTGGGTCATGTCTTCCTTCATATCAGCGCGCAACTGGGTCATGTCTTCCTTCATATCAGTGCGCAACTGGGTCATGTCTTCCTTCATATCAGTGCGCAACTGGGTCATGTCTTCCTTCATGTCAGCGCGCAACTGGGTCATGTCTTCCTTCATGTCAGCGCGCAGCTTGTCAATTTCCTTGCGATTATCCTTTATGTCATTGCGCAGCCATAGGAAGACCCCAAAAATAGCGGCGAGCATGATGATGGCTTGCGTCCAATCCCCTTCCATAGCTGATCCTCCACCCTTTCAATTGTCATCATAACATATCTGCGCCTACAGTGACAAACATGGCGCTGTTGCGCTCACAGAGCGTGCGTCAAGACGAGCACACGCGCCGATTCCGGCATTGCCTTTGTTGAGCCGCGCTCAAAGTGAAAGCCTCCGCGCCGCATTATTTGTAATTGAACCCCTTGTCATTATCGCTTGCGAGCCGTGTTGCGCCAGCAGGGTATTCCCAGCCGGTTATTTTGCGCCCGATGTAAACGCAGCCGTCGACCAGGCGATTAACCAGCGGGATTCTGTTAGCCAGAGCCGCGATGCCGGGCAGAAAGGGGCTGACCTCCAAGGTCTCGAAACCAGCCCGTTCGCAGAAGAAGCGCAGGGTCGATGGCGTAAAGGCGTTGATGTGGTCGCTGTATAGATAGCCGGTTGTATACTTCCGCAGTGGCGGCAGCAGGCGCAGCGCCGGTATCAGCGGAATCGTCGGCACATAAATCGCGACCAGCCCCTCCGGCTGCAACAGCAGCGCCATACGCCGTAAGAAAACATGAATGCTCTCGACATGTTCCAGCACAGCGGAACACCAGATCGCTTCCACTTTTGGCAGATCGGCAATCGGGTCGTTCAAGAAATCGCGTTGATAGACCTTCAAGCCGATGCTGCGCGCAAACGCTGATTCGTAGGGTTCGATGTCTATTCCGTAGGAGCCCTCTTTGCAGAACATGAGCGCCGCGCCGTAGCTGCAGCCGATATCGCAAACGACCTTGTCTTGCAAACGATATGCCTGATTGACCATTTGAAACTTCTGACGGGGACCGGGCGCAAACCACTTGTCGTAGATCCGCCGGTTTTCTTCGGGCGAATAACAGCCGCGCTCCAAGATCAATTGCTTCATTTGGGCGTCAGGTACAAGCAGTCGCATCAGCGCGCCCTACTGCGAATGCGTCAGGACCAGCACGCGCGTCGACTGCGGCAGATCGTCCCGGCTCAGCTCCACTTCCCAATCCGACTGAAAATCGATATCGGCGTCGTTGAAGTGCTGCAGGAATGCCGTGATCCACTGCATATTGCGCGGCTTGTAGCGCAGCGTGCGGAAGTGCATCGGGATGACCAGCCTGGGCTGAACGCGGTTGATGACCTGCTTAAGATCAGGCAGCCGGATCGTCGGCACATCGCCCGCCAGCACGAGGAAAACATCCAGCCCTTCAAAGAAGGCGAATTCCGCCTCGGTGAAGGGGTTGCCGACATCACCCATATGCCCTATATGGATGCCATCCATCTCCCAGCGATACATGGCGCATTTATCTGGTTCGTGGTAGGGATGCTCGTACATCTCCGACGATTCAATGCCCTTGAAGACCAAGCCAGCCGCCTCGATTTCGCCGCCGCTCCGCGCCACATCCAGCATGTTGATCCGCACCGGGTCGCCCGGGATCAAGTCCGAGCGATCGTGAAAGTCGTCATTCAGCGACGAGGTGAGCACGACATCGGGAATATCGGTTATCGGCTGGTAACCCGAAGTCTCGGGCGTATAGGGATCGGTGATCACCGAGGCGCCATCGCTGCCAGTAATAATAAAAGCGGCGTGTCCATACCATTTGATCTTCATCTGTCTATTCTCCATTCAATGCAGGAATCACTTCCTCAGTGAACAGGCTGATGACCTCTTCATCGGGCGCGCCAATGACATCAATGATGAAGTAATCACAACCGTGCTCGACGAAGGCGCTCATCTGCTCGGCGATGTCTTGCGGAATACCGACGAAGGCGTTCTCGCGCGTCCACTTGTTCTCACGGGACAAGCCGCGCGCCATCGCCTCGGCTTCCGTCCGACCAATGGCGACGCGCCCGAACCAACTGCAGCGCAGCGTCGCCGGATCGCGCCCGATTTCGTCCAGATGTCGCTTGAGGATTTCCTGACGCTCCAGGTAACGATCCAGTGGCGAATCGGGATAATTCCAAATATCGGCGTATTTGGCGGCGTGCTTCATCGTGGTGTAGCCGCCGCCGCCAACCAGAATCGGAATCTTCGTCTCCGGCTTCGGCTCACACCAGGCGTCCTTGATGCGATAGTGCGCGCCTTCGTAGCTGACGGGTCCCGGCTCTCCCCACATCTTTTTGAGGATGATCATGGTCTCTTCCAATTGCTGGACGCGGACCCGCGGCGACGGGTAGGGATAATCGTAAGCCCGGTATTCGTCTTCTTTCCAGCCGGCGCCGATGCCCATGATGAAACGCCCGCCGGAGAGCGCTTGCAAAGTGGCCGCCATCAGCGCCAGCAGCGCCGGATTGCGATAGCTCTGCCCCAGCACAATCGGTCCCACTTCAAAATCAGGATAGCGCGCGGCGATATAACTCAGCACCGTCCAGGCTTCGAATGTCGGCTGGCCTTCCCACTGAAAATGATCCGTCATCCAAATGCTGCGGAAGCTCCCCTTCAACTGCGGCAGCGTCTTGTCCAGGTCCGCCAGAAATTGCTCGTTCCGCCCCTTCGGCGGTCCATGCAGCAGCCCCAACCCGAAATCGACCATTGAATCACTCCTAGAAACGCTAACGTTTGGATTATTGTACTGTCTTTTGCCGGAAATCTCCGCCCAGGATTTAACCACCGATTATACATCGGGTCGCGTAGTTTCCTCTTGTTGAATGAACTTGTAAAATCCCATCTGCAACGATGTCGGAATTTGTAGGGGCGACTTGTCAAGTCGCCCGCGCCCAACAACTTGTGAACTCTTGGGGCGATCCAATGGCTCGCCCCTGCAGATTCTTGTTTTCGCGGTTTCGTTATTTCTTCTGACCAAGTCGCGACTTGCGCAGGGCTGTGGCAAAGCCTTTGAAGACGGTAATATCAGCGAGCCGCATGACGGTTCAGGAGCCCGCTTATGCCTTCTCGACCCAATATCCTCTGGTATTGCACCGACCAGCAGCGCTTTGACACCATCGCCGCCTTGGGCAATGCACATATCAACAGTCCCAATCTGGACCGCTTCGTCGCGCAGTCTGCCGTCTTCACCCACGCTTACTGCCAGTCGCCGATTTGCAGCCCGAGCCGAGCCAGCTTCCTCACCGGCATGTACCCCAGCGCTGTGGGCGTGAACGGCAACGGCTATCGCAGCTTCCCGCGTCACTACGAGGATCGTTTGATTTCGCGTGTGCTACGCGACGCCGGTTACGATTGCGGCTTGATTGGCAAGCTGCATCTGGCGAGCGCCTTCTTGCGCCGCGAAGAACGCGTGGATGATGGCTATGACTACTTTCAATACAGTCACGATCACAAAGGCGGGAACGAGCGCGGCAACGAATATGTCGAATGGATCAAGGCGCGGGGCATCGACCACAACCAAGTCTTGCAGGCGCGGGGCATCGCCTCGCTAGACGACTATCGCAACTCGCACGAGCACATCGGTTTTGGCGGCTTCATGGAACCCACCGCCGATAACGACAACGTGCCGTCTCATCTGCATCAGACCCACTGGTGCACAGAGAAGGCGATCGAATTCATCGGTCGCAATCGCGAGCCGGATAAACCCTGGCTGCTGAGCGTCAATCCTTTCGACCCGCATCCGCCCTTCGACGCGCCTTACGAGTATTATCGGCGTTACGACCCGCTGTCCCTGCCGGGCGCCCACTTCAAAGATGGCGACATTGAGCATCAGCAAAGGCTGGAAGCGGCGGCGATCGACTTTCAGAATCGGGCGCGCCACCCGGATGAGCTGCGGCACAAGCAGATACAAGCCTCTTATTACGCCATGATCGAGTTTCTCGATGAGGAGTTCGGCCGGCTCATCAACTATCTCGACGAAACAGGCCAGCGCGAGAATACCATCATCATCTTCATGAGCGACCACGGCGAGATGTTGGGGGATCACGGGCTCGCGCTCAAGGGCTGCCGCTTTTACGAGGGCTTGGCGCGCGTGCCGCTGATGATCTCCTGGCGCGGTCGCATCCAGCCGCAGATTTCAGACGAACTGATTGAACTGGTGGACATCGTACCGACACTGTATGAATTGATCGGCATGGACCTGTCGCCCTGGCTGCAGGGGCGTTCGGCCGCGGGCTGGATGGGCGGCGGCGAATTGAATGCGCCGCACCGCCGCTTCGTCCGCGCGGAGCATTACGCCGCGACCAATTTAGCGGACGGGACGCACGCCACCATGGTTCGCGATCGCCGCTGGAAACTGGTGGTCTATCACCAGAAGCATATCTGCGAACTCTATGACCTGGAAAATGACCCCTGGGAACATCACGATCTATCGCAAGATCCGGCTTATGCGGAAGTGAAATGGGAGCTGATGCAGCGCAGTTACGACGCGACCGTTTACGCCCGACCCACGCAGACCGATCGTTACGGTCCCTTTTGATTCTGCTATTCGCGCGCTCAAACCGATATGATACTGTCCCAAGATTTCAACGAAAGGAAGCTGAATCATGTCAATACCTACCCTGCCCGGCATCAGCGCCGAGACGGTCGCTTCCGCGCGACTGACAACCCGTGTCCTTTCTGCCGGCGACGAGAACGGGACGCCGGTCATCTTCGTTCACGGCAACCTGACCTCAGCGACATTCTGGGAAGAAACCATGCTGGCGCTGCCCGCCGGCTACCGCAGCATCGCGCTTGATCAGCGGGGGTTCGGCGAGTCTGACCCGACGGCGGCCGTCGATGGCAAGCGCGGCTTGGCAGATATGTCGGACGATGTGCTCGCCCTGATGGACGCGCTCAAGATTGAGGCGGCGCACGTGGTCGGCCATTCAATGGGCGGCGGCGTCCTCTGGCGGCTTTTGATGGATGCGCCCGAACGTCTGCTGAGCGCCAGCTTGGTCGCGCCGGTCTCGCCCTACGGCTTCGGCGGCACCAAAGACGCCGAAGGGACGCTCTGCGCGCCCGATGCCGCCGGTTCCGGTGGCGGCGTCGCCAATCCGCAATACACGCAGCTATTAAAAGACGGCGAGCGCGGCGATGGCGAGATGACCCCGCGCCAGGTAATGAACAACTTCTACTGGAAGCCGCCCTACCAATCGGAACGCGAAGAAGACCTGCTGACCTCCGTGCTGCAAACGCATACCGGCGAGCGCGATTACCCGGGCGACTCAACCGCTTCGGAGCATTGGCCCGGCCTGGCGCCGGGCCGCTGGGGCGTGCTCAACGGCATGGCGCCCAACAACCAACCCGATGTCAGCCGGCTCTACGCCGTTAATCCCAAGCCGCCGGTGCTATGGCTGCGCGGCGACAGCGACCAGGTCATCGCCGATATGTCCATGTTTGACCTGGCGACCTTCGGCAAGCTGGGCGTGGTCCCGGGCTGGCCCGGCGACGAGGTCTGCCCGCCCCAGCCGATGATCGCGCAGACACAACTCGTGCTCGACAAATATGCGGCGGCCGGCGGCAGCGTGAACGAAGTCGTCATTGAAGACTGCGGCCACAGTCCCTTCGTCGAAAAGGCGGACGAGTTCAATGAGGCGTTAAAAGCCTTTCTGGATCAGAGCTGAGCCTGGATCAAAGTTTGACACGACGGCTGCCGGCGGGATAAACTTTCGCAAGGTTGCGCAAATCTGAGGAAGCATCAACCTTTACGTCAAAAGGAGGAGTTCATGTTCAAACGAATGCTATTGTTGTCCTGCTTCATGCTCATATTCGGCGCGTTCACCGGCATGGCGCAGGATGAGATCACCATCTACGCCACCGTCGGCGCTTACTACCCCGACGAACCAACCGAGAACAATCCCAATCCACCGAAGATGATGAATGAGCTCGTCGCCGAGTACGAAGCCGCCAACCCGGGCGTCAATATCGAACTGGTTGATGTGCCTTCAAACATCTCCGGCGATCAATGGCGCAGCACCGTCTTCAACGGCCAGAACGAACCGCATATCATCGTCAACAATTACATCCGCGTCTGGCAGGAGCAGGGCAACGACTGGTATGTGCCGCTCAATGAGTACATTGACGGGCCCAACCCCTACATCCCCGAAGGCACGCCGGGGCACGAGCGCTGGGCCGACAGCATTCCTGAAGTCGTCTGGAACACCACCTACCATACCGGCAGCGGCAATCAGTATGTCGTGACGGTCAACGCGGTGGCGGTCGGTTTCTTCTACAACATCGACATGCTGACGGAAATGGGCATCGATACCGACTTCGATATCTCCTATTCGCTTTGGGAAGACTGGGAGACGATGATCGCCGAGATGGGCGCGATCGCCGAGACTGGCATGAAACCGCTGGCGCTCTCGATGTCTACCGCCGCGCCCTACACCTACAACTGGTTTGATGGCACCAGCCTGACCAGCATGTACATTGACCATATCGAAAGCTGGTGGGAGCCGGGCGCCAGTTGGCACGCGCTGAACCAGCGGGAATTCGCCTGCGCCATTCAGAACGGCTTGATCAGCGCCCATGACGATGCCTTCGCCGATTGGCTGGGCTTGCTCGCCGACTTCGAACCGATGTGGGTGGAAGGCTACTCCACCTTGACCAATGACGAAACCTACCGCCTCTTCATCACGGGCGAGGCGCCTTTCCTGCTGCAGAACGCCGCTTCGCAGACGATCAATGTCACCCGCGACGTCGATTTCAACTGGGGCATCAGTTACTTCCCGCCCGTCACCGAGACGACAAGCCCGCACGCCGCCAATAACGAAAGCGCCTATCTGGTCGGCGGCTTCACCAGCGGATTCACCGTGACCGACCGCGCCCGGCGGGAAGGCATTGAGGAGCAAGTGGTCGACTTCCTGATGTTCCTGACCGCCCAGCCGCAATGGGGTCGCGTCGTCACCGATTCGCCGCGCAGCATCCCGACGCAGTTCGGCTTGGATGTGCCCGATGCCTTGAAGCCAACGGTCGCCTTCCTCGAGTTGCCGATCCGCGCGCTGAAAGATCCCGACCCTCGTCTCAGCCGCCGCTATGGCGAAGATCATCGCCGCCTGATGCAGGAATACTTCACCGACCAGATCGATCTGGAGACGCTGATCGCGGAAGAGGACCGGCTGATGACGCGGGAAGCCCGCGTCGTCATCGCTGAAAACGAATGGAACTGCGACTTTCAGCTGGAGTAAGTCCCGACCAATTCGGCAACATCTTATAAATCTGTAGGGGCGAGACTTGTCTCGCCCACAGACCATCAAACATGATTCCAAAGAATCGAGCTGTAGGGGCGACTGACCGGCAGTGTCTACGCGCCGCAGTGAGTCGCCCGCGCTGAAATTCACAACTCTGTTATGCTAAGACGTCTTTCCACAAGCCCTTCCGTCAGCATCAGCCAACGCGAAAGCCAAAGCCCGCTTCCTACTCGCGTGTGGCGGGCGAAGTGGCTCTATCTGGCGCTGCTGATACCGGTCGCGATGCTGCTAATCTTCGAGTGGCTGCCGGCTTTCAGCGCGCTCTACAACTCGCTCTACATCTGGAATGGCGGCAAGGTCCATTTCTATGTCGGGCTGGAGCATTACGAGCGCATGCTCAGCGACCGCACTTTCCGCGTCGCCATCACCAATCTGATCAGCTTTGTATTCTTCCGCGTCATCATGCAAACCGCGCTGCCCTTCTTCGCCGCCGAGATGATCGTCAATCTGCGCAGCGCCCGCTGGTCTTATTGGTGGAAGATCATCTTCGTCTTCCCGATGGTGGTGCCGACCATTCTCAACTACCTGATCTGGCGCTTCATCTATAACCCGCAGGTTGGCTTGCTCAACGAAGGCTTGGAGCTGATTGGCTTGGAGCAGTACACCCATGCCTGGATAGGCGACCCCAACACGGTGATGTGGGCGCTGGCATTTGTGCGCTTTCCCTGGCTGCCGACCCTGCAATTCCTCATCATCCTGGGCGGCTTGCAGACGATCCCGCAAGAAGTGCACGAGAGCGCGGCCATTGACGGCGCCGGCTTCTGGCGGCGGCTCTTCTACATCGACATACCCATGACCAAGCGGCAAATCACGCTGGCGATGATCCTGACGATGCTCTTCATGACGCAGCGCTTCGACCTTTTCCTGGTGATGACCGATGGCGGACCTGGTTACAGCAGCATGGTGCCGGCGCTGCAGCTCTATCAATCGGCTTTCCACTTCCTGGAATTCGGCTACGCATCAGCCATCGGCGTTGTGCTCTTCGTCGCCATGCTCGCCTTGACCGTGATTAACCTGCGCGTCTCCGCCATCGGGGCCAATGCGTGATGCGCGGGCGACTTGGTGAGCTACCAAAAGCGACAATTGTAGGGGCGTTTCGCTGAAACGCCCGCCAAATGATTGGAATACACGCTTGACAAAACGCAAAAGCCTCCGCCTCGGAAATCGCGACCTGCCCTTTCAGATGGTGCTGCTCGCCTTTGGCATCGTTACCTTCTTTCCGCTCGTGCTGGTCGTCATCACCTCTTTCAAGAGCAATACGCAGTTCTACCACAATTTTTGGCTGCCGGAGCTGCCGCTCCATCTTGGCAATTATTCATCGGCTTTCCGCATCATCTGGCGTTTTATTGTCAACAGCGTGCTCTACTCCGGCTCGACCATCTGCCTCATCGCCGTCATCGCCTCGGTGGCCGGTTACGTCTTCGCCCGTTTTCATTTCCCCTTCAAGACCGCGCTTTTCCTCGGCTTCATCACCTTGATCATGGTGCCGGGCGTTTTGACGCTGGCGCCGCGCTTCGTGCTGGTGCGCGATCTGGGCATGGTCAATACGCCCTACGCCTTGATTTCAGTCTGGGTCAGCGGCGGGCTTGTCTTGTCGACCTGGCTGATGCGCAGTTACTTTGAATCGCTGCCGCAAGAACTATTCGATGCCGCCTATGTCGATGGCGCGGCCGAGTGGCAGGTCTTCATTTATGTGTCCGTTCCCCTCGCCCGCCCGATGATCGCGACTGTGGCGATGACCACGCTCATCAGCAGTTGGAACGATCTCATCTGGCCCCTGGTCACCATCACCGACAAGGACAAGATGCCGCTGGCGATGGGGCTGATGCAATTCTCTTCCGACTTTGAAACGGACTGGGGCACACTCTTCGCCGGCTACGTCATCTCATCGATACCGCTGCTCTGCGTCTTCGCCGTCGCCATGCGCCAATTCATCAGCGGTTTGACCAGCGGCTCAATCAAAGCGTGAAACGAGCCAGAATTTGCAGCGGCATACCCCGATACGATAAAATCCTCACGATTGCGCGCAGCCGTAGAACGTCTTCAGCAGTCGGGACGGCGCGAACATGCGCGCAGATCGACTCATGTCCTACAGTTACCATTAGGGAGAGTGTCATGAAAAAGCTGAAAGTCTTGCTACTGTTATTGGTTGGGGTAATGCTGTTCAGCGCTGTGGCGCCAGTCGCGGCGCAAGAAGCGGTCGAGTTGGAGCTCTGGACCTTCGTCAACACGCACGCCCGTTGGTTCCGCGAGCAAGCCGACCGCTACGCCGACGAAGTTAACGCGGATTTCGCGCTAAACGTTGTGGAGATTGCTTACTCCGATATGCACGATCGGCTGCAGATCTCGATTCAGTCTGGCGGCGTTGGCGCGCCTGATATCGCCGATGTTGAGCAAGGGCGCTTCGGCGGATTCCTGCGCGGCGGCGGCGATCCGGGCTTTGTCGAGTTGAACGCTCTGCTCGATCAAGGCGGCCATACCGAGAATCTCGTCAGCGCCCGGCAAGCGCTCTATACCTCAATGGGCTCGGTCTATGGCATCGAACATGCCCTGACGCCGGTAGTGCTCTATTACCGCGCTGATGTCTGGGAAGGCGCTGGCTTCGATCCGCAAGAATTTGTCACTTGGGACGACTTCGTGGAGGCGGGCCGCGCCATCGTTGCCGAGAATCCCGATGTCATTCCGTTGCATATCCATAACGGTCTGCACGAGCTTCTGCTGCGGCAGCAAGGGCACGACTACTTCAATGCGGACGGTGAAGTGACCATCGACTCAGAAGCGTCCATCGCGCTGATGGATTGGCTGCTCGCCCTGAAGGACGAGGGCGTCGCTGGCGACCCGCCCGAGGGCGACGCGCTTTGGGCCGCTTTTAAGGACGGCACGCTGATCTCCATGGTCGGCGCCGATTGGTACGCCGGCTTCTTCAAGGACAACGCGCCTGAACTAACGGGCAAGTGGAAAGCGGCGCCCCTGCCCGCCTTTGAAGAGGGCGGCCGCCGCACCAGCGTCTGGGGCGGCACCGGCGCAACCGTCGTGGCAACCAGCGACCACGTCGAAGAAGCGCTGAGCTTCCTCGAATTCGCCATGCTATCCATCGAGGGCAACGTGCGCCGCTTTGAGCTGACCAACCTGTTCCCGCCCTATATCCCGGCAATGGACAATGAACGCCTGCATGCCGCGGACGAATATTTCTCCGGGCAGGATTTGGGCGCGGTCTTCGCCGATGTTGGGCCTGAAGCGCCGCCGCAATGGCAGAGCCCCTTCCGCTCGCAACTCAACAGCTTGCTGACGGCCGCGCGGCAAGACATCAAGGATGGCAATCGCAGCCCGGCTGACGCCTTCGCGGAAATCGCCGCGACCATCCGCGACGAGATGGAATTCGAAAGCTAGACCTACGCAAGCTATCCAGCGGTGGCGGGCTTCGGCTCGCCACCAAATTCCATTTTCATTTGAGGAACTGCGATGTTTGGACGCGGCCGTAAAATCGCGCCTTATCTCTTCATCAGCCCCTTCTTCATCGGCTACACTATCTTCTTCCTTTACCCCGTCATACAATCGCTGCAACTGAGCTTATACCGGCAAGTGGGCCTCACCAACCCGCCCCGCTTCATCGGCTTCGACAACTATGTTCGCCTGGTCACCAAAGACGCCCTCTTTATCAAGGCGCTGACCAATACCACCTATTACGCCTTGGGCAGCATCCTTATCATCGTGCCGCTGGCGCTGCTGCTGGCGCTGATCCTGCACAGCCCCAAACTGCGCTTTCGCGAATTCTTCCGCTTTCTCTATTTCACGCCCAATATCACCGCCGGCGTCGTCGTCGGCATTATCTTCGGCCTCGTCTTTGAAGAGCAATACGGCTTGGTCAACAACCTGCTTCTGGCGCCGCTGGGCATCGACAACGTGCGCTGGCTGCGCGAGGCGCGCTGGGTCATGCCGGCGATAATTCTCCTTGGCGTCTGGAAGTGGACCGGCATCAACGCCATCTATTTCATGGTCGGCTTGCAGAATATCCCGCCCGAATTGAAAGAAGCGGCGCGCGTCGATGGCGCCACCCGCCCCCAAGTCTTCTGGCATGTGACGCTGCCCCTGCTGCGCCCCATCCTCGCCTTCGTGCTCACCATCGCCATCATCGGCTCCTACAATCTCTTTGCCGAGCCAGCAATCTTGGTTGGCTTGGAAGGCGGACCCAATAACGCCGGCATGACCATGACCATGTACCTCTACACGCGCGGCTTCCGCGAGCTCAAGATGGGTTACGCCTCGGCGATTGGTTATTCGCTGGCGGTCATCATTCTGGTCTTGAGCGTGATTCAGCTTTTCCTGATTCGCGCTTTCCGCGAGGATTGACCGTCATGAGACTTGCCATATCGCGCCCCTCGGACGCCGCCGAGCGCAAATCACATTATGTGAAGCTTGTCGAAGCGACGATCGTTTACGCCATCCTCTTCTTTTTCGCGCTGCTCGTTGGCATCCCCTTCCTTTATATGTTCACCGGCTCATTCAAAACCAACGGGCAATTGTTCTCTTGGCCCGTAAACCTGCTGGCGCCCGAGCCAACGCTTAACAATTATGAGCGCCTTCTCAGCGGAGACGAGATTCCCTACCTGCAGCAGATGGGCAACAGCGTCATCATAGCCGTCAGCCAGAGCGCCTTGACGCTGCTCTTCGCCTCGATGGTCGGCTGGGGCTTCGCCAAATACGAATTCCGCGGCAAGACCTTCCTGACCATGTTCCTGCTCTTCACCTTCGCCATTCCCTTCCAGGTGACATTGGTGCCGCTGTTTCAGATGATAGTGCGCTTGGGGCTGCTGGATAGTTTCATGGGCGTCATCCTGCCGAGCTCGGTCAGCGCGTTTGGCGCCTTCTTCATGCGGCAGGCGATGGTGTCGATCCCACAGGAGCTGCTTGATGCCGGGCGCATTGACGGCGCCAGCGAGTGGGGTCTTTTCTGGCGTATCGGCATTCCACTCTCGCGCGGCGCGCTCTCGATCCTCTGCGTGCTCGTATTCCTGACCGCCTGGAACGATTACCTCTGGCCGCTGATCGTCCTGCGCACGCCGGAGAAGTTCACCTATCCCCTTGGCTTGGCCACGCTGGATGGCTTGTACAAGGTCGAATACGGCATGATCCTCGGCGGCGCCTTCATCGCCACGCTGCCAATCGTGCTGATCTTCGTTGCGGGCCGCAATCAGATTCTCGACAACCTGACCATCGGCGCGGTCAAGCAATAAACTTTCACCCTGCTTTATCGTAGGGGCGAGCCTTGGCTCGCCCTCTCTCACTATGGATTTCCAATAAGATTTCGTTGGATCTATTCAGCCCTGATTAAAAGTGCAGCTCCATCATGTGCAGGTCGTAATAGCGGCCGTCCACCTTGAGCTCCCGCAGCGCCCTGCCAACAATCTCAAAGCCCGACTTCTCATAGAGCCGAACCGCCGCCCGCGACTCGGCATTAACGTCCAAGCGCGCTTTCTCGATCCACTCCAGCGACCTTAGCTCATCAAGCAGCCGCCGCATCAAACGCGAGGCTGTGCCCTTGCCGCGCATATCCGCCGACACATAAACGCCGTAAACCTCCGCCACATGCCGCAGCTTGGCTTTGGACGGCCAGCCCGCCCCAGCCATGCCAATCAGCGCGCCATCAACTTCGGCGAAGAAGGTCATATTGCCATCGCGCTGAGCTGCCGATGTCAGGCGCGCCCGCCAAACATCATCGCCGAAAGCCAGCTCATCTTGGTAACTGGAGGCGAAAGCGGCCGGCTCCTCCCGTAGCGCTTCAAGGCGCAGTTGCTTGACATCTCGCCAGCGCTCCGGCGGCAAACTGATGATCGAAGTTTCAGGCATGGAACTGCCTTATTTTGACAATTATGGCTCGCTCGGTTATTATCACCATTGTGATCGTCAACTGACAAGCTTTGACGGGTCACGGCTTTCAGTATGCAGCAACTCTATTTGCGCTTGTATAATTAGGAGGAGAACACGATGTCCGAAAAGAAACTTTCGCGCCGCGACTTTTTGAAAGCGGCATCAACGGCGCTGGCGGCTTCCGGCTTTGCGGCGCTGCCGGTTGGCGTCGTCCGCGCCCAGGACGAAGAGATTAATCTCGTGCTTTGGGGCTTCGCCAGCAACCGCGTTGAATGGATGCAGAATGTGGTTGACGAACTTTGGTCCGACATGCATCCGAATGTCGGCTTCACCTTCGAGCAGACGCCCTACTGGGATCTGTGGCCCAAGCTGACGGCGGCATTTGTCGGCGGCGCCGGCATCCCCGATATGGTCGATATCGAGATCAACCAGACGGGCCAATATGTGCGCGAACCGGGCAACGAGCCTTTCGCCGCCATGAACGACCTGCTGGGCGAGGACCTGGACAGCCTTTCGATTCCCTCCGCCACCGCGCCCTGGACCGTCCGCGGCAATATCTATGGCCTCGGCAACGAAGTCAACCCGCTGCTGATGCTCTACCGCGTCGATGTCATGGAAGAACTGGGCGTGGATGCCGAAGCGCCGGTGAGTTGGGAAGACTGGATCGAGCAAGTTGGCGGTCCCGTCCACGATTCGGGCACCGCGCTGACGACTTTCGACAGAGGCGCTGGCAGCTGGCGCGAATTGAACAACGTCCTCAACGCGGCTGGCGGCCAATTCTTTGATGGCGACGGCAATGTAACCGTGCTGGACGACGACCTGGCTGTTGACATCTTGACCTGGCAAAAGGGGCACGTCGATTCCGGCATGTTCCTGGTATCGGACGCCGACTGGTGGGGGCTGGTGGGCGATTCTGCCTTAGTCAGTATGTACGCCGCGCCCTGGCTGCAAGGCTTTATGAAGCAGAACGTGCCCGACATGGAGGGTCAGTGGCGGATGCGCCACATTCCGAAATGGAGACCCGACAGCCCCAAGACCTCGCCCTATGGCGGCACCGGCATGGGCATCACCGCCGCCTCCGAAAACAAGCAGGAGTCCTATGAGTTCATTCGCGTCTGCAATATCACCGCCGAGGGTTCGCTGCTGGCTTTCCGCCGCATGAACCTCTTCCCGTCCTATACGCCGGTCTGGGATAGCGAGGAATTGCTGCGCTCCGATGATTACTTTGGCGGGCAAATACCGGGTCAATACATCGCGGAAGCTGCCGCCGAAATGGCCGTCGTCAACGTCGATCCCTATTGGGGCCTCTTCGGTGATATCGTCAATCGCCTGGTCATGGATCCGGTCTTTGAGGCGGATGCCGACCCGCGCGCCGCGCTGGAAGAAGCGATCGAAGAATTCGAGTTCAGCAAGTAACGTGTTCTTGAGGGTCAGCCACTGGCATGGGTCAGTGTCTACGTGTATAGTCCCATATTGAGATGGTGTGGTTTTTGATGAAATCGTTCCGGTGTTTCTCGCCAGCGATCACAGATGAATTCATAGGGACTTCGCCCCTTCAGGGTCTTCAGTCTTTTGCCAAAATTGTATGCCTGCAAGAACAGCTCCAGGTGCTGACGCAACTCTTCATCGTTCTGATAAAAGTAACGATAGACCGTATATTCTTTGATGCTTCGGTGGATGCGCTCGACTTGTCCATTGGTCCAAGGATGATACGGTTTGGTCAAGCGATGTTCAATCCCGCGCGCTTCACAGATTTTATCGAACTTCAGCT
>JAJEGA010000054.1 GCA_022820125.1 Anaerolineae bacterium | reverse complement strand
AGTAATGCAACAAAATGAAGGAACGTCGTAGGGGCGACTCTTGAGTCGCCCACATGTACAATGGCGACATAGTGGGCGAGACAAGTCTCGCCCCTACAGATCTCGAATCAGATTAGCATTGCCCTTTTCGCATTACTTACTTTGTTCTACTTCTGTGGTTAAATGAAGTCCATGTTCCTCGACGCCTTGGCTGAGCGCTACCGCAATCAACCCGACAAAGTCGCCATCCAATTCAGCGACGATCCGCCTGTCTCCTACGGCGGGCTCGCCGACACCGTCAACCGTACGGGCAACTATCTGATCTCCCTGGGCATCGCGCCCGGCGATCGCGTCGCCGCGCAATTGCCCAAATGCTTGCCATTCATCTATTTGCACCTGGCGGCGGCACAGATCGGCGCAATCTTCTTGCCCCTGAATCCCGCTTATCCAAAGGCGGAACTGCGCTATTTCCTGGCGGATTCGGGGGCGCGGCTCCTCTTCGCCGATCGGCAAAAGCAGGCCGAGATTGGCGCGATTCAGTCGGAACTGCCGGCGCTGGAAGCCTTGGTCTTCATTAATCCCGCAGACAGCTGGGAATCACGAGTGGCCCGCCATTCAGGCGAGCGGCGCCATCCCTTGCCCGCCGATAGCGATCAGACGGCGATGCTGCTTTATACCAGCGGCACAACCAGCCGTCCTAAAGGCGCGCAAATCACCCACGGCAACCTGACCGCAAATATCACTGCCCTGCACGAAGCCTGGGGCTGGCGCGCGGACGATGTGCTGCTGCACGCCCTGCCGATATTCCATGTGCATGGCCTGGTGGTTGCGCTGCACGGCGCGCTGCACGCGGGCGCGGCCGCCGTCATGCTGCCGGCATTCGATGCGGCGACTGTGCTGGGCCTGCTCTGTTCTCGCCGCTTCACCGTCTTCATGGGCGTGCCAACCATGCACCGCCGCCTTTATCAGCAGGCGGGCGACCAGCGCTACGATCTTAGCGGCATGCGCTTGCTGACCTCCGGCTCCGATCGCTTGCCCGATGACCTCTTCTTCGGCTACCAGCAAACCTTTAATGTCACCCTGCTTGAGCGCTACGGCATGACGGAAACGGGCATGAACCTGTCGAACCCGCTGCATGGCGAGCGGCGCGTCGGCTCAGTGGGTCTGCCGCTGCCCGGCGTTTCCGCGCGCATTGTTGATCCCAAAACCGAGACGCCGCTGCCCGCTGGCGAAGTCGGCGAGCTGCAAATCAAGGGCGCCCACGTGTTTAAGGGCTATTGGGGGCAGCCAGAAAAGACCGCAGAAGCGTTCACGCCCGACGGTTGGCTGCGCACTGGCGATATGGGCGCGCGCGAGCCTGACGGCTATTACACGCTCAAAGGGCGCGCCAAAGACCTGATCATCACCGGCGGGCTAAACGTCTATCCGCCCGAAGTTGAGCTCGCGCTGATGGAGCACCCGGCGGTGGCAGCTTGCGCCGTCATCGGCTGCCCGGATGAAGAATGGGGCGAGCAGGTCGTCGCCGTCATCATTCCAAAAGCTGACGCTGTCACGAACGAAGCCGAAATCTGCGCCTTCTGTCGCGAACAGCTAGCCGCCTACAAAGCGCCGCGCCGCGTGCTCTTCGTCGACGAATTCCCCGCCAATGCCCTCGGCAAAGTCCAAAAGTCCAAGCTGCGCGAGGCGCTCTGCGGCTGATGTCCCGCGTTTTGTTTTCGCGCGCGCAATTGGTACAATGACGTTATCAGCTAGACTGGTGAAAGGTTCAAATGGCACATGGCAATCCAAGAACAATTCATCTCCGCCGACCGCTTCTTCGAGTTGGCTGATGCGCCAGAATACCAAGACCGCGTCCTGGAGCTCGTGGAAGGAATCATCATCGAAATGTCGAAGCCTAAGCGGATACATGGAGTGGTTACAATGCGGCTCGCACTCAGAATCGCCAGTTTCGTGGACGCGCATGAACTGGGCGAGGCTACCGTGGGCGACCCCGGCTTCGTGCTTGAGCGCAACAGCTACGGACGCGACACCGTTCGCGGCTTGGATATCGCCTTCATCAGAGGCGAGCGATTGTCGACGCCGCCGGACTTCACCTGGTACGAACTGGGACCCGACCTCGCGGTGGAAGTCATCTCGCCGAACAACAAGACGAGCGACACTCATCTCAAGGTCATGCAGCTATTGAAGGCGGGCACGCGTCTCGTATGGCTGGTCTATCCCGAGACGCGCACGGTCGAGGCGCACACCGCCGAGGGTTCTGTGACCCTTCGCGAGCATGACACCCTCTCCGGCGGCGCTGTGCTGCCCGGCTTCGAAATTCGCGTCAGTGATATCTTCCCCAGCTGACACCTGTAGCAGCATCTTGATAGCTCGAAACCCCTAATTATTAGGGGTTTTTATGTTTTCAGCATACCTATACTTAGAGATGAGGGGCGCAGCCTTCAAGGAAACAGATTGATTCGGAAAGTGAATGAAAGCGCAGGAGAGACACAATGGCCAATCTGTATTATTTGGACGACAAAACCTACTCCCTAGATTCGACGGGGGGACCGAAGGAAATCGATGTGAAAGTCGCTGTGAGTGTGTCCCTGGCAAAAATATGGGATATGATCAAGCGTCAGCGCGTGGACACGATGTTTAAACTGGCGAAAGCGGCGGCTTTGGTCGCTGGGGTCATTTTGCTGAGCCACGGTATCTCTTTCAGCGGTCTACTCGCGCTGCCGTTTGCGATTGGGGGCTTGCTATTTGCAGCCATTTCCAACGTTCTCGTATGGTTGCTCTACATCCCACTCTACTTTGTCAAGCCATCAGACTTTGCCTCCAGCGCGCTGCTCGCACTAGGTTTGACCTGGCTTGCGGGCGTCAGTCCGTTTATTGCTCTTGTTTTCAGTCCGATGATTCTGTTTGGTTTGCGCCTGGCGGAACAATCATCTTTGGCGCAGAAGCCAGTCGGTGAGCTCCTTGGAGATATCGGTCAGTTTGCAGAGCAAGCTGCGGACAATATCGCCAACACCATCCGCGGCATCTTGTGCCAGGCAATCTAACCTGCGCTGGTCCCTCTGCCAGCGAACCGGCACATCCAGATCGCGGAGTAGTCGCAAGTAGCCTAAGAGCGCGGTTCTCACGGTTCATAAAAGAAAAGGGCGGCTGTCAAAGCCACCCTTTCAACAGTAACTCGGCATGCGCTTAGCGTTTGCCATTCCCCCCATTCGCCCGAGACCGCCGCGCCGGGCGCTTCCGCGGCAGACGCATCGGCAGCTTGTGACGGCGCAAGCCATCAAACTGATAGAGCGCGTTAGCCACCGCGCCAGCCGTCGGCACCAAGCCAATCTCGCCGACGCCCTTCGCGCCATAGGGTCCGTAAGGGTCGGGCACTTCGACGCCGATGACCTCCATCTCCGGCATGTCTTTGGCGCGCAGGATGCCGCATTTGCGCAGCATCGTGCTCTTCGGCCGCCCGCCCTCCATCGGCAAGTCTTCGCTGATGGCGTAGCCCAAACCCATGTGGATCGAGCCTTCGAGTTGGCCCTCAAAGAGCGTCGGATTGAAGATCTTGCCGGCATCGTGGGCGGCGACGATTTTCTCCAGCTGCCCGTCTTCATCCAGGATCACCAACTGCGTGGCATAGCTGTAGGAGTAATGGGTGTAGATTTTCTCGACCATGGCGCCCGGCTTGGTGGTCCAGTCGACGGTGAACTCGCCTTCGTATTGCCGTCCCACGAGCTCTTCCAGCTTGTGGTATTCCAGGTCGGCTTTGAAGCGCTTGCAGGCGTCGATGATGGCATTGCCAATCAGCGATGTCGCGCGCGAAGCCGTTGTCATGCCAGTGACCATCTCCGAGCTGGTCTCGACGCGGACATCAATCATGGACGGCGGGATGCCCGTCTCAGTCACCAGCGCCTGCACCGCCATCGTATGCACACCCTGCCCCATCTCGGTCCAGCCGTGGTCGATGAGGACTTTCGCGCATTCACCGTTTGCTTGGGGGGGCGCGGAAACAACCGAAAGCCGGACTTTCGAAGAATCGGGCATGCCATTGCCGATGCCGGTGTTCTTGATGCCACAGGCGATGCCGGCGAATTTGGCATTTTGAAATTCGTCTTTGACCGCTTCCAGCGTCGCTTTGGCCCCCGCGCCCGCTTCGATGACTTGACCCGTCGCGGTCATATCGCCGTCATCGAGCGCGTTCTGGTAGCGGAACTGCCAGCGGTCGAATCCGCCCTGCTCGCAAAGATCGTCGATGCAGCTCTCCAGCGCGAATGCCGTCTGGTTGACGCCGAAACCGCGCATGGCGCCGCATGGCAAGTTGTTGGTGTATACCGCCGTGCTGACGATATCGGTGACCGGGAAATTGTAAGCGCCGGTAGCATGGCCGGCCGAGCGCTCCAGCACCTTCATGCCAACCGAAGCGTAAGCGCCGGTATCGCCAACAAACCGCCCCTTGCAGAAGGTCAGCATTCCGTCGTCATCGCAGCCGATGGTGTATTCCATCCAAATCGGATGACGTTTGGGGTGCATGAGGATCGACTCGTCGCGGGTCAGGCGCACCTTGACCGGCTCGCCCAGCAGGTATGCAGCCAGCGCGGCATGCCCCTGCACCGAGAGGTCTTCCTTGCCGCCGAAAGCGCCGCCGTTGGATACCAGCGCCACATGCACATCCGCTTGCGGCAAGCCCAGCAGCTTGGCGATCTGGACGCGGTCTTCAAAGACGCCCTGTCCCTGCGAAAGCACCTCAACCCCCCCTCGGTCCCCCCCATTGCGATGGAGAGGAGGGAGATCACGACTCGAGGCAGCAAGTCCCCCCTGACTTGTCGGGGGGGATTTAGGGGGGGTTGGATAAGCCACGCAAGCTTCCGGCTCCATGAAGCCGTGCTCGATCATTTGCGTTTCATAGACGCCTTGCGTCGTATAAGCCGATTCCGCCATCGACTTCTCGAGATCGCCGCGGTTGGTAATCGATTGCGAAAGCACATTACCGCCCTCATGAATCGACGGGCTTTCGGTGTGCATGGCGGCGTGCATGTCGGTGACCGGCTCCAGCACCTCGTAATCGATATCAATCAAGCCGACTGCTTTGCGGGCGATGGCGTCAGTCTCGGCGACGACAATCGCCAGCACATCGCCGACATAACGCGTCGTCTCGCCGACCGCGATCATGAGGGGCCAATCCTGCTTGATTAGACCGATATGCCGGTCGCCGGGCACATCCTCGGCTGTGAAAACGCGCAACACACCCGGATGCGCCTGCGCCGCGCTCAGATCCATGGACTTGATGACGGCGCGCGGGTGATCGCTGAACTTGAGCGCGCCGATTCTCATGCCCTCAATGCGGATGTCATCGACATAGCGATGCTGCCCCAGCACAAGGTCCTGCGCCTGATACTTCGGCAACCGCGTGCCAATGCCGCCCCCGACCTCGGGCATCTCGATTTCTTCTTCGTTGCGGATGGCTTCAGCCGCATTTTGAATCGCGTTGACGATTTTCTTGTACCCGGTGCAGCGGCAGAGATGCGGCGTCAGGCATTTTTCGATGTCGGCGCGGCTGGGCTCGGGATTGTGATTGATGAGGTTGTTGGCTTGCATGACGATGCCAGGGATGCAGAAGCCGCATTGAACGCCGCCCTCTTTCACAAAAGAATTGGCGAAGACATTCTGCCGATATTCGCCCAGCCCCTCGGTGGTGGCGACTGACTTGCCGGCCACCTTTTCCATCTTCGTGACGCAGGAGAGCAGCGCCTTGTCATCGACCTGGACAACGCAGCAGCCACAAGCCGCTTGCGGCGCGCAGCCATCCTTGGGCGAGATGATGCCCAGGTCCTCGCGCAGAACATTCATCAGCGCGCGCTCCGGGTCGCCCTCATACTCTACCGTGTTGCCATTCAACGTGAAGCGGATCATGATTCGTGTCTCCCTATCTGTGTATTGAACCAGTCAGCGAGGCACTTTTCGAGAGGTACGACCTGCACGCCGTGAGACACGACCTGTGACTGTAAGCCTATTATGGCGGCGAAAAGGGGATTTTACAAATATCGCCCGATCGGAAAGTGTATTGAAGTCGGTGGAAATTCATTTGCCATTTTCACCACAGGTCGCGTAGACACTGACCGTCAAGGCACGAAGGACACAAAGAAAAGAAAGATTCAGTATAAGATTCTCAGTGTCGAAGGTCAGTGTCTACGCGACCCTCATTTTTCCTCGGTGTACTCGGTGGTAAAGTTTTTTGTTTCAACCGAAATAGATACATTACCCCTGAGCGAAATCCAGCCACGCAAGGCACATGCCCATATAGAAAAAGAGCCGCGCCAACCAGGGATGGCTCTTTTCATTTCTATACTCAGCGCGTCCCCCGATATGGTACAGTTAACCTCGCTTAGTACGATTGCTGAAAGCGAGCAGCCATGACCCTTCAGGGTAAAGTTCGCGCCGCATTCAAAGCCGCATTCGGCGCCCCTCCCGCCTTCATCGTCCGCGCGCCCGGGCGCGTCAATCTCATCGGCGAACACACCGATTACAATGACGGCTTCGTCTTCCCAATGGCCATCGACCGCGCCGCCTGGATCGCCTTGCGCCCGCGAAACGACAAGCGCGTCTTGGCGCTATCGCTTGATATGGACGACCGGCGGGAGTACAAGCTGGACGACTTGCGGCGCCCGCGCCAGAACCAGTGGATCGACTATCTGATCGGCGTCGCCTGGGCGCTGCAGGAACGCGGATACACGCTGCGCGGCTGGGAGGGCGTTGTAGCAGGCGATGTGCCAATCGGCTCGGGCTTGTCTTCATCGGCGGCGCTGGAGTTGGCGGCGGCGCGCGCCTTTCATGCGGTATCCGGCTTCCAGTGGGATGCCGCGGCAATCGCCCTGGCTTGCCAAGCGGCTGAAAACAATTGGCTGGGTGTCAACTGTGGCATCATGGACCAGATGATCTCGGCTGCCGGCGTCAAGGAGCGGGCGCTTTTGATTGATTGTCGCAGCCTTGAGACCGACAGCGCTCCCCTGCCGCCAGGGACGGCGGTCGTCATCCTCGATACGGACACGCGGCGCGGCTTGGTGGATTCGGCTTATAACGAACGGCGCGCCCAATGCGAGGCGGCCGCGCGGCATTTCGGTGTATCCGCTCTGCGCGACATTGACTTACCGACCTTCGAGCGGCGGGCAAGCGAGCTGGATTCGCTCACGCGCAGTCGGGCGCGGCATGTAATCACGGAGAACGCGCGGACGCTGCGGGCGCGGGACGCCATGGACGCGGGCGATGCGGATAGCCTGGGGCAGCTGATGATCGAAAGTCACATCAGCCTGCGCGATGACTTCGCCGTTTCCAGCCCGGCGCTGGATGCCATCGTCGACTGCGCCAATGCCGACGGCGCCTGCTACGGCGCGCGCATGACTGGCGCCGGCTTCGGCGGCTGCGCGGTGGCGCTGGTGGATGCAGCCGAGGCAGCGGGATTCGTCGAGCGTGTGACCGCCTGTTACACGGCGGCGACGGGGATTCAGCCGGCGCTATACATTACGCGAGCAAGCGCTGGCGCGGAGATGGTTCATCCGTAAAGGCTTGTCCGCCGTTGTTGATGGCCGGCGGGCGACACAAGTGTCGCCCCTACAGATTGGGATTTGGCGGGCGGGGCGGAGCTGGTCTTAAGCGTCAAATTGAAAGAGCGAGCAGCCGCCATCGAGCGTCAGAATGCTGCCGGTCATGTAAGCCGTCTGGGGACTGGCTAGGTAGAGGACGGCAGCCGCGATTTCTTCCGGTGTACCCGGCTCGACCAAGGGAATCACCTTGGCGACGCGGGCGGCGTATTGCGGCTCTTCGCGCAGTTGCCGCCCAGCCAAACCGGCGTCCACAATGCCCGGCGCCACCGCGTTGACCAGGATGCCATGCGCCGCCAGCTCGCGCGCCATCTGCTTCACCAGCATGTTGACGCCCGCCTTGCTGACCGAATAGGCGCTGATCTCGGGCCAGGGAATCGACCCGACCCAGCTCGAGGTCAGGATGAGCCGGCCCCGCGCGCCATCGGCGACCATCTTCCGCGCGGCCGATTGGCAGACGTTGAAACAGCCGGTCAGGTTGATATCGAGATGATTCTGCCAGTTATCCTGACTAAGCTCGAGGAAGGGCTGGGCTTCGACGATGCCGGCGTTGGAGCAGACGATGTCCACTCTCGAAGGCAAGGCGATGGCCGCGTCAACGGCCGCCCGGTCGCGCACGTCGACCTCGGCGTATTGCGCGGCTGAGTCATGCTGGCAGACGAGTTCAATGGCGTCGGCCGCTTCCCCGCGCGGGACGATATCCCACATGAGGACATGGGCGCCCTGCTCCGCCAGTTGCAGAGCCATCGCGTTTCCCAAGTCGCCGGCCGCGCCAGTCACGATTGCGGTTTTGCCTTGCAGCATGCTTGCCGTCTCTTTCTGTCAACTATTTGGGCCGCGATTGTTTCTCTGACTATCGTACCACTGCTCAGGCGTTTCGGAGACTAGACCGGCGGCCGGGCAAGCGAGCAGTTTCATATTTGGACCCCACTCGCAGTTTTCACGAACCCACCGGCAATGGGGGGAGTTCGTCAAGTCGCCGTCGCAATGGGAGATTCCAACTACAGTTCCGAAGGTCCCAGGTGGATAATTCGCGGCCACAAGGTCTACCGCGGCGTTATCTCTACGGACGCAATCGGCCTCTTCATTGATCTTGGTGTAGCCATCATAGGGAAGTCCGGCGTAGCGATGGGCTGAATGACAGGCGTAGTGAACGAGCGAAGCCACATAGTTGTACACATTCTGCTCATGTACCAAATAAGGGATCATGCCGTATGGCCGCAAGCCGCAGACCCCCGCGTCACCGGCATGGCTACTGCCGCCGGGAATGTTCTCATGGACCAGGTACAAGTTGCTGGTGACGTAGGCATACCATTGTGGCGCTCGGTCGCGCAGGGCGTCTAGCGCTTCCGTTATGATGCCCACAAACAAGAACGACCCGTTAATCGTTATGGGGTGTCCGCTTGTTGGCGCCGCTATTGACCCGGGCTGAGGCTGCGCGGGGCATTCGTTGCGTTGGTAAGCCCAGTATCCATCAAGCCACTCTCGGTCGCTGTGGCACTGGCGATCCACGAAACAGCAGTTGTCGATGTTTGACCGCTGCTGCTGCTGATTAGCCGCGGCTTCGGCTGGCGCGGCTGAAGGCGCTTCTTGATCCAGGCGGCTGTAATCGACCCAATCGGCCAGCCAAGCCGTCTCGCCTTCGCGCTCGATCTTCAGCCAGCGGTTTTGTCTGCCCACCACTTGCAGCACATCGCCGGCCAGCGCTTTGCCTACAACCGGGCTGTCGAGGCTGTAAGACGCGCGCAGCCGCACGGTAAACCTGACTTGGATTTGGTACGACTGCGCCAAAGCCGCGCCACTTGCGAATACAAGGAGCATAGTAGCAATGATTAATCTTGCTTTCATAGAACGCCTCCTCTGGCCCTGCCCAAGTCACCATTGCCGCCGGTTAGGATTGCGGTCTTGCCTTGCAGCAGGGAGGATTCTCCTTACCACCACCAAGTAGACGGATCATGAATGTTGGCTAAGGTTTCCCGATGTTCATTGGTTCTAGGATCGTTTGGATCCATCGCGACGTGCGCTTCTAGCTGCCGTTCCGTGCAGGCTTTTTCACCGACCAGTCCGCCGGCCTCCAAGCCAGCCTCCTCGCGGTGCACATGGCAGGCTTCATGCGCGAGTATGCTGGCGGTGAATACAAGATGCTCGTATCGGGTAAGCTCAACGGGCCAATGTTCACCATAATCCAAATAGAATACCCGGTTGATTGTATCGACATACGTGTCCGCATAACTAAAGGTCTGTACGACTTTGTCCAGCCCGCGTACCGTGTAATCGTACCAATAAGGGGCTAAGCGCTTCAGCATCTGGAAGGATTCCAGGATCTGCTCGCGAAAGATGGGACCCCCCTCAATGGCGACGGGCACGTCCGTTCGGCATTGGTAATGCTTGTATGCCGCCCAGCCATAGCGCCAATCCTCTTCGGTGGCGCACTGCTGATTCACTTAGCAGCAATTGTCGACGCCGGCGGGAATCTGCGGGGGCGCTGACGAGGATTGCGCCGACCCTGCACATTGATTATTTTGGTAGGCTTGATAGCCGCTTCTCCACTCTTCCTCTGTATGGCATTCCCAGCCGCTTTGGCAGCAGTTGTCGATTTGAGACGAGATCTGACCGGCTGGCTGAGGGGAGGCCTCCGGCTGCGATTGCGCCGGCGCAAGGCATTGCCCATTCTGATAAGCCTGCCAGCCGTTAGTCCAGTCCTGGTCGCTGTGGCACTGCCGGTCCACGAAGCAGCAGTTGTCGATATTGGCCGCGGGCTGCGGCTGCGTCGGCGTGGTCTCTTCGACGCGGCTGAAAGACACCCAGCCAGCCATCCAGTAGGTATGACCCAGGTGCTGAACTTGCAGCCAGCGATTGAACTGATTGACAACTTTTAAGGCGGCGCCGGCTGGCGCCGTTGCCAGGACAGCGCTATCGAGGCTGTAGGAAGCGCGCAAGTTGGTGTTGTAGACGAGGCGGATGTTATAAGCCTGCGCCGAGGATAGGCTCATCACAAATACGATACTGAGCGCCGCCAGTAGTTTACTCGTCACTGAAACTGCCCTTCGCTATTTTAGGCGATGAGGACGCGCAGCACCTGGCTGTGCAGATGCCGGTTGCTGGCGATGACGCCATTGCCGCTGAGCGGGGGACCGCCGTTCCAGGCGGTGATTTTGCCGCCGGCGCCTTCAATTATCGGGATCAAGGCGACGATGTCCCAGAGGTGCATGATGGGGTCGAGCATGATATCGGCATAACCGGTCGCCAGCAAGAAATAACCGTGGCAATCGCCCCAGGTGCGGTTGAAGCTGGTCATGCCCATCAACTGCTGGAAGGCGATGCCGTTCTGATATTGGCCGACATGGATGAAATCGGTGTAGAGCATGACGGCGTCGCGCAAGCTGCGGGTATCGCGAACGCAAACAACTTCATCGTTGAGCCGCGCCTCCTCGCCATCGCCGACGAGCAGGTGCGATGTGACCGGATGATGGATCGCCCCGACAATGGGCTGCCCGTCTTTCATCAAGCCAATCAAGGTGCCGAAGAGAAAGGTGCCGCTGACGAAGGACTTGGTGCCATCAATCGGATCAAGCACCCACTGATACTCGGCGTCCTCATTGTGGTTGCCGAATTCTTCGCCGATGATGCCATGCTCGGGGTATGCCTTCATGATCAGCTCGCGCATGATCTCTTCCGCTTGGCGGTCGGCAATGGTCACGGGCGAGTCGTCGGCTTTAGTCTCCACGGAAATGTCGCGCCGGAAGTAGCGCATGATGACTTCGCCACTGGCGCGGGCGAGTTCTTTGCTGAAGTCCACGAATTCCTGCATGACGCGTCACTCCGTCAATGTGCCTTTTGTGCTGGGGATCCCCTGACGTCTTGCATCCACCGCGACCGCTTGGGCGAGGGCGCGCCCGAAGGCTTTGAAGAGCGCCTCCGCTTTATGGTGATCGTTGCGGCCGTAGAGCGCATCAGCGTGCAGATTCATTTTGGCGTGGGCGGCGATGGTCTCCAAAGCGTGTACGACCAGGTCAGTCGGCATTTCGCCCATGGTCGGCGTATTGAAATCAGCCCGGATAACGGCGTAAGGGCGGCCGCTCAGATCGATCACGACGCGAGCCAGGGCCTCATCCATCGGCACATAAGCCGCGCCCATGCGCTGGATGCCGCTGCGAGACTCAAGCGCCTGATCAATCGCTCTTCCCAGGCAGATGGCGATGTCCTCAATCGTGTGGTGCGCGTCAATGTGCAGGTCGCCTTGAGCCTGTACGCGCAGATCGAAATTGCCATGATGGGCGATATGACCCAGCATGTGATCGTAAAAGCCGATGCCGGTGTTGATATCCGCCGTGCCGGCGCCATCCAGGCTGAGGCTCAACTCGATTGCGGTCTCTTTGGTCTTCCGCGTGATGTCGGCTTGTCTCGCTGTCATGGATTATCCCCTCTGGGGAGCGGCGGCTGTCAAATTCCTCGCGTCGCATTCACGATATTTAACCACAGAGGACACAGAGGACACAGAGTTTCTTTTGGATTCGTCGAAATGTTGTCGCGCAGAGTGAATCAACAACGCCTTTAACCAGGCTTTTGGGATGGCGTGGCGCTTGCTTAATCAATCGGCAGCGTCCGCAGGACATCCAGCAGGCGGTCGATTTGAGCGGGCTTGCCGGCGCTGATGCGGATGTGATCAAAGAGGCGCGGATTGTTGTAGTAGCGCACGATGATGCCGGCGCGCGCCAGCCGATCGCGAAAGTCTTCGGCTGATAAGCCCTCAACGCGATTCAGCACAAAGTTGGAACGGCTGGGATAAGGCGAGAGGAAGGGCAATTCGGCGAAGGCGGATTCCAGGCGCTCTCGCTGTTGGATGAGCTGACGAACGCGCTCGAGCAGAAAGTCGATGTCTTGCAGCGAGACGCGCGCCGCCAGATCGGCGGCCACATTGACATTGTAGGGCTGCTTGATCTTCCAGAGCTGCGGCATCAGCGCGCGCGGAAAGAGCCCGTAACCAATGCGCAGACCAGCCAAGCCAGCCCACTTGCTCAAAGTGCGCAAGACGATCAGGTTGGGGCGATCCGAAACCCAGGCGGCCAAACTCTCGCTCTCGGCGAATTCGATATAGGCTTCATCGACGACGATTGCAGCGGGCAATTCGAGCAGCGCCTTGATGTCTTCCAGCGGGATGAGACCGCCGCTGGGGTTATTGGGAGAACAAAGGAAAACCAGCTTGGCGTCATGCCGCGAGACCGCGTCTTGAATCGCCTCAATGTCAAGCGAGAAATCGGCGCGGCGGTAAACATCGACGGACCGGGCGTGGTAGAGCGGCGCGTTGAAGCTGTACATGGCGAAGGTCGGCGGGGTATTAATGATGACATCGCTCGGTTCGATGAACAGCTGCAAGATGAGTTCGATCAATTCATCGGCGCCAGCGCCGCAGAGGATCTGCTGGGCGGGGACGCCGGTGTAATCCGCCAGCAATTCGCGCAAGCGACCCGACTCCGGATCGGGATAAACCTGCATATTGGGCAGCGCCGCCAGCGCCTCAACAACCTTCGGCGAGGGACCGTACGGGTTCTCGTTGGCATCAAGCTTGATCAGGTTTTCCGGGGCGATTCCCAGCCGCTGGGCAAAAACATCAAGCGAAGTGGTTGGGGTATAGGCGCTCATCGATGCGATGTCGCGCCGGATGCGGACTTGTTCACTTCCCATGGCGCTAGCGGCTTCGCAGTTTGGCCGCGGCGGCATGGGCGTCCAGCGATTCGGCTTGCGCCAAGCGTTGAGCCGGCGCGCTCAATTCGGCGGCGCTGCCTTGGTCCAGCCCGATCAAACTGGTGATTTTGACGAAGTTCAACAAGTTCAGTGGCGAGGCGAAGCGCGCCGTGCCGCCAGTGGGCATGACATGGCTGGGACCGGCGACATAATCGCCTAGCACTTCATAAGAATGCTCGCCCAGGAAGATGCCGCCGGCATTGCGCGCTTTGCCGATCCAGGACCAGGGGTCTTTTACCAGCAGGCAGAGATGCTCAGCGGCGTATTCGTTGGCGAGTTCAAAGGCTTGTTCCAGGTCGGCAGTGATGACGGCGCCGCTTCGATTCGCCAACGCCGCAAGGATGATGTCGCGGCGGGGCAGGCGCTGCAATTGGCGCTGAATTTGCGTTTCGACGAGCATGGCGAAGTCTAGGCTGGGCGTCAACAAGATGGCGGACGCCAGCTCGTCATGTTCAGCTTGCGCCAGCAGATCAGCGGCGGCATAGCGCGGATCGGCGCTTTCGTCAGCGATGACCATGGTCTCGGTCGGCCCCAGCAAGCCATCAATGCCGACATCGCCGTAAACCTGCTGTTTTGCCAGGGTGACAAAGAGATTGCCGGCGCCGACGATGGTGGCGACTCGCGGAATGCTCTCGGTGCCGTAAGCCATAGCGGCGATCGCCTGCGCGCCGCCAACCCGATACAGCTTTTCCACGCCGGCGATGGCAGCCGCCGCCAATATCGTCTGGTGGATATCGCTCGTTCCGCTGCCGGGCGGTGTACAGACGATGACTTCCGGCACGCCGGCCACCTGCGCCGGTATGACGCTCATCAGCAATGACGAGGGCAAGGGCGCGCTGCCGCCAGGAACGTATACGCCGACCGAATCAACCGGGCGGATCAACTGCCCAAGCGACCCGTCTGCCGAGGCGTCAATCCAACTGTTGAGCGGCTGCTTGCGGTGGAAGGCGCGAATGCGTTCGGCGGCGAATTCGAGCGCCTGGCGCAATTCCGGGGCGATAGCGCGCAGCGACGCCGTCAGCTCGGCGCGCGTGACCAGCAGGTTATCAGTCGGCGTCCGGTCGATTTTCCGATTCCACTCGATCAGCGCCTTATCGCCGTCATCACGGACGCTGCGGATGATGCGGCGCACGGCGGCTTCGGGCAGCAGGCGCTCGCCGAAGAGATCGACCGAGCGCTCGATGACATGTTCGGGCAGGGCATAATCGCGCAGCGAATAGCGCTTGAGGATCGTATTGCGCGCCTCGTCCAGGTCGCTGATAATGCGCCAGGCTGCCTTGTCGCTCATGCTCGGTCCCCGCGTCGCGGAAGCAAATGCGCGCTGATTGTATCAGTTTGAATGGGATTCTCAATGCAGAGGGGTTTCACCGCAGGGCAATCGCTTCAAATTTTTCTTAACCACAGAGAACACAGAGGGCACAGAGTTTAGGTTCTTTTGACGAGTTTTCCCCTAAATCCACGCTTGAATTTGGCAGGCTTGTCGCTACCTCCTCGATAAACATCCTCTCCGCCCAAAAATTATGCGACAAAATGCCGCGAAATCTCTGACCAATGGCTTTTCTCGGTGCTCTCTGTGTCCTCTGTGGTTAAATTTCAGTTTAGTTTTGCTCGTCGCAGCGGATGCCAGTTTTGAAGCGATTGCCCTGGGTTTCACCGCGGAGGACAGCACTCTAATCGGACGTCTCGACCAAAGTTTATTCGAATGATGTAGGGGCGTCTCGCCGAGACGCCCGCATCCTTGCCGACAGTAACGAGGGCGTTTCAGCGAAACGCCCCTACAAGGCTTGTGGTGTCATGGACGGGTCGGGCTTAATCCATGGTCGCCAGGAGGGATTGAACGGCGCTGAGCGGCGCGAGGGTTTTAGTTGTTCCGGCATATTGGCACATCAGGCTGCCGGCGGCCGCGCCCCATTTCACGGCTTGGGTCAAAGGCAGGCTTTGCAACAAGCCGTATGCGAGGCCGGACTTAAAGATATCGCCCGCGCCAGTTGTATCGACCGGATTAAGCGTGGGCGGCTTGACTGTGTCCCGCAGACCGCCGCGCGACAGGATGTTGATTTCCGCGCCCGCGTCCGTCACAATGACATCGCAGCCGCCATGCCGCAGCAATTCAGCCGCCAAGTCTATGGCATCCATCTCCGCAAATTTGCTGCGTACGATAGCGGCGGAAATCACCAGCACATCAATATACGGCAGGAGCGGATGCTCGGGCTGGTAGATGTCGTTGATCAAGACGGGTATATCGCGCTCGGCAGCCATCTGCGCCGCGTTCAAGCGCAGCGGCGTCGGACCGGACATATCAAGATTCAGCAGGCTGACTCCGGCTAGCATGTCGGGCGATGGCGGCGTCATGAGTACTTCTTGGGGCCAGTGCGTGATGAAACTGCGCTCGCCATCGGGGGTCACCAGGCATTGACAGCGCGGTGTGCGATAGCCAGCGTGATTGGCAATGAAACGGGTATCGAGCTGCGGCAGTTCGGCAAGCAATTCGCGGACGGCTTCGCCCGGGCGGTCATCACCCAGATCATGCCCGGCGAGGCGCGTGGGAATTCCCCAATTCGCCAGCCACATAGCGCTGTTGGCCGCGGCGCCGCCGATGTTCTCAAAATCTTCCGCGCACCTGGCGGAGCGCTCCATCGTCGGTAGCCGATCGAGCGCAACGTAGATATCGAGATCGATTTCGCCGTAACTGAGGATGGTCATTCTGTGGTCTACCCCACCCCTCGGTCCCCTCCCCAATGCATTGGAGAGGGGAAGCTCATCGTCTTGGGCTCACCTTGAAGCGCATAACCAGCGTTTATCTGCGACAAAAGAATTGCGCAGGCTTGTCGCGCGCAGGCGAAGTCTCCCCCTATTTCAATGGGAGGGATTAGTGGGCTGAAATCGGGCGCACCTCGACATTTTCACAGCCGATTCGCCCTTCTTCGCAGACCAGCGCAATGCCGCCGCCAGCGAAGCGCGCATCGGGATCCTCTGCTTTGACGACCAGCTGGCCATCGAGGAAGCCGCTCAGCGTATTGCCCTCGACCTTGAGCGCCAACTGATGTTCGTTCCCAAGCGTCCAGCCGCCGCTGGCTTCAGCCAAGACGGTATCGTCGCCTTCGAGCGTCGCCACCAGGCGGGTGCTTTCTTCATCGCAAAGCAGGGCATAGTGACGCTTCATGCCTTGCACGCGCGCGCCCAGCCCACCGGCTTTGCACATATGCGGCGTCACGCTCGCGCTGACTTGATAATCAGTCCAATCACGGCAGCCGTGCATCATAAGCCCGCGCCCCTCGTTTTGGATCAGCCGATAGGTCTCGGGATAAAAGTCCATGAAAACCATCTTGCCTTTTGCCGCGTCCAAGCCATTCACCCAAGCCCGCTTCCACATCAAGCCGCTCAGCTTGCGATCCCAGCGGGCGAAGTTATGCGCATGGGGACGTTTCAAGCGCACATTAGGCGCGCCATCCCAGGTCAGCCAGTCGAGATAGACGGTACCGCTCGCGCTTCCCGCCCCGCAGATTTGCAGCCCAACCTTGGCGATGGGATAACCTTCAAGGTCCGGCACTTGCCATTCCAGCTCAGCGACATCGCCCGCGGACAGACGCTCGCCAGCGCCTTCAAGCAGATCAAGCCCGTCTTCGCGGTTGTAGTGCTGGACGTAGATCGCGACATCGACCGGGACCGCATTGCCGCCATCCGCCAAGACACGGGCGCGGATCGTCTGGCCTGGGGAGAGCGCCGGGCTGGCCATGAGGCTGTAGCCCGGACCCTCGAATTGGGCATTGACCTGCGCCGATGGCACAAAGGTGGCGGTTTCGACGCGGCCGACGCGCCCCGGCGCCAAGCCGGCGTACTCCAGCGCCAGCAAACGGTCGCCGTTAGAACTGAGCTCGGGCGCTTCAATGTTGCTGATCGCCACGACATCGCGCGCTTCAATTGAATCTTCATTCATGAAACCCTGCACGGCGCCGGGCAGATCAAAATGATAACGAGCGCCGTCCTTGGGCGCGATCGGCGCCTGGCCATGCAGCGCTCTTCCCGCGTTCACAAGCCGCAGAGTCTGCGAGACGGCGTCGGTGATGGCGTTGCCGCCGTCCGCGGTGGGGATATACATGCGATCGGCGACCGGTCCACGATAGTCGGGTCCGGTAGATAAGCCGGCGAGCCCATCTTTGATGCCCATCAAGCAGCCGATATTGCCGGAGTTGCAATCGGTGTCCCAGCCGCTGGTGTTCACGATCATCAGGGTGCGCTGGAAGTCGTCATCGCCATAGAGCAGCGACAGAATCATCAGCCCATGATTGGGCACCATGTGGCAGTTGCCGCCGTAGATGTGGTAGCCGTAATGCTGGTCCAGCAATTCGCGCCCTTTTCGCCAATCCGGTTCCTTCGCATGCCACTCGCGAATATCGTTGATCATGGCGTAAATGACCGAATCGTTCGGAATCACAGAAAGGCCCGTGTCGATCAGCTTGTTGATGTCGGATTCGACGAAGGCTTGCGCTTCCATCGCCGCCAGGCATTGCGCGCCGTAGACGGCTTCTCCGCCATGGCTGACGCTGCCGGCTCGCGCGGCCAGGTCAGCGGCAAATTCGGGATTGCCCGGCGCCACCAGCGCCCAGCCATCGATAAAGATCTGGGCGCCAATCTGCTCGGCGACCACCTTGCCGTTGAGCTCGACAGAACCGCTGTACGGGGGTTCATAACCTTGCTTGAGCCGCAAGTAGGCGGTGTGCTCGGTGGAATTGCCCATGCCGCCCCACCAAAGCACGGTCTGCTCTTCAATGAGGTAATTGAGCCAGGTTTGGCCGATTTGCGCCGGCGAAATCTCGGGGTCGTAGCCATAATCCTCCAGCGCGCGGATGAAGGTGAAGGTGCCGGAGATATCATCGTCAGTGACGATCAGCGGTCTGTCCAGCTTGTCGTGCACATAGTAGTTGATTTCGCCCAAGTGCTGGCTGATCGCCTCGTAGGTCCAGCCTTCAAACGGACGGCCCAGATAGACGCCGATGAGCTTGCCCAAGACGCCAGCGTATACGCGTTCGAGATAATCGGGAGGAAGTGGCATTTTGTTCTCCTTTGTCTGTCGTACATTCAAGCGGGCGACACAAGTGTCGCCCTACGGTTTTTGCGTTTCGCGGGCGGCCCGGTGGGTAGCCCCTACAGCTTTTGCGATTTAGCGGGCGACCCGGTGGGTAGACCTACACTTGCGGGCGCTTGCTAGAGCTTGACGCCGCCTTCAGCTAAGCCTTCGATGAATTGCCGCTGCAATGACAGGAAGAGCACCATGACGGGAAAGATGATGATGATGGCGCCGGCGCTGGTTAAAGCCCAATCTCGATCAAAGCGGTCGACGAATTTGTAGAAGCTGGTGGTGACCGGGTATTGGTTCGGGTCGTGGATGAATGTCAACGCGAGCAAAAATTCGTTCCACACGCCCAAGCCAACAACCAAGCCGACAGTGAGAAAGCCGGGCTTGGTCAAAGGAAATACAATACGGGTCATCACCTGGAGTTCGTTGGCGCCATCGACGCGGGCGGCGTCCTCAAGCTCGGTGGGCAAGTCGATCATGTAAGAGCGCAGCAGGAAGATGCTCAAGGGAGCGCGGGTAGCGACATAGACCATGATGAGCAGAATGCGCGCGTCCACGCCAATCTTTACTTTCAAGAAGTTTATTTGGACGAAGAGCGGCACGATATACATCCAGAGCGGGATCGTTGAGGCGACAAGGAAATAAAGCATCAGCAAATCGGAGCCAGGCGGTTTCTTGCGCGCCAAGGCATAGGCGGCCAGACCGCCGAACACCAGTTCAGCGGCGATTGTAGCCACGACATAGATGATGCTATTGCTCATGGTGGTGGCGAAGTTGCCTTTGTCCCAGGCATTGGGGAAGTTTTCAACGACGACGTTGACCGGCGGTCCCAATGGGTTTTGACCGATTTCAAGATTCGTCTTCACCGAATTGAAAGCCACTACCACAAGCGGGATGACGGCGAAGGCGGTCAAAGCCAGCAACACGACATGGTTGAACACTAGCAACCGGCTGCGTTCGCGGCTGCGCCCTCGCTGCAGTATGGTGTCTCGGATCGATACATTGCCGATGGCGGTCATATATCCCATCCTCTACGCTTGACGGTGACGAATATCAAGATGATGAAACCGGCGAATATGCTGATGACGACGCCCTGCGCGGCGCCATAGCCCGCTTGGAAGCGGAAGAAGGCGTTCTTGTAAAGCTGGGTGGCGATCACCTCGGAAGCGCCGCCCGGCCCGCCTTGGGTCAAGAGGAAGATGTAATCAAATGCCAGGAAGGAAAAGATCGCGACCATCATGAACATGAAGACCAAGATCGGTCTGATGCCGGGCAAGGTAACATGGCGGAATTCCTGCCAGCGATTGGCGCCGTCGATCTTGGCGGCGTCGTAAAGCACCGGCGGAATGGATTGCATCGCCGCCAGGAAAAGGATCATCAAGAAGCCCCAGAATTGCCAGTTGTCGATGAAGGCGATGGACATCAGGGCGGTTTCTGTGCGGCCCAAATAGGCGACGCCGAAGACGCCCTCCAGCCCAAGGATGTTGTCGACGGCGGCGCCGACGCCGCGCTGCGGGTTGAGCAGGTTTTTCCAGATTGTCGCCGTGACGACGCTGGCCAAGACATAGGGGACGAAGAGGATGCTGCGGTAAATCATGCCGCCGCGCCTAACCTGAGACAGCATGGTGGCGCAGAAGAGCGCCAGGATGAAAGGCACCGTGAGGAAGAAAGCCATCCATAAGATATTGTTGCTTAAGGCTTTGCCGAATGTCTCGTCTTCAAAGAACAGCTCGCGATAATTCTCCAAGCCGACGAAGTTGACATTCATGCCAACGCCTTTCCAATCAGTCAAGGACATATAGATGCCTTGGACCGCTGGAACGGCGACGACATACAAGTGGATGATCAGCAGCGGCGCGATGAAGATCCAGGGGATGAGAACATTGTTCAAGAATTTCCGGCGCCAGGATTCATCATTGAATTTTTCAGCAATGGTCATCGGTTTCTTCTGTGTAAGAACCGCCATGGTGCTTGCCTTTCCTGTATGACGGAAGGTCGGAGATGGCGCCAGCCGCCGCGAAGACAGCCAGCGCCAGTTTACTTAGCTTAGCGGGTTGGGATCGGTGGAATATCGCCGGCGGCGAGCTCTTCAGCAAAGAGCTCTTGCAAGCCTTCCGAATACTCCATCGCGGTGATTTCGCCGGTCCAAACGCGCTCGATTTCTTCGTAGATGTAGACGTCGCTCTTGGGCGGCCAGAAAGTCCAGGTGGTGTAACCGTAGCGGTCGTTGGCGGATGCGTCCGACAGCGCGGCATAGATCCGAGCGATGCGCGGGTCAAGCGCGCCGAGGACATCTTCGCCAATGGCTACAGGAGCCGGTCCCTTTAGACAATTGGTGAGCATCTTGCCTTGCGTCGCCGGCGAGAAGTACCAGGTCAGGAATTGGGCGGCCGCTTCCGGATGGGGGCTGTTGGCGTTGATGGAGCTGGTGTTGCCCATGCCGATGGTGAAGTAGTCAGTGCCGTCATGGCTGGGCACGGGCGCCCAATCCCAGGTCTGGCCCGACTCGCCAAAGTAATCGACCGTGCCGCGAATCGCCCAACTGCCTTCAATGTTCATGGCAGCGGAGCCCTCAGCCAGGGATGTCCGCCGATAGACGCCGTCATTGGTGAAGTAGAGGTCGACGCCGCCACCATACCAGCCCGCCTGCATGTGCGCGTCCAGCAGTTCAATGGCTTCCACCAGGCTCTCGTCGGTCCAGGGAATCTCACCGGACAAAGCTTGATAGACCTTGTGCGGCCCGGCAACCTGCGTCCAGTATTCGCCGACGAAGTGTTCGTTGGTGGGGCGCCAGCTGGCATTGCCATGGGAGAAGACGGTCAAACCAGCCGCCTCGACTTCTTCAGCCAGGGCGTTCAGTTCTTCCATCGTGTCAGGCGGCGTCCAGCCATTCGCCTCAAACACGTCAACGTTGTAATACATCACCAGGGTTTCAAGTTCATCGGAAAGGCTGTAGAGCTGCCCGTCAACCAAGCCGAGATCAAGCGCCCAGTCGAAGAAGAAATCGCCCCAGCCCATTTCATCGGCGAAAGCGTCCATGGGCAGGATCAAGCCCGCCTGCGCCATTTCGTAGACGAAGGAGGGGCCCGGCGTGCGAACGATGTCGGGTCCGCCGCCGCCAGCGACCGCCGTGCGGGTGACATTCCAGGTATCCGCTTGCGGCACGATTTCCAATTGAACCGACGGATCGACTTCGTTGAATTCGAGCATGAGGGGACCCCAGCAATCGAGTGTGGAGCCTTCGCCGAACCACATGGTGACGGTGGTGACGTCTTGCGCGCCAACGGGCGCAAGCGCCAGGACAAGTACCGCGATGGCAAATAAAATCTTCAGGCGCTTCATGTTTACTCCTTTAGCGTATTCGTGAACTTGACGGTCGAACGGTCTAGTTCCAAATTGCGGGAAATAATAGCTGAAGCGGCGCCGGCCGCCGCGATAACGACGGCAAGCGCCAGCTCACGTGGCTTAGCGGGTTGGGATTGGTGGAATATCGCCGGCGGCGAGCTCTTCGGCAAAGACTTCATTCAAGCCTTCGAGATAATCCATGACGGTGATTTCGCCAGTCCAAACGCGCTCCACCTCTTCGTAGATGTAGACATCGCTCTTGGGCGGCCAGAAAGTCCAGGTGGTATATCCATAGCGGTCATTGGCGGAAGCATCCGACAACTCGGCATAAACGCGGGCGATGCGCGGGTCCAGCTCGCCCATGACATCTTCGCCAATGGATACCGGCGCCGGTCCCTTAAGGCAGGAGGTGAGCATCTTGCCTTGCGTCGCTGGCGAGAAGTACCAGGTCAGGAACTGGGCGGCTGCTTCCGGATGGGGGCTGCTGGCGTTGATCGAACTGGTGTTGCCCATGCCGATGGTGAAGTAATCGGTGCCATCAGTGCTGGGCACGGGGACCCAATCCCAATTCTGGCCCGATTCGCCGAAGTATTCTTCCAAGCCGCGGATGGCCCAGCTGCCTTCGATATTCATAGCGGCAGTGCCATCGGCGAACATCGCCCGGCGGGTCGCGCCGTCGTTGGTGAAGTAGAGGTCAATGCCGCCGCCGTACCAACCTGCTTGCATGTGCGCGTCCAGGACTTCAACAGCTTGCACCATGCTCTCGTCCGTCCAGGGGATTTCACCGGTCAGCGCTTTGTAGACGTTGTGGGGACCGCCGATCTGAGTCATGTATTCGCCGACGAACCATTCGTTCGAGGGGCGCCAGCTGGCATTGCCATGGGAGAAGACAGTGTACCCAGCCGCAGCCACCTCTTCAGCCAGGGCGTTCAACTCTTCCAGTGTGTCCGGCGGCGTCCAGCCGTTCGCCTCGAAAACGTCCACGTTGTAATAGAGCAGCAGCGTTTCGAGCTCATCGGAAAGGCTGTATAGCTGACCCTCGACCAAGCCGAGATCGAGCGCCCAATCGAAGAAGAAATCGCCCCAGCCCATTTCGTCGGCGAAGGCGTCCATCGGCAGGATCAAGCCCGCCTGCGCCATTTCGTAAACGAAGGAGGGACCCGGCGTGCGCACGATGTCGGGCCCGCCGCCGCCAGCAACTGCGGTGCGGGTGACATTCCAGGTATCCGCCTGGGGCACGATCTCCAGCTGGACCGATGGGTCGACTTCGTTAAATTCCAGCATGATCGGACCCCAGCAATCCAGCGTGGAGCCTTCGCCGAACCACATGGTGACAGTGGCGACATCTTGCGCGCCGACGGGCGCCAGCGCCAAGACCAGGACTGCAATCGAAAAAAGAACCTTTATGCCTTTCATGTTTCCTCCTCTGGAGCAATTGAAACGAATTGGTCACAGAATTATGTACGTTCGCCCGTCCTTCCGCGCCTGGGCGCGTCAATGAATGCGGATGCTTCGCGCACTCAGTCGGCTATCCCAGCGTAAAGACCGGCGCCGAGGCGCAGAGCGTTTACGCCAGAAAGCGCGTAAAGACAGGTCAGTCAAAATAATAACGCATGGGAAACCGATTGCGCAAGTTTTCATTTCTGCGATTCATGCCCGGGGCTGCGCGAATAAAATGGGATTTGTGACTCGCCAGACCTTTATTCCAGACCGGTGCCGGTGATCGCTTGCACATAATAGCGCTGAAAAGGCATCACAAGCAGGATAGGCACAATGGCGGCGATCATCGAGCCAGCCAACAGTTCGTTCCAGATGGTGCCATACTGTCCGATCGCCAGCGAAATCTCGACCTGAACCACCCTCATCTCCTGCCGCGGGGCGATTAACAGGGGCCAGAAGAAGGAATTCCACTGGCTGATGAACATCAGCAAGCCAGCGGCGACGAGCACCGGCTTGGAGATCGGCAGAATGATGCTGACCAGGACACGGAGCCAGGAAGCGCCATCGACGCGCGCGGCGTCGATTAACTCTTGCGGTATCTCGGCGAAGAACTGGCGGAAAAGGAAGATGACCAGGCTATTCGCCAAGCCCGGCACGAGCAGCCCCTGCCAGGTGTTGATCCAGCCAAAGTTGTTCACCAGGATGTAGCGCGGTATCGCCGTCAGATCAACCGGCACCATAAAAGTGAGCATGATGACCGAAAGAAAGAGAAACTGCTTGCCGCGGAATTCGAAGCGACCAAAGGCGAAACCAGCCAGCGCATTTGCCGCGCCGCCGATGATGACCGTGACGATGGCGAGGAAGAAGGTATTCCCCACCGAGCGCCCAAAACCGCGCGCGAAAAGGTTGTCGTAGGCTTCCATGGTGAAATTGACCGGGAAGAGCGCGCGCCAGGAAAATGGGTAGGCGTATTCAAAGACTTTGTGATTGGGCGTGAATGAGGCGGCCGCCGCCCACATCAGAGGAACAACGACGATGATGACGCCGATTAGCAAGAGGACATAGACAATGCCTGGCTGCAAGTAAACAGCTAATGGCTTGGCTTTCCTCTTTACCCCGGCTCTGCCCGGCGCCGATCGTCGCGCCTTTGCCTGCTGGGACATGTCTGTTGCTCCGCCGTCCTAATCCTGGCCGCGCAAGACATAGAGTTCGACGCCGATGATGATGAATACGATGACCAGCATCACCGACAGCATCGCCGAAGAAGCGCCCAAATCGCCATAGAGAAAACCGCGGCGATAAGTCTCGTACATGATCAAGTTGGTGGACAACTGCGGTCCGCCATTCGTGAGCAGCAAAATCGGCGCGAACATCAAAAAATTGGCTACCGTATCGGCGACCAGCACAAAAGCGAGCACTCGACGCAGAAGCGGCAGCGTGATTCTAGTGAAGGACTGCCAGGCGTTGGCGCCGTCGATCTTCGCCGCTTCCAGCACCGGCGGCGGGATGTTCTGCAAGCCAGCCAATATGAACAGGCTCCACAGCGGCACGCCGATCCATGAGGCGATGACGATGATAGACCAAAGCGCTTGATCGACCGAGTGCAGAAACGGCTGCCGCGCGATGCCCCATTGCGTCAGAATCCCGTTGATCATGCCCGAGTTCTGGTCGAGCATCAGCCCCCAGACGATGGCGGTGACATTGAGCGAGACGGCAATCGGCAGCAGATAGATGCTGCGGAAAATGCCAATGCCGGGCAGCTTCTGGTTGATCAATATGGAAAGACACAGCGCCAGGAAAATCTGAATCGGGTTCACCAGCAGGCTGAATACGATGGTGACCTGGAGCGACTTCCAGAATACGGGATCGTTGAAGATGCGATTGTAATTGGCGAAGCCGGCAAAGACGCGTTCGCCACTGCGCAGCGAGAGCACAAAGGTGCTTTCGACCACGGTGGCGATGGTGGGCGCGAGATTAAAGACGATAAGCAGCAGCAAAGCCGGCGCGAGGAAGAGGTAGGGGATGAGATGTCGGCTCAGGCGCATGGCTTGAACTTGCTCCATGGCGATAGAATTACAATTTCAGGCTATTTTGGGCGACCTGATAGGTCGGCCCTATATGCTAATAGTTTGACTGGAGGGCGAGACAAGTTTCGCCCCTACATGCTGATGAATTGGCGCGAGGGCGACTTACAAAGTCGCCCCTGCGTTTTGTGCCTTGTTTCGGAGTTAGCGGTACTTGGCCATTTCGCTTTCGATGCGCTGGACGGCCAGGTTCAATGATTCTTCGACATCAGCGCCATTGCGGATGTCCTGGAAGATATTCTGCAAGATCTGCTCGTATTCCAGGAAACCGACGGTGACGGCGCGCGGACGCGGATTGACCGTCGCTTCATCGGCGGCTGTGCGCATGTAGGACATCGGCAATTCGTCAAATTCGGCTTCGGTGGCGAAGAGCGCCAGCACCGATTGCTGGGCGGGGAAATCGCCGCTGCCTTCGCGCCACCAGAGCTCCGCGCCTTCACCGGTAGAGATGAAGTGGACGAACTTGGTCGCCGCGTCAACGTTTTCAGTGTTGGCGTTCACGCCAATATGCCAACTGCCGGTTGGTGTCGCCGGTTCGCCGTCGGCGAAGTAGGGATGTCTCGAGACGCCCCACTCGACCTCTAGATCGGCGTTATTGGCGAAGCGCGGGATATTCCAGGGACCGCCGACGAACATGCAGATATTGCCAGTCTCGAAGATGTCGGGGGGCCAGAATTCCTCACCTTGCGGCGCCGCGTTCCAGACGTTGAACATGTTGTAATAGTAGGTGAAGGCTTCGATCCACTCGGGCGAATTGATCACGCCGTCAACGGACAAGCCGTCTTCGCCAATCGCATCGCCGCCGAGCGATTCCGGCAGCGCCTGCAATTGATAGATGCGCACCATCTGCTCCCAGATGAAGCCCCAGACATCAGGTGTGCCATCGCCGTCATCATCAAAGGTCATCTCTTGGGCGATTTCGGCGATTTCTTCCCAGGTCAGGCGGTCATCGGCGCCTGGCGGCTCCATGCCGACCCGGTCGAAGCAGCCCTTGTTGTAGAAGAGCAACTGCGTCGAGGTGCTTATCGGCGCGGCGTAGAGCGTGCCTTCGTAGGAGCCGGCATTCACTGCGGCCGGCAGCCAGTCTTCCACTTCGTCGCCGGTGAAGACGGGATCAAGCGGCAGTAGCCAGTTGCGCAGGGCATAACCCGAGACCAGGGGCACATCAACCGCGACGACATCGGGCACAGCCGAGCCAGCGCCCAACCTTACCTGGATTTGCGCGAAGAGATCGTTGAAGCCGATCTGTTCCGCTTCGACCTTGATATCGGGATTGCGCGCTTCAAACTCTTCGATGAGTGCTTCGGCGGGCCAGCCGAGCGTCAGCCAGGTGATTGTGGTGACATCCTGGGCGAATGACGGTGTGATGGCGACGAGAAGCAATAGCGTAACGAGAATTGCTCTTTTGACTAACATAGTCTGAATCCTCCTTAAAGGTCTTATCGTGCAAACAATTGCGCAGAATAAAGGTAATCGGTTTCGCGGCAAATTGCAACAATCGCGTGAGATTCGAGGCAAAGCCGCGCGCAGACTAATAAGCCGCGATCTGCCCATCGGCCCGCGGTTCGCTGCCGCCGTGCATGACACCGGTTGCCGGGTCGTAGCGGATGATCTGCCCGCGCCCAAAGTTGCCGCGCCCCAGCCCGGCTTCCGGCTGGATGCGATGCCCGCGCTCAGCCAGATCAGCCAGCGTCTTGAAGGGACTGCCGTCTTCGATCAACAGCGCGCCGCCGGGATCGCCATTCTCGATTTGCCAGCGCGGTCGATTCAGCGCCTCCTGCGGATTGAGCTCATCGTCAACCATCGCGCTCATCACTTGAAAGTGACCCTGCGGCTGCATGAAGCCGCCCATCACGCCGAAGCTCGCCCAGAGCTCGCCGTCTTTCAGCGCCATGCCGGGGATGATGGTGTGATATGGACGTTTGCTCGGCGCCAGCGCGTTGCGATGCCCGGGGACGAGCGAGAAGCCGGCGCCCCGATTCTGCAGCCAGACGCCCGTGCCTTTGGCGACGATGCCGACGCCAAAGCCCATGTAGAGGCTCTTGATGAAAGAGCAGGCGTTGCCAGCGCCGTCAACCACGCTGAGATAAATCGTATCCGAACCGCCGGGCAGCTCACCGGCGATGGGCGACTGATCGGCGGCGTAGTAGGGATGGATGAGCGCCGCGCGCGCCGCCGCGTAATCCTTGCTGAGCAGCGCGTCAACAGGCACATCCGCCCGGCTCATATCGGCGATGTATTCATGGGCGTCCGCCCAGGCCAGGCGCATGCACTCTGCCATCAAATGGATGCGCTCCGGCGAATCCCAGGGCAGCGACTTGAGATCGAAGTTCTCGGCGATGTTGAGGGCGATGAGTGCGGTCAAGCCCTGGCCGTTGGGCGGGCATTCGTAGACGGTGATGCCGCGGTAGTCCGTATGGATCGGCTCGTCCCAGGTGGAGCGGTGATTCTTCAGGTCGTCCAGCGTCATCAAGCCACCCTGTTCCTGCAGCGAAGACACGATGGCTTCGGCAATTGGACCGCTGTAGAAGGCATCGGGTCCGCCCTCGGCGATGGCGCGCAGGGTATTCGCCAAGCCGGGCAAGCGCGCCACCTGCCCCGCTTTCGGCGGCGCGCCATTCGGCAGGTATTCCTCGGCATTGGCGGCGCTGTTGAGGAAGGCGGCGGAGCGCTCCCAGCGGTAGCCCGCCACCGGCGCGGTCGGGTAGCCCTCGGCCGCGTAGTGGATGGCGTCGCCCAGCGCGTCAGCGAGCGTCATCGTGCCATGTCGCCCCAGCAAATCATGCCAGCCGCGCGCCGCGCCCGGAACCGTGACGGAATGGGCGTGGCGCGGATTCATCTTCCGCCAGCCCAGGTCGCGGACGGTTTCGAGCGTTAGTGCTTGGGGCGCGCGTCCGCTGCCATTCAAGGCGCTGACTTGCTTGGTCTCCGCATTGAAGTAGAGCGCGAAGCAATCACCGCCGACGCCGCAGGAGCCGGGATCCATCACATTCATCATCGCTGATGTCGCGACGGCGGCATCAGCCGCGTTGCCGCCGGCCCGCAAGATGTTGAGCCCGGCTTGCGCGGCGAGGGGGTTGCTGGCGCCGACCATGCCGCGGCGGGCGCTGATCATGGAGCGGCGGGAGTTGAAGTCGAAGGACATGGTTTTCATGTGTCACCTGTGTCTTTGTGTGAGCGACTCGGCTATCCATGCAGTGCCGTCGCCATAGCGAATCTCTAGCCAGTTGTAGGGGCTGCCTGCCTGATAGCCAATGACAGCAAAGGAATCGCCGGGCCTCGCGACGCCGACTACAGCGTGATTTGTGCCGGGTCCCGACCGCAAATTGACTGTGCTGTCGACAGAGACATGGTACGGCGTTGGCGTGGGGGTCACCCTTGCGCCTGCAATGGCGGTCTGCATCGCATTGACAGTGGCGCGTTGCCTGGTCCCTGCCGGGATCATAGTAGAATGACGTGCTGTGGATCGTTGCTTGGCCAAACTGGTGGTTCGTTGCTCGGTTGCTATCGCCTGGGCAGTGGCTCGTTGCTCGGTCGCTCCCGCAATGGCAGTAGCACGTTGCACGGCCGAGGTTAGGTAGGCAGATACGGTCGCTGCTTTATCGGGCGCACGAACTTCTAGCACAGCATAGGCCTTGGCAACGGTAGCTGTCACTAGCGCCAAGGTAGCTTCGACCTCATATGCGATAGCATCCGCTTCGTAAACTTGATTTTCCAATGCACGAGATGTAGCAGTCAAAGCCGTATTACTAACGCGGCTGTCCGAAGAAATGATCTCCAGACTGTAACTCACGTATTCCGCCAAAGCTCCTGAGAATGCTACCTGCGCCCTTTCATAAAGTTCCTCTAACGCTTCAGCGGTCGTCACAGCAACTTCATAGGTAGCATACGCTGCGGCAGCTTCTTTAGTCGCCCACGGTATTGCGGAAACTATCATACGCTCTGCAATTCGCCGCGCGATATTGGACGGAACGGCAAAACCAAGCGCAGTCCCGCTGTAACCAGCTGTGTTGACTCCGATGACTTCGCCAGCCTGATTCAGCAAGGGACCGCCGCTGTTGCCGCCAGTCAGCGCGGCATCCGTCTGTATCGCGCCTTCCATCACTGTACCGTCGTCAGATTCCAGTCTGCGATTTAGTCCGCTGATAATCCCGCGCGTCAGGGTCGCATCCAATCCGTGAGGACTACCTATCGCCACCACGGCCTCTCCCACAACTAGAACATCCGAATCGCCGAAGGTCACCGGCTTGAGCCGATGACGCGCCACATCCACTTTGATAACGGCGAGGTCGACGCGTGTATCCATGCCAATCAAAGCGGCCGGCGCTTCATATCCGTCGTGGAATTTAACGGTCAAGGCTCTCGCATCTTCGACCACATGTGCATTGGTGACGATATGCCCGTCTGCGTCGATGACAAATCCGGCGCCGCCAGCTGTGTCGAAGCGACTGATGGCGACTTCTATCGACACCACTGACGGGCTGACGTCGCGATAGATTTCCGTTTCATTCTGCGCCCAAAATGGCACTGTCAGCGTCAAAGCCAGAAAAATTAATAGCCAGAGCCTGCGCGACATCTCGACTCCCTTTTTATTGATGCCGGCGCGACGATTGTAACGAGTCTGTCGCGTTGCCGCCGGCCCGCAAGATGTTGAGCCCGGCTTGCGCGGCCAGCGGGTTGCTGGCGCCGACCATGCCGCGGCGGGCGCTGATCATGGAGCGGCGGGAGTTAAAGTCGAAGGACATGGTTTTCATCGCTCTGTTGGCTCCTTTTATCAGGCGAGCTATTCACCTTGCGATTGCTCAAGCCCTAACTCATACAAGAGACGTATGGCTACTTCGGTCGCGATCTGGATGTCGTCGATGGTTATAAACTCGTTGGGCGCGTGCGAATTGCCGCCCGAGCCATAACCGAACATCGTCGCCGGCGCGTTAAGTTCTCGCCCCAATAGCCCGCCGATCGCCAGCGAGCCGCCATGCCGCATGAGCAGCGCTTCCTTGCCCAGCGCGGATTGAAGCGCCCGCTGGATCGCGCGGATTTCGCGCCCGTCGTCCGGCATGATAAATGGATGCGACAGGTTGAACAGTTCCGTTTCCACCTGGATCCCCGGCTCGGCGAAGGACTGTGCATGGTCGACGAATCTTGACCAGATCAGTTCAGCATCTTGCCCGGCGACTGTACGAATGGTGACCTTGCAACGGGCGCTGGCTGGGATGATGGCGCGCGCGCCGTCGCCCTGGTAGCCGCCGCTGATCCCGCCGGCGTCCAGCGTCGGCTGCGATGTAGTGCGCTCGGCGAAGACGCCAAGAGCATCGCCGAAGAATGCGTCTAAGCCGGCCGCTTTCTGCAGCGGCGGACCAATCGTCTTCCAAAGTTCATTCATGTGGCGAATCTGGCGGTGGGACATGCGGATGATGTCGTCGTAGAAACCCTTGATCTGCACCCGCCCGCTTGCGTCGTGGAAGGATGCGATAATGCGCGCCAGATAATGAATCGGATTCTTGACCGCGCCGCCGTAGCGCCCGGAATGCAATTCCCGCGGCGGACCAATCACCCGCAGCTCGCCCGACAATGCGCCGCGCAAGGCATAGCCGATCACGGGCTGCTTCGGGGAGAAGGGCCCGTCCGAAATGATGACTGAGTCGCATGCGAGCAAGTCGCGGTTGGCGGCGATGCAGGCGGCGGCGCTTGGCGAACCGAGCTCTTCTTCACCTTCAAAAAACAGTTTCACATTTATTGGCAGCGTCTCGCAGGCGGACAAAATCGATTCGATGGCTTTAAGATTGATCCATATACCGCATTTGTCGTCAATGGCGCCGCGCGCCACCAGCCGGTCCTCGCTGACGGTCGGCTCAAAGGGCGGCGAGCCCCAGAGTGAAACATCGCCCGCAGGTTGCACATCATAGTGCGCGTAGATTAGAACGGTCGGGGCGGCTTCGCCGGCATCCAGCCAATCGGCGTAAAGAATTGGATTGCCGGCGGTGGGCAAGAGCCGGCAGTTGCGCAGCCCGATACGCGCCATTTCGCCCAAAATCCAGTCGGCGCAATCGCGGAGCTGGGGCTGAAAGGCGGCGTCCAGGCTCACGGACGGGTAGCGCAGCAGCGCTTTGAACCGGTCCATGTGGCTGGTTTGATTCCGCCGTGCGTGCGTCAATGCGTTCTGAAGGCTCATTTTGCCCAACGCCGACCCTTGATTGCGTTCTGCCGCAGCCGATAGCTTAACCGCAGCAGGATATAAAGGGGGAGTGTATCCAATTCGGTTGAATTTAGGTTCTGTTGATATTTTGGCATTGGCATCTGCATAAATGCATAAAATAGTCTTATGACAAACATGAGACTATCTGACAAACATGAGACTATCTGACGAACAATGGACGAAGATACGGGATTTCCTGGCGCATGAGCCG